>NZ_CP159342.1:4282228-4893975 GCF_040499845.1 Micromonospora sp. CCTCC AA 2012012
TCGAGTACGCCCGCCACCTGGCCGGCCTGGCGGCGGCCGGCACGCTGTCCCGCGCGCAGGCGTTCCCCGCCGTGCACCGCGCCCAGGCCGGCGATCCGCGCACCCGGTACGCGGACCCCGCCCTGCGACCGTGGTTCGTCCTCTTCGACGGCGACGCCACCGCCTACGTCACCGGCGGCATCGACACCTCCTGGTACGACATCCATCACTACCTGCTGGTGATGACCGACGCGCAGAACGTCCCGCCCGCGGTGGGCACCGACGCGGACGCCGCCCGGGCCCGGCTCACCCAGCTCGCCGCGGCCCACGCCAGCGTCGCCTCGGCCGACTGGGCGGCCCTGCCCGCGGTCGTCGGTGAGGTCGTCCCCCGCGGCTGACCCGCGCCCTACCGTCCGGTCCGGCTGGACGACAGCCGGGCCGGGCGGTCAGGAGGCGCCGTCGGCGCGCAGCGGGAAGACGTTCCCCTGGGCGGTGTCGAGCAGCGAGCCGAGCACCGCGCCGATCTTGTCCGCCGGCATCGGCTTGAAGAAGTGGTAGCCCTGGGCCGCCGTGCAGCCCAGTTCGGCCAGGGCGGTCCGCTGCTCGGCGGTCTCCACCCCCTCGGCCACCACCCGCAGCCCCAACTCGTGGGCGAGCCCCACGGTGGTCCGGACGATCGCCGCCGCCTCCGGCGAGTCGGCCATCCGGATCACGAAGGACCGGTCCACCTTCAACTCGTCCACGGCGATCCGGGTCAGGAAGGTCAGCGACGAGAACCCGGTGCCGAAGTCGTCGACGGCGAGCTGCACCCCCATCGCGCGCAACGTCGCCAGCACCTCGTCGATCACTTCCAGCTCGCTCATCACCACCGTCTCGGTGATCTCCAGGACGAGCCGGTGCGGCGGCAGCTGGTGCCGGCGCAGCGCGTCGCCGATCTCGCCGGGCAGCCGGGGGTCGAGCAGGCTGCGCGCCGAGAGGTTCACCGAGATCGGCACGTCGATCCCGGCCCGGGACCACTCGGCCGCCACGCCCAGCGCCTTGTCCAGCACGTAGCGGGTGAAGGCGCCGAGTTGTTCGCTGTTCTCCACCGGGCGGATGAAGTCGGTCGGACCCAGCCAGCCGCGCCGCGGGTGCTGCCAGCGGATCAGCGCCTCCACCCCGGTCGGGGCGCCGGTCGCCAGGTCGACCGCCGGTTGCAGGGCCAGCACCAGCTGGTCGTCGGTCGCCAGCGCCTCCCGCAGCTCCGCGAGCAGCGCGAGCTGGTCGGTGCTGGCGTCGTCGCGGGAGCTGTCGTACGCGGCGACGTTGCCGCCGCCCTCCTTGGCCTGGTACATCGCGATGTCGGCCCGGCGCAGCAGCTCGGTCAGGTCGGCGGTGCCGGCGTCGGCCACCACCACGCCGACGGCCACCTCGACCGACATGCGTACGCCGGCCACCTCGGTCGGCGCGGCGAGCCGCTCGGCGATCTCCCGGGCCTGCCGCAGGGCGTACGCCGCGGGGGCGGCCCGGTCGCCGACCACCGGGACCGCGGTGAGCAGCACGGCGAACTCGTCGCCGCCGAGCCGGCCGAGCAGGTCACCGGGGCGGACCAGCGCGCCCAGCCGGTTGGCGGTGAGCCGCAGCAACTGGTCGCCGGCGGCGTGCCCGAGGGTGTCGTTGACCTCTTTGAACTGGTTGATGTCGAGCAGCAGCAGCGCCACCGGGTGGTCGTGGGCGAGCTGCCGCAGGGCCAGGTCGCCCCGGCTGAGCATGGCGGCCCGGTTCACCAGCCCGGTGAGCTGGTCGTGCACCGCCTCGTACGACGACCTCGCGGTCACCAGCCGCAGCTCACGGTGGGTGGAGGCGTCGTGCAACGCGGCGGCGAGGGCGTCGGAGAAGGCGGCGACGGCGTCCCGCTCGCGGGCGGTGGGCGGCGCCGAGCGGGGGAACCGCACCCGCAGCGCGCCGACGGTGGTGCTGCCCACCGTGAGGGGGCGGACCAGCTCGTGCTCGGCGGTGCCGGCCTCGGCGGGCCGCTCGATCTCCCGGTCCCGCACCTGCCCACCGTTGTCGGTCCGGTAGCGCCACCACCGGGCGTCGCCCCGGGCCACGTCCACATCGACCATCTCGGCGCCGAACAGGGTGAGCGCGCCGGCCGCGGCGGCGGTCGCCACGCCCCGCTCGTCGAGCTGGTTGAGGGCGGCGGTGGCCTCCGCGAAGGCCCGCCAGGTGCGCCGCTCCTGGTCGGCCCGGAGCCGGTGCCGGTAGGTCTGCTGGAGCAGCCACAGCGGGGGCGGCAGGAGCAGCAGCCAGCGGGCGTCGATCTCCAGGAGCACGACGACCAGCAGGCCGACGGCCACGTTGCCGACGAACATGAGCAGCTTGCCGCGGAGCGCGGTGAGCAGCGGCGGCCCGGGCGGGATGCCGAGTCGCAGCGCGAGGGTCGCCGCGCCGAGCCAGGCGGTGGCGAAGAGGTACGTCAGCGAGCCGGCGGCCAGGGCCACGGCGAGTTCCGGGGTGGGGGCGGCGAGCAGCGGCTGGCCGAGCGCCCGGGCCACCACGACGGCGAGCGCGGTGGCCGCGGTCAGCGACCCGGCGATCCGTACGAGTTCCAGCGCGGGTCGCCGGTCGGAGAGCAGTGACATGCCGGTCCACGCCGCCCCGGCGCCGAGCAGCGCGGCGGCCGGCAGCCATCCGGCGGGCACGAGATAGAGGCAGACGATCAGGGCGGCCTCGCCCCAGGTGATGCTCACCATCCCGGTGGCCGTACGGAACCGGAGCCGGGCGAGCTGGGCGACCGCGAACGCGGCCACGGCGATGGCGAACCGGGCCACCGCGGGCAGCGGGTCGTCGGCGGGGAGGGTGGCCGGGACGGTGAGACCGACCACGGCGGAGACGGCCGCGGTGAGCGCGACGGCGATGGTCAGCAGGAGCACCCGGACCGGAGTGCCACGGTGGCCCGGCCGATGGGGCGGATGGGCGTCCTGCGTGGAGGTCACGGAGCCACCCCGCGCGGCGGCGACAGGGCACGGTGGGCGGTCGCTGCGACGATGGTCATCGGGCGCCCCCCTTCCGCGCACGGCTCGGGGAGTTTTGGTCCCCCCGGCGGAAGGCTAAGCCAAAGCCGGTGGTCGCAACAGGGGGCGATGACCGGCTTCAACGTGAATCACGCGTGGACTACCCGTTTCGGCGCTGCTGGGAGCCGTTGGGGGCGTCCGTGGGTGAATCCTGCGTTCCCGTCCCGTCTGTCGGATCGACGACTGACGCATCCACCCGACCGTGCCCCGTCGGACCGGTCTGGGCCGGGAACTGGTCGGGCAGCCGGCGCAGCCGGGAGTTCATGTTGCGGATCAGCAGGACGGTGGCGGTGCCCAGCAGCAGGATGAGGAAGAGACCCATCGGCCCGGCCAGACCACCCGTGCGGGTGTCACCGAAGTTGTTCTCCGCGAGCACCTGGGCGGTGGTCAGCATGGTGTTCCTCCGTAGTGCGGCTGACCACCAGGGTAGCCCGCCGGCCGGTCAGCGGACATGGCACGTCTCCCGGACCCCGGCGAAGAGGTCCGACTCGGGCAGCGGGCTGTCGACCAGCGAGCGGGCGAGCTGGAAGTCCTCGGTCGGCCAGGCGCGCCGCTGGAGCTCCATCGGGACGTGGAACCAGAACCCGTCGGGGTCGATCTGGGTGGCGTGCGCGCGCAGCGCGTCGTCGCGGACCGGGAAGTATTCGGCGCACTCGACCCGGGTGGTGATCCGGGGGCCCTTGTCCGGGCGGCCCTCCCAGCGGGTGAGCCAGTCCTCGTAGGGCGAGGCGAGACCGGCGGCGAGCATCCCCTCGTGCAGCGCCGTGATCTTGCCCTTGGAGAAGCCGATGTCGTAGTAGAGCTTGAGCGGCTGCCACGGCTCGCCCAGCTCGGGGTGGCGCTCCGGGTCACCGGCGGCCTCGAAGGCGGCGACGGTCACCTTGTGGGTCATGATGTGATCGGGGTGCGGGTAGCCGCCCTCCTCGTCGTACGTGGTGACGACGTGCGGACGGAACTTGCGCATCAGCCGCACCAGCGGGGCCGCGGCCACCTCGACGTCCTGCAGGGCGAAGCAGCCCTCCGGCAGCGGCGGCAGCGGGTCGCCCTCGGGCAGGCCCGAGTCGACGAAGCCGAGCCAGGCCTGGTCGACGCCGAGGATCGCCCGGGCGGCGTCCATCTCCGCGCGGCGGATCTCGCCGATGTTGGCCCAGACGTCGGGCCGGTCCATCTTGGGGTTGAGCACGCTGCCCCGCTCGCCGCCGGTGCAGGTCACGACCAGGACGTCGACCCCTTCGGCGACGTATTTCGCCATGGTGGCGGCGCCCTTGCTCGACTCGTCGTCGGGATGGGCGTGCACGGCCATGAGACGCAGCTGCTCTGCCACCTTCGGCACTCCTCGTCTGTGTCCGCCGGCGGCCCGACCCCGGGCCGACCGGCTGACCTGCCGGTATCTCCCCCGCAACCCGGGCGATGCCGTCGGAGTGGCTGGTCGACGTCACCGTCGACCTGTCATCCTTGGCTCAGCGCCGGGCTGGGAAGATGGACTCTGCCATTCTTGCCGATGCCCCCGACAACCACGCCAGGAGATACCCGCCGGTGACCGAGACGCACGCCACAATCCCGCCGGGCGCGCCGGTCTTCCCACCCGGCCGCTACGGTCGCCGCCGCGAACCCGGGCGCCGCCGCCCGGTGCTGCTGGTGCTGGTGGTGGCGGTGCTGCTCGCGCTGCTCGGCCTGATGGCGACCAAGCTCTACAGCCAGTACGGCGACCCCACGTACAACGCCGAGGTGATCACCTACACGGAGGTGACCGACGCGCAGATCGTGATCCAGTTCCGGGTCCGGGTGCCGGCCGGGGGCTCGGCGACGTGCCTGCTGCGGGCCCGCTCCCACGACGGCGCCGAGGTGGGCCACGAGGAGGTCACCGTCACCGCCCGACCCGGCGAGCAGCAGGTCACCACCGAGCACCGGCTGGCCACCACGGCCCGGCCGTTCATCGGCGAGGTGCTGCGCTGTCGGCCGGCGGCCTGACCCCGCACCCCCGCTGAGCTGCGCAGACTCGCACCACACCCGGTAGGCCGGCCGGCACCCCGGGTGAACGGCGACACCCCGGGATGCCCTGCACTGGTAGCTTGGTGGTTCACCTGTCAGCCAGCCCGCACAACCGAGGAGAACGCCTGTGTCCACCAATGACAACGAGGCGCCCGCCACCTGGCTGTCCCAGGACGCGTACGACCGCCTGCAGGGCGAGCTCGACGAGCTGATCGCGAACCGGCCGGTCATCGCCGCCGAGATCAACGCCCGGCGCGAGGAGGGCGACCTGCGGGAGAACGGCGGCTACCACGCGGCCCGCGAGGAGCAGGGCAAGGCCGAGGGGCGCATCCTCTACCTCAAGGAGCTGCTCCGCACGGCCAAGGTCGGCGAGGCGCCGACCGCCGACGTGGTGTCGCCCGGCATGGTCGTGACGATCTACTTCGACGACGACACCGACGACACCGAGACCTTCCTGCTCGGCTCCCGCGAGATCGCCTCCACCACCGACCTGACGGTCTACAGCCCCGAGTCCGCGCTCGGCAAGGCGATCCTCGGTGGCCGCGCCGGCCAGACCTGCACCTACACGGCCCCCAGCGGCGCCGACATCAAGGTGACCGTGGTCAAGTTCGAGCCCTTCTCCGGCTGACCGCCGGATCCGGACCCGCGCCGGGCAGGCCCGGGTTCGACCCCGACCGGGGCTGACAGGCCGGTCGGACCCGACTGCTGCATCGTCCGCCCCGACCGTCCGACGGTCGGGGCGGACGCCGTTGCGGCCCCGGGAGGCGCGGCGACGGCTCAGCCCTCGCCGGCGAAGACCACCTGGTAACCGCTGGCCCGCAGCGCGCTGATCAACGTGTCGGAGTGCTCCACGCCCCGGGTCTCCACCGACAGCGCCACCTCCACCTCGCCGAGGCGCAGGTGCGGGTTGGCCCGCTGGTGCTCCACGTCCACCACGTTGGCCCGGTGCTCGGCGATCTCGCCGAGCAGCGAGGCGAGCTGCCCCGGCCGGTCCGAGCAGCGCACGGTCACCCGCAGGTAGCGGCCGGCCGCCGCGAGACCGTGCTCGATCACCCGCAGCATCAGCAGCGGGTCGATGTTGCCGCCGGAGAGCACCGCGACCACCGGCGCCTCCACCTCGATCACGCCGGCCAGCAGCGCGGCCACCCCCACCGCGCCCGCCGGCTCCACCACCTGCTTGCCGCGCTCCAGCAGCATCAGCAGCGCCCGGGAGATGTCCTCCTCGGAGACGGTGACGATCTCGTCGACCAGCTTGCGGACGTGGGTGAAGGTCAGCTCGCCCGGCCGGCCGACGGCGATGCCGTCGGCGATCGTGGCGAAGGCGGGCAGGCGGACCGGCTCGCCGGCCCGCAGCGAGGGCGGGAAGGCGGCGGCGCTCGCCGCCTGCACCCCGATCACGCGTACGTCCGGGCGCAACGCCTTGGCCACCACCGCCATACCGGAGATCAGGCCACCTCCACCGACCCCGGTGACGATGGTCTTGACGTCCGGGCACTGTTCGAGGATCTCCAGCGCCACGGTGCCCTGCCCGGCGATGACGTCCCGGTGGTCGAACGGGTGGATCAGCACCGCCCCGGTGCGCTCGGCGAAGGTCTGCGCGGCGACGAGCGACTCGTCGACGGTGTTGCCGACCAGCTCGACCTGCGCGCCGTACCCCTTGGTGGCGGCCACCTTCGGCAGCGGTGCGTTCACCGGCATGAAGACGGTGGCGTGCGTGCCGACCAGGCCGGCGGCGAGCGCCACGCCCTGGGCGTGGTTGCCGGCGCTGGCCGCCACCACGCCCCGCTCGCGCTCCGAGTCGGAGAGCCGGGAGATCCGCACGTACGCGCCGCGTACCTTGTAGGACCCCGCGCGCTGCAGGTTCTCGCACTTCAGCCAGGTGGGACCGCCGAGCGCCGCGCTCAGCGGCCGGGAGGGCTCCAGCGGGGTGGTACGCGTGACCCCGGCGAGGAGTTCCCGCGCAGCCCGTACGTCGGCGAGACCGACCAGTTCCGTCATGCCCCGATCGTGCCATCCGACCCACCCGTGGTCGGCGGCGACGCCACGGTCGGAACGGTCGGCACCTGCGGCGACGGGGCGGTCACCGGCTGCGGGGGGAGGGTCGGCCGCCCGACCGCCCAGACCGGCCCGGGGCGACCGGGCGCATTCGGTCCTCGTGTGCGCGGCAGGTGCGCACACGCTGGACGATCATGCGGTGGCCGGTGACCCCGTTCCGACGACCCGGGGGTAACCGGGGGCGTGCCGCTGCCAGGGGGCCTGCATCTCGAACTGACCGGCGACGCCGAGCAGCAGCAGCTCGGACCCGGGCGGGCCGACCAACTGCACGGCGACGGGCAGCCCGTCCGGGCGCCGGCCGACCGGCACCACGATCGCGGGCAGCCCGGCGATGTTCCACGGCGCGGCGTACGGGGCGTACCGGATGTTGGCCGCCATGTTCGCCGCCCAGGACCGGCCGGACCAACCGGCGGCCTCCGGCGGCGGCCCGGCGAGTGCCGGGGTGAGCAGCAGGTCGACCGAGTGGTCGGCGAAGAAGTTCACCGACCGCTCGCGCCAGGCGGCCCGGTCGGCCTCGCGGACGTACCCCCGGCGCTGCGCCCACTCGCCCAGCGCGACGTGCCGGCGGCTGCGCCGCTGGAGGTCGCGCCGGGCCAGCCCGGCGGCCTGCACGTCGGCGGCGGCCGCGGCGAACCAGGTGGCGATGCCCTGGAGCCCCAGCCGGGTCGGATAGACCGGGTCGGCCGGGACGGTGTCGTGCCCGGCGGCGGCGAGCAGCCGCCCGGCCGCGGCGACCGCGTCCCGGTTCGGCGCGTCCGGCGAGACGCCGCGCACCGGCGACCGCAGCGAGACACCGACCCGCAGTCGCGGCGGCGGCGCCAACCGGTCCGGACGGCGGCCGGCGAGCACCGAGAAGCCGACCACCGCGTCCGCGACGGTGCCGGTCAGCACGCCGTGCTCGGTGAGGCCGAACCAGTCCTCCGCGCCGAGCTGGCAGGGGACCACGCCCCGGCCCGGCTTGAGCCCGACCAGGCCGCAACAGGCGGCCGGGATGCGGATGGAGCCGAGTCCGTCGTTGCCGTGGGCCATCGGCACCAGGCCGGCGGCCACCGCGGCGGCCGCGCCGCCGGAGGAGCCTCCGGGGGTACGCCGGGAGTCCCACGGGTTGCGGGTCACGCCGGTCTCGTCATCGGTGAGCGCCCAGAGGCCGAGTTCCGGCATCCGGGTCACCCCGAGGATCACCGCGCCCGCGCCGCGCAGCCGCCGGACCACCTCGTGGTCGGCCTCCGCCACCGGCGTACGCACGGCGGCGGAGCCGTTCCAGGTGGGCAGCCCGGCGACGGCGGTGTTCTCCTTGACCGCGATCGGCACGCCGGCCAGGGGAAGGTTGGCCAGGTCCTCCTGCTCGTCGACCTTCTCCGCCTCGGTGATCGCCTCACCGCCACGGACCGCGCGGAACGCGGCGAGGCCGGCGTCGACCCGGGCGATGTGCTCCAGGTGGTCGGCCACGACCTGGGTGGCGGAGACGTCGCCCCGGCGTACGCCCCGGGCGATCTGCTTCGCAGTCGCCCCCACCCAGGTCGGCATGATGTCCTGCACGGCCATCCTCCCCCAGCGTGCGGTCAGCCCAGCGCCTGCTCCAGATCGGCGAGCAGGTCGTCGACCGTCTCGATGCCGACAGACAGTCGCACGAGATCGCCGGGAACTTCAAGCGGCGAGCCGGCAGCACTTGCGTGTGTCATCCGGCCCGGGTGCTCGATCAGCGACTCCACCCCGCCCAGCGACTCGGCGAGCACGAAGAGCCGGGCCCGGTTGCAGATCTCGACCGCGTGCTCCTCACCGCCGGCGGCGCGGAACGAGATCATGCCGCCGAAGCGCCGCATCTGCTTGGCGGCCACCTCGTGCCCCGGGTGCGACGGCAGACCCGGGTAGATGACCTGGGCGACCTTGGCGTGCCCGTCCAGATAGGCGGCGATCCGCTCGGCGTTGTCGCAGTGCCGGTCCATCCGTACGCCGAGGGTCTTGATGCCGCGCAGGGTGAGCCAGGCGTCGAAGGGTCCGTTGACGGCGCCCATCGCGTTCTGGTGGTAGCGCAGTTCGTCACCGAGCCCGGTGTTCGCGGCGATCAGCGCGCCACCGACCACGTCGGAGTGCCCGCCGACGTACTTGGTGGTGGAGTGGACCACCACGTCGGCGCCGTGCGCGATCGGCTGCTGGAGGTAGGGCGAGGCGAAGGTGTTGTCGACCACGAGCAGGGCGCCGGCGTCGTGCGCGACACCGGCCAGGGCGGCGATGTCGGCGATGCCGAGCAGCGGGTTGGTCGGCGTCTCCACCCAGACGATCTTCGTGCTGCCGGGACGGATCGCGGCCCGTACGGCGTCCGGGTCGGAGACCTTGGCCGGCGTGTACGCCAGCCCCCACCGCTCGGCGACCTTCGCGAAGAGCCGGTACGTGCCGCCGTACGCGTCGTCCGGGATCACCACGTGGTCACCCGGCTTGCAGACGGTACGCAGCAGGGTGTCCTCGGCGGCCAGGCCGCTGGCGAAGGCGAGCCCGACCAGTCCGCCCTCCAGCGCGGCCAGGCACTCCTGGAGCGCGTCCCGGGTGGGGTTGCCGGAACGGCTGTACTCGTAGCCCTGCCGGGGCGCGCCGACGGCGTCCTGGGCGTAGGTGCTGGTCTGGTAGATCGGTGGGATCACCGCGCCGGTGCGGCTCTCAGGGTCCTGGCCGGCGTGGATCGCGAGCGTCTCGAAGCCGTGACTCATTCCCGAGACGTTAGTCCGCCCCGGTCCGGCCCTGACCGGAACCCGGGCGCGGGTCACACCGGCCGCCCTGTCGGGGTGGCGGGCCATACTGGTCCGGTGACCTCGCCCGCACCCCTGCCGTCCCGCCTGGCCGGGGCGGCCGACCGGATCGCTGCCCGGCGGGCGCACCGCACGGCGGCTAGCCTGCATCGATGAGCGGGTGCGTGTTCTGCGGGATCGTGGCGGGCGAGGTGCCGGCCTTCACCGTCGTCGACGAGCCGAACGGGGTGGCGTTCCTGGACACCCGGCCGGTGTTCAAGGGGCACGTGCTGGTCGTGCCCCGCACCCACCTGATCGCCCTGACCGACCTGCCGGCCGACGCGCTGCCCGGCTACTTCGCCCTGGTCCAGCGGCTCGCGGTGGCGGTGGAGAGCGCCCTGGGGGCCGGTGGGACGTTCGTGGCGATGAACAACAAGGTGTCGCAGTCCGTCCCGCACCTGCACACCCACGTGGTGCCGCGGACCAAGGGCGACGGCCTGCGCGGCTTCTTCTGGCCCCGCCACCGCTACGACGACGACGCCGAGGCGCAGGCGTACGCCGACCGGATCGCCGCCGCCCTGATCTGAGGGCGGGCGCGGGAGAAGGGACAGCGGGGCGGAATCACCCCGCAGTAGCATGACCCGCCCTGTTCGGACCGAACCCCCAGGTGAGTCATGTCCTACCCGCAGTACCCGGCAGCCCCCGCCTATCCCCCGCCGCCCGGCCAGCAGCCGCCGAGCTACTCCCCGGGCCACCCCTCGCCGCAGCCGGGACCGCCACCCCCCGGCGCGTACGCCGGCCAGCCCGGACATGCCGGCCAGCCGACCCAGCAGGCATACCCGACCCAGCAGGGCTATCCGGCCCAGCAGACGTATCCGGGGCAGCAGGTGTATCCGGGCCAGGCGTATCCCGCCGGGCAGCCCGGGACGCAGGCGGCCTTCGGGCCGCAGCTCCAGTGCCGGTTCTGCGGCAGCGTTCCTGCCGTCCAGACCACCTTCCGGGGTCACCAGGGGATGCTGGTGATCATGCGGTTCCTGAGCATGCCGGGCCCGTACTGCCGGGACTGCGGGCTGGCGACGTTCCGGGAGATGACCGCCAAGACCCTGGTGCAGGGCTGGTGGGGCTACATCTCGTTCGTGGTCACGCCGTTCACGGTGCTCTGGAACCTGATCGTCAGCCGCAAGGTGCGCAACCTGGCACCGCCGACGCCGACCCGCCAGCAGCGCCCGATGGATCCGGGGCCGGGGCTGCTCATGCGACCGATGACCATCATCGGGCTGGCCATCCCGCTCGCGTTGTTCATCCTGCTCGTCATCATCATCGTGGCCGGGTCCTGACCCGCCCACCGGTGATCGGCGACGGAGCGGGTAAGGAAGTGGGGCCCGGCGGCGTTGCACGCGGGGAGAGGTACGAGAGGAGTCCCACCGTGTTCCTTCGCCGTATGAAGGCCGAGCTGCCCACCCCCGACCAGGCCCTGCCGGGCCGGCCGCTGCCGATGCCGGTCAGCGACCGGCACGAGGTGCTGCCGTCCTCGCTGAAGGGCCCCTTCCCCGAGGGCGCGCAGGTCGCGGTCTTCGGGATGGGCTGTTTCTGGGGCGCCGAGCGGCTGTTCTGGACCCTCCCGGGCGTGCTCACCACGTCGGCGGGTTACGCGGGTGGCAGCACCCCGAACCCGACGTACGAGGAGGTCTGCTCGGGGATGACCGGGCACGCCGAGGTCGTCCAGGTGGTCTACGACCCCGCGAAGATCAGCTACGAGGACCTGCTGAAGGTCTTCTGGGAGAACCACGACCCGACCCAGGGCATGCGCCAGGGCAACGACGTGGGCACCCAGTACCGGTCGGCGATCTACACCACCACCGAGGAGCAGCGCGCCACGGCGCAGGCGTCCCGGGACGCGTTCGCGCCGATCGTGGCGCAGGCCGGCAAGGGTGAGATCACCACGGAGATCGCCCCGCTCGGCGACTACTACTTCGCCGAGGACTACCACCAGCAGTACCTGGCGCCGACGAAGAACCCGAACGGCTACTGCAACCACGGCCCCAACGGGCTGAGCTGCCCGGTGGGCGTGGCCAGGACGGCCTGACCCGTCGGCGGCCGAGCCGCTCGACACTGCTGACGGCAAGGCCACCGGCTTCTGACCGGTGGCCTTGCCGCTGTTCAACCCGCTGCGGCGCTGGCCGCAATCCGTTCGCTACCGGCCCCACGGACTGCGGCCACGGCCGGGGAACCTGGCCGCGTCCCGGATCGCCAGTGCCGGGATCTCGACGATCTGACGGCCAGGCACCTCGCCGGTGCCGTCGGCTCCCCTGTCGAGCTTCACGACCGTCGCCTCGGGCATGCCGAGAAACCTCAGCGTCGCCGCGATCCGCCGCTCCTCACGACTCATTCCGTCGACGGCCGGCGCACCGGCCGCGAATCGGGCGAGATAGCGTTGGCGCCTCCCGGGGACGCGTACCTCGATCTCGCCCATGGAGAGCCAGTCGGGCGCGGGTTCCGGGTCGCCACCCTCGTTCGCGGCCGGGCCCTTCCGGATGGTCCTGACCAGGCCGATCGCCGCGACCACGCCCAGCGCCAGGTTGAGGGCTGCGGCTCCGAGCAGAATTCCGTGGTCGAACCCGAACAGGAGACCGCCGAGTCCGGCGCAGATCACCAGGCCGACGAGGTAGGTGAGAGTTCCCCACCGGGTGTTCAGCCAGCTCAGCATGGCGAGCAGTGTGGCACGGCGGCCGGCGTCCGACGACCCCGTCCCGGTGTGCCGCAACCACGACCCCGAGGTGCTGAGCTGACCGGTCGGCATGGCGCGTACCGCCGGATGATCGACCTGACGTCCGTTTCCGGGCCTGCGGTGTTTGTCACACCGCGGGCCCGGGCCTTTTCGGGCACCGGCACGGAGGCGGCCGAAACCGGCGACGGAGCGTTGCCGGAAACTGTCCCCGGCCGACCCGATCGTCCGTCCCGGAAATGACGGCGCGCATCTTAGCAATCACACCCTGCCCGCGACATCATCTCAACGGGCGAACAGCAACAAGCTCTGGCAGCATTGCCTCGCATGTGCGGACTTGCGGGAGAGTTCCGTCGGGACGGCTCACGCGCCGACGTGTCGGCGGTGGAGCGGATGGCGGCCACGATGAGTGACCGGGGGCCCGACGACAGTGGGGTCTGGTCCCAGGGGCCGACGGCCCTCGGGCACCGTCGGCTGAAGATCATCGACCTGTCGGCGGCGAGCGGGCAACCACTGGTCGACGCCGCGGCGGGGCTGACCGGGGTCTTCAACGGCTGCATCTACAACTACCGCGAGCTGCGCGCCGAGTTGCAGGCCAAGGGGCACCGCTTCTTCTCCTCCGGCGACAGCGAGGTCGTCGTGAAGGCGTACTCCGAGTGGGGGCTCGACTTCGTCGACCACCTGATCGGGATGTTCGCCGTGGCGATCAGCGAGCGGGACACCGGCCGCCTGGTGCTGGCCCGGGACCGGCTCGGCATCAAGCCGCTCTACGTCGCCGAGACCCCCGGCGTGGTGCGCTTCGCCTCCACCCTGCCGGCGCTGCTGGCCGGCGGCGGGATCGACACGAGCATCGACCCGGTGGCGCTCGCCCACTACCTCAGCTTCCACAGCATCGTGCCGCCGCCGCGGACCATCCTGCGCGGCGTCGCCAAGCTTCCCCCGGCCACCGTCCGGGTCTACGAGGCCGACGGCTCCACCCGCGAGCGGGTCTACTGGGATCCCGCCTTCACCCGCTCCGCCGAGCGGGCCGGCTGGTCCGAGCGCGACTGGCAGGACGCCCTGCTGGAGTCGCTGACCACGGCGGTACGCCGCCGGATGGTCGCCGACGTGCCGGTCGGCGTGCTGCTCTCCGGCGGCCTCGACTCCAGCCTGGTGGTCGCGCTGCTCGCCGGGGAGGGGCAGGCGGGACTCGCCACCTTCTCCATCGGCTTCGACGCGGTCGGCGGCCGGGAGGGCGACGAGTTCGTCTACTCCGACCTGGTCGCGAAGACCTTCGGCACCGACCACCACCAGATCAAGGTGCCCACCGGCGACCTGCTGCCGCCGCTGGAGGCCGCCGTGGCGGCCATGAGCGAGCCGATGGTCAGCCACGACTGCGTCGCCTTCTGGCTGCTGAGCCAGGAGGTCGCCCGGCACGTCAAGGTGGTCCAGTCCGGCCAGGGCGCGGACGAGATCCTGGGCGGCTACCACTGGTACCCCCCGCTCGCCGGGGTGGATCGGGAGCAGGCGCTCCAGACGTACGCGAAGGCCTTCTTCGACCGGGACGCGGCCGGCCTGGCCCGGGTGCTCGACCCGGCGTGGCTGGCCGACGGCGACCCGGCCCGGGAGTTCGTCGCCACCCACCTCGCCCGGCCGGGCGCGCAGACCGCGGTCGACGCCGGCCTGCGGATCGACACCCAGGTCATGCTGACCGACGACCCGGTGAAGCGGGTCGACAACATGACCATGGCGCACGGGCTGGAGGCCCGGGTGCCGTTCCTCGACCACGAGTTCGTGGAGCTGGCGGCGAGCTGCCCGCCGGAGCTGAAGCTGGCCCAGGGCGGCAAGGGCGTGCTCAAGGAGATCGGCCGTCGGGTCCTCCCGCACGAGGTCATCGACCGGCCGAAGGGCTACTTCCCGGTGCCCGGCCTCACCCACCTGGAGGGCAAGCTCCTCGACCGGGTGCAGGACGCGCTCACCGCGCCCGAGGCGCGCCGGCGCGGCCTGTTCCGCGCCGACTACGTCGACGCGCTGCTCGCCGACCCGAACGCCGAACTCACCCCGTTGAACGGAAACAAGCTGTGGCAACTGGGACTCCTGGAAATGTGGCTCCAGAGCCACGGAATCGCCTGACCGTGACGGACACCCTCGCCACCGGCGCGGCCCGTACGGACCGGGAACGGGTGCTCGGCCGGCGCCGGGAACGGGTCGGCCCGGGCGGTGACCCGGTCGCCCCGGGCACCCCCGAGCCCAGCACCCGTCCCGCCGACGACGGCGGCGTGGTGCTGGACTGCGGCTGGGGCCGCCTGGTCTTCGGGCAGACCTTCACCGAGCAGGTGGCGGTCGCGCACGTGCTGCGCTCCGAGGCGGCCGGCGCCCGGGACATCTGCATCTATCTGCGCGACCCGCACGTGCTGGTCTCCCGGCTGCCCGACGAGCTGTTCATCGACCCGTCGCTGACCTACCGGCTGCCGCTGGGCGGGCAGCGACCGCCCGCCACCGAGAGCGCCGAGGTCCCCGGGCTGACCGTCCGCCCGCTGCGGGACGCCGAGGACGCCGACGCGGTGAACCGGATCTACGCCCGCAACGGCATGGTCACCGCCCCGGTGGAGGTGCTGGTCGACAACGCCGGCACCGACCGCTTCCTGCACCTGGTCGCCGAGGCCACCACCGGCGAGATCGTCGGCACCATCACCGGCGTCGACCACGTGGCGGTCTTCGCCGACCCGGAGAACGGGGCGAGCCTCTGGTGCCTGACCGTCGACTTCAACACCGCCCCGCCCGGCACCGGGCAGGCGCTGCTGTCGGAGCTGGCGGACCGGCTCGACGAGCGGGGCCGCGCGTTCGTGGACCTCTCCGTGCTGGCCGAGAACTCCGGCGCGATCCGCCTCTACGAGCGGCTCGGCTTCCACCGCACCGGCACGCTCTGCGTGAAGCGGAAGAACCCGATCAACGAACGGCTCTTCCTGCCGGCCACCCCCGAGGGATACGACGAGCTGAACCCGTACGCGAAGATCATCGCGGACGAGGCGATGCGGCGTGGCATCCGGGTGGAGGTCACCGACCCGCGCTGGGGTGAGCTGCGGCTGACCAACGGCGGCCGGACGGTGCACACCCGCGAGTCGCTGTCGGAGCTGACCTCGGCGGTGGCGATGAGCCGCTGCGACGACAAGCGGGTCACCCGCCGGATCCTCACCGAGGCCGGCCTCTCGGTGCCGCGCGGCCGGACCGCGACCGGCGAGCCGGACGACCTCGCCTTCCTCGAGGACGTCGGCCCGGTGGTGGTCAAGCCGGCCCGGGGCGAGCAGGGCAACGGCATCACCGTCGGCGTCCGCACCGCCGAGGCGCTGACCGCCGCCGTGGAGCTGGCCCGCCGGTTCTGCCCGGACGTGCTGATCGAGGAGCTGCGCGCCGGGGAGGACCTCCGGGTGGTCGTCATCGACCACGAGGTGGTCGCCGCCGCCGTCCGCCGCCCCGCGCAGATCACCGGGGACGGGGTGCACGACATCACCGAGCTGATCGAACGGCAGAGCCGGCGCCGGGCCGCCGCCACCGGCGGGGAGTCGCGCATCCCGATCGACGACATGACCCGCGAGGTGGTCGCGGAGGCCGGGCACCGGATGCACGACATCCTCGCCGAGGGCCAGGTGCTGGCCGTACGCCGAACCGCGAACCTGCACACCGGCGGCACCATCCACGACGTGACCGCCGAGCTGCACCCGGTCATCGCCGAGGCGTGCGTGGCGGCCAGCCGGGCGCTGGACGTCCCGGTCACCGGGCTGGACCTGCTGGTCCCCGCCGCCGACCGGCCGGAGCACGTCTTCATCGAGGCGAACGAGCGGCCCGGGCTCGCCAACCACGAGCCGCAGCCCACCGCCGAGCGCTTCGTGGACCTGCTCTTCCCCGGCACCCGGGCGCCGCAGCGGCTCTGGTCGCCGGCCGGCGCGGCAGGTGCCGCGTGAGCCCCCGGCCGCTGGAACTCGACCTCGACTACCTGCGTCAGGTGCTGGTGGAGCTGCTGGAGATCCCCAGCCCGTCGGGGCGTACCGACCACGTCCAGCAGTACGTCGGCGAACGGCTCTCGGCGCTCGGCATCTCCTCCACGCTGACCCGGCGCGGCGCGCTGAGCGCCTGCCTGCCCGGCCCCCGACAGACCGGTGCGGACCGGGCGATCGTGGTGCACACCGACACCATCGGCGGGATGGTGAAGCGGCTCAAGGAGAACGGTCGGCTGGAGCTGAAGACGATCGGTACGCACAGCGCCCGCTTCGCCGAGGGCGCCCACGTGCGGATCTTCACCGACGACCTGGACCGGGTGATCACCGGCCAGGTGCTGCCGCTCAAGGCCAGCGGGCACCGCTACAACGACGACGTCGACCTCCAGGGCGTCGGCTGGCAGCACGTCGAGGTACGGGTCGACGAGCCGGTCGAGGACGTCGCCGGCCTGCGCGCGCTCGGCGTCGACGCGGGCGACTTCGTGGCGTTCCTGCCCAACCCGACGGTCACCACCAGCGGCTTCGTGAAGTCGCGCCACCTGGACGACAAGGCGGGCGTGGCCGCCGTGCTCACCGCGTTCAAGGCGCTGGTCGACGCAGGCGTCACCCCGGCGGTCACCGCGCACCTGCTGGTCACCGTCACCGAGGAGATCGGCCACGGCGCCAGCCACGGCCTCGACCCCGACGTCGCGGAGATCGTCTCGGTGGACGCCGCCGTGGTCGCCCCCGGCCAGCAGTCCCGGGAGGATGCGGCCACCCTCGCGATGGGTGACGGGGTCGGCCCGTTCGACTACCACCTGACCCGCAACCTGGCGTCGATCGCCCGGGAGCACGACGTCGACCTGGTCCGGGACGTCTTCGAGTACTACCGCTCGGACGTCGCGGCGGCGGTCGAGGCGGGCGCGCACGCCCGGGTGGCGCTGCTCGGCTTCGGCGTGGACGCCACCCACGGCCACGAGCGCACCCACCTGGACGGGCTGCGCCACCTCACCCAACTGCTCTGCCTCTATCTCCAGAGCGACCTGGTCTTCCCCGAGTGGGACGCCGAGCCGGAGGGCGACCTGGCCGACTTCCCGTCGCTGGCCGTCCAGCCGGCGTCCGAGGAGGGCCCGCGCGAAGGCCCGATCGGCATCGGCTGACCCGCCGGTATTCCCGGCCCGTCTGTGATCAGAAATCCGTTGCCGCCGCCCCGGAGAAGTGGATAGCGTGGCGGTACACGTGAAGGGAGGTGGTCCAGACTTGTATAGCAATCGGACTCGTGAGGTGGCTGTCCGCTAGCCGCTGTCCTCGACAGTGAAATCTCGTCCGCCGCGAGGCGGGCACAGCTGTAAACGTCGAGACCGTGTGGCAGCGGTGCGGCGAATACCAGGCAGCCACCCGACCCCCGGGGCGCCGACCCAGTCCAGTCGGCCCGTGCGTCAGCGCGGAGCGCCCCGGGGGTCGACCCTTTCTGCGAACGGGACCAGCGTGTCGATGCGGGAACTGGTGGTGCTCGGGACGGCCAGCCAGACGCCGACCCGGGTGCGCAACCACAACGGTTACGTCCTGCGGTGGGACGACGAGGTCATCCTCTTCGACCCCGGCGAGGGCAGCCAGCGGCAGCTGCTGCACACCGGGGTCACCGCGACCGACCTGACCCGGATCTGCGTCACCCACTTCCACGGCGACCACTGCCTCGGCCTGCCCGGCACCATCCAGCGGCTCTCCCTGGACCGGGTGCCGCACCCGGTGGCCGTGCACTTCCCGGCCGGTGGTGCCGAATACTTCGCCCGGCTGCGGCACGCCAGTTCCTTCCACGAGACCGCCGAGCTGCGCGTCGAGCCGATCGACGCGGACGGCCAGCGGATCATCCTGGGCGTCGGCACGCTGGAGGCCCGCCGGTTGCGGCACCCGATCGAGACGTACGGCTACCGGCTCGTCGAGCCGGACGGCTGCCGGATGCTGCCGGAGAAGCTGGCCGCGTACGGGATCGCCGGTCCGGCGGTCGGGGAGCTGCTCCGCGTCGGCCACCTCGACCTCGACGGGCGTCGCGTCACCCGCGACGAGGTGAGCGTGACCCGACCCGGCCAGCGGTTCGCCTTCGTGATGGACACCGGCCTCTGCGACGGCGTGTACGCCCTCGCCGAGCACGCCGACCTGCTGGTCATCGAGTCGACGTTCCTCTCCTCGGAGGCCGCCCTGGCCGCCGAGGTCGGCCACCTCACCGCGGCGCAGGCCGCGCGGGTGGCGACCGAGTCGGGGGTACGCACCCTCCTGCTCACCCACTTCTCCCAGCGGTACGCCGACCCCCGCCGCTTCCACGACGAGGCCCGCGAACACTTCACCGGCGAGCTGGTGATCGCCGAGGACCTGACGACCGTGCCCGTCCCGCCCCGCCGGGTAGCCTCGGCCCGGTGACCGTCACGCTGCGTCCCGCCACCGTCGACGACCTGCTGCCGGTCGGTGCCCTGCACCAGCGGTCCCGGGTGGCCGCGTACTCGTCGTTCCTGCCGGCGCAGGCGCTGGCCGACCCGAGCCCCGAGGCGATGGGGGCGTACTGGCGGGAACGGTGGACCTGGGAACGCGACGAGCACCGGATGACGGTCGCCGAGCGGAACGGCCGGCTGGTCGGCTTCAGCTATCTGGGTCCGGACGACGCGGGCGACCCGGCGACCGGGCTGCTCAACGCCATCCACCTGGAGCCGGCCGAGCGGGGCCGGGGCACCGGGCGGGCGCTGATGGTCGACGCCCTGGCCGCGATGCGGGCCCGCGGCTGGTCCCGGGCGGTGCTGTGGGTGCTGGAGCGCAACCACCCCGCCCGCACCTTCTACGAGCGCGGCGGCTGGACGCCCACCGGCGAGCGCCGCGACGAGCACATCGGCACCGCCCTGGTCCCCCAGCTCCGCTACACCCGGGCGGTGTGAGGATCCACCGCCCTGCCGCACGGAACAGGGCCCGCTCCGATCCCGGAGCGGGCCCTGCGTCGTCGTCGGGTCAGCGGGCGCCGAGGTGGGCGAGCAGGTCCTGGCGGGTGAGCACGCCCTTGGGCTTGCCGTCGACCAGGACGAGGGCCGCGTCGGACTTCTCCAGCAGGCCCACCGCCTCGCTCACCGGCTGGCCGCCGCCGATCATCGGCAGCGGCTCGGCCATGTGCCGCTCGATGGTGTCGTGCAGGTGCGCCTGGCCGGTGAAGAGCGCGTCGAGCAGGTCCTTCTCGGCGATCGAGCCGGCCACCTCGCCGGTCACCACGGGCGGCTCGGCCTTCAGCACGGGGAGCTGGGAGACGCCGTACTCCCGCATGTAGTCGATCGCGTCGCGGACCGTCTCGGTCGGGTGCACGTGCACCAGCTCGGGCAGGCCGCCCGGCTTGCTGGCGAGCGCGTCGGCGACGGTCGGCTCGGTGCCCGAGTTGTCGAGGAAGCCGTACCGGGCCATCCAGGTGTCGTTGAAGATCTTCGAGAGGTAGCCCTTGCCGCTGTCGGGCAGCAGCACCACGATCACGTCGTCCGGGCCGGCCTTGCGGGCCACCTCCAGCGCCGCCACCACGGCCATCCCGCAGGAGCCGCCGACCAGCAGCCCCTCCTCGCGGGCCAGCCGCCGGGTCATCTCGAAGGACTCCTTGTCGGAGACCTCCACGATCTCGTCGGCGACGCTCCGGTCGTACGTCTCCGGCCAGAAGTCCTCACCGACGCCCTCGACCAGGTACGGCCGGCCGGTGCCGCCGGAGTAGACCGAGCCCTCCGGGTCCGCGCCGATGACCTTGACCCGACCCGCGGAGGCCTCCTTGAGATAGCGGCCGATGCCGGAGATGGTGCCGCCGGTGCCGACGCCCGCCACGAAGTGGGTCAGCCCGCCCTCGGTCTGCTTCCACAGCTCGGGGCCGGTGGTCTCGTAGTGCGAGCGCGGGTTGGCCGGGTTGCTGTACTGGTCGGGCTTCCAGGCGCCGGGGATCTCCCGGGCCAGCCGGTCGGAGACGTTGTAGTAGGAGCGCGGGTCCTCCGGCGCGACGGCGGTCGGGCAGACCACCACCTCGGCGCCGTACGCGCGCAGCACGTCCTGCTTGTCCTGGCTGACCTTGTCGGGGCAGACGAAGACGCACTTGTAGCCCTTGAGCTGGGCCACCAGGGCCAGCCCGACGCCGGTGTTGCCGCTGGTCGGCTCGACGATGGTGCCGCCCGGCCGCAGGATCCCCGCCGCCTCGGCGTCCTCCACCATCCGCAGCGCGATCCGGTCCTTCACCGAGCCGCCCGGGTTGAGGTACTCCACCTTCGCCAGGACGGTCGCGCTGATGCCCTCGGTGACGTTGCGCAGCCGTACCAGCGGGGTGTTGCCGATCATGTCGACGACGTTGTCGTAGTACTGCACCTCGTTGTGCCCTTCGTTGCGGCGCCGGCGACGGCGGCCGGGCAGACGTTCTTCTCGTCGCCCAGGGTACGTGCCGTCAGGGCGTCACATGTCCGGGGATGACGGAGCTGCGACGCGCCTCCCACTCCAGGAACCGCTCGGTCTCCGACAGCACGCTGCCAGCCAGCCAGGTGACCATCACGGCGTCGTCGACCAGGCCGAGGACGGCCAGGAAGAGCTCCGGCACCACGTCGATCGGCGACACCACGTACGCCGTCGCGGCGGCCATCATGGCCAGCCGCAGGCCGCCGTCGTACTCGCCCCGGGCGGTGGCCCGCATCATCCGGGGCAGCGCCAGCAGCCGCTCACCCAGCGACGGTCCGCCCCGTGCGCCGGCCGCCAGTGCCCGGGCCAGCGCGGTGAACGCCGCCGTCCGCTTCAACGTCTTCCCCATCGTCCGCCCCTCTCCGCTCGACCAGCATGCGCCCCGGGCGCAAGCCCGCCGGGCCGTCCGTCGGCGGCCCCGTCCAGGTGGTACCCAGAACGGTCACCTCCCAGCCACCTTCCGGCCGTCACGGGGAGAGCGGGTGTCGGGGCGGCGCGATACTGTCGGCTCATGGGGGACGCTGGTTCCGTCGCACCGGCTGGTTGGCAGCGCGCCCGGCGGATCGCCCGGATCGCGGCGGTCGGCACGGGCGCCACCGTGGCGGCCACGGTCGCCACCGGCGGGGTGCTGCTCGGGCAGGCCCGCCAGGCCCGGCGCACCATTCCGATGGCCGAGGCACCCCCGCCCCGCTGCGACGGCGTCTACGGTCCCAAGTTCCCCGGTCGGCCGCTCACCATGGTCATTCTCGGCGACTCCTCCGCCGCCGGTTACGGCGTGCACCGCCGCCGGGAGACCCCGGGCGCCCTGCTGGCCACCGGCCTCTCCCGCCGGCTGCACCGGCCGGTCCGGCTGCACCGGTTCGCCGTGGTCGGTTCCCTGTCGGCCGGGCTCAAGCCGCAGGTCGAGTCGGCGCTGGAGTGCGAGCCGGACGTCGCGGTGATCCTGATCGGCGGCAACGACGTCACCAACCGCACCCCGCCGGCGCTGGCGGTGCGCTATCTGGTCGACGCGGTCCGCGCGCTGCGCGCGGCCGGCTGCGAGGTGGTCGTCGGGACCTGTCCCGACCTGGGCGCGATCCGGCCGATCCAGCCGCCGCTGCGCTGGTTGGCCCGGCGTTGGAGCCGGCAGCTCGCCGCCGCCCAGACGGTGGCGGTGGTCGAGGCGGGCGGCTGGACGGTCTCCCTGGGCGACATGCTGGGTCCCCGGTTCGCCGCCGAGCCGGCCCGGATGTTCGCCTGGGACCGGTTCCACCCCTCCGCCGAGGGGTACGCGATGGCTGCCGCCGCGCTGCTGCCGACCGTGCTGTCGGCGCTCGGCACCGGAGCCGACCGCCGCCCGCCGCTGGTCCGGGGCGAAGGCGTACGGTCGCTGCCGGAGGCGGCCCACGAGGCGGCCCGGCACGCCGGCACCGAGGTCAGCGGCGTGCAGGTCCGGGGCCGGGACCGGGGGCCCGGTGGCCGCTGGGCGCAGCTGCGGCGGCGGGCCTTCTTCGGCGTCGGCGCGGTGCCGCAGTCCGGCTCCGCCGCCGACCCATCGACACTGGAGGAGCTGGCATGAGCGAGCGGACCGGCGGGCACCCCGCAGTCCGGGCCCGTGCCGGCGTCGACCGCCAGGGCGGCGGACGGCGTGCGCGGACGCAGGGCCGGCACGGGGAGGTGGCGTGATGGACGAACGCAGTGAGCTGGTGGCGCGAATCGGGCGGGCCGCGGCGCTCTCCCTGCTCGCCGGCACGGTGGGCGGGGCCGCCGTGCTCGCCGGCCAGGCCGTCGCCGCCCGCAACCGCCGGTACGCCCAACCGGAGCTGAGCCTCGCCCTGCGCGCCACGGTCGGGCGGGCGGGCGCCCCACCGCTGCGGCTGGTGCTGCTCGGTGACTCCTCCGCGCTCGGCGTGGGCGTCGAACGCTTCGACGAGACGGTCGGCGGGCAGCTCGCCCACCTCCTCGCCGAGGGGCCGACGGGCCGCCAGGTGCACCTGTCCAGCGTGGGGGTGGCCGGCTCCCGCGCCACCGACCTGGCCACCCAGGTGGCCCGGGCGCTGCTCGGCGAGCGGCCCGACGTGGCGTTGGTGCTGATCGGCGCCAACGACGCCACCGCGCTGGCCCGGCCGGCCGACGCCGCGGCCTACCTCGGCTCGGCGGTGCGCCGGCTGCGCGAGGCGCACGTCGAGGTGGTCGTCGGCACCTGTCCCGACCTGGGCGCGGTCCGCGCGGTGGCCGCCCCGCTGCGTCAGGTGCTCGGCTGGTCCGGGCGACGGGTGGCCCGCGCGCAGACGGCGGCCGTGCTGGACGCGGGCGGCAGCGTGGTCGACCTGGCCGCCGAGACCGGTCCGGTGTTCCGGGCCGACGCCGGCACGCTCTGCCACGACGGCTACCACCCCTCCGCCGACGGCTACCGGGTCTGGGCGCACGCCCTGCTGCCGGCCGTCGAGGCGGCGGCGACGGTCGCCTCCCGCCACCACTGACCGGCACCCGGCGGGCGTGACATTTCCCGCCGGGTGACCAGCTTCCGCCTCAAGTTACCCGCGGGTTAACGTTGGTTCATGCCGATTGAGTCGTCCCGCGACGCCGTCATCGTCGCCACCGCCCGGTCCCCCATCGGCCGCGCGTTCAAGGGTTCGCTGCGTGACGTCCGCCCGGACGACCTCGCCGCCACCATCGTCCAGGCCGCTCTGGGCAAGGTGCCCCAGCTCGACCCCACCGAGATCGACGATCTCTATCTGGGTTGCGGCCTGCCCGGCGGTGAGCAGGGCTTCAACATGGCCCGGGTGGTCACCACCCTGATGGGCCTGGACGGCGTATCGGGCGCCACCCTGACCCGCTACTGCGCGTCCTCGTTGCAGACCACCCGGATGGCGATGCACGCGATCCGGGCCGGCGAGGGTGACGTCTTCATCTCCGCCGGCGTGGAGATGGTCTCCCGCTACGCCCGGGGCAACTCCGACACCCTGCCGCCGGAGGCGCAGGCGCTGGTCGGTGGCGGCTGGGAGAACCCGCGCTTCGCCGAGGCCCGCGAGCGTTCGGCGGCCCGCGCCCAGGGCGGCGCCGAGGTGTGGACCGACCCGCGCGACGCCGGCCAGCTCCCGGACATCTACCTGACCATGGGGCAGACCGCCGAGAACCTGGCCCAGGTCTACGACGTCACCCGCGAGGACATGGACGCGTTCGGCGTCCGCAGCCAGAACCTCGCCGAGAAGGCGATCGCCGACGGCTTCTGGGCCCGGGAGATCACCCCGGTCACCACGCCGGACGGCACGGTGGTCAGCACCGACGACGGCCCGCGTGCCGGGGTCACCCTGGAGGCGGTCGCCGGCCTGAAGCCGGTCTTCCGGCCGGACGGCCGGATCACCGCCGGCAACTGCTGCCCGCTGAACGACGGCGCGGCCGCCGTGGTGATCATGAGTGCCCAGCGGGCGAAGGACCTCGGGCTCACCCCGCTGGCCCGGATCGTCTCCACCGGCGTCACCGCGCTCTCCCCGGAGATCATGGGCCTCGGCCCGGTCGAGGCGTCGAAGCAGGCGCTGAAGCGGGCCGGCATGACCGTCGACGACGTCGACCTGGTCGAGATCAACGAGGCGTTCGCCGCTCAGGTCATCCCCTCCTACCGGCAGCTCGGCATCCCGGAGGAGAAGGTGAACGTGATGGGTGGCGCGATCGCCGTCGGTCACCCGTTCGGCATGACCGGCGCCCGGATCACCGGCACGCTGCTCAACTCCCTGGAGTGGCACGACAAGACCATCGGTCTGGAGACCATGTGCGTCGGCGGCGGCCAGGGCATGGCGATGGTGCTGGAGCGGCTGAGCTGACCACCGGTTCGCCCGACACCGACCCGGGTACCGGTCCCCCATGGCGACGGTCGTGGAACGGGAGCGCACGTACTCCGGGGACGACGGGTTCCGGCTGCCGGACCTGACGGGGTGCGGTGGCGTCGCGACGACGTCCGACGCCACCACCCTCGACCTGGACGCCGTCTATCTGGACACGGCGGACCTGCGGCTGGCCCGCAGCGGCTTCGCGCTGCGCCGGCGCAGCGGGGGGCACGACGCGGGCTGGCACCTGAAGGTCGGTACGGCCGGCGGTGCCCGCACCGAGCACCAGTTCCCGGCCGGCCCCGACGACAGCGGTCCGCCGGCCGAACTGGTCGCGCTCTTCCGGGCCGCCGCCCGAGGTGGTGACGTCGCCCCGGCGGCGCGGATCACCACCCACCGCGTCGAGCGTCGGCTGCTCGACGAGCGGGGCCGGGTGCTGGCCGAGGTCGCCGAGGACACCGTCGAGGGGCGGGACCTGGTCACCGGCGACCGGCAGAGCTGGCACGAGATCGAGGTGGAGCTGGTCGACGGGGACGACGCGGTGCTCGACGCGGTCGAGGAGCGGCTGCTGGCGGCCGGCGCTCGACCCGTACCCGTCTCGAAGTCGCACCGGGCGCTCGCCGGACGGCTCGCGGCCGTGCGGGCCCCGGGCCGCGACGGCGCGGCGGCGCCCGTGCTGGCCTACGCCGCCGCCCAGCGCGACGTGCTGGTCATCCGCCATCCCGCCGCGCGGGGCGGCGACGAGGACGCCGTGCACGCCATGCGGGTCGCCGTCCGCCGGCTACGGGCCACCCTGCGGACCTTCCGGGGGCTGTGGGACCGCCCGGAGAGCGAGTCGGTGCGGGCGGAGCTGCGCGGGCTCGGCCGTCGGCTCGGGGCGGTCCGGGACAGCCAGGTGCTGGCCGCGCGACTCACCGGCGCCGTGCACGCCGAGCCGCCCGAGCTGGTGCTCGGCCCGGTCGCGGCGCGGCTCACCGCCCACTTCGCCGCCGACCTCGCCACCGCCGTCGACGGGCTGCGGGAGGCCCTCGACTCCGACCGCTGGATCGACCTGCTGCGCCGGCTGGACGCCCTGGTCGAGGAGCCACCGGCCCGCCCGGTCGGGCCGCGCTGGATCGACCGGCGGATCCGCCGCGCGCTGACCGGGGCCGACGACCGGCTGGACCGCGCCGACGGCGACGACGACGCGCTGCACGAGGCGCGCAAGGCGTACAAGAGCGCCCGGTACGCCGTCGAGGTGCGCCGGCCCGACGCCGGCCGCCCGGCCGCCACCCTGGTACGGCGGCTCAAGCAGCTCCAGGACCGGCTCGGCGGCCACCAGGACTCCGCGGTCGCCCGGGAGGTGCTGCGGCGGGAGGCGCTGCGCGCGTACGCCGACGGGGAGAACGCCTTCACCTACGGGCTGCTGCACGCGCGGGAGGCGGCCACCGCCGACCGGGACCTGCCGGCCGTGGCGCGGGCCCGGGACCGGGTCCGGCGGCGGAAGCTGCGGCGCTGGCTGCGGAGCTGACCGACTCAGAGCGCGTCGCGGGTGGCCCGCACCGCGCCGGCGGCCCGGGTCAGCACCGCGTCCGGCGGATCGGCGGCCACCAGGTCGGCCGCGACCACCCGGAGCTGGTCGGGCAGCGCCAGGTCGTTCGCCAACCGGGGTACGTCCCGACGCGGCTCACCCGCCACGTCGGCGGCCAGGTTGGCGACCTCCTGCACCAGCTTGTGCACCAGGTCCCCCCGGGACACGTTGCCGCCGGCGGCCACCGCCGCCCAGCGGGGCTGCTGCCAGTGCCCCACCTGACCGACCAGCAGGCCGACCGCCCGGTCCAGTTCCGCTGCGCTCATCGGGGCCGAGTCTAGGCGCTCACCGGCGCAGGTAGCCGAGCAGGCGCAGCAGCTGCCAGTACAGGAAGACCAGCCCGGCCAGCAGCCCGAACGCGCAGTACCAGGCGTACCGGCGGGGCAGGCCGGCCCGGACCGAGCGTTCCACCTGGTCGAAGTCGAGCACGAAGCTGAACGCCCCGGCGAGGATCGCCACCCCCGAGAAGACGTACGGCAGCCAGCCCACCTGGGCGGTCAGGCTGTAGACGGCCAACCCCTGCCGCCCGGTGGTCAGGTAGGCCACCAGGTTGACCAGGCCGAGCGCCACGATGCCGATCAGCGCCCCGGCGACCAGCCGGGCCAGCCGTGGGGTGGCCCGGACGACCCGCGCCCGGTAGAGCAGCGCCATGCCGAGGAAGACCCCGAACGTGCCGACCACGGCCTGCACCACGATCCCCGGATGGATCAGTTCGAAGGCCCGGCTGGCCACCCCGAGCAGCAGTCCCTGGAGCACCGCGTACCCGGCGATCAGGACCGGGTTGGTGGTGCCGCGCAGGGAGATGACCAGGGCCAGCGCCAGACCGGCCAGGGCGGTGCCGGCCAGCGCCGCGGAGATCCACACCGCCTGCGGCACCAGCACCCAGGCGACCGCCGCGGTGACTCCGGTGAGCAGCAGCAGACCGACGGTACGCAGCACCACGTCGTCGACGGTCATCGCCTCGACGGGCCCGCCCCCGAGGACCTGCCGCTCGGTCCGGCGCACGTCGTCGAGTCGGTCCAGCACCGGATTGGCACTCCGCACCCCGACCTCCTCACCGACGTACCCCTGCCCACTCTGCCCGGGACGGCCCGGCGGCGGCGGGAAAACGACGACGCCCGCCGCCGCGGTCGCGGAGGCGGGCGTCGCCGGGTGGGACGGGAGCGGTCAGTCGTCGCCCTGGAAGTAGCTGAGCAGGCGCAGCACCTCCAGGTAGAGCCAGACCAGACCGACCACGATGCCGAACGCGGCGGTCCAGGAGTAGCGCTGCGGGAGCCCCATCCGGACGCCGTCCTCGATCTCGGCGAAGTTGAGCACGAAGCTCAGCGAGGCGACCACGATGCAGACCAGGCTGAAGCCGATGGCCAGCGGGCTGCCGTCGCGCAGGTGGGTGTTGACCCCGAAGAGGGCCAGCACCAGGTTGATCAGCATGACCGCGAAGAGGCCGGCCATCACCGAGATCATGATCCGGGCGAACTTCGGGGTGGCCCGGATGACGCGCGCCTTGTAGAGCATCGCCATCAGGAAGAAGACACCGAAGGTGGCCACCACGGCCTGGAGCACGATGCCGTCGTAGAGGGTGTCGAAGGCCTTGCTGACCATGCCGACGAAGACGCCCTCGACGATCGAGTACGCCACGACGAGCGCCGGGTTGGCCATCCGGGAGAACGAGATGATCAGGCCGAGCACCAGGCCGACCATCGCGGCGCCGATCCAGGCGACGCCGACCAGGGCGTCCGGCACCAGCACCCAGGCGGCCGCGGCGGAGGCGCCGAGGATGCCCAGGAGCAGCACCGTCTTGACGACGACGTCGTCCAGGGTCATCGGGGTGACCGTGGGCGGGGCGGCCGGGTAACCGACCCCGGTGGGGTACTGCTGCTGGTACGGCGCGTACTGCTGGGGGTAACCGGGCTGTCCGTACGGCCCGGGCTGGGCGTACCCGGCCGCCCGCTCACGCTCGGCCGCCTGGCCGAGCCGGGCGAGCACCGGGTTCGTGGTCTTCACTGTTTCAGGCCTCCCTCAGGGGGTCGTCGCACGATGAACGTGCACCTTCAAGGGTAAACGGGCCCCCCGACGCGCGCCGCGCGCGAAGCTGTGGGAAAGCTGAGAGTCTCGGTGCCCGGGGCGGGTCTCGAACCCGCACGCCTTGCGGCAGCCGCTTTTAAGGCGGCCGTGTCTGCCGTTCCACCACCCGGGCGTCACACCGTGTCGACACGCGCGGTGCAGTGTCACCGTAACCGTTGCCCGGCGTCCCGGCGTACCCCGTGGGGGTCGCGCCACTAGGGTCGAGGCCGTGACCAGCGCAGCCCGTACCGCCCCCGGGCCCGACCCCGACCAGGTCGTCCGTCCGGCCGTCGCCGGCCCGTCCCGGCCGGCCCGGCTGCGGGCCACCGTCGTCCGGCACCGTACGGACCTGCTCGTCGCCCTCCTCTTCGTGCTCCTGGCCGGCTGGCTCACCCACGGCATGTGGCCCGCCCCGGCGCAGCGGATGCTGGCGCTCAACCCGGCCGACCAGACCCTCTACGAGTGGTTCCTCGCCGTGGACTCGCGCGCCCTGCTGGGCGACTTCGGCCTGCTCACCGACCGGCTGAACGCCCCCGACGGGGTCAACCTGATGACCAACACCACGGTCATCGCGCTGGGGGTGCTGTTCGCCCCGGTCACCCTGGCCGTCGGGGCGCCCGTGACGTTCGCGCTGCTGGTCGCGGGCAACCTCGCCGGCACGGCGATCGCCTGGTATCTGCTCCTCGCCCGGCTGCTGCGGGTCCGCCGGCTCGCCGCCGGACTGGGCGCGGCGCTCTGCGGCTTCGGGCCGGGCATGGTGTCGCAGAGCAACGCCCACCTGCACATGACCGCGCAGTGGCTGGTCCCGGTGATCGTCTGGCTGGTGGTCCGGCTGCTCCGGGCCGCCGACCCGGCCGGCCGCCCGGACGGGCCGGACCGCCGTCGGCTCACCACCTCGGCGGTCGGCCTGGCCGCCGCGGTCGTCGGCCAGGTCTTCGTCGGCGAGGAGGTGCTCTTCCTCACCGCGCTCACCCTGCTGGTCATGGCGATCGCGTACGGGGTGGCCGACCGGGCGCTGCTGCGCCGGGCGCTGCCCGCCTTCGCCGGTGGACTGCTGGTCGCCGCCGGCCTGGCGCTGCTGGTGCTGGCGTTCCCGCTCTGGTTCCAGTTCGCCGGGCCGCAGGGCGTCTCCGACGGGATGTTCAGCCCGCACTACTTCTCCGCCGACCTGAGCAGCTGGTGGACGATCTCCCCGCTGTCGGTGGTGGGCGGCGACGCCGCGTCCCGGCTCACCACCGGCCCGGCCGAGTACAACACCTTCCTCGGCTGGCCGCTGGTGCTGGTCACCGCGGCCTGCGCGGTCTGGCTGGGCCGGCGCGCGGTGGTGCTCGCCTGCGTCGCCGGGGCGGTGGTGATGGCCGGGTTCTCGCTCGGCCCCGAGGTGGTCCTCGGCGGCACCCGGACCGCCCTGCCCGGCCCGTACGCCCTGCTGGGTGGGCTGCCGGTGATCGACGGCGCGCTGCCGATGCGGTTCGGCCTGGCGGTGCTGCCGCTGACCGCCACCCTGCTCACCCTCGCCGTCGACCGGGCGCTGCGGGAGCCGGGGCGGGCCCGTCGGCTGGTGCCGCTGGGCGTCGCCGCCGCGCTGCTGAGCGTCTTCCCGTCACCGCTGCCCACCACCGACCGTCCGGCGGTGCCCGAGTTCATCACCGGCGGCCACTGGCGCGACTGCGTACGCCCCGGCGGGGTGCTGGTGCCGGTGCCGGTGGCCACCCCGAAGGACCCGTGGCCGATGGCCTGGGCGACCGCCGCCGACGCCGGGTTCGGCATGCCGGAGGGCTTCTTCATCGGCCCGTACGGGCGGAACGGCTCGGCGACCATGGGCACCTACAAGCGCCCCACCTCGGCCCTGCTCGCCGACGTCGCGAAGCGGGGCGTCGCGCCGGCCGTCGGGGACGTCCAGCGCCGGCAGGCCGCCCGGGACGTCCGGTTCTGGGGCGCGTCCTGCGTGGCCCTGACCGACGACGCCCCGCACGCGCAGACCCTGCGCGGCACCCTGGAGCAGCTCTTCGGCCCACCCACCCGGATCGCCGACGCCTGGACCTGGCGGGTCTGACGCGAGAGGGCCCCTCCTCCGACGAGAAGGGGCCCTCTGCTCAGCGCTGTCAGACGCGGGCGGCGCCGACCGGCTGGGAGGCCTCGACGAACTCCTCGCGCGGGTCGTGCAGCTGGCCCAGCGCGACCACCTCACGCTTGAGGAAGAACGCCAGCGTCCAGTCGACCACGACCCGGACCTTGCGGTTGAACGACGGGATCCGCGACATGTGGTACGTCCGGTGCATGAACCACGCCGGGTAGCCGGTCATCTTGACCCCGTAGACCTGGGCCACGCCCTTGTAGAGGCCGAGGCTGGCCACGCTGCCCGCGTGCTTGTGCTTGTAGTCGACCGGCTCGCGCCCGCGGATCACGTTCACGATGTTGTCGGCCATCCGGGCGGCCTGCCGCACCGCGTGCTGGGCGCTCGGCGAGCAGAAGTTGCCCGGCTCCTTGGTCAGGTCCGGCACCGCCGCGCAGTCACCAGCGCTCCAGGCACCCTCGACGACCCGGTCACCGTCGACCACCTGGAGGGTCGGCAGGCAGGTCACCCGCCGGCGCTCGTCGCGCGGGAAGTCGGTGGCGTCCAGCATCGGCGACGGCTTCACGCCAGCCGTCCAGACGATCGTGTCGGAACGGAAGGTGTCGCCGTCGGAGAGCTTGACCACCCCGTCGACGCAGGACTCGAGCCGGGTGTCCAGCCGGATGTCCATGTTCCGCTTGAGCAGCTGCTGCACCGTGTAGGCGCCCATGTCCCGGTCGACCTCGGGCAGCACCCGGTTGGTGGCCTCGACCAGCACCCAGCGCATGTCCTCCGGCTTCAGCTCCGGGTAGTAGCGCAGGGCGTCCCGGGCCATGTCCTCCATCTCGGCGAGCGCCTCGATGCCGGCGTAGCCACCGCCCACGAAGGTGAAGGTCAGCGCGCGGCTGCGGACCTCCGGGTCGGTCGTGGCGGCCGCCACGTCGAGCCGGTCCAGCACGTGGTTGCGCAGGAAGATGGCCTCACCGATGGTCTTGAACCCGATGCCCTGCTCGTGCAGGCCCGGGATCGGCAGGGTGCGGGAGACCGAGCCGGGAGCGACGACCACGTGGTCGTACGGAATCTCCCGGGCCGGGCCGCTGATCGGCTGCACCACGGCGGTCTTCCGGTCATGGTCGATCCGGGTCACCGTGCCGGCCACGACCTTGCACTTCCGCAACTCGCGCCGCAGCGGCACCACGGAGTGCCGGGGCGAGATGTTGCCGGCCGCCGCCTCGGGGAGGAACGGCTGATAGGTCATGTGCGGCTGCGGGTCGACGACGACGACCTCGGCCTCACGGGAGCTCAGCTTCTTGGACAGGCGCAGAGCAGCGTACAGGCCGACGTGCCCGGCACCCACGACAAGGATCCGCTTCGGGTTCACGTCATCTATCTTTCCCCGGGCGGCTCCGCTAACCCCTTCCGAGACCCCCATATGTGACTGAGCACAACCCCTGTGACCTGCGCAACGTCCCGCAGGCGTCCCGCTATCTGCGACGCAGCAACCAGCCCAGCAGGGCGCTGAGCGCCACCGCTACCACCAGTCCGGCCACCGTGACGGTCTGGAAACCCCGGTCGCCACCGAGCCGCCCGAGCGACGCCAGCAGGACACCGAGCACCGCGGCGGCGAGCACCACCGCGCCGGCCCGGGCCAACCAGCGGAGGATCAGGTCCGGGTCGACCATCGCGTCGTGGGGCAGCAGCGCCGCGAGGGCGCAGAGGGTGTGCGCGAGGTAGAGCAGGGTCGCCACGGCCAACAGCCGCCAGAGCGCCACCGGCCGGTCGAAACCGGCCTCCGCGACCAGCCAGCCACCGACCGTCACCAACGCCGCGAAGGTGGGCCACACCCGGCGCGGGCCGACGGCCGGCAGGACCGCCACCACCACCAGGGCGAGCAGCCCGCGCGGCTGCAACAGCTCCACGGGGTACGCCAGCAGCAGGCCGACCAGCACGGCGACGAAGATCCCGCACCGGACCAGCAGCGGGGCGAGACTGACCCGGGTCACCGCGTACCGCAGCGCCCGCACCCGCTCGTTCAGCCCGTCCAACAACTCCGTCACCGGGGCCCGCCTTCGTTCGCGACTGCGGGACTCCGCTCCGCTGCGTTCCTCGCGCTCACCGGACACCCACCCGGGGGGCGGTGGCCAGGCGGGCCACGTCCCGCAGCACCTGGTCGAGGCTGCCCGCGCCGGCCCAGCCGACCACCGGCACACCGTGCTCCCGGAGCTGGCCGATCATCGTGTCCCGGTCCAGCCGCCACAGCCGGTACGCCACCTCCGCCCAGCCCTTGTCCTTCGGGCCGGGCAGGTCGGCCGGGAGGGTGTCCACCGCCACCACGAACCGGCCACCCCGGGCCAGCCGGGCCAGCATCTGCGCGGAACGCTCGTCCAGCAGCGGGGTGAGCACCACCACCAGCGCGTCCGCCGAGAGCACCTGCGGGCCGAAAACCTGGTCGTACGGCTCGTGCGGGGAGGACTCGGCGTGCACGTCCAGCAGCCACTCCAGCACGGTCAGGTACTGCCGGCGGCCGGTGGCCGGGCGGAGCCGGCGGGCGGCCGGGCCGTATTCCAGCAGCGCCACCCGGTCGCCGCGGTGCAGGTAGTGCTCGGCGATCGCGGCGGCCGCCCGGACCGTGGTGTCCAGCACCGACGCCGCGCCGCCGATCCCGCCCGGCCGGCCGGCCTCGGCCAGCACGTCGAGCAGCACCACCACCTCGGCGTCCCGGTCGGAGAGCGTCGACGCCACGTGCAGCTGCTTGGCCCGCAGCGAGACCCGCCAGTCGATCCGGCGCAGCCGGTCGCCGGGGGCGAAGACGCGTACCCCGGCCAGCTCGCCGCCCTCCCCGGGCCGGCGGGAGCGGTGCGCGCCGACCAGCCCGGCCGCCCGGGGCATCGCCTCGACGGCCTCGAACGGCTCGGTGCGGGGATAGACCCGGACCCGGACCGGATCGGTGACCACCGCCCGCGACACCAGCAGCCCGTCGGCGGCGGCCACCCGGGCGCCGGCCGGACCCAGCGGGTGCCGCCCCCAGCGCAGCGCGGTGCCGGAGAGCGAAAGGTCGACGGCCGCGCCGGTCGGCACCGCCGTGACGAACGGCCGGTCGGCGCCCCCCGACCCGCGGACGTCCCGGCCGGCGCCGCCGAACTCCACCCGCTCCACCCGCAGCCACCGCGACACCCGGCTGCGCACCACCGCCACGTCGTACGAGACGGTGTCCGGGTTGCCGACGGTGACCGTGGCCGCCATCGGGCCGCCCTCCACCAGGTGCGTGTCGGAGGTGTCGATCTCCAGCAGCGGCGCGGCGGTCGGCCGCCGGCGCAGCGCGTACGCGGTGCCCAGCGCGAACGGCGCCGCCAGCACGACCAGGTCGACCCGGCCCAGCAGCACCGCCGCGATCAGCAGCAGCCCGGTGAGCAGCACCGCCCGGCCCAGCGCCCAGGTGGGTGCCCAGCCCGGCGCCGGCTCCGGCGCGTCACGGTCGGCCATCAGCGTCCCGGCCGGCCGGCCGCGTAGCTGGGCAGGGCGCCGCTGGCCGGGGCGGGCGTGGACTCCAGCACCTCGCCGACCACGAAGGACGGGTCGACCCGGCGCAGCCACATCTCGGGACGCAGCGTGATCCGGTGCGCCAGCGCGGGCACCGCCACCGCCTTGACGTCCTCCGGCACCACGTAGTCGCGGTTGGAGAGCACCGCCCGGACCCGGGACAGCAGCAGCAGCGCCAGCGAGCCCCGGGGCGACGCGCCGACCAGCGCGGACGGGTGCTCCCGGGTGGCCGCGGTCAGGGCGACGATGTAGCGGCCGATGGAGTCCTCGACCACCACGTCCTCCAGGGCGGCCTGCATGGTCCGCAGCGTGGCAGCGTCCACCACCGGCTTGATCTCGGCCTCCTCGCGGCGCCGCGCCATCCGTCGGCGCAGCACCTCCCACTCCTCGTCGGCGTCGGGATAGCCGAACGACACCCGGAGCAGGAACCGGTCGAGCTGCGCCTCCGGCAGCGGGTACGTCCCCTCGTACTCGATCGGGTTGGCGGTGGCGAGCACGTGGAACGGCTCGTCCAGCCGGTACGTCACACCCTCGACGGAGACCTGCTTCTCCTGCATCGCCTCCAGCAGCGCCGACTGGGTCTTCGGCGGCGTGCGGTTGATCTCGTCGGCGAGCAGCAGGTTGGTGAAGACCGGACCGGCGCGGAACGAGAAGTCGCCACTGCGCTGGTCGTAGAGGAAGGAGCCGGTGACGTCGGCGGGGAGCAGGTCGGGTGTGAACTGGAGCCGGCGGAAGTCCAGCCCGAGCGCCTGCGCGAAGGAGCGGGCGGTGAGCGTCTTGCCCAGCCCGGGCAGGTCCTCCAGCAGCACGTGCCCGCCGGCCAGGATGCCGGCGAGGACCAGCTCCAGGGACTCCCGCTTGCCGACCACGACCGTGCCGACCGCGTCCAGCACCGCCCGGGCGAGCCGGCCCACCTCGGCCGGGGGCATGCTCCGGTCCACGTCGTTCATCAGAGCTTCTCCAGTTCGGCGACGATCACCGCGAGGTCACGCGGCGACGGGGGGCGGCGGGGCGGCGTGTCGAGGAAGCTCCACAGCGGCTCCCCCAGCAGGGTGCGGGCGCGCGCCGGGTCGGACTCCCGGGTGATCCCGTGCCGCTGGCGCAGCCGCTCGTCGGCCAGTTCACCGATCCGGGGCAGCACCCGCTCGGTGAACCGCTCCCGGTTGCCGGCGCACCGGTCCAGCGGGCGTTCCCACCCGTTGATCGCGGCGCGCAGCGCGTCCCGGGCCGACCAGTTCCAGGCGCCCGGCTCCTCACCGGCCGGCGCCCGGCCGCCCGCCCGCGGTGGGGGCGGCGGAGCGAGCGCGCGGGTGACCCGCCGGACGGCGAGCACCGCGAGCACCGCGGCCACGATGATCCAGATCGAGAGCTTCAGGCCGACCGCGCGCAGGCCGACGATCAGCACCACGACCACCGCCGCGGTGACCGCGAGGGTACGCAGCACCGCCCGCAGCCGCCCGCCCCGGGACTCGGCGGCCGGCCCGGCGGGCTCCTCCTCGAACGAGAGCAGGTCCTCGATGCTCGTGCTCATGACGGCACCTCGGCGGCGGAGCCGGTGGCCAGCGCGGTGAGTTCGCCGCGCAACCGGCGCAGGGCGGCCCGGGCCTGGTCGCGCATCCGCTCGTCGACGGTGTGCGTGGCGTACCGGGCCTCGCGGTAGACGTGGGCGAAGCCGTCCAGCACGTCGGCGCTGGCGATCGCCGGGACACCGGCCACCGGGTCACCCCGCAGCAGGCGGCTGACCAGGTCGGTCGGGGTGTCCCCGGCGAGCCGCGGCACGCCGGCCTCCTCGGCCGCCTCCTCCAGCCGCACCCAGCAGGCGATCACCGCGGTACGCGGGTCGGTGGACCGGTCGTCCAGCTCGACCAGGCCGGCGTCGAGGGCCGCCACCACCTCCCGGGCGGTGCCCTCGGCGCTCCGCCGGGCCCGCGCGACGGGGACCGCCCGGGTGGTGCGGCGCAGCGCTCCGGTGACCAGTGTCCAGACCAGATAGCCGATCGCCAGCAGGATCGCGAGGGCGAGCAGCACCAGGACCGCGTCGAGGATCCAGTGCGGGATGTGCGCCTGGGTGGCCTCCGCACCGTCGCGCGGCTCGACCGGGATCGACGGGGCGGGCTCGGCGGAGGGGTACTCCGGCACGTACGGGATGCTGTCGCTGGCGGGCGGGATCCGGCTGGCGCCGAGCGAGGAGTGCCCGGCGGCGGACGCGGCGACGGCCAGCAGCGCGGTCACCGCACCGAGCGGCCACCATCGCCGCAGCACGCCGAGGTCCATCCCACCGCCCCACGCATCGTCAGTCCACCCCGGCGAGCTGCTTCGCCCGGGCGAACACGTCGTCCAACATCGCTGGTGTCAGCCGCCCGGTGAAGGTGTTCTGCTGGCTGACGTGATAGCAGCCGAGCAGGTCCGGGCCGGACATGCCGGACCAGTGTGCCCCATGACCGAACTTCGGGCTGGCCCCGGGCGGGCGGACGCCGTACACGTCGCGCAGCACCGGCCACCACGCGGCCCAGGCAAAGGCACCCAGCGCGACCACGACGCGCAGGGTGGGCCGGATCAACGCGACCTCCCGGTGCAGCCACGGCGCGCAGGTGTCGCGCTCGCCCGGGGTGGGCTTGTTGTCGGGCGGCGCGCAGCGGACGGCGGAGAAGATGCGGATGTCCCGCAGGGCCAGGCCGTCGTCGGCGGCGACGCTGGTCGGCTGGTTCGCCAGGCCGGCCCGGTGCAGGGCGGCGAAGAGCACGTCGCCGGAGCGGTCACCGGTGAAGATCCGGCCGGTGCGGTTGCCGCCGTGCGCGGCCGGGGCCAGCCCGAGGATCGCGATGGGGGCGTCGGCGGGCCCGAAACCGGGCACCGGCCGACCCCAGTAGTCCTGGTCGCGGAAGGCGGCCCGCTTCGTGCGGGCCACCTCCTCCCGCCACCGGACCAGCCGGGGGCAGGCGAAACAGTCGCTCACGGCGCCGTCGAGGTCGGGCAGGTCGGTCGCCCGCGCGGCGCGGGCGACCACCTCCTCCGGCGTACGCGGCTCAACCAAGCTTGGCCCGGAACAGTTCCAGGGTGCGGGCCCAGGCGCTGGCGGCGGCGCGCTGGTCGAACTTCTCCGGCCGGTCCTCGTTGAAGAACGCGTGGGAGGTGCCCGGGTAGTCGTACGTCTGGCAGGTGCCGCCGGCCGCCTCGATGGCCCGGCGGGCGGCCTGCACACCGTCGGCGGACGAGAGACCGTCCTCTTCGGAGCAGTGGATGAGCGCGGCCTTGCCGGCGTAGTCCGCCCACTCGGTGCTCATGCCCTCCCAGGGCAGCCGGGGATAGAAACCGGCGGCGGCCACGATCCGCTCGGAGCGGGTGGCCGACCAGAGGGCCAGACTGGCGCCCGCGCAGAAGCCGGCGCAGCCGACCTTGCCGGTGACCTCGGGGCGGTCGGCGAGGTATTCGGCGGCGGCGGCGATGTCGGTGGCCGCCTCGTCCATCTGCGGCCCGTTCAGCATCTGCCGGGGCTCCGTCGGCCGGCTGGCCGGCCCGCCACGCCGGAAGTCCGGGGCGAGGGCGACGAACCCGGCCTCCGCGAAGCGGTCCACGACGGCCCGGACGTGGGGTACGAGACCCCACCAGTCCTGGATGACGATGACCGCCGGGCTGGCCGCACCGCCGGAGGGTATCGCGAGATACCCCTCGCCCGTCCCCTCGTTGCCGGTGAAGCTCACCATCTCGCCCATGGGCCCGTCCTCCTAGCGGTCAGTCATCGTTGGCTGGTCGCCCAGTGGTCCTACGTGCCGGTAGCCTGCCACGCCGTGAGCGCACCGGGGAAGATGCGAGAACAGTGGCATTCGCCTCCTGTTCACCCCCCGGCCGCGCCCCGGTACGCCGACGGCGGCGCGGACCACCTCCGCGCCGCCGTCGTCGTTCCGTACGGGCCGGCTCAGGCCTTCTTGGTCAGGCAGAGCAGGTAGAACTTGTCGCCGTTGCGCTGCGGGCCGGAGAAGACGTAGCCGTCGTCGCCCTCCTTGAAGTACCGGGTGCACGCGTCACCGGTCTTGGTCTGCGCCGCGGTCTGGTCGTTGACCCGGCCGACCACTGTGTACACGGCGTCGGTGGAGGTGCACTTGACGACCTTGGCGTCGTCGGCGTCCTCCTGCTTGTCGCCGGTCACCTCGGGCAGCTGCGCGAGGCAGTCGCCGACCTTCGCCTGAACGGTGTCGTCCCGGTTCTGGTAGAGCTTCAGGCCCGCCTTGAGGCCACCCACGACGAGGACGGCGAGGATGATGCCGAGGATGCCGAGCACCTTGCGGCCGCGGGACTTCTTCGGCTCCACCGGGGCGGCCGGCTCGGGCTGGCCGGGGTACGGCGCGGAGGGGGGTGCGACCTGCTCTGACACTGGTGTTCCTTCCGAGGGGTTGCTGAGCAGACGACACCGTAACGATCATGATCGCCCCAGTCCCTCATCCGTTCAGCCAGTTCCCAGGTTCGTCCCCCGAAGCAGGTCATCGGCCCGACACGCACCGCTCAACCGGTCACGCTGGGTGCCGAACCGGGGCCGGCCGGTGGCGCAGGCGAGGCGGGCATCGGCGGGGTGGAGGTCGCCGGGGCGGACGTCGGCACCGGGGCGACTGTCGGCGAGGCGGACGTCGGCACCGGGGCGGTGGCCGGCGGCCGGGGGAGGAACGGTGCCTGCTCCGGGCAGTACGGGTAACCGCGCCGCATCGGGTCGTCGTCCGGCCGGAGCGGGTCGGGGCAGGCAGGGTAGCCCAGCCGGATCGGGGTGCCGTTCTGGTCGAAGAGGCGGGCGTCGCGCACCAGCCGCCCCTCGCCGTCATAGACGTAGACGTCCTGGATGGCGTCGTACGGGTTGCCGACCGAGACCTCGCGGTAGCCGAAGTCGTCCGAGCCGGCGCGCTGGTCCACGGCGACCAGGACGACGAAGCCGAAGAGCAGCAGCGCGGCGGTGCCGAGCCGCAGCAGCCGGCGCGGCCAGCCCCGCAGCGCGCCGGAACGGTGACCGAGCCAGATCGAGGCGAGCACTCCCGCGGCGAGCAGGAAGAGCCCCGCCACCGGGTTGCCCCCGAGCCGGGGCAGCAGGCCGGACGGCTCACCGAGCAGGGCGGCGACCAGCAGGGCGGCCAGCCAGCCGCGCAGCACCCACCACGCGGGGCGGAGCAGTCGGAGGAACTCGCCGGCCGAGGCGTACCCCAGCACCGGACCGAGCCGGGTGTCGAGGGCGTGCAGCCGGGGACCGTAGCGGGCCCGCAGGGCGGCGAGCCGCCGGTCCAGGCGCGGGCCACTGACGGGTACGTCCGCGCCGGCCGCCGCACGCAGCTCGGCCGCGTACGCCTCGGGCTCGCCGAGCCGGTGGACCAGCGAGCCGTCCGTCTCGGCGGCCACCTCGGCCAGGTGCTCCGGCAGGTCCTCGGTCAACTCGTCGCGGACGGCGGGCGACAGGTCGGCCAGCGCGGCCCGCACCCGGTCGACGTAGTCCGCGATCTCCTGCCCAGTGACGGTCATGCCGCCATCCCCCGATCGTCGAGCAGTGCGTCCATGGTGGTGGCGAACGAGCGCCAGGTCTTGCCGGAGCGGGTGAGCTGGTCCCGACCGGCGGCGTTGAGCGCGTAGTACTTCCGGTGCGGGCCGGACTCGCTCGGCACCACGTACGTGGTGAGCAGGCCGGCGGCGAAGAGCCGGCGCAGGGTGCCGTAGACGGAGGCGTCGCCGACCTCCTCCAGGCCGGCCTCGCGCAGCCGGCGCAGGATGTCGTACCCGTAGCCGTCCTCCTCGCGGAGCACGGCGAGGACGGCGAGGTCGAGCACGCCCTTCAACAGCTGTGTGGTATCCACGCATCGCACACTACTGCGTATTGCGAAGTACCGTCAACAACGCGATACCGGGCATCAGCGGGATCGGAGGGCGGACGCCGCCTCGCGTCAGGCCAGCGACCAGGCGATGCCGTCGAGGATGTCGTGCTCGGAGGCGACCACCGAGGACATCCCGGCGCGCTCCATGATGACGCGGAGCACCAGCGCGCCCGCGCCGATCACGTCGGCCCGGCCGGGGTGCATCACGGGAATGGCCAGGCGCTGCTCGCGGGTCTTCGCCAGCAGGTCCGCGGTCACGTCGCCGACCTGCTGGTACGGGACCCGGGCGTGGTGGATGCGCGCCGGGTCGTACCCGGTCAGGCCCTGGGCGATGGCGACCACGGTGGTGACGGACCCGGCGAGCCCGACCAGCGTGCCGGCCCCGCGCCCCGGGACGGCCGCCAGCGCCCGGTCCACCGCGACCGCGATGTCGGCCTGCGCGGCGGCGATCTCGTCGAGGCCCGGCGGGTCGCCGTGCAGGTGCCGCTCGGTCATCCGGACGCAGCCGATGTCCACGGAGATGGCGGCGTCGACGCCGCCGTCCCGGGTGCCGACGACGAACTCGGTGGAGCCGCCGCCGATGTCGACCACCAGGTAGGGCGGCTCGGCGCCGGCGGGGAGGCCGCGCACGGCGCCGGTGAAGGAGAGCCGCGCCTCCTCGTCGCCGGTCACCACCTCGGGCGCCACCCCGAGGGTCTGCTCGACCATGGCCCGGAAGTCGCCCGCGTTGGAGGCGTCCCGGGACGCCGAGGTGGCGCACATCCGCACCCGCTCGGCACCCAACTTCTCGATCTCGGCGGCGTACTCCGTGAGGGCCACCCGGGTGCGCTCGATCGCCTCGGGGGCGAGCCGGCCGGTCCGGTCGACGCCCTGACCGAGCCGGACGATCTCCATCCGGCGGCTCAGGTCGACCAGCGGTGCCTCCGGCCCGGCAGCGGCGTCGGGCAGGTCGGCAACCAGCAGCCGGATGGAGTTGGTCCCGCAGTCGATGGCGGCCACACGCGTCGTCACGGCAGCAACCCTACGGCAGGCGCAGCAGCATCCGGGTGTTGCCGAGGGTGTTCGGCTTGACCCGTTCCAGGTCCAGGAACTCGGCGACGCCCTCGTCGTAGGAGCGCAGCAGCTGCTCGTAGACGGGCTGCGGCACGGGCGCGCCGTCGATCTCGTGGAAGCCGAACGAGCCGAAGAAGCGGGTCTCGAAGGTGAGCACGAAGATCCGGGCGACACCCAGTTCCCGGGCGGCGTCGATCAGCTCGCCGACGATCCGGTGCCCCAGCCGCTGCCCCCGGCAGGCCGGGTCGACCGCGACCGTACGGATCTCCGCCAGGTCCTCCCACATCACGTGCAGCGCCCCGCAGCCGACCACCGTGCCGTCCGGGGTGACCGCCACCCGGAACTCCTGCACGTCCTCATAGAGGGTGACAGTCGCCTTGCTGAGCAGCCGCCGGTCGTCGGTGTAGGTGTCGACCAGCCGGCGGATGCCGCGTACGTCGCCGGTGCGGGCCCGCCGGACGACGATGTCCTCGCCGGTCACTCGGCCGCCGGGACGTCCACGCACGGGCCGGCGGCCCACCACTTCTCCACCAGCGCCAGGGTCTCGTCACCGAACGGGTTGACCCCCGGACCGGCACCCAGCGCGTGCCCGAGGTGCACGTGCAGGCACTTCACCCGGCCGGGCATGCCGCCGGCGGAGATGCCGGCGATCTCCGGGACCTCGCCGATCGCGTCCCGGCGGGCCAGGTAGTCCTCGTGCGCCGCCCGGTACCGGTCGGCCAGCTCCGGGTCGGTGGCCAACCGGTCGGCCATCTCCTTCATCAGCCCCGCCGACTCCAGCCGGCTGCACGCCGCGGTCGCCCGCGGGCAGGTCAGGTAGAACAGCGTCGGGAAAGGGGTCCCGTCGGCCAGCCGCGGGGTCGTCTCCACCACGTCCGGCAGGCCGCAGGGGCAACGGTGCGCCACCGCCCGGGTGCCCCGGGGCGGGCGGCCGAGCTGCGCGGCCACCGCGGCCAGGTCGGCCTCGGTGGCCGGTTGCCGCTCCGGCGGGGGTACGGAATCCGCCGCCGGTTCCTGCGGTGGTACGACGCTCACGGTGCTCAGTCTCTCGTTCGGAGTGCGAAGGGTGGGGCTCACTTGTCGGCGTTGGCCGCCTGCACGCTCGACCAGAGCGTGTCGTACCAGGGGTCCGGGGCGTGCGGGGTCGCCGGCTTCGCGCCCCTTCCCGCCTCCTTGGCGGCGCCCTCCGGGTCGGAGAGCACCACCAGCAGGGTCTCCCCCGGCTTGCCCATGAAGAACCGCTCCCGGGCCTGGCTCTCGATGTAGGCCGGGTCCTGCCACTTGGCCGCCTCGGCCGAGAGGTCCTCGATCCGCTTGCGCTGGTCGGCCTGGGCGGTCTCCATCCGCTCGATGTCCGCCTGCTGGTCCAGATAGACGCGGACCGGATAGGTGTAGCCGAGGGCGAGCGCGATCAGCACCGCGAAGAGCACGGTGGCCCGTCCGGTGAAGCGCCGGGGTTGGGGTGCGGAGAGCCGCTTGACGCTGCCCCCCGCCGCGGTACGACGGGCGGCGGCCGGCCGGCTCGCGGAGCGTACGCCCTCGGCGCGGGACCGACCGGTGGCCCCGCGCGGCTCCGCGCGGACACCGGCGTCGCGGACCGCCGAGCGGACCCGCGCACCGCCCGGTCGACCGGCCTGACCCGGTCGACGGGCGGGACGCTGACCACCCGGTGTGCGGCGCTGCTGCATCGTCACACCCCTCCCCCGGAGCTACGCGTCAGGCGGAACGGTAGCGCGGGAACGCGCCCGCACCGGCGTACCGCGCCGCGTCGGCCAGCTCCTCCTCGATCCGCAGGAGCTGGTTGTACTTCGCGACCCGGTCCGAACGGGCCGGAGCGCCGGTCTTGATCTGGCCGCAGCCGGTGGCGACGGCCAGGTCGGCGATGGTGGTGTCCTCGGTCTCGCCGGAACGGTGGCTCATCATGCACTTGAAGCCGGCCCGGTGGGCCAGGTCCACCGCGTCCAGGGTCTCGGTGAGCGAGCCGATCTGGTTGACCTTCACCAGCACCGCGTTGGCGGCCCGCTCGGCGATGCCCCGGGCGATCCGCTGCGGGTTGGTGACGAACAGGTCGTCGCCGACGATCTGGATCCGGTCGCCGACGGCGGCGGTCAGGGTGGCCCAGCCGCTCCAGTCGTCCTCCGCCAGCGGGTCCTCGATGGACACGATCGGGTAGTCGCCGATGAGCTTGGTGTAGTAGTTGCTCATCTCCTCGGCCGACTTGGCGCTGCCCTCGAAGGTGTAGCTGCCGTCGTCGAAGAACTCGGTGGCGGCCACGTCGAGCGCGAAGACGATGTCGGTGCCGACCCGGTAGCCGGCCTTCTCCACCGCCTCGGAGATCAGGTCCAGCGCGGCGGCGTTGGTCGGCAGGTTCGGCGCGAAGCCGCCCTCGTCGCCCAGGCCGGTCGACAGGCCCTGCTTCTTCAGCACCGACTTCAGCGCGTGGTAGACCTCGGCACCGGAGCGCAGCGCGTCCCGGAAGGTCGGCGCGCCGATCGGCGCGATCATGAACTCCTGGACGTCGACGTTCGAGTCGGCGTGCGCGCCACCGTTGAGGATGTTCATCATCGGCACCGGCAGCAGGTGCGCGTTCGGGCCGCCCAGGTAGCGGAAGAGGCTCAGCTCGGCACTGCCGGCCGCCGCCTTCGCCACCGCCAGCGAGACGCCGAGGATGGCGTTCGCGCCCAGCTCGCCCTTGTTGTCGGAGCCGTCGAGGTCGATCATCTTCTGGTCGATCAGCCGCTGCTCGCTGGCCTCGTACCCGATGAGCTGGTCGACGATCTTGTCCTCGATGTTCGAGACCGCCTTCTCGACACCCTTGCCCTGGTAGCGGTCGGCGTCACCGTCGCGCAGCTCGACCGCCTCGAAGGCGCCGGTGGAGGCGCCGGACGGCACCGCGGCGCGGGCGATCGTGCCGTCGTCGAGCCCGACCTCGACCTCGACCGTCGGGTTGCCCCGCGAGTCGAGAATCTCCCGGGCGACGATTCCTTCGATGGTTGCCACTGAGTCGCTCCTCGTTTGTGTGTTCCGGTCCGGTATGGGCCGCGACGGTGCGGCTGAGGCAGGTGTTGAACGCAGCGTATCGGGCCACGCCCGGTCGCACGTCTCCACCCGGCGCACCGCAGGCGTACGGGGCCGGAGCCGAGATGCCTCACTCACGGTCAGTGACACGGACATTCCCGGATTCTCGGGCCTCAACCGGCAACGGGTTTGCGGGAGGTTGCCCGCATCGACAAGGCTGGGCGTCATGCCCGCCGCCTCGACCACCCTCCGCGTGCTCGCCGCCTCGGTCATCGCCTCGCTCTCCGTCACCGGCTGCCAGGCACTGGACGACGCCGGACAGGCCCTGGGCCGCGCCGACCTGGTCAACGACCTGGCCGCGCGGATGGACCGGGCGCTGGAGCAGACCTGGGCCGCCGACTACCAGCTCGGCGGCGGCCGGACCGCCTCCATCGCCCAGACGAAGAAGCCGCTCCGGTCGTCGTACACCTGGCCGGACGGCAAGATCACGGTGACCCAGGAGGCGGTCACGACCTGCGCGGTCGCCGCCGCCCGGACCTCCTGCACCGTGCTCCCCCCGGTGCTCACCGCCGGCCGCCCCTCGGTCGCCGTCTACGGCGAGGCGGGCCGGCACGGCCTGGTCACCCCACCGGCCGTGATCCACCTGCTGACCACGGCGGCCCTCGACCCCGAGGCCACCATCACCTCCAGCGACACCACCCTCGCCGGGAACCACGCCACCTGCGTGGACGTCTCCGGCGCCGGTGACCGGTTCACCGCCTGCGTCACCACCGAGGGGGTGCTCGGCAGCTTCACCGGCACCCTCGACGGCCGACCCGAGGAACTGGCGCTGACCAGCTACACCGACACGGTCGACCCGCGCGCGTTCCAGCCCCCGCCCGGGGCCGGCGTGGTGGACCGGCGCAGCACGAAGCAGTGACCGCGTCGACGGGTCCCGCCGGCCCGACCGGAGGCGGCTTCGTGCCGGGGGCCGACGGCAGCGTCCCGCCGGCACCCACCGACCTCGCCCTGGCGGTCGCCGGCCGCAAGCTGCTCACCGGCCCCGACGGGGCGTTCCCCCGGGTCGGCGACCTGCCACCCGGCCTCGACCGGGTGCCGGTGGGGACGCTGGACGGCGTACCGGCCTGGGCCGTCGAGGTGACCGACGCCGAGGAGCTGCCCGGCCGGTGGCGGAGCTGGCGCGGGCTCGCCGCCGAGCTGCCCGAACCCCTCGCCACGCTCGCCGGACGGGCGCTGGCCGTGGTGACCTGGCGGCGTACCCACCGGTGGTGCGGAGCCTGCCGGACCGAACTGACCGACGTGCCCGGCGAGACCGCCCGGCGCTGCCCCGGCTGCGACCTGTACGTGCCGATGCCGCTCTCCGCCGCCGTCCTCGTGGCGATCACCCGACCCCGCCCCGACCGGGTCGACGAGCTGCTGCTGGTCCGGCACACGTACGGCCCGACGGAGCTCTGGGCACTGGTCGCCGGCTTCGTCGAGGCGGGCGAGTCGCTGGAGGCGGCCGCCCGGCGGGAGGTCGGCGAGGAGGTGGGCCTGACGATCGGGCCGCCCGCCTACTTCGGCAGCCAGCCCTGGGCGATGTCCGGCCCGGGGACGCTGCTGGCCGGCTTCACCGCCGTGGTCACCGACCCGGACGCCGAACCGGTGGTCGACGGCCGGGAGCTGGCGCAGGCCCGCTGGTTCCCGCTCGACGCGCTGCCGGCGGAGCTGCCGCCCGCGTACTCGATCTCGCGCTGGCTGATCGACGCCGTCGCCGCCCCGCGCTGACCGGCCCTCCCCTCCGGGTCGGAGGACCCTGACCGGGTCGGCGGGTGCCGTGGATGCTGGGCGGGGCGGTCGGGCCCGGGTGTGCAATGGGTCAGGGAGGTGGCGGTGCGCGGAGCCGGGGCGGTACGCGACGAGGGCTGGCTGCCGGTCACCGAGGCCGGGACGCTCCCCGTCGACCGGGTGCTCGCGGCCCTCGACAGCGGTCCCGCCGGCCTCACCGGCGAGGAGGTGCTCCGGCGCCGGGCCCGGCTCGGGCCGAACGCCGTCCGGACCCACCGGGTCTCCGCCCTCGCCGTGCTGGTCCGGCAGTTCCGCTCCGCGCTGCTGGGTCTGCTGCTGGCCGCCGCGACCGTCTCCTACTTCGTCGGCGAACGCACCGACGCCCTGGTCATCGGGGTGATCCTGGCGGTCAGCGTCGGCTTCGGCTTCGGCAACGAATACCGGGCCGAGCGGGCCGGCGCGGCGCTGCACGACCGGGTACGCCACACCGCGCCGGTGATCCGGGCCGGCCGGACCGGGGAGGTCGACGTCGTCGACCTCGTCCCCGGCGACCTGGTCCGGCTCGACCTGGGCATGGTGGTCCCGGCCGACCTGCGGCTGACCGCGGCGAACCGGCTGGAGTGCGACGAGTCGGTGCTCACCGGCGAGTCGGCGGCGGTGGCCAAGGACCCGGCCCCGGTGCCGGCCGGTACGCCCCTGGACGACCTCGCCTCCTGCGCGCTGATGGGGACCGTGGTCCGGGCCGGGTCCGGCGTCGGGGTGGTGGTGGCGACCGCCGGGCACACCGCGTTCGGGCGGATCGCGGTGGGGCTGGGCGAGCGGCAGGGCGAGACGGAGTTCCAGCGGGGGCTGCGCCGCTTCTCGCTGATGCTGGCCCGGGTGGCGGGCGTCCTGACCGGAGTGATCTTCGTGATCAACCTGGTGCTGCACCGGCCGGTGATCGACGCGGTGCTGTTCAGCCTGGCCATCGCGGTGGGCATCACCCCGCAACTGCTCCCCGCCATCGTCACCGCCAGCCTGGCGGCGGGCACCCGCAGCCTCGCCCGGCGGCGGGTGCTGGTGAAGCGGCTGGTCTGCGTGGAGGACCTGGGCAACGTCGAGGTGCTCTTCACCGACAAGACCGGCACGCTGACCGACGGCCGGCTCAGCCTCGCCGAGACGCTCGGCCCGGACGGACGCCCCTCGGACGCGCCACTGCTGGCCGGGCTGCTCGCCAACGAGGCGACCACCGAGGCCGACGGCAACCCGATGGACCGGGCGCTGTGGGCGGCACCCGGCGTGGCGGCGCAGCCGGTGGCCGCGTACCGGCGGGTGGCGTTGCTCCCCTTCGACCACCAGCGCCGCCGGGTGAGCGTGCTGGTCGACGGGCCGGACGGGCGGACCCTGGTCACCAAGGGCGCGGCCGAGGAGGTGCTGGCGCTCTGCCACGACGTACCCGATGCGGCGCGGGCGGTGCTGGACGAGCGACTGGCCGGCGGCGGCCGGGTGGTCGCGGTGGCCGGCCGCCCCGCTCCCGGGGCGACCACGCTGGAGCCGGACGACGAACGGGACCTCTCCTTCGGCGGCCTGCTGGTCTTCCTCGACCCACCGAAGGCGGACGCCCGGGCGGCCCTCGACCGGCTCGCCGGCCTCGGCGTCACGGTCAAGGTGATCACCGGCGACCATCCGGCGGTGGCGGTCCGGGTCTGCCAACAGCTCGGCCTTCCGGTGAGCGGGGTGCTGACCGGCGCGGACCTGGCCGGGCTGGACGACGCCGGACTGGCCGCCGCGATCGGCCGGACCAGCGTCTTCGCCCGGGTCTCGCCCGAGGACAAGGCCCGGCTGGTACGCGCCCAGCGCGCCGCCGGGCGGGACGTGGCGTTCCTCGGCGACGGGGTGAACGACGCCCTCGCCCTGCACGCCGCCGACATCGGCATCTCGGTGGACACCGGCACCGACGTGGCCCGGGACGCGGCCGACGTGCTGCTGCTGGAGAAGGACCTCGACGTGCTCGCCGACGGGGTCACCGAGGGACGGCGGATCTTCGCCAACACCATCAAGTACGTGCTGATGGGCACGTCCAGCAACTTCGGCAACATGTTCAGCGCCGCCGGGGCGTCGGCGTTCCTGCCGTTCCTGCCGATGCTGCCGTCGCAGATCCTGCTCAACAACCTGATCTACGACCTCAGTCAGGTCGCCATCCCCACCGACCGGGTCGACGCCGACCAGCTCGCCCGGCCGGCGCACTGGGACCTGCGGGAGATCCGCCGGTTCATGCTGACCTTCGGGCCGCTCTCCTCGCTCTTCGACTTCCTCACCTTCGCGCTGCTGCTCAGCGTGCTGCACGCCGGCCCGGTGGAGTTCCGCACCGGCTGGTTCGTCGAGTCGCTGGCCACCCAGACCCTGGTGGTCTTCGCCATCCGCACCCACACCAGCCCGTTCTGGCGCAGCCGGCCCAGCCGTCCGCTGCTCGTCGCGGCGTTCGCCGCGGTGGCGGTGGCCTGGCTGATCCCCTACCTGCCGGTGGCCGGGCCGCTCGGGTTCCACCCGCTGCCGGTGGGTTTCCTGGCCGTGCTGGTCGGGCTGGTGCTGGCGTACCTGGCGCTGGTGGAGGTCACCAAGCGGGCCCTGTTCGCCTCGTCGGACCTGCTGCGCCCCAGCCGCCGCCCACCGGAGGCGGTGCACCGCCGCCGTACGCACCGGCGGGCCGCCCGCTTCAGCACCCGCTGATCAGACCCCCAGCAGGGTGCGCAGGTGGCGGGGCGGGGGGCAGTCGTGGGCGAGCATCGCGTCGTGCCAGTCGCGTAGCGACACCTCGGCGGGTCGGGCCGCGGCGATGTCGGCCATCTCGCTGTAGCCGACGAAGTAGGTGGAGAGCTGCGTGGAGGTGAGCAGCGCACGCCGCCACTTGCCGGCCGCCTCGCCCTCTTCCTGGAAGCCGCGCTCGGTCATCAGCGCCATCGCCTCGGCCTCGGACATGTCCTCGCAGTGCACGAGCTGGTCGAGCAGCGCGTTGATGGTCATCCGGAGCTGCATCTTGAGCTGCTGCAACCGCACCGGCAGGCCGCCGAAGCCGAGCCCCGCCATCAGCTCCTCGGTGTAGACCGCCCAGCCCTCGATGAACACCCCGGACTCGGTGAGCGCGCGGACCCGGGTGGGGCCCTCGTAGCGGCGGGCGTGGGCGAGCTGGAGGAAGTGACCGGGCATCGCCTCGTGCACGGTCAGGTTGCGGACCATGTGGTCGTTGTACTCGCGGTAGAACGACTCGACCCGCTGCGCGGGCCACTCCGTCGGGGTGGGCGCGATGCAGTAGAACGTGGGCAGGTTCGCCGTCTCCAGCGGGCCGGGCGAGTCGCAGTAGGCGACCGCGACGCCCCGGGCGAACTCCGGCATCTCCTGGATCACGCACGGGTCCTCGACCAGGCTGATCAGGTCGTGCGCCCGGACGAAGTCGCTGGCCTCGTCGAGGGTGACCGAGGCGAGGTCCACGATGGAGTGGTTGTCGGGGTGTTCGGCGGCGAGCATGTCCAGCGCCCGGCGTACCGTCTCGTCGTCGGCCGGGCCGCCGACCAGCTCGACGGCCGCGGCGCGGATCTCGTCGGTGACCCGCTCCAGGTTGGCCCAGGCGCGGCGCTGCACCTCGGCGGCGCCCAGCTCGGTGTCGAGGGTGTGCCAGAGACGCGCCTCCCAGCGCCGCCGGCCCAGCCGGGGGTCGCGCCCCGGCCCGGCGTCGGCCGCCAGCCCCGACCCCAGCCAGGCGACGAACTCCTCCAGCGCGGCGATCGCCGCGACCGCCGCCGGTTCCACCCGGTCGTGCAGCGCGGGCGCCTCGGCCAGCAGCCGGGGCACCTCGTCGCGGATCAGCGCCGCCGCGCCGGTGAACTGCCCGACCGCCGTCTCGGCGTGGATCCGCGGCATGTCGCGCAGCGTCGCGCGCGCGGTCGCCAGCGCATCCGGTACGGCCGACAGCCGCCCGGCGAGGTGGGTGAGCCGCTCCGCGACCGGGGCGTACGGGCGGGCGAGCAGGGCGTGCAGCAGCGGGCCGGGGTTGTGCCGCAGCGGGTCCCACTCGTGCGAGCGGATCTCCGTCGACTCGAACAGCCCCCGGTCCACCAGGGAGCTGAGCAGCGCGTGGTCGACGCGTTCCGCCACGTCGAGCGAGTCCGGGTCGATCTCGGAGAGCGCGTCCGCCGCGTCCCGCAGCATCGCCTGGTCGGCAGCGACCGCGTCGGCGGAGAGATCCGGCAGCCGATCGTCGTACCGGTGGTCACCGACCGAGGTGGCCAGTCCCGGCCGACTCTCCAACACCGCCTCGACGATCCGCTCCGCAAGCGGCACGAACTCTTCCATCCCCCGACCCTACCGACCCCCCACCCCTCCCACCCGCCCGCAACCACCCCGGCTTCGGACCGTTGATCATGAAGTTTGCGTCGGGATCGAGCGGTTTCCCGACGCAAACTTCATGATCAACTCGACGGGGGGTGTTCGGCGGCGCGGAGGGCGGCGGCGTGGGCGAGGGTGGTGCGGCGGAGGGCGGCCTCGGGGTCGAGGCCGGCCTCGCGGGCCGCGGCGACGGTGGCCAGGAGGGTGGCGCCGAGGTGGGCCTCCGGGTCGGCCTCAGGATCGGCGGGCGGCGGCGGGACCGCCAGGCCGATCCGGCCGGACCGGTCGAGGATCTTGGCGGCGAGGGCGAGGGCGGGCTGGCTCAGGGCGATGCCGTCCAGCACCGAGTCGCGGGCCTTCTCGGCGCGCTTGATCCGCTCCCAGTTCGCCTCGATCTCCTCCAGCGAACCGGTCGCCGCGCCTGCGAAGACGTGCGGATTGCGGCGGACCATCTTGTCGACCAGCCCACCGGCCACGTCGTCGACGCTCCACCGCTCACCGTCGGGCAGGTTCTCCGCCAGCCGGGCGTGCAGCAGCACCTGGAGCAGCACGTCACCCAGCTCCTCGCGGAGCGCGTCGGTGTCGTCGGCGCTGATCGCGTCGTACGCCTCGTAGCACTCCTCCAGCAGGAAGCCGGCGAGGCTGCGGTGGGTCTGCGCCAGCTTCCACGGGTCGCCACCGGGGGACGCCAGCCGGTCCATCACCTCGACCGCGTCGAGGAGCCGGGCGCCGGGCGGGTCCCACGAGCCGTACATCAGCTCCAGCTCCGCCAGGCCCGGCTCGCGGGCCAGGCGCAGCCCCAGCTCGCGGGCGAGCGCCTGGTCACCGGCCGGGCCGGCCAGCCAGACCGCCGTGCCGTGCGCGGCCACCGCGTCCAGCAGCGCCTGGGTGGCGCCGCCGTCGAGCACCTCGACCTCGGCGCCCGCCACGCGGACCGCCCGGGTCAGCTCGCTCTCCGCACCGGCGTACACCGGGGCGGAGCGGAGCACGTCCCAGGCGGCGGCGGTCAGCAGACCGGCCGGCAGCCGGGGCGAGGTGACCAGCAGGACGATCCGTGCGGTCATGCTCAGGAGGCGTCCGGTGCGGTCGCCGGGGTGGCCGCCGGCTCCGGGGTGGAGACGTCGGTGACCTGGTCACCGCCCTCGACGTACGGCAGGTCGTACTGGCGGAAGCCGTTCTGGGTCTGCAGCAGCGCCGGGACGGCGAGGGTGTAGCGCGGGTTGACGCTCACGTCGAGCTTCTGCACCTCGTCCTGGAGCGCCACGCTCACCGCCGACACCTGACGGGTGAAGGTCGCCTGCTCGAACTGCTTGCGCTGCTCGTCCACCGACCAGCCGGCCGGGGCGATCTGCGCCTTCACCAGCGCCTGGTAGAGGCTCTCCCGGGAGGCGTCGGTCAGCTCGGCCGGCGGCAGGCCGGCCTCCAGCGCCAGATAGAGGTCGTACCACTCGGCGGCCAGCTTCGCGTACTCGGTGTTCGGCACGCCCAGCTCCTTGCCGAGCTGCTCGGCGGTGAGCTGGTCCTTGACCTGGACCTTCTTCTCCTCGGCGACCCGCTTGCCCAGGTCGATGCCGACGAGCAGGTTGAGGATGTCCTGCCGGTCTACGTTGATCTTGAGCTGCTCCGGCGACGGGGTCGCCCCGGTCTGCGTGGCGGCGGCCTTGACCGACTTCTCGTACGTCGTCTGGGCCTCGGCCTGGATGGCGTTCACCCGGTCGATCGAGTACGTCGTGTCCCCGACGTAGGCGGCCACGTCCGGCGAGGTACGGCCGCAGGCGGCGAGCGAGAGCACAGCGAGGGCCGCGACGCTGGCGGCGGCGATGAGACGGCGAGCACGCATGACGGTCACTCTCTCACGCCCGGTACGCGGCTGTGACGCCGCCCACCCGCCCCTCACCGCGCCCCCGCCAGGGCCGGTTCGCCGAGAACATCCTTGAGGAGCTGGGCGCACCATTCCAGCAACGCCTGGTCGCGCAGCGGCTCGCCGCCGATCCGTCGGGTGCTCGGCCGGGGCACGCTGACCTGGTCGGTGGCCTGCTTGTAGACCGAGTCCGGGTGGTAACGCTTGAGCCGCAGCTGCTTCGAGTCGGGCAGCGGCAGCGGCCCGAACCGCAGGTGCTTGCCCTGCATCGACACGTCGGTGAGGCCGTACCGGCGGGCCAGCAGCCGGAACCGGGCCACCGCGACCAGGTTCTGCACCGGGGCGGGCGGCTCGCCGTACCGGTCGGTCATCTCGGCGACCACCTCACGCAACCGCTCCTCGTCGCGGGCCTCGGCGAGCTTGCGGTACATCTCCAGGCGCAGCCGCTCCACGGCGACGTAGTCGTGCGGCAGGTGCGCGTCGATCGGCAGGTCGATCTTGACGTCGACCTCCTCCTCGGTGCTCTCCCCCTTGAACGCCGACACCGCCTCGCCGACCATCCGGACGTACAGGTCGAAGCCGACGCCCTCGATGTGGCCGGACTGCTCGCCGCCGAGCAGGTTGCCGGCGCCCCGGATCTCCAGGTCCTTCATCGCCACGTACATGCCGGCGCCCAGCTCGGTGTGCTGGGCGATGGTGGCCAGCCGCTCGTGCGCGTGCTCGGTCAGCGGCTTCTCCGGCGGATAGAGGAAGTACGCGTACGCCCGCTCCCGGCCCCGGCCGACCCGGCCGCGGATCTGGTGCAGCTGGGCCAGGCCGAGCAGGTCGGCCCGCTCCACGATGAGGGTGTTGGCGTTGGGGATGTCGATGCCGGACTCCACGATCGTGGTGCAGACCAGGACGTCGAACTCCTTCTCCCAGAAGCCGACCATGACCTTCTCCAGGGCGTCCTCGCCCATCTGCCCGTGTGCCACCGCGACCCGCGCCTCGGGCACCAGCTCGCGGATCCGGCGGGCCGCCTTGTCGATCGACTCGACCCGGTTGTGCAGGTAGAAGACCTGGCCGTCGCGGAGCAGCTCGCGGTGGATGGAGGCGGCCACCTGCCGGTCGTCGTACGCCCCGACGAAGGTCAGCACCGGGTGCCGCTCCTCCGGCGGGGTGGCGATGGTGGACATCTCCCGGATGCCGGTGATCGCCATCTCCAGCGTCCGCGGGATCGGGGTGGCCGACATGCTCAGCACGTCGACCGAGGCGCGCATGGTCTTCAGGTGCTCCTTGTGCTCGACGCCGAAGCGCTGCTCCTCGTCGACGATCACCATGCCCAGCGCCTTGAACCGGGTGGCCGCCTGGAGCAGCCGGTGGGTGCCGATCACGATGTCGGCCGTGCCGTCGGCGGCCATCGCCAGGGTCTGCTCGGCCTCCTTCGGCGTCTGGAAGCGGCTGAGCTGCCGGATCGTCACCGGGAACTGGCTCATCCGCTCGGCGAAGGTGTTGTAGTGCTGCTGCACCAGCAGGGTGGTCGGCACCAGCACGGCGACCTGCTTGCCGTCCTGCACCGCCTTGAACGCGGCCCGGACGGCGATCTCGGTCTTGCCGTACCCGACGTCGCCGCAGATCAGGCGGTCCATCGGGACGGTCTGCTCCATGTCCCGCTTGACCTCCTCGATGGCGGCCAACTGGTCGGGCGTCTCCTGCCAGGGGAAGGCGTCCTCCAGCTCCCGCTGCCACGGGGTGTCCGGGCCGAACGAGTGCCCCTTGGACGCCTTCCGGGCGGCGTAGAGCTGGATCAGCTGGGCGGCGATCTCCTTGACCGCCTTGCGGGCCCGGGCCTTGGACTTCTGCCAGTCGGAGCCACCCATCTTGTGCAGGGTGGGCTGCTCGCCGCCGACGTACCGGGAGAGCTGGTCGAGCTGGTCGGTGGGGACGAAGAGCCGGTCGCCGGGCTGGCCGCGCTTGCTGGCGGCGTACTCGATGACCAGGTATTCGCGGCTCGCGCCGTTGACGGTGCGCTGGACCAGCTCGACGTACCGGCCGATGCCGTGCTGCTCGTGCACCACGAAGTCGCCGGCCTTCAGCTCCAGCGGGTCGATGGTGTTGCGCCGCCGGCTGGGCATCTTGCGCACGTCCCGCATGGAGGTGCCCCGACCGCCGCTGACGTCGTTGCCGGTGAGCAGCACGAACTTCGACGCCTCGTCGACGAAGCCGGCGGTGAGGCAGCCGCAGGAGACCAGCACCTCGCCAGGGGCGGGCGCGGCCGGCACCTGGTCGGTGAGCCGGGCGCCGAGGCCGGCGTCGCGGAGCACCTCGACGGCCCGCTGGGCGGGACCGTGCCCCTCGAAGACCAGCGCGATCGACCAGCCCTCCCCGGCCCAGCGGGTCAGGTCGTCGACCACCCGCGCGGTCTCGCCGTGATAGAGCGGGGCGGGCTGGGCGGCCAGGCTCACCGCGATCGCGTCGTCGGGGGTGACGTCGACCTCGGTCGGCGCGTCCTCCCACGGCTGCCGCGCCGGGGCGGCCTCCGCCTCCACCAGCCCGAACGGGGCCAGCGTCCACCACGGCTGGCGCAGGGCGCGGGCGGTGGCGCGTACCTCGGCCAGGGTCTTGAAGGCGGCGGCGCCGAGGTCGACCGGGGCCTGGCCGCCGACGGCGGCCGCGGCCCAGCTCGCCTGGAGGAACTCCTCGGAGGTACGGACCAGGTCGTGCGCCCGGGTGCGGATCCGCTCCGGGTCGCAGAGCAGGACGTGGGTGCCGGCCGGCATGCAGTCCAGCAGCAGCTCCAGGCTCTCGTCGCCGAGCAGCGCCGGGACCAGCGACTCCATCCCCTCCACCGGGATGCCCTCGGCCAGCTTGTCGAGGATCTCGGCCAGCTCCGGGTGCTCCTGCGCCAGCGCGGCGGCCCGCTTCCGCACGGCCGGCGTGAGCAGCAGCTCCCGGCAGGGCGGCGCCCACAGCATCGGTACGCCTTCGATGGTGCGCTGGTCGGCGACGGCGAAGGTGCGGATCTCCTCCACCTCGTCGCCCCAGAACTCGACCCGGGACGGGTGCTCGTCGGTGGGCGGGAAGACGTCGAGGATGCCGCCCCGGACGGCGAACTCGCCGCGCTTGGTGACCAGGTCCACCCGCGCGTACGCCATGTCGGTGAGCTGGCGGGCGACCTCCTCCAGGTCCGCCTCGTCACCCGCCGCGAGCTGCACCGGCTCCAGGTCGCCAAGCCCCTTGAGCTGCGGTTGCAGCAGCGACCGGACGGGCGCCACGACCACCCGCAGCGGCCCGGTACGGCCGTGCGCGTCGGCGGACTCCGGATGCGCCAGCCGGCGCAGCACCGCCAGCCGCCGGCCGACGGTGTCGGAGCGGGGCGAGAGCCGCTCGTGCGGCAGCGTCTCCCAGGACGGGAAGACCGCCACCTGCTCCGGGGGCAGCAGGCTGCCCAGCGCGGCGGCCAGGTCGTCGGCCTCCCGGCTGGTGGCGGTGACGGCGAGCACCGGCCGCCCGGCGCCGCCACCCGACTCGTCGACCGCGACGGCCGCGACCGCGAACGGGCGCAGCGCCGCCGGGGCGGTCAGGTCGAGGCCGTCGACCTGGGCGGCACCGGAGCGCGCCAGGTCACGGGCCCGGGCCAGACCGGGATCGACCAGGGCGGCGGTGAACAGTCCGGTGAGCATGCGTGATCACTTCCCGCTGGTGGCACACGACGATCACCCCTCGCCCGATCTGGACGGGGGGTCTGCGGATTCGACACTATCTCTTCGGGGGGACGATCGGCCGCCACGCCGGTCGGAGGGACACCTGGGGGGAAGCGAATGCCTGAGGGAAGCGGGAGCGATCCGCGCCGCAAGACCACGCCGGCCCGGTGGCGGGTGCTCGGCGCACCGGACGGGATGCTGGTCTATCAGGTCCGGTGCATCGTCGAGAACCACGGCTGGTCGGAGACCGTGGACGACGGCCGGTACAAGATCGTCCTGGGCCGCTCCGGCGCGTACCACCACCGGCTCAACGGCCGGACGACGGTCATCGACCCCACCTCGGTGCTGATCACCCGGCCCGGTGACGAGCAGGCGGCGGCGCACCCGTACGGCTGCGGCGACTCGTACACCTGCCTGGAGATCGACCGGGACGTGCTGGCCCAGCGGCCGGACGCGGCCGGCTGGCTGGACCGGTCGGGCTGGGACGGCCACTCGGACGCCTCCCTGGACCTGGCGCACCGAATGCTGGTGGCGGAGTGCCGGCGCGGGCTGGACCGGTTCGAGATGGCCGAGCGGCTGCACCGCTTCCTGGGCCGGCTGCTGACGCACAGCGCACTGGCCGCGGACGGCCCCGACGCCGAGATCGAGCGGGCGGTACGGCGGCGCCCGGCGACGATGGCCGCGCACCGGCGCCTCGCCGACCGGGCCCGTGAGGTGCTGGCGACCTCGGACTTCACCCTCGGCCTCGCCGAGGTCGCCCGGGAGGTGGGCGCCTCGCCGCACCACCTCAGCCGGGTCTTCCAGCGGGTCACCGGCAGCAGCCTCACCGCCTACCGGAACCGGCTGCGGGTGCGGGCGGTGCTGGACACCCTCGCCGAGCCGGACGGACCGCCGCTGGGCCGGCTGGCCAGCGACTACGGCTTCACCGATCAGGCGCACCTGACCCGGGTGGTCCGGGACCAGGTCGGTCATCCGCCGGCCCGGCTGCGCAAGCTGCTCGTGCCGACCCAGCCGGCCGGAGACTGACCGCGGATCCGCGCACATTTTTACAAGAGCGCGAGCCGACCCGAAGGCGAGAATTGATCGCGTCAGCCCGGAACGGGCCGCCGGAGAGGCGGCCGGACGGGGGGTACGCGGGCCTGTTCGGGGAGGTCCGACACCCCCCTGCCGGGCCCCCCGGGTCGCCCACCTCGTGGCAACCCTGGAGGTGCCGTGCAGCCCCCCTGCACGGCACCTTCGCCATTTCCGCCCGCCGGCCGCCGGGCTGATCTTGACGGGGTACGGCGGGCGTGGTGCGGTGGAGCCATGACGGGGCAGCAGTACCGGGCGCAGTTCGACGCCGAGATCAGCTTCGCCAACGGCGGCGGCCTGCGGACCGAGGGATTCCGACTGGACATCCCCGGGTCGGACATCACCGACGACGAGTTGGCCGCGCTCCTGGTCCGGCACCTGGGGCTGCTGATGGTGGCCGAGGTGCGGGTCAGCGGAAAGACGATCATCGAGGAGCCGCACAAGGGCGGGCGGGGCGTGACCGCCGCCGCTCCCGGCCCACGGCGGCTGGTCGAGCTGAGCCACGTGGTCAGCGACGGGATGGTCACCCTGCCCGGCTGGCCGGCGCCCCGGATCACCGACTGGCTGACCCGGGAGGCGTCCCGGGCGAACTACGCCCCGGGCGTCGAGTTCCACGTCGCCCGGATCGACATGATCGCCAACACCGGCACCTACCTGGACACCCCCGCCCACCGCTGGGCCGACGGGGCCGACCTCGCCGGGATGCCGGTGGACCGCCTCGCCGACCTGCCCGGAGTGCTGGTCCGGGTGCCGGCCGGCACCCGCGCGGTGGACCCGCTGCTGCTGGCCCCGTACGAGGTGGCCGGGCGGGCGGTGCTGCTGCACACCGGCTGGGACGCCCACTTCGGCACCGACCGGTACGCGGCCCCCGACGCGCCCTACCTGACCGGGGAGGGCGCCCGGTGGCTGGTCGAGGCGGGCGCCGCCCTGGTCGGCATCGACTCGATCAACATCGACGACATGAGCCCGGCCGCCGCCGGTGAACGGCCGGCGCACAGCGCGCTGCTGGCGGCGGGCGTCCCGATCGTGGAGCACCTGACCGGCCTGGACGCGCTGCCCCCGACCGGCTTCCGGTTCACCGCCGCCCCGCCCCGGGTGGCGGGCATGGGCACCTTCCCGGTCCGCGCCTTCGCCACGATCGGCACCTGAGGGGTCGCCGCCGACCGGGGTGGTCACGCTCCGCACCGATGGCCCCGAGGGTCGTCGCAACCCTCGACGCCCTTTGCTCTGCCGCAGCCCACGCAACAGCAACGGTCAGTCACGGTCTCGGCGCGGCCGGTCCGGCCCGCCGCTGGCTAGACCGCAGCTCAACGGGGTGTTGCGTGGAGTGCAGCAGAGCAAAGGCGACGGCACCCTTCGAGCGACACCGGTAGAAGGTCACGATGCGTCACTCATCTCACGCGGTGACCGAGAGCGACGTGTTCGTGCGGAAGCGCAGGGGTCAGTAGCGGACGGCGATCCGGCGCTCGACCGCGTCGACCCGGACCTCGCCGCCGTACGGGACGATCAGCTGCGGGTCGGTGTGGCCCAGGTCGACGTCGAAGACCACCACCGGGTCGTCGGCGTACTCCGCCAGCGCCCGGGTGACCGCCGCCCGCTGGTCGTCGGCCCACGTCCGCCGCTCGGGCACCGTGTGCGGCCGGTCGAAGTCCCACGCCTTGGCCCGGCCGACCAGCACCGCCGGGAAGCCGGCGAGCAGGCCCCGCTCACCCATGTTCCGCAGGATCCGGTACACCTCCCGGGCGGAGGGCAGCTCGTTGGAGGTCTCGAAGACCAGCACCGAGCCGGCCAGCTCGGCCGCCGTCGGCACCCGGTCGGTGGCCATCAGCCAGTGCAGGATCTCCAGGCAGCCGCCCCAGGTCCGGCCCTGCACCACCCTCGACGGCCCCTGCCAGCGCCAGCCCTCGCCGGGGAGCATCTCCGGCTCGTCCGCCAGGGTCTCCGGCCGGTCCCACGGATTCGGTCGGTCGCCCCACTCGGGGGCGGGGGTCAGCTCGTACCAGCCGGTGCTGAAGAGGGCGGCGCGCAGCGAGTCGAAGGTCAGCGGGTGCGGCCTCCCCGGCCGGCCGAGGTGCACCAGCACCGACCCGCCGTGGTAGGCGACCTGACCCAGCCGGTACAGGTGGTTGAGGACGTTGGTGTTGTCCGAGTAGCCGAAGTAGGGCTTCGGGTTGGCGCGCAGCACCGCGTCGTCCAGGTGCGGGGTGACGGTGATCAGGTCGTCCCCGCCCACGGTGGCGAGCACGGCGGTGATCGTCGGGTCGGCGAAGGCGGCGGTGAGGTCGCGGGCCCGGTCCCGGGGGTCGGCGCCATCACCCGGGTGGTCGGGTACTCCACCGGCTCGAGGCCGAACGCCTCGCGCAGCCGGCGCAGTCCCAGCTCGTGCACGTGGGGGAAGAGGCCGGGCAGCCCGCGCGAGGGCGACACGACGGCGACCCGGTCACCGGGGCGGGGCTTCGGCGGATAGCGCGGCAGGTCCATGTCCGGACGCTATCGGGGCGGGCCAGCGAATTCCGCCCGGCGAAACCGCAGAGTCCGGGCATACCCGCACAATAGGCTGGGCCCGTGGACGAGGAGGAGCAGGAGCTTTCCGTACGCGACTGGCTGCCGCGCACCGCGGCGCTGCTGGTCGGCACGCTGGCCCTGGCCACCGCGTTCATCGCGGCCTACGTGGGGGCGCTGCACCAGCCCACGCCGCGTGACGTGCCGGTCGGGGTGGTCCTCGGCGACCAGCGCGCCCAGGCGGTGATGGCCGCCGTGCGCGGCCAGACCGACAAGATCAAACCTGTCGGGTACGACAACCCCGGCGCCGCCGCCGACGGCCTCACCGCCCGTGAGGTGTACGGGGTGCTCACCAGCGGGCCCGACAACGGGTTGCGCCTCACCACCGCCAGCGCCTCCGCCCCCGCCGCCGCCGAACTGGTGACCCAGGTGCTCACCCAGGCGGCCCGCCAGGCCAACCTGCCGCTCCAGGTCACCGACGAGGTGCCGGTGGAGCGGAGCGACCCGCGCGGCCTCGTCCCGTTCTATCTGGCCGTCGGCCTGGTGCTCGGCGGCTATCTCGCCTCCACCGCCCTGGGCCTGAAGACCGGCACCAGCCCGGTCAGCCTGCCCCGGGCCGGGCTGCGGGTGGCCGCGCTCGCCGTCTACTCGGTGGTGCTCGGCATCATCGGCGCGACCATCGTCGGCCCGATCCTCGACGTCTGGCACCACGACGTACCCGCCGTCGCGGCGGTCGGCGCGCTGGCGGTCTTCGCCGCCGCGATGGTCGCCGCCGCCGTACAGGCCTGGCTCGGGCTGCTCGGCACCGGCCTGGTGATCCTGCTGCTGGTGGTGCTCGGCAACCCCGGCTCCGGCGGGATCTACGCCCCGGAGTTCCTGCCGACGTGGATGCGCGGCATGCACCGGTGGAACGTCCCCGGACTGGCCACCGACCTGATCAAGTCGGCGGTCTACTTCGACCGCAGGTCGATGGGCTGGACCCTGTCCGGGCTGGTCATCTGGACGCTGCTCGGCGCGCTCGGCCTGCTCACCGCCACGATCTTCCACGCTCGTCGGCGCGCTGTCCGCGCCGCCCGGACCAGCACCGGAGCGCCGCCACCGATGGCTGAGCCGTCCTGATCCGTCCCAGAGTGCAGATCATCACGGAATCCGGCTGCTCCCATCCGCCCCGGCGCGGATACGATCCAGGGAGTCGGACAGCGCTGTCCTTCGTACTCACGTAAGGAGCGCACCCGTGACCGACCAGCACGACCACGACGGCCCGGACGCCGCGCTGCGGGCCGACATCCGCCGCCTCGGAACGCTTCTCGGGCAGACCCTCGCCCGCCAGGAGGGCCGCCCGCTGCTCGACCTGGTCGAGGAGATCCGCGCCGAGGTCCGCTCCGACGCCCCCGCCGCCGCCCAGCGGCTCGGCGGCCTCGACGTCAGCACCGGCACCAAGCTGGCCCGGGCCTTCTCCACCTACTTCCACCTCGCCAACATCACCGAGCAGGTGCACCGGGCCCGGGACCTGCGCCGCCGCCGGGCCACCCACGGCGGCTGGCTGGACCAGGCCGCCAAGATGATCGCCGAGCGCGGGGTGCCGGCCGAGGAGATCGCCGCCGCCGCCCGCCGCCTGGCGGTACGCCCGGTCTTCACCGCGCACCCGACCGAGGCGGCCCGCCGCTCGATCCTGTCCAAGCTGCGCGCGATCGCCGACGAGCTGGACACCGAGACGGCCAACGCGATCCTCTACGGCGCCAGCGACGAGGGCCCGGCCAACCGGCGGCTGGCCGAGCTGCTGGACCTGATGTGGCAGACCGACGAGCTGCGGCTGGACCGGCCGGACCCGACGGACGAGGCCCGCAACGCCATCTACTACCTGCGCGACCTGTACGCCGAGGCCGCCCCGCAGGTCCTCGACGACCTCGCCGACACGCTGCGCACCCTCGGCGTGGAGACCTCACCGACCGCCCGCCCGCTGACCTTCGGCACCTGGATCGGCGGCGACCGGGACGGCAATCCCTTCGTCACCCCGGCGGTCACCCGCGAGGTGCTGCGCATCCAGCACGAGCACGGCATCGCGGCCACCGAGAAGGCGATGGACCAGCTCATCAACGAGGTATCGGTGTCCCGCCGGCTGCGCGCGGTGTCGCTGGACCTCTCCGCCAGCCTCGCCGCCGACCTCGACGCACTGCCCGAGGTGGCGCCCCGGTTCCGCCGGGTCAACGCCGAGGAGCCGTACCGGCTCAAGGCGCGCTGCGTGAAGGCGAAGCTGGCCAACACCCGCGAGCGGCTGCGCACCGGCACCGCGCACGCCCCCGGGCGGGACTACCGGGGCTCGGCCGAGCTGATCGCCGACCTGGAGCTGCTGCGTGCCTCCCTCGCCCGCAACTCCGGGCAGCTCACCGCCGTCGGCCGGCTCGCCTCCACCATCCGTACGGTCTCCGCGTTCGGCCTGCACCTGGCGACGATGGACGTCCGGGAGCACGCCGAGAAGCACCACGAGGTGCTCGCCCAGCTCTACGAGGCGGTCGGCGAGGTGCCGGACTACCCGTCGCTGACCCGGCTGGAGCGGACCAAGCTCCTCGCCGACGAGCTGACCGGCCGCCGGCCGCTCTCCACCCTGGACACCCCGCTGACCGAGTCGGCGCGCAAGACGTTCGACGTCTTCGCCACCATCCGCGAGGCGCAGGACCGGTTCGGCGCCGAGGTGATCGAGTCGTACATCATCTCGATGACCCTGGGCGTCGACGACGTGCTCGCCGCGGTGCTGCTGGCCCGCGAGGCCGGCCTGCTGGACGTGCACTCCGGTCGGGCCCGGATCGGCATCGTGCCGCTGCTGGAGACCCCGGCCGAGCTGAACGCCGGCGGTGAGCTGCTCGACGAGCTGCTCTCCCTGCCGGCCTACCGGGCGCTCGTCGCGGCCCGGGGCGACGTGCAGGAGGTGATGCTGGGCTACTCCGACTCCAACAAGGAGGCGGGCATCACCACCAGCCAGTGGTCCATCCACCGGGCCCAGCGCGCGCTGCGCGACGTGGCCGCCCGGCACGGCGTACACCTGCGGCTCTTCCACGGTCGGGGCGGCACGGTCGGTCGGGGTGGCGGCCCCACCCACGACGCGATCCTGGCCCAGCCGTACGGCACGCTGGACGGCGCGATCAAGGTGACCGAGCAGGGCGAGGTCATCTCCGACAAGTACACGCTGCCCGCGCTGGCCCGGGAGAACCTGGAGCTGACGGTGGCCGCGGTGCTCCAGGCGACGCTGCTGCACACCGCCCCCCGGCAGCCGGCCGAGCAGCTGGAACGCTGGGACGCGGCGATGGACGTGGTCTCCGACTCGGCCTTCCGGTGCTACCGGTCGCTGGTCGAGGACCCGGACCTGCCGGCGTACTTCTGGGCGTCCACCCCGACCGAGCTGCTCGGCGCGCTGAACATCGGCTCCCGGCCGGCGAAGCGGCCGAACACCGGGGCCGGCCTGAGCGGCCTGCGGGCCATCCCGTGGGTGTTCGGCTGGACGCAGACCCGGCAGATCGTGCCGGGCTGGTTCGGGGTCGGCTCCGGGTTGGCCGCCGCGCGGGCGGCCGGGCTGGAGGACGTGCTCGCCGAGATGAACCGGAACTGGCACTTCTTCCGCACGTTCCTGTCGAACGTCGAGATGATGCTGACCAAGACCGACCTCAGCATCGCCCGCCGGTACGTGGAGACGCTGGTCCCGAAGAAGCTGCACCCGATCTTCGACAAGATCGAGCAGGAGTACGAGCTGACCAAGCAGGAGGTGCTGGCGATCACCGGTTCGCCGGCCCTGCTGGAGAACTCGCCGGTGCTCCAGCGCACCCTGGCCGTCCGGGACACCTACCTGGAGCCGCTGCACCACCTCCAGGTGGCGCTGCTGCGGCAGTACCGGGACTCGGGCGCCGCCGGCCGGGCCGTCGCCACGGCACCGGGCGGCCGCCGGGCCCCGAGCGACGGCACCGCCCTGGAGCGGGCACTGCTGACCACGGTCAACGGCATCGCCGCCGGCATGCGCAACACCGGCTGACCCACGCGAAAGGGCCCCCTGCCCGGCAGGGGGCCCTTTTCACGCCCGTACGCGCGGGCGGCGCGTCACCAGTCGCCGCCGCCGAAGTCCCCACCGCCGAAGTCCCCGCCACCGAAGTCGCCACCGCCGAAACCGCCGAAGTCGCCCCCGCCGCTGGCGTAGTCGCCGCCGCCGGAGAAGTCGCCGGCGTAGTCGCCGCCGCCCTGGTCGCCGGCGAACTGGTCCCCGCCACCCTGGTCGCCGTAGTCGCCGCCGCCGTCGTTGTTGTCGCCGTAGTCGGCGCCGTCCTGGAAGCCCTCCTGGTAGCCCTCGTCGTAGCCGTAGCCCGGGTCGGCGAAGGCCGGCGAGAAGAGCGCGTCGGCGATCAGCATGCCGCCGAGCACGCCCGCGCCGGTGCCCAGCGCCGTCTTCCACCACGGCGTCGAGTACCAGCCGGCCGGCACCGACCGACCCTGGTAGCGCCCGCCCGGGTAGTAGTAGGGCGTCCCCTGGCCCGGCTGCGGGCCGGCCCGGAAGGTCTGCCCCTGCACGTTGACCTCACGCTCCCGGGTGAGCTGGCCCGAACCCCGGGCGGCGGCCAGCGGCGGCAGCTCGGGACCGGGGTCGATACCCATCGCGGTCCGGGCCGCCCGGATGTACGCCAGCCCCTCCAGCGCCGTCTCCCGGGCCAGCGCGAGCTGGTGCGGGGTCCGCGCCTGCTCCAGCTGGGAGCCGGCCGCGTTGTACCGCTCACCCGCGTCGGCCAGCGCCTGGCGTACCGCCGGGGCGTCGCCGTGCAGGTTCATCAACTGCCCGCCCAGCCGCTCGTACCACCGCTGCGCCTCGGCGCGCGCGTCGGCCAGCTCGGTCGCCCGCCGGGACCTGCTCCCCCACCGCCAGAACACGAACGCACCTCCGAGCATCAGCACCAGGATCACCCACAGGGCACCTTCCATGACCTCGAACGTACCCAGCGGGCGCTCGTCGTACCCGTTTGGCAAGCTCTCTGCCATGAGCTTCTCGACGCTGGCCGTGGTGGTGCTCTGCCTCGCCGCGGGCGGCGCGGTCGGCTGGCTGGCCGCCCGGTCCCGCGCGGCGGCCGACATCGCCCGGCTGGAGGCGACCCTGGAGGCCACCCGGGCGGGCGAGGGGCGGCTGGAGCAGTCGATGCGGGCGCTGAGCTACGAGGCGACCGCGCAGTCGCAGGAGGCGGTCGCCCGGGCGGTGGCGCCGCTGCACGACACGCTGCGCCGCTACGAGGCGCGGGTGGCCGAGCTGGAGCACGACCGGGTCGACGCGTACGCCGAGCTGCGCGAGCAGGTGCGGGCGATGGGCGCGGTCTCCGGCGAGCTGCGCACCGAGACCAAGCAGCTGGTGGCCGCGCTGCGCGCGCCGCAGGTGCGCGGCCGGTGGGGTGAGCACCAGCTCCGCCGGATCGTCGAGGCCGCCGGCATGCTGGAGCACTGCGACTTCAGCGAGCAGGTCACCGCCGCGACCGACCACCAGGGGGTACGCCCCGACCTGGTGGTCCGGCTGCACGGCGGCCGGACGGTGGTGGTCGACGCCAAGGCGCCCTTCGACGCCTACCTGACGGCGATGGAGGCGCGCGACGAGCGGGGCCGCGACACCCACCTGGACGCGCACGCCCGGCACCTGCGGGCGCATGTGGACGCCCTGGCCGCCAAGTCCTACTGGGCGGCGTTCGACTCGACACCCGAGTTCGTGGTGCTCTTCGTGCCGGCCGACCCGTTCCTCGACGTGGCGTTGCAGCGCGACCCGACGCTGCTGGAGCACGCGTTCGCCCGCAACGTGGTGCTGGCGACGCCGGCCACGCTGGTGGCGCTGCTGCGCACGGTGGCCTACTCGTGGCGGCAGGAGGTGCTGGCCCGCAACGCGGTGGCGGTCCACTCCCTGGCCCGCGAGCTGTACGGCCGACTCTCCACGTTGGGCGAACACGTCGGCAAGCTCGGCTCGTCGCTCGGCGGTGCGGTCACGGCGTACAACCGGGCGGTCGGGTCGCTGGAGGCGCGGGTGCTGGTGAGCGCCCGCAAGCTGGCCGAGCTGGGCGTCTCCGACCAGGAGCTGGTCACCCCGGCGCAGGTCGAGCTGGCACCCCGCCAGCCGCAGGCCCCGGAGCTGCTGGAAGGCGGCCTGAGCAGCCCGTCCACATCGGCCGAACGGCCAGCGAACATCGACGTTTAACACGACCGACGTGACGATGAAGGCCGATCGGTGTCACGGACCGGTCACAACCTACTCCGGAGTAGTGACACCAGTTCGGACACCACGACAGGATCACGCTCACGCGTGCCCTGTTTCTGAAGGGCCCTGTTCTCTGGAGGAAGAGAACGTGAGTCAACCCCGCAACCGGAGCCGGCGTACCTCTGCCGCGCTCTTCGCCTCGGTCCTGGCGGCCGGCGCCATGACCGTCGGGGGAGGCGCCGCCACCGCGAGCGCAGCCCCCGCCACCACCCCCGACGCCTCACAGCCGACCGCCGTCGAGGCGCTGGGCGCGCACGACGCCAAGCTCCTCGACGAGGCGGAGGCCAAGCACGCCCCGACCGTCACGCTGATCATCGCCGCCCGGAAGGGTTCGGCCAAGAAGGTCGCGGACGGGCTCAAGGGCCTCGGCGCCTCGGTCAGCCAGCGCTACGACCAGGTCGGCTACCTGCTGGCCAAGGTCCCCACGGCCAAGGTCCTCAAGGCCGCCATGCTGCCCGGCGTCTCGGCGGTCGACCTCGACGAGACGATCAAGCTCCCCGACCCGGCCCCGGAGGCCGCGCCGGCCGGCGCGAAGACCGCCGAGCAGGGCGAGACCCTGGCCGGTCCGGGTACGGACACCGGTGCGGTCAACCCGTACATGCCGACCAACGAGACGGGCGCGGAGTCCTTCAAGGCCGCCCACCCGGAGTGGGACGGCCGCGGCGTCACCATCGGCATCATGGACTCGGGCATCGACCTGGACCAGCCGGCGCTGCAGACCACCACCACCGGTGAGCGCAAGATCGTCGACTGGGTCACCGCCACCGACCCGCTCGAGGACGCCACCTGGCGCGCGATGATCACCCAGGTCACCGGCCCGTCCTTCACGGTCGGTACGACCACCTGGACCGCGCCGGCCGGCACCTACCGGTTCAACACCTTCCGCGAGTCGATCACCGCCGGCAGCGACCCGGCCGGTGACGTCAACCGCGACGGCGACACCACTGACTCCTGGGGCATCCTCTACGACCCGGTGACGCACGACATCAGGGTCGACGTGAACCAGAACCGCGACTTCACCGACGACGCGGTGATGCGGCCGTACAAGGAGAAGTTCCAGGTCGGCCACTTCGGCACGGACAACCCCGACACGGCGGTGCGCGAGCAGATGCCGTTCGTCGTGGAATACCGCGAGAAGGTCGACACCACCCCGGTCGGCGGCCCCGGCCTGGTCGACTACGTGAACATCGGCATCATCGAGGCGACCCACGGCACGCACGTCGCCGGCATCACCGCCGCCAACGGCATGCTCGGCAACAGCGCCTTCAACGGCGCGGCCCCCGGCGCCAAGCTGGTCTCCGCCCGGGCCTGCTCCTGGGGTGGCGGCTGCACCGCCGCGGCGCTCACCACCGGCATGGTCGACCTGGTGGTCAACCGCAAGGTCGACGTGGTCAACATGTCGATCGGTGGCCTCCCGGCGCTGAACGACGGTGCGAACGCCCGCGCCAACCTCTACAACACGCTGATCAACACGTACGGCGTGCAGATGTTCATCTCCGCCGGCAACTCCGGCCCGGGCCTGAACACCGTCGGCGACCCCTCCGTCGCCACCGACGTGGTCAGCGTCGCCGCGAGCGTCAGCAAGGACACCTGGCTGGCCAACTACGGCTCGGTGGTCCGCAAGGACAACGCCCTGTTCAACTTCTCCTCGCGCGGCCCGCGTGAGGACGGCGGCTTCAAGCCGAGCATCACCGCCCCCGGCTCGGCGATCTCCACCGCGCCGACCTGGCAGCCGGGCGGCCCGGTCGCCGAGGCCGGCTACCCGCTGCCTCCGGGCTACCAGATGCTGAACGGCACCTCGATGGCCTCCCCGCAGGCCACCGGTGCCGCCGCGCTGCTGCTCTCGGCCGGCAAGGCCAAGGGCCAGGCCGTCACCCCGGCCGCGCTGCGCCGGGCCATCTACACCGCCGCGAAGCCGATCGCGGGCGTTCCGACGTATGCCCAGGGCTACGGCATGTTCGACGTGAACGGCGCGTGGAACCTGCTGGACGCGGGCGTGCAGACCCGGACCTACACCTCCGAGGCGCCGGTCTGCACCGAGCTGTCGCAGAACCTGACGAAGTACAACCCGGCCTCGGGTGCCTTCGAGCCGAACCCGAACGTGGGCACCGGCATCTACAACCGCTGCGCCGCCGACCGGGGTGGACAGAAGGTCAAGGAGAGCCGCTACTACGAGGTCAAGCTGACCCGTACCAGCGGCCCGAACAAGGGCATCGCGCACAACGTGGCCTTCCGGGGCAACGACGGCACCTACAGCGCCCCGGCCGTCGTCTGGCTGCCGCTGAACAAGACCGTCACCGTCAAGGTCAAGGCCAAGCCGCTGACCACCGGCGCGCACGGCGCGATCATGACCGTCGACGACCCGGCCACCTCGACGGTCGACTTCGAGGTCGCCACCGTCGTGGTCGCCTCCAACCCGGTCACCGCCCCGGACTTCGCCTTCTCCGCCGAGGGCTCGGTCGACCGGAACAGCTTCACCTCGTACTTCGTCACCGTGCCGCAGGGCGCGGGCGCGCTCCAGGTGAACCTGTCGGGGATCGCCACCGGTTCGCAGACCCGGTTCATCGCCTTCAACCCGTACGGCGTCCCGGTGGAGAGCACCGCGAGCACCGGCTGCTACACCAACTTCTCCGACGCCGCCGTCTGCAAGCCGCAGGAGCGGGACTACCAGAACCCGATCCCGGGTGTCTGGGAGATCGAGGTCGAGTCCCGCCGGACCTCGCCGACGCTGGACAACCCGTTCCAGCTCCAGGCGCGGGTGCAGGGCGTCACGGTCGAGCCGGCCGTGGTCGAGCTGCCGTCGGTGACCGCCGGTACGCCCAGCGAGGTGAGCTGGGGCCTGACCAACACCTTCGGCCCGGTCCAGGTGACCGGCGTCGGCGGCCCGCTGGCCAGCGTGCGCACCGAGCGGCCGACCATCGCCGAGGGCGCGAGCCAGGAATACCTGGTGGACGTTCCGGCGGGGGCGACCTCGTTCACCGCGCGGATCGGTAACACCGCCGACCTGGGCGCCGACCTGGACCTGTTCGTCTTCCTCGGCACCACCGAGGTCGGGCGTTCGGCCGACGGCGACTCGGAGGAGGCGGTCACCCTGAAGAACCCGGCCGCCGGCACCTACCGGGTGCGGATCGACGGCTACGCCGTCAACGGTCCGGGCACCAGCACCGCGTACGACTACCGGGACTCGTTCTCGGCGGCGGCGCTGGGCTCGCTCTCCGCGCCGGCCACCCCGCTGGCCCTGGCCAACGGTGCCACCGCCACCCTCACCGGTACGGTGACCGCCCTGTCGGCGCCGGCCGCCGGCCGGGAGCTCTACGGCGACCTGGCCGTCACCACCGTCGAGGGCGCGGTCGTCGGCCGCGGCTCCGTCGCGATCGGCGCGGTCAACTGAGCTGACCCACCACCACCCGGAGCCCCGCCCCCACCCAGTGGGGGCGGGGCTCCCCCTTTCCCACCCTCTCTCCCCCTGACCCCGCCCCACTCGCCCACCTCGCCTGGTTGATCATGAAGTTCTGGTCGCGACACGCCTACCTGCGTGACGCAAACCTCATGATCAACCGACTGGAGGGGCGGGGTGGGAGGGGGGTCAGGCGGGGTGGGCGGATTCGACGACGAAGGGGGTGCCCTGCTGGCAGGTGGTCATCATGTCCGGCTGGGGACGGCCGGTGACGGTGACCTTGGCGCCGGGCTTGAGCAGGTCGCGGGGGCCGCCGATCAGCAGGTTGCCGTCGAGCAGCAGGCAGTTGGGCTCGACGCCGCCCTGGACGGTGCCGGTGAGCGTGGTGCCACCGGGGCCGGGCGGCTTCGAGGGACCGCCCTTCGACGGCACGATCGGCGCCGAGGGGGCCGGCGCACCCGGGGCGCTCGGGGTGCCGGGTGCGCTCGGGCTGGCGCTGGGCTCGGGGCTGGCGGAGCTGGTCACCGGGGCGGCTCCCGTCGTACCGGGGCTGGCGGGGCCGTCACCCTGGCCGCCGCAGGCGCTCAGCGCCGCGCACACGACCAGGGCGGCGAGCGCCGTCCGAGGAGTCTTCATGACGGGTTGGACGTACCCGATCGGGGTGCGGTTCCTCAGCCGCGCGCGGACGCGGCGGCCTTCATGTCCCGCTTGAGTTCCTGCGGCAGCGAGAAGGTGAGCCGCTCGTTGGCGGTGGTGATCTCCTCGACGCCGGTGAAGCCCCGCTCGGCGAGGTGGGCGAGCACGTCCTGGACCAGCTCGTCGGGGACGCTGGCGCCGGAGGTGACGCCCACCGTGTCAGCGCCGGTCAGCCACTCGTCCTGGATCTCGTGGGCGAAGTCGACCAGGTGCCCGGCGCGGGCCCCCGCGTCGAGGGCCACCTCGACCAGCCGGACCGAGTTGGAGGAGTTCCGGGAGCCGACGACGATCACCACGTCGCACTCCGGGGCGATCTCCTTGACCACGTGCTGCCGGTTGGAGGTGGCATAGCAGATGTCATCGCTGGGCGGCGACTGGAGCAGCGGCAGCCGCGTCTTGAGCCGGGCCACCGTCTCCAGCGTCTCGTCGACCGACAGGGTGGTCTGGGAGAGCCAGACGACCTTGTTCGGGTCGCGCACGGTGACCTTGTCGACGCCGTCGGGCCCGTCGACCAGCTGGATGTGCGCGGGGGCCTCACCGGCGGTGCCGATGACCTCCTCGTGCCCCTCGTGGCCGATCAGCAGGATGTCGTAGTCCTCGGCGGCGAACCGCTTGGCCTCCTGGTGCACCTTGGTGACCAGCGGACAGGTGGCGTCGATCGCCCGGAGCGAGCGCTCCCTGGCCTGCTCGTAGACCTCGGGGGCGACGCCGTGCGCGGAGAAGATGACGGTGGCGCCCTCGGGCACCTCCTCGTTCTCCTCCACGAAGATCGCGCCCTTGGCCTCCAGGGTCTGCACGACGTGCTTGTTGTGCACGATCTGCTTGCGGACGTAGATCGGGGCACCGTAGAGCTTCAACGCCTCCTCGACGGTCTGCACCGCCCGGTCCACGCCCGCGCAGTAGCCGCGGGGCTTGGCCAGGAGCACGCGCTTGCCGGTCCGGGGAGTCGCCTGAGCCTCAGTCACGCACCCCATCCTACGTCCCCCCTCTTCCCCCACTCCCGAGCGCCGACCTCGGTGATCATGGGGTCGGCGGCGGTTCCCGAGATCGACACCGCCGCCGACCTCATGGTCACGGGGGTCGCCGGGGGTGGGCCGTAGGGTGGGCGGGTGAGTGAGGCGGGGCAGGGCGGGCGGAGCACGTCGGAAGAGCCGTGGCCGGTGCGGGTGGTCAGCCAGAAGGTGGGGGCCTGGATCGCGCGGCTGGGCTGGGTGTGGGTCGACGGGCAGGTGGCGCAGATCAGCCGGCGGCCCGGTGCCAGCACCGTCTTCCTCACCCTGCGCGACCCGTCGGCCGACCTGAGCCTCACCGTCACCACCAACCGGGACGTGCTCGACGCCGGCGCGCCGGAGCTGCGCGAGGGTGCCCGCGTGGTGCTGCACGCCAAGCCCGAGTTCTATGCGGCCCGGGGCACGCTGAGCCTGCGCGCCGACGAGATCCGCCAGGTCGGCCTCGGTGAGCTGCTCGCCCGGTTGGAGAAGCTCAAGAAGCTGCTCGCCGCCGAGGGACTCTTCGACCGGTCCCGCAAGCGTCGCCCACCCTTCCTGCCGGGCCGGGTCGGGCTGATCACCGGCCGCGCCTCGGCCGCCGAGCGGGACGTGCTGACCAACGCCCGGCGACGCTGGCCGGCGGTGGAGTTCCGGACGGTCAACGTCGCGGTGCAGGGGCCGAGCGCCGTACCGCAGATCGTCGACGCGCTGAAGGTGCTCGACGCGGACCCGACCATCGACGTGATCGTCCTGGCCCGGGGCGGCGGGAGCATCGAGGACCTGCTGCCCTTCTCCGACGAGGCGCTCTGCCGGACGGTCTTCGCCTGTCGTACGCCGGTGGTCAGCGCGATCGGTCACGAGACGGACGCGCCGCTGGTCGACTACGTCGCCGACGTACGCGCCTCCACCCCGACCGACGCGGCGAAGCGGATCGTCCCCGACCTCACCGAGGAGGTCCGCCTGATCGGTCAGGCCCGGTCCCGGCTGGAGCGGGCCGTCCGCAACCTGGTCGACCGGGAGTCGCACCGTCTCGACCTGCTCCGCTCCCGGCCGGTGCTGGCCCGCCCGCAGGTGATGGTCGACCAGCGGGCCGCGGAGGTGACCGCGCTGCGCGACCGGGCCGGCCGCTGCCTCGACCACCGGCTCGGCGCCGCGGCCGACGACCTGCGGCACACGCTGGCCCGGCTGCGGGCCCTCTCCCCCGCCGCCACCCTCGACCGGGGCTACGCGATCGTCCAGCGCGCCGACGGTCACGTGGTCCGCGCGGCGTCCGAGGTCACCGGCGGCGACCCGCTGCGGGTACGCCTCGCCGAGGGTGAGCTCTCCGCCACCGTCGACGGCTGACCGGCCGGTGAGGGCGGGCGGGCGACGTCGCAGGAGTGTGGTGGGATGGCAGCGATGACTGACGAGAAGAAGGACGAACGGCTCAGCTACGAGCAGGCCCGCGCCGAGCTGGCCTCGGTGGTGGAGCGGCTGGAGGCCGGCGGCACGTCGCTGGAGGAGTCGCTGGCGCTCTGGGAGCGCGGCGAGCAGCTGGCGGCGATCTGCCAGCGTTGGCTCGACGGCGCCCGGGCCCGGATCGACGCCGCCCGCCAGCGCGCCGAGGAGTGACCGCCGCGGGCAGCGGCGGGAACGCGGGCGGGGCGGCCGGAGCCGCCCCGCGTCTGCGCGTACCGCCTCAGTTGAACAGGTTGTAGAGCTCCGGCGGCGCCTCGACGACCTGGTCGGCCGGGGGCTTCTGGGCCGCGGTGGCGGCGCCGTAGTCGGAGTACGTCATCTTGATCTCCTGGGCCGCGTTCTGGCCGGCGGCCGGGACCTGGAGCACCAGCTCGCTCAGCCGGCCCTGCGGGTCCACCTTGGCGGTGAACGGGACCGTCTGGGCCTGCGCCCCGAGGGCGGTGATCAGGGTGGGGTCGACGGAGCCGGCCTGGGCCGCCTTCGACACGTCGACGGTGCCGGCGTACGTGCCGTCGCCGGTCTTCCGGACCTCGGTGATGCCCTGGGTGATGACCGCGCTGCCGGACGGGTCGAAGGTGTCGAAGTCGAAGCCGAGCGCCCGGTTGCCCTTGATCCGGGTCTGGTCGAGGTGCTGGTACTTGCCGGTGTTGATCTTCTGAATCGCCGGCACGCTGCTGGCCGTCTTGCCGCCCACCTCCAGCTTCACCCAGCTGTCCGGCTTGAAGTGGATCACGTCCAGCTTCAGCATCAGGTCCGAGGACTGGTCGCCGATGGTCATCTTCATCTCGGCGCTCTGACTGGGCTCGTGCACCTGCCCCTCGGCGCTGGACCCCACGCCGGACATGGTGAACCGGAAGTTGCCGTTCTTGATCTCGTTCGTCGAGTCGAGCAGGGCCTGCTTGGCGGCGGGGTCACCGGCGCCGGGGGTCGCGCCGCTCGGGGCGATGCTGCCGGAGACGGCCGGGGACGCGGAGGTCGTCCCCGCCGCGCCGGTGCCGGTGCCGGTGCTGTTGCAGGCGGCCAGACCGGGAGTGAGCAACGCTGCGGCGAAGGCCGCCGCGCTGAAGCGTCGAATCATCACGTGAACCTCTCCAGGTGGTCGTCCGGCCCACGGAAGGCGCCGGAGGCGTCGCGCCGCAGCCCTGACGCCGGCTCCGGCGCACGACCCGCCCGATCGAGGTGTCCGGCGGACGAGGTCGTACGCCTTCTGTTCCCTGAAGCGGTCTTCGGCAATCCCTGTCCGGTCCGGTGTCCGACCGCTCAGCGCAGTGAGCCGGCGAGCCGACGCAGCTCGGCCTCCCCCGCGTCGCCGATCACGATCACCGTGCGGTTCGGTTCGAGGAGCACGAGGGCCTGCTCGTTGCCGCGGGCGGTGTACCGCTGCCAGCTCCCCCCGGGCAGGGCGGCCGGGCCCTGCGGCTGCCCGCCGCTCAGCTCGGTCTTCAGCAGCCGGTCGGCGGGCACGTTGCTCTGCACGAGCTGGGCACCGCGCCCCTCGGGCGTCACGTAGCCGATCCGCAGCGTCGCGCCGCCGTCGGCGGTCTGGTAGCGGGCGCTGACGGTGCGCCAGTCGGAGCCGAGGCCGTCGGGCTGGCTGACCGGGAAGGCGTTGGCCGACCGGGCCTCGGCGACCGCCGGCGCCGGGTCGACGGTGGTGGGTTCGTCACCGCCGAGGAAGCCCCGGTAGAAGGCGAGCAGCAGCGCGATCGGGACCAGCAGGACCAGCAGCGACAGCGCCATGTCCTTGGGTGACCGCTCGGCGCGCCCCTTCTCCCGCCGGGCGGGCGGCGCGGGCTGGTCGCCGGAGACGGCCGGGTGGGTGCTGGCCCCACCCCGGGCCGGGCCGTCGACGGGTTCGACGAGCGCCGGGTCCCCGGCGTCGGCGAGGCGCGCGGGGGTCGGCTCGACCAGGGCCGGTTCGCCGGGGTCCGGCCCGGCGGTCGGCGGGACCGGCGGCTGGCCGTCCGGCGGGGTCGCGTCCGCGGGTACGCGGTCGGCTGGCTGTGCGGGTTCCACCCGCCCATTCTCGCAGCCGCCGGATCGGTGTCCCCCGGCCACCGTCGCCGAGCCGCCCGCCACGGCGAACGGCCGGCCCGGCGCAGCGCCGCGACCACGGCGAGCGAACTTTCTCACAGCCCGTCCGCGCCGCGCCCCGGCCGGCTGCCGATCGGCCAGGTCAGGTGCCGTTGTGCCGGTTGAGCGGAAGCGGGTCCGGCGCGACCCGCCCCGGCGTTACGTTGGCCACCGTGTGAGGATCAGCGACAAACCGGCAGCGGCGACGGCCGCATCCTGCCGGTCCACCCCGCAACGTCGCGAGGAGGAAGCCGTCATGACGAACACCAGGACGCGGATCCCCCAGGATCTCGACCGCAACCTTGCCCTCGATCTGGTCCGGGTCACCGAGGCCGCGGCGATGGCCGCCGGCCGGTGGGTCGGCCGGGGCGACAAGGAGGGCGGCGACGGGGCAGCCGTCGACGCCATGCGCAAGCTGATCAACTCGATCCCGATGCGGGGCGTCGTGGTGATCGGCGAGGGCGAGAAGGACAACGCCCCGATGCTCTTCAACGGGGAGGAGGTCGGTGACGGCACCGGTCCCGAGGTGGACGTGGCGGTGGACCCGGTCGACGGCACGACCCTGATGAGCAAGGGCATGCCGAACGCCCTCGCGGTGCTCGCGGTCTCCGAGCGGGGCGCGATGTTCGACCCGAGCGCGGTCTTCTACATGGAGAAGCTCGCCGTCGGCCCGATGTACGCCGACGTGGTCGACATCAACGCGGGCGTGACCGAGAACATCCGGCGGATCGCCAAGGTGAAGGGGACCGACGTCTCGGAGGTCACCGTCTGCGTGCTGGACCGGTCCCGCCACGACGACCTGGTCAAGGAGGTCCGGCGTACGGGGGCGGGCATCCGGTTCATCTCCGACGGCGACATCGCCGGCTCGATCGCCGCCGCCCGGGGTGAGTCCGACGTCGACGTGCTGATGGGCATCGGCGGCACGCCCGAGGGGATCATCTCCGCGTGCGCGCTCAAGTGCATGGGCGGGGCGATGCAGGCCAAGCTTTGGCCGCGGGACGCGCAGGAGCGGGAGAAGGCGCTCGCCGCCGGGCACGACCTGGACCGGGTGCTGCTCACCGACGACCTGGTCACCGGGGACAACTGCTTCTTCGTGGCGACCGGGGTGACCTCCGGCGACCTGCTGCGCGGGGTGCGGTACCGGGCCGGTGGGGCGTACACCCAGTCGATCGTGATGCGCTCCAAGAGCGGCACGATCCGGGTGATCGACTCGTACCACCGGTTGGAGAAGCTGGCGCTCTATTCGGCGGTCGACTTCGACGGCCGTCCCCTGGCCGAGCAGGAGTGACCGCGACCGGGACGACGGCTCCCCCCACGCTGTCGACCTCGCGGCGGATCGCCGGCGTCGGGCTGGCCACCGCCTCCGGGGTCGCGGTGGCCGTGCAGTCCCGGATCAACGGCGAACTGGGCGTACGACTGGCCGACGGGATCGCCGCCGCGGTGGTCTCGTTCGGGCTGGGCCTGCTGGTGCTACTGGTGCTGGTGCCCGCCACCCCGGGTGGCCGGCGGGGGCTGGCCACGCTGCGGACCGCCCTGCGCGCGGGGTCGCTGCGCCCGTGGCAGTGCCTGGGCGGGGTGTGCGGCGCCTTCCTGGTGGCCACCCAGGGGCTGACCATCGGCACGCTGGGCGTGGCCGTCTTCACGGTGGCGGTGGTGGCCGGGCAGTCCGGCAGCAGCCTGCTCGTCGACCGGGCCGGCGTGGGCCCGCTGGGTCGGCAGCCGGTCACCCCGGCCCGGCTGACCGGCGCGGTGCTGACCGTGCTGGCGGTGCTGCTGGCGGTCGGTGACCGGCTCGGTGACCCGGGTGCCCTGGCGCTGGCCGTGCTGCCGTTGCTGGCGGGGGTGGGCATCGCCTGGCAGCAGGCGGTGAACGGGCGGGTCCGGGGGGCCGCCGGTAGCGCGCTCACCGCCACGCTGGTCAACTTCGCCGTCGGCACCCTGGCGCTGCTGGTCACCTTCGCGGTCGATTTGGCGGTGCGTGGCCGCCCGGCCGGCGCGTTCCCGTCCGAACCGTGGCTCTATCTGGGCGGTCCCATCGGCATCGCCTTCATCGCGCTGGCCGCCGCCATCGTCCGTTTCACCGGGGTGTTGCTGCTCGGCCTGGCCACCATCGCCGGTCAGGTCGTCGGTGCCGTGCTGCTGGATCTGGTGCTGCCGACGGCGGCCTCCCACCCCGGTCCGGCGACCCTGGCCGGGGCGGCGCTGACCATGGTCGCGGTGCTCGTCGCCGCCCTCGGCTCCCGTCGGTAGCAGCGGCCCGGTCAGCGTCCGGCCGCGACCGGCGTCCGCAGGCCGGCGATCACCTCGGTCAGGGCGTCGTCGAGCGGGGTGGGCGCGACGCCGAAGGTGGCGGTGAAGGCGGTCGAGTCCAGCAGGAAGGGCCGGTCGAACTGGTAGGCGGTCTCCCGCAGTTCGCGCGCCATCGGGTTGACCAGCCCGGCGAGCCAGACCGCGGCGTAGGGCAGCCGGCTCAGCTTCGGCGCGGGCGCGCCGGCCAGGGCCGCCGTCCGCGCCGCCAGCTCCCGCACGGAGACGGCCGGCGCGCTGGGCACGTGCCAGGCCCGTCCCCAGGCCCGCTCGTCCGTGGCGGCCGTGACGAGGGTACGGGCGACGTCCGGCACGTACGTGAAGCTGTGCGGCGCGGCCAGGTCGACCGGTACGACCGCCCGCCGCCCGGCGAGCACCCGGGGGATGATCATGCTGGTCAGCGAGTTGGCCCCGGTGCCGAGGTAGTCGGAGCCGCGCACCTCGGTGACCCGGGCCCGACCGGCCCGGTGGGCGGCCAGCGCGTCGGTCCACATCCGGTTGCGCACCTGCCCCTTGGTGCCGGTGGAGGCGAGCGGGGTGGCCTCGGTCATCGGGCCGTCGACCGGGCCGTACCCGTAGAGGTTGCCGACGGTGGCGAGCACGGCGCCGGTCCGCTCGGCGGCGGTGAGCAGCGCGGCGGCGAGCGGCGGCCAGTCGGTCGGCCAGCGGTGGTACGCCGGGTTCGCGCAGTTGTACAGCGCCGCCGCGCCCTCGGTCAGCGTGGCGAGCCGGTCGGCGTCCGCGGCGTCGGCGGCGACCCGCTCGACGCCGGGGTGGGCGAGGCCGGTGCCGCGCCGGGTGACCACCCGGACCCGGTCGCCCCGGTCGGCGAGCAGGCGGGCGGTGGCGGTGCCGACGGGGCCGGCGCCGACGATCACGTGCAGCGACATCAGGGGTCACCTTTCGAAGCAGGGATCCGATCGGAGAGCACTGCTCTCTCGACGGCGACACCAGCATGGCGTGCCGACAGCCCTCCCGTCAAGAGCACTGCTCTCGGTTTTGATGGCTGCTCTCATCCGTGGCAGAGTGGGGGCATGGTCGCCCACACGATCCGCGCCCGCGTCCGCGCCGGAATGATGGACGAGATCAAGGCCGTCGCCCGCCGCCACCTGGCCACCGACGGCGCCAACCTCTCCCTGCGGGCGGTCGCCCGGGACATGGGCATGGTCTCCTCGGCCATCTACCGCTACTTCCCCAGCCGGGATGACCTGCTCACCGCGCTGATCCTCGAGGCGTACGCGGCGTTGGGTGACGCGGTGGAGACGGCCGACACCGGTGTCGACCGCGCCGACCTGCGCGGACGCTGGCACGCGGTGTGCGGCGCGGCCCGGCGCTGGGCGCTCGACCACCCGGCGGAGTACGCCCTGATCTACGGCAGCCCGGTCCCCGGCTACGCCGCCCCCGACGACACCGTCGCGCCGGCCCAACGCCCCCCGGAGGTGCTGATCGGCATCCTCCGCGACGGCCTCGCCACCGGCCGGCTCACCCCGCCCGACGAGGAACTGCCCGAGCCGGTCCGCGCCGACCTGGCCGAGATCGCCGACGGCCTCTTCCCCGGCCTGGCCGAGTCGCTGCTGGCCCGGGGCATGGCCGGCTGGACCCAGCTCTTCGGGCTGATCAGCTTCGAGCTGTTCGGCCGGCTGAACCGGGCCGTCCCGCACCGCGACGAGTACTTCGACCACCAGACCGGCCTGATGGCCGACCTGATCGGCCTCCCCCGGGACGCCTGAGCGGCCTTCCGGGACGCCTGACCCCGGCCGCCGTCAGGTGCCGTCGGAGGAGTGCCCGGGGAAGAGGTGCGCGGCCGGGTCGATCGCCACCGCCGCGTTGTTCACCGCCGTCGCGGCCTCGCCGAAGCCGGTGGCGATCAGCCGCACCTTGCCCGGATATTCGGTGATGTCACCGGCGGCGAAGACCCGGGGCAGGTTGGTGGCCATCGCGCTGTCCACCACGATGTGCCGGCGGTCCAGCCGCAGCCCCCACTCGGCGAGCGGGCCCAGGTCGGCGGTGAAGCCGAGCGCGGCCACCACGGTGTCCACCGGCAGCTCCTCCGGCGCCGCGCCGCGTGCGGTGATCTCCGCACCGGTCACCCGCTCCTCGCCGAAGAGCCGGGTGACCTCGGCGTTCACGATCACGCGGATCGGCAGGCCCAGTGCCCGGGCGACGGTCGCGGCGTGGGCGCGGAACTTCTCCCGGCGGTGGACCAGGGTCACCGACCGCGCGAGGGGCTGGAGCGTCACCGCCCAGTCGAAGGCCGAGTCGCCCCCACCGACGATGAGCACGTCCCGGCCGGCCAGCTCGGTCGGCTGCGGCACGAAATAGACGATCCCCGACCCGACGAAGCTCTCCGCCACCGGCAACGGCCGGGGGGTGAAGCTGCCCAGCCCGCCCGTGACGATCACCGCCCCGCAGCGCAGCTGCTCGCCGCCGGCGAGACCGAGCACCGGCCGCCCGTCGGGGTGGGAGAGCTTCTCGGCCCGGACGCCGAGCAGATAGTCCGGGCGGAAGGGCGCGGCCTGCGCGACCAGGTTCGCCACCAGGTCCCGCCCCTTGATCGCGGGAAAGCCGGCGACGTCGAGGATCAGCTTCTCCGGATAGAGCGCGGTCACCTGGCCACCCGGCTCCGGCAGCGCGTCGACGACCGCGACGGAGAGCCCCCGGAACCCGGCGTAGTACGCGGCGAAGAGCCCGGTCGGGCCGGCCCCGATCACGGCGACATCGACCTCGCGCATCGGCGTACCGTCACTTTCGCCTCACGGATCAACGCGTGCTGCTGCCGACGGTAGGTGGACGGGCACCCCCGGGCAAGCACGTCCCAGGACCGTGTCCCGGCGGTGGCGTCGGCCGGTCAGGGGAGGGTGAGCGGTGGCTCCGAGGGCAGCGGCGGGTGCAGCTCGGCGCGACGGCGACGGAACAGGACCGCCGCGACGATCCCGCCGAGCAGCCCGAACAGGTGCCCCTGCCAGGAGATCCGCTCGTCGGTCGGGAGGATGCCGAGCAGCTGCCACCCGTAGAGCAGGCCGACCAGCAGGACCACCGCGAAGTTCCACCAGCTCCGCTCGACGATGCCGCGGGTGAGCAGGATGCCGAGATAGCCGAAGATGACCCCGCTGGCACCCACCACGACCGAGTTCGGCGAGCCGGTGAACCAGACCCCGAGCCCGCTGACCAGGATGATCACCAGGGTCGACCAGAGGAACCGGCGGGTGCCGGCGGCGAGCACGAAGGTGCCGAGCAGGATCAGCGGCACGCTGTTGCTGTAGAGGTGGTTGAAGTTGGCGTGCAGGAACGGCGAGAAGAAGACGCCGTCCAGCCCCTGGATGCGGTGCGGGATGATCCCGGCGGCGACGTCCAGATTGGCGTGCAGCCCGACGTCGAGCGCCTCGATGAGGAAGAGCACCGGCACCACCGCGCACATGGCGACGAAGGCCCGGCCGAGCGAGGCGTAGAACGCCTCGGTGCCGAACCGGTGGGGATCGCCGCCCGCGGGGCCTCGCCAGCTCACGCACCAAGAGCTACCAGCAATCGCCCCGGACCGCCACCGGAGGGGCCCGCCACGCCGGAACACGACGACGGCGGGGTGTGCGAGTCACCGCACGCCCCGCCGTCGTCGACGTCGGATCAGTACCAGCCGCTGCTCTCCGAGTGCGCCCAGGCGCCGCACGGGTCGTCGTACCGGCCCTCGATGTAGCCGAGGCCCCACTTGATCTGGGTGGCCGGGTTGGTCTTCCAGTCGTCGGCGACCGAGCCCATCTTGCTGCCGGGGAGCGCCTGCGGAATCCCGTACGCGCCGGAGCCGGCGTTGTACGCCTTGTGGTTCCAGCCGCTCTCCCGGGTCCAGAGCTTGTCCAGGCACGGGAACTGGTCGATGCCGAAGCCCTCCTGGAGCATCAACGCGCAGCCGATCGCCCGGTTGCCGCTGTACTCCGAGCAGGAGGCCGGGATCGGGCCGGCGTACGGCTTGGCGGTCGCCTCGGCCTTGGCCTTCGCCTCCGCCGCGGTCCGCTCCTTCTTCCGCGACGCCGCCGCGGCCTCGGCCTCCCGGGCCCGCTCGGCCGCCTCCTGCGCCGCCGCGGCGGCCCGCAGCCGGGCCTGGTACTCGGCGGCCCGCTGCTTGGCGGAGGCGATCCGGTGGTCGGCCTGCCGGTCGCGCTGGTACGCGTACTCCGCCTGGTCGACCTCGAGGCCGACCTGCGCGGTCAGGCCCTGTTGCTGGGTCTGTCGGTCTTCGCCCAGATAGAAGCCACCGGCGACGCCCACGGAGAGCAGTGCGACAGCAGCCGTACGGGCGCCGAACCGGCTCCACAGCCGACTCACGAAGTGGTCCCTTCGTCGGGGGCAATGACACGGCGACGGCCGGCCCTCGATGGCCTGCTGCCCCGCCGTGAGCGCCCCGACCTCGCGGGTCGCAGCCGACGCCTCCGATGTCCGTCGGGCTCCGTCACGGGCGTGACGAATGATGCTCGACGATCTTTCCGGGGCGTGGGCGCTCGTTGGACACCATCGCGCACAGTGAGACGGTTGGGAAACCAAGGAGGACAAATGTGATCTGCGCCACTTTCAGAAGGTGCAGAAAATGGCGCAGATCGGACGGCCGACACGGCTCAGAGCGGAACATCCTCCAACAGATCCGTGACCATCGCGGCGATCGGAGAACGCTCCGAACGGCTGAGGGTGACGTGCGCGAAGAGCGGATGCCCCTTCAGCGCCTCGATGACCGCGGTCACCCCGTCGTGCCGTCCCACCCGCAGGTTGTCCCGCTGGGCGACGTCGTGGGTGAGCACCACCCGCGACCCCTGGCCGATCCGGGACAGCACGGTCAGCAGCACGCCGCGCTCCAGGGACTGGGCCTCGTCGACGATCACGAAGGCGTCGTGCAGGCTCCGGCCACGGATGTGGGTCAGCGGCAGCACCTCGAGGATCCCCCGCGAGGTGACCTCCTCCAGCACGTTCTCGTGCACCACCGCGCCGAGCGTGTCGAAGACCGCCTGGGCCCAGGGCGACATCTTCTCCGACTCCGAGCCGGGCAGGTAGCCCAGCTCCTGGCCGCCGACGGCGTAGAGCGGACGGAACACGATCACCTTCTTGTGCCGGCGCCGCTCCATCACCGCCTCCAACCCCGCGCAGAGCGCGAGGGCGGACTTGCCGGTGCCGGCCCGGCCACCGAGCGAGACGATGCCGATCGACTCGTCCAGCAGCAGGTCGAGGGCCACCCGCTGCTCCGCCGAGCGGCCGTGCACGCCGAACGCCTCCCGGTCGCCACGGACCAGCCGGACGGTCTTGTCGGGCAGCACCCGGCCGAGCGCCGAGCCCCGGCCGGAGTGCAGCACCAGCCCGGTGTGGCAGGGCAGCCCGGCCGCCTCGTCCAGGTCGAGCGTCTCGCCCGCATAGAGCTGCCCGATCTGCTCCTCGGTCAGCTCCAGCTCCGCCATGCCCGTCCAGGTCGGGTCGCTGGCCTGGCCGTGCCGGTACTCGTCGGCCCGCAGCCCCACCGAGGCGGCCTTCACCCGCAGCGGCATGTCCTTGCTGACCAGGGTGACGTCACGCCCCTCGGCGGCCAGGTTGAGCGCCACCGAGAGGATCCGGGCGTCGTTCGACTCGTTCCGGAAGCCGGGCGGCAGCACCCCGTCGTCGGTGTGGTTGAGCTCGACCCGGAGCGTCCCGCCCTGGTCGTTCGCGGGCACCGGCCGGTCGAGCCGGCCGTGCGCGACGCGCAACTCGTCCAGCATGCGCAGCGACTGCCGGGCGAACCAGCCCAGCTCGGGGTGGTGGCGCTTCCCCTCCAGCTCGGAGATCACCACCAGCGGCAGCACCACCTCGTGCTCGGCGAAGCGGTGGAACGCCGCAGGATCGGAGAGAAGGACCGAGGTGTCCAGGACGAAGGCCTGGCCGGCTGGTCGGGGCTCCTCTGCGCCGGCCGGCGGCGCGGCCGGCGCACGGCGGCTCCGGGTGGCCCGGCGGGTCGTGGCAGTCGCGGCCGGGGTCTGGTCGGCACCGGCGGGGGTACGGCGAGTCGTCACAGGCCTGCTCCGCGGATGGGCACCCGGCCACCCGTGTTCCGCCTCGTCCGGTGCCCGGTGGACACGGGGTCGGATGCGGGCCCCGTGCGCGAGGTCGCAGGTCCGGGCTGGCCGGCTGGCCCGGGAGAACCCCGTGCCATGACTAGACGCTAGCCGCGCGGACGCGCCTCGGCTAGTGGTCGCCGCCGGATCCCCTCCCATCGGGGGCGGGCCGGCACGCGGCGGAACCGGCCGGGATGCATGCCCCCTGCGCGCATCCCGGCCGGCGGGGCCAGGTCACCGGTCTGACCTGGCCCGACGGTGCGTGTCCGCCGCGGACGACGCACCGTGTCGAGGCGGATCTCAGCCCTGCCGGCGGAGCAGCATCCCGGTGGAATGCGGCCCGGTGGCCGTACCGGCCGCGGCGAAGGAGGATCCGGTGTAGGTGGTGCCCTGTCGGGTGGCGACCGTGCCGAACGAAGCGCCCGCGCCACCGCTGGCCAGCACGCCGGCGGTGGCCCGACCGACGAGCGGCACGGCCCCCGACGTCGTCGCCCCGCTGACCGGCGTGGCGGCCGGAGGGACGGAGACCGGGCGGCTCAGGGCGGAGGCGATGGCCGCCTGGGCGTCCCGGCGTCGCCGGTGCCAGGCGCCCCGGTCCCCGTCGAAGTAGCCCTGGCGGTAGCCGAAGCGGTAGCCGATCCGATAGCTGAGCTGGCCGTGCAACCGGCCCGCCGCATAGCTGGTGGAGCCGAGCACGAGGACGAGGACGACGGCGAGGAACGGGCTCATCCGGCGGCTCCCGTCGGCGTACCGGTGCGGGGCCGGGTCATCGCTCCTCCGGCTCGGTCGAGCTGGGGTCGGCGAGCAGCAGCCGTTCCAGGTCGGCGGTGCTGACCTCCTCGACCAGTTCCACGCTGATCCGGCAGCCGTCCAAAATGACCTCGGCCACCGAGGACCGGCGGATCTCGCCGCCGGCGTCGTAGACCCGGACGCTCAGCTCGGGGCAGCCGAGGTGGGTACGCCAGCCGTCCCACTCGTCCCGGTCCCCGACGCTCAGGGACAGGTAGCGGCAGCCCCGGGCGAGATAGAGGCGCCACGGGGCGCTCAGCCCGGCGGCCACCCCCTCCGCGATCAGACCGAAGGCCTGGGCGCGGGTCGCGAGCTCGGTCACGAGACCCCCTCGGCACCCGCGGAGTGACGCATGTGAGCACTAGTCGTCTCATGCACGTGACACACCGTAAGTTGTCTCATGCGCGTGACAGTATCAGCTTTTCGTCCGTACACCGCCGTACCGGCGGTCATCTATTCTGCCCGGGTGACACCCCTCAAGAGCACCACTGAATCGTTGAACACAAATCCGAACCAGCCGTCACGTTCGCGTGACAGCAGCGTGCCGGGCGTCCCCGGCGCGGCCGACTGGTCGTACCGTCACGGGGTGACCGAGACGACCAACGCCCGGAAGATCGCCTTCGCCACCTTCGTCCGCCGGGCCCTCGACGACGCCCGCGCCATGCGGGCCTGGAGCGGCACCGAGGTCTCCCGGCGCACCGGCGTCTCCCGCCAGACCATCAACCGGTGGGTCCGGGGCGACTGGGCCAGCGACCCGGAGGTCGAGCGGGTGGTCGCCTTCTGCGAAGGGCTCGGGCTCAACCCGACCACCGCCTTCGCCGCCCTCGGCTGGGACCGGGCCGCCCCGCAGCCCGCCAACCCGACCCCGCCGCCGATGGACCCCGACGTCGAGGCCCTGCTGCGCCGCCTGGTCGACCCGAACGTGTCGGACGCGGAGAAGTTCCACATCCGGGAGACGATCCGCTACCTCGCCTACCGCCCCACGATGCCGGTTGACGTGGGAAAACGAGACAGACAGGCCGGCTGACCCCAGACCCGGCGGTTTGCTCAGATGGCGAAAGAACGGTCGGCCGGACCCGATCGTTTCCCCACCGGGCGGAAACGAGCACGCTAGCGTCCACTCGTACTGCTTGGGCTCGTCATCGGCGGGGGGACGGGACAAGGCCGAACCCAGCCCTGCGGGACAGAAGGAGGGGTCTGTCCATGACCCTGAAATGGTTGGCAGTCGTGGTCGCGGTGGTCTCGGTGACATCGTGCGTGACCGGCAACGTGGTGGTCGGCGTCATCAACGGCGGTCAGCTTCCCCTGGTCGTCAATCTCTTCACGCTCACCACCGCCGGCACCGCGGTCGTCCTGGCCGTCGTCGCCGAGTTGCACGACCGGCTCAACGACCGGGTCAGCGCGCTCACCGAGTTCCTGGTGGCGCGGCTCAACGAGATCGAGGCGCACACCGGCGACCGGAACACCGGGTTCGTGGAGGGCTACCTGCTCAGCCACGGCCAGGAGGCGGAGGTCGTGCCGTTCGGACGGCGCGGACGGGGAGCCGCCGAACGCTGACCTTCCCGCTTGCCGAACGTCACATCACGGCCACGAATGAGCGCCCCCGCGCGGGGTACGCTGTCGCGCGTGCCGCCGTTGAATCTGGGCAACCAGCAGCCGAAGACCCCGTTGGACGCCGCACACGCGTGGCGCCGGACCGCCGAGCGGGCGGGCGACACCGTGCTCTTCTTCGACTTCGACGGGACACTGGCGCCGGTCGACGACGACCCGACCGCGGTCCAGCCCGCGCCGAAGGTGCTCGCCGCCCTGACCGCGCTCGCCCCGGTCGTACGCCGGATCGCCATCGTCTCCGCGCGCCCGGTGGAGTTCCTCCGCGACCACCTCGGTGGCCTCGCCGGTGTCGACCTCTACGGGCTCTACGGCCTGGAGCACAGTCACTCCGGCGGCGAGACGGTCACCGAGCCGGCCGCCCTGCCGTGGGTGCCGACCATGGCCGAGCTGGCCGACCAGGCCCGGGCCGAGCTGCCGCCGGGCGCCCTGGTCGAGTTCAAGCGGCTCTCCGTCGCCCTGCACTGGCGCACCGCGCCCCAGCTCGGCGAGATCGTGCAGGAGTGGGGCCGGGTCCGGGCCGAGCAGCTCGGGCTGCGCTGCCAGGCCGGCCGGATGGTGCTGGAGCTGAAGCCCCCGGTCGACCGGGACAAGGGCCTGGTCATCGGCGAGATCGTCCGGGACGCCGGGGGTGCCTGGTATTTCGGCGACGACGTCTCCGACATCAAGGCCTTCGCCGCGCTGCGCGCCCGCGCCGCCGCCGATCCGGACTTCGTCGGCGTCTGCGTGGCGGTGGCGAACCCGGAGACGGGTCACGAGGTGGCCGACGCCGCCGACCTCACCCTCGACTCCCCCGCCGCCCTCGGCGACTTCCTCACCGAGGCCCTCCCCCACCTCACCTGAGGTGGGGCCGGGTCAGCTGCCGAAGCGGCGCTGGCGAGTGGCGTAGGAGCGCAGGGCGCGGAGGAAGTCGACGCGGCGGAAGTCCGGCCAGTTGAGTTCGCAGAAATAGAACTCGGAGTGCGCGCTCTGCCAGAGCATGAAGCCGGACAGCCGCTGCTCGCCGCTGGTCCGGATGATCAGATCCGGGTCCGGCAGGCCCTTGGTGTAGAGGTGCTCGGAGATGTGGTCGACGTCGATCGAGTTGGCCAGCTCCTCGACGGTGCCGCCGTTCGCCGCGTGCTCCAGCAGCAGTGAGCGGACGGCGTCGGCGATCTCGCGCCGGCCGCCGTACCCGACCGCGATGTTGACCTGGGCGCCGCCGCTGCGGTCGCGGGTGCGCTCCTCGGCGGCCTTGAGCGCGGCGGCGTGCTGCGCGGGCAACACGTCCAGCGCGCCCACCATCCGCAGCCGCCAGGGGTTGCCCTCCTCGGCCAGCTCGGTGGTGAGGTCCTCGATGATCTGGAGCAGCGGGTCCAGCTCGGCCGCCGGCCGGGACAGGTTGTCGGTGGAGAGCAGCCAGAGCGTCACGTGGCCCACGCCGGCGGCGTCGCACCAGCGCAGCAGCTCCTTGATCCGCTCGGCGCCCATCCGGTGGCCGTCGTTCGGGTCGACGAAGCCCATCTCCCGGGCCCACCTGCGGTTGCCGTCGCACATCACACCGACGTGCCGGGGCACCGGCTTACCCGCGAGCCTGGCCGTCAGCCGGCGCTCGTAGACGGAGTAGAGGAGGTTCCGCAGAGTCATCACCTTGCAGGGTAGCGACCCGGATGGAAGATCAGTGCCGCGGTGGGTGATCCCCGGCCGGGAGACCGATGCCGATCATGGCAAGGGTACGCGCGTCGAGCCGTCCGTCGCCCAACCCCAGCTCCACGACCGTCCGGTAGACCCGGTCGTCCCGCCGGGCAGCCCGGACGGCCGCGTCGACCACCCGTCGGTGCCGGGCCAGCCAGGCGGCGACCGAGCTGTGCCGCAGGTGCGTGCCGAGCCGTCGGCGCAGCGCGTCGGCGTACCGGTGGGCGGCCCGCTCGGGGGACGTCGCCGCCGCCGCGCCCGCGAGGGCCCCGGAGCGCAGCGCGTAGAAGATCCCCTCCCCGGTGAACGGGTTGATCAACGAGAGCGCGTCGCCGGCCAGCAGCACCCGGTCCCGCCCCGGCGCCGGCCGGTGGGTGGAGAGCGGCAGGTGGTGGGCGCGCAGCCCGGTCACCGTGGCGGGGTCGGTGACCGGCAGCAGCGCGGCGAGCCGGTCCAGCAGGTGCGCCCGGGTCAGCGGCTCACCGCGCAGCACCTCCCCGTACCCGACGTTCGCCCGACCGTCGCCGATCGGGAAGGACCAGGCGTACGCCGGCCAGCGGGCCGCCGAGGTGACGATGAGCTGCTCCGGCGGGCCGGGCAGGGCGGGCGCGTAGCCCCGGATGGCCAGCGCCAGGTGGCGGTCCGGGTTCACCGGGTGGCCGAGCGCCCGGCGGAGCACCGAACCGGCCCCGTCCGCCCCGACCACCGCCCGCCCGGACAGCTTCCCGTCCAGCACCACCCGGTCGGCGCGCAGCTCCACCCGGCGTACGGTGTGCCGGCGCAGCTCCGCCCCGGCCGCGACCGCCGCCGCCACGAGCCGGGCGTCGAACACCTCCCGGGGCACCGTGTACGCGGGCCGGGGCAGCGCCCGGGCCACCGCCCCGCCGCCGGGGGCGACCAGCCGCAGGGCGGGCAGCGGCGCGTACCCGTCGACCGCCCCGGTGACCCCCAGTTCGGCGAGGACGTCCAACGCGTGCGCGGCGATCCCGTCCCCGCACGCCTTGTCCCGGGGGAAGTCGGACCGGTCCAGCAGCAGCACCCGCGCCCCCGCCCGGGTGGCGCCCAACGCGGCAGCCGCCCCCGCGGGCCCCGCCCCCACCACCACCACATCGAACTCGTCCCCCACCCCGCCTCCTCCTCTACCTCTCCGCACCCCCATCCTCATCGCCCCCGCCCACCACAGGAAGCGCCCACGCCACACCCACCGCGACCGGCCCAAGGACGCGCCGCCACAGGGCCCCCAGCCGCCCAACCCGCGCCCGCTCCACCGTGCTGGCCGTCAGCGTCCAGCCCGGTTGCCCGGCACCTCTACATCCCTTTCCGCGATATGCCTCAGAGGCATGAATATGACTCTCAGGCATATCGCGACAAGGGCACCAGTCTCCGGGCCCCACCCGCCCCCACCCGCTCCGCCCCGACCCCGGTCCGACCCCGGTCCGACCTGACCAGGTCGATCAAGAAGTTTGCGTCAGAGACTCGGGCCAGGGTGACCGAAACCTCTTGATCAACCAGCCGAGCGCGGGCCGAGGTGAGCGCGGGCCGTTGAGCGGGCGCGGGGTGTGGAGCGGGCGCGGGGCCGTGGAGCGGGCGCGGGGCCGTGGAGCGGGCGCGGGGCGGGGCGGCGCGGGGGGCGGGTAGGCAGGTGGCCGGGCGGAAGGGGGCAGGAGCAAGAGGGGTCAGGTGGGGTCGGGGCGGGTGGCGCGGTGGAGGGCGTAGAGGGCGAGGAGGGCGGCGGTGAGGAGGGGGCCGCCGTCGCGGATCAGGCCGTCGAGGCCGAGGAGCCACCAGCAGAGCGGGAGGTCGACGGCGAGCACGCCGAGGGTGATCATCACCAGCAGTCGGCGGGCCCAGGGGCGGCCACGCATCAGAAAGGCGGTGCAGAAGAGGACCAGGTAGCTGACCGCGATGCCGGCGACGAACCAGAAGAGCACTGCCGGCACCGCGCTGAGCTGCCCGTCCAGGATGGAACCGCCGGCGATCAGGGCGGGCACCAGCATCAGCGGGCTGTAGGTGAACGCGGCGACCCGGCTGGTCAGCAGCCAGCCGGTGACCGGCGGACGCTTCGGCGCGACCTCCCGCCAGGAGATCGTTCCGCCCTCGACGACCAGTGACTTGCGGTGCCGGACCAGATGCCCGCCGACCGCCTCGGAGCGGTAGAGCAGCGTGACCACGGCGACGCAGAGCGCGGTGAGCAGCCCGAACCCGAGCAGGCCGGGCAGCGCCGGCACCCCTTCCCGGGGCACGACCAGCCGACCGACCGCGAAGACGGTGGTCACCGCGAGGATCAGCCCGAACGGCTTCGCCACGGTACGACCGCGGTTCACGTGCCCGATCAGCACCAGGAAGCCCAGCGACCGGAGCATCGCCCAGCCGGTGCGTACGGCGAGACCGAACTCCTGCTCCGGGGCGTACCAGTAGTTGAGCAGCTCGACCACGACGGTGGCCGCCGCCGTGACGGCGAGCAGCGTGGTCAGGGCCCGGACGGCGGACGGCCGCCGGACCTCGGTGGTCTCGGCGGCCGTCCTCATGGCATGCGATGTTGCCCGGTACGGGCGACGCTCACACCTACCGCTGCGGCTGCTCCGCGTCGAGCCGGGCGCGCAGCGCGTCCAGCTCGGCCCAGAGGACGCCGGGGAGCTTGTCCCCGAACTTCTCGAACCACTCGGTGACCAGCGGGAGCTCCTTGCGCCACTCCTCCGGGTCGACCTTGAGCGCGATCCGCACGTCCTCCGGGGTCATGTCCAGGCCCTCGACGTCCAGCGCGTCCTGGGCGGGGACCATGCCGATCGGGGTCTCCACCGCGTCGGCGGTGCCCTCGATCCGCTCGATGACCCACTTCAGCACCCGCGAGTTCTCGCCGAAGCCCGGCCAGAGGAAGCTGCCCTCGGCGTCCTTGCGGAACCAGTTCACGTAGTAGATCTTGGGCAGCTTGGCCGCGTCGCCGTCGGCGCCCTTGCCCATCTCGATCCAGTGCCGGAAGTAGTCACCGGCGTTGTAGCCGATGAACGGCAGCATGGCCATCGGGTCGCGGCGGACCACGCCGACGGCGCCGGAGGCGGCGGCGGTGGTCTCCGAGGAGAGGGTCGCGCCCATGTAGACGCCGTGCACCCAGTCCCGGGCCTCGGTGACCAGCGGGATGGTGTCCCGACGACGACCGCCGAAGAGGATGGCGTCGATCGGCACGCCGTTCGGGTCGTAGTAGTCCTCGGCGAGGATCGGGCACTGGGTGATCGGGGTGCAGAACCGGCTGTTCGCGTGCGAGGAGAGCTGGTCGCTCTCCGGCGTCCAGTCGTTGCCCTTCCAGTCGATCAGGTGCGCCGGCGGCTCACCCATGCCCTCCCACCAGATGTCGCCGTCGTCGGTGAGCGCGACGTTGGTGAAGATGGAGTTGCCGCGGTCGAGCGTCCGCATGGCGTTGGCGTTGGTCTTCCAGTCGGTGCCCGGCGCGACGCCGAAGAGGCCGTACTCCGGGTTGACCGCGTAGAGGCGACCGTCCTGGCCGAAGCGCATCCAGGCGATGTCGTCGCCGATGGTCTCGACCTTCCAGCCCGGGATGGTCGGCTCCAGCATGGCGAGGTTGGTCTTGCCGCAGGCCGACGGGAAGGCGCCGGCGACGTGGTAGACCTTGCCCTCCGGCGAGGTGATCTTGAGGATCAGCATGTGCTCGGCGAGCCAGCCCTCGTCGCGCCCCATCACGCTGGCGATCCGCAGCGAGTAGCACTTCTTGCCGAGCAGCGAGTTGCCGCCGTAGCCGGAGCCGTACGACCAGATCTCCCGGCTCTCCGGGAAGTGCGAGATGTACTTCGTCTCGTTGCACGGCCACGCCACGTCCTGCTGGCCGGGCGCCAGCGGGGCGCCGATGGAGTGCAGCGCGTGCACGAAGTCCGCGTCGTCGCCCATGGCCTCCAGGACCTTGGCGCCCATCCGCGTCATGATCCGCATCGAGGCGACCACGTACGGGCTGTCGGTGATCTCGACGCCGAACATGGGGCTCTCGGCCTCGACCGGGCCCATGCAGAACGGGATGACGTACATGGTGCGTCCGCGCATCGAACCGCGGTACAGCTCCGTCATCGTCCGCTTCATCTCGGCCGGCGCCATCCAGTTGTTGGTGGGGCCGGCGTCCGCCTCGTCGACGGAGCAGATGAAGGTGCGCTCCTCGACCCGGGCGACGTCCGTCGGGTCGGTCCGCGCGTAGAAGGAGTTCGGCTTCTTCTCGGGATTCAGCCGGATCAGGGTGCCGTTGTCGACTAGCTCGTCGGTGAGGCGGCGCCACTCCTCATCGGACCCGTCCACCCAGACCACCCGCTCGGGGGTGGTCAGTTCGGCGACCTCACGGACCCAGGCGAGCAGCTTGGGGTGGGACGTCGGGGCCTGATCGATACCCCGAACAGTAGCCGGAGCAACCATGTCACATCTCCTTGTGGTCGACGCTGACCGATCTATGGGATGCACGAGTTCTGGCGAGCGAGGCGTCGCCTTCGTGGAAACCTGGGATTGGGCTCAGCGTAAACCGGGCTGCCTCGCGAGTCAGTGGGACTGGTTGTGAAGAACTGCACAAGGTACGGCCACGCTGCGGCATCGCGAGCTAATACCCGCTTTCGCGCGCAGTTTCACGCAAATCCTGCGGTGAACCTTCGCCGGCCACCGCCCCGACGGGCCACCCCGCAGTACGCGATGAGTGGAAGTACGCGCCGGGACCGGGCGAGACGATTCGGCGATCCGATCCGCAATTCCGCCGTATCCGGTTACGCTGCGTTCATCGGGCGCACCGGGCCCGCCGTGGCGCGCCGTCACGGCCCGGCGACCCTGCGGCACCCGGGCGTCGACCCGGCGTCGGCGGGTCGTCGTTGCTACCCGTCGCGCGCGCGGATACCCGGTAGGCTCGGCGGGTGGCCGCGACGATGACCGGTGACCCACCGGGCACTCCACAGACCCGGCCGGGTCTGGTCCGCTCCCTGGTGGAGCGTTTCGGCCATCTGGTGCGGGAACTCAGCAAGTTCGCCACGGTGGGCGGGCTCGCCTTCCTCGTCGACTTCGCGCTCTTCAACTACCTCGCCAGCGGGCGGGGCATGCCGCCGGTCGCCGCGAAGACCATCTCCACGGTGATCGCCGCGACCCTGGCGTTCCTGGGCAACCGGTTCTGGACCTGGCGGCACCGCCAGCGCTCCCACCCCGCCCGTGAGTACGCACTGTTCTTCTTCTTCAACGGCGTCGGCCTCGGCATCGCGGTGGGCTGCCTCGCAGTCAGCCGCTACGGGCTGGGGGCCGTCTGGCCGTCGGTCTTCCAGACGCCGCTGGCCGACAACATCGCCAGTTTCATCGTCGGCACCGGCCTGGGGACGCTGTTCCGATTCTGGTCGTACCGACGGTTCGTCTTCGTGGAAGCGGGAACTCCCGCCGTTCCGGCACCGGGCCACGACCCCGGGTCCGGGGCGTGACCCACCGCCCACCCCGTCCAGCCGGGCCGAGCCGGCCCTGCCCACTGCCCTAAGGTGTTCCGCATGCGTCTTGTCCGTCTGCTACCCGAGCGCTGGCAGAAGTTCATCCACGAGGCGCTCAAATTCGGCATCGTCGGGGGCATCAACACCGCGATCAATTACGCGGTGTTCAATGCGCTGGCACTGACGGTTTTCGAGGACGGTCAGCTCAAGGCGACCGTGATCGCGACCATTGTGGCCACGATCACGTCGTATCTGATGAATCGGCACTGGACGTACCGGGATCGCCCGAAATCCGCCATGCGGCGAGAGTACGTCCTTTTCTTTGTCTTCAACGCCACCGGTCTGGTCATCGAACTCGGTGTCCTCGCCGCGGCGAAGTACGGCCTCGGCGTCAACAGCCTGCTCGCGCTGAACGTGGCGAAGACCGGCGGCGTGCTGCTGGCGACGATGTTCCGCTTCTGGTCCTACCGGACCTTCGTCTTCCAGCCGGTGCCCCAGCACGCGGCCGAGACGTGGCACACCATCCCGCGCGACGAGTGGGACACCATGGCCGAGATGGACCCGGTCGCCGAACTGGCCGAGTCCGTCAGCGAGCTGGAGGAGACCGAGCCGCGCCCCGGCGACCAGCCCGAACGCGGCAGGGCCGAGGCGTCGTACGGCACCCCGGCCCAGGCCCGGCCCGCTGCGGCGGACGCCGCGCTCGGCCGTACCCTCGATGCCGATCTGGACGCGGAGCTGGCCGCCGAGTTCCACGCCGGCACCCGGCGCTCCCCGCGCCGCTGACCCACCGCGTTCCGGTGGGGCAGCGGCGGACGGGTCAGGCCGACGGGTCGCGCAGCGGCTTGCCGTCCTGCATGTCCGCCATGATCTCGCGCATCTCGCCGTCACCGAGGCTGTGCTTGTCGTGCTGCGCCTCGACCAGCTCGTAGAGCGTGGTCTGCACCCGGTCGACCCGGGGCACGTCGCGCAGCACCGACTGGCCGCGCTCGCCCGCCGACTCGATGGTCAGGGTGCCGCAGCCGAGCAGCCGCTCCAGGAACTTCTGGTGCATCGAGTGGTCGTTGATCCGGGTCAGCGGCAGGTCCCGCCGGTTACGGGAGAAGATGCCCTCCTGGAGCAGCACCCGCTCGTTGGTGAAGAGGTAGTGCGTGGTGCGCCAGACCAGGAACGGCCGCAGACCCAGCCAGACCACCAGCACCAGACCGACCACGGCGATCGCGTAGAGCGCGATCGTGCCGCCGTCGCCCTCGGGCAGCAGGACCCAACCGGCCACCACCGCCGCGACGGTGAGCACCAGCGCCAGGATCGGCGCGATCAGGGCCTTCCAGTGCGGGTGCAGGTGCAGCACGACGTGCTCGTCCTCGGTGAGCACGTCTTCGGGAAACGCCACAGGAACCTCCTCGCAGAACGGACGCGCTGACCGTAACCGGTCTGCGCTCCCCCGGGGATCGGCCGCGCGGCGGGAAACCCGGTCGCGTTCAGCGCAGGTGCAGGACGTCGCCGGCGGCCAGCGAGAGGCGGCCGGTGGGGGTGTCGACCTGGAGCTGGCCGTCGGGGTCCACGCCGGTGGCGGTGCCCCGGACGTCCCGACCGTCGGGCAGCAGCACCCGGACCTGGCGGCCGACGGTGCCGCAGCCGGCCAGGTAGGCGTCGCGCAGGCCGCTGGCCACCGCGTCGCCGCCGGCCGCGCGCCAGCGGTCGTACCAGTCGGCGAGGGAGCGGAGCAGGGCGCGCAGCAGCGGATCCCGGTCGGTCGCCACCGCGCCGGCCAGTTGCAGCGAGGTGGCCGGCAGGCCGGTCGGATTCTCCGGCAGCTCGTCGGCGCGGAGCGTGACGTTGAGACCGATGCCGACCACGATCGCCGGCGGCTGGCCGGGGTGCTCGCCGGGCACCGCCTCGGCGAGCACCCCGGCGACCTTCGCGCCGTCGATCAGCAGGTCGTTGGGCCACTTGAGGGCGGCGTCCAGCTCGGCCAGCCGGGCCACCGCCTCGACCAGCGCCACCCCGGCCAGCAGCGGCAGCCAGCCGTACCCGGCCGGCGGGACCGGCGACCAGTCGCGCTCCGGGACGGCCTCGCCGGGGCGCAGCAGCACGCTCGCCGCGATGCCGGCGCGCGGCGGCGACTGCCAGACCCGGCCGCGCCGGCCCCGGCCGGCGGTCTGCCGCTCGGCGACCACGACGAGCCCTTCCGGCTCGCCGTCCCGGGCGGCGGCGACCACGTCCGCGTTGGTGGAGCCGGTCTCCGCGCGCAGCTCCAACCGGCGCCACGGGCCGTGCGGGGCGAGCAACGCACGCCGCAGCCGGACCGCCGACAGCGGCGGTCGATCCAGATCGGTGTACGGCGAGCCGGGCATCCCGCCAGCCTACGGCCCCGGCCACCGGCGCGACCGCACCCCGGCGCACCGTACTGAGGCGCACTGCACAGCGGCACCCGCCTGAACCATCGTTATATTCCCTGGGTGACTACCGAGACCGGGATCAACATCCACAGCACCGCGGGCAAGCTGGCGGACCTGGACCGTCGGGTCGACGAGGCGGTGCACGCCGGGTCGGCGCGCGCGGTCGAGAAGCAGCACGCGCGGGGCAAGAAGACCGCGCGGGAACGCATCGAGATGCTGCTCGACGAGGGTTCCTTCGTCGAGCTGGACGAACTGGCCCGGCACCGGTCGACGGCCTTCGGGCTGGAGCGCAACCGCCCGTACGGCGACGGCGTGGTGACCGGCTACGGCACCGTGGACGGTCGGCAGGTCTGCGTCTTCGCGCAGGACTTCACGGTCTTCGGCGGCTCCCTCGGCGAGGTCTTCGGCGAGAAGATCGTCAAGGTGATGGACCTGGCCATGAAGATCGGCTGCCCGGTGATCGGCATCAACGACTCCGGTGGCGCCCGGATCCAGGAGGGCGTCGCCTCGCTGGGCCTCTACGGCGAGATCTTCTTCCGCAACGTCCGGGCCAGCGGTGTCATCCCGCAGATCTCGCTGATCATGGGTCCGTGCGCGGGCGGGGCGGTCTACTCCCCGGCGGTCACCGACTTCACCGTGATGGTCGACCAGACCTCGCACATGTTCATCACCGGCCCCGACGTGATCAAGACGGTCACCGGTGAGGACGTCGGGATGGAGGAGCTGGGCGGCGCGCGCACCCACAACGCGCGCAGCGGCAACGCGCACTACCTCGGCAGCGACGAGGAGGACGCCGTCGAGTACGTCAAGGCGCTGCTGTCGTACCTGCCGTCGAACAACCTGGACGAGCCGGTCGTCTACTCCGCTGATGTGGATCTTGAGATCAGCGACGAGGACCGGGAGCTGGACACGCTGATCCCGGACTCGGCGAACCAGCCGTACGACATCCACCGGGTCATCGAGCACGTCGTCGACGACGGCGAGTTCCTGGAGGTCCAGCCCCTCTATGCGCAGAACATCGTGATCGGCTTCGGCCGGGTCGAGGGCCGCCCGGTCGGCGTGGTGGCCAACCAGCCGATGCACTTCGCCGGCACGCTGGACATCGCCGCCTCGGAGAAGGCCGCCCGCTTCGTGCGTACCTGCGACGCGTTCAACATCCCGGTGCTGACCTTCGTGGACGTCCCCGGCTTCCTCCCCGGCACCGGGCAGGAGTGGGACGGCATCATCCGCCGTGGCGCGAAGCTCATCTACGCGTACGCCGAGGCGACCGTCCCGAAGGTCACCGTGATCACCCGCAAGGCCTACGGCGGCGCGTACGACGTGATGGGCTCCAAGCACCTCGGCGCGGACCTCAACTTCGCCTGGCCGACCGCGCAGATCGCGGTGATGGGCGCGCAGGGCGCGGTGAACATCCTCTACCGCTCGGAGCTGGCGAACGCCGACGACCCGGCCGCCGTCCGGGCCGAGAAGATCGCCGAGTACGAGGACACCCTCGCCAACCCGTACATCGCGGCGGAGCGGGGCTACGTCGACTCGGTGATCCCGCCGCACGAGACGCGTACCCAGGTCGTGCGGGCGCTGCGGGTGCTGCGCACCAAGCGCGAGACCCTGCCCCCGAAGAAGCACGGCAACATCCCGCTGTAGCGGGTTGTCGCCGAGGGCCCCCGCCGGACGTCCGGCGGGGGCCCTCGGCGGGTCAGCAGCCGGGGTTGGCGGCCGGGCAGAGGCTGGCGGCGGCCCGTCGGCCGATCGCCTCCAGGTCGGGATAGCCGAGCCCCGGGCCGGTGCCGTCGACCCGGTCGGCGATCATCCCCGGCCCCGGCACGAGCACGGTCACCAGGTCGCCGACCCGGATCACCAGCGTCACGTCGACGGACGCGGCCGGGCCGGCCGGCCCGTCGCCGGCCAGGTCGGCTGGCTCGCCCACCGCGTGCCGCAGCAGCACCGACTGGTCACCGGCGAAGTCGGTCATCGCCGTCTCCCAGCGGTCCACCAGCTGTCCGGACCCGGCGCGGCCGGTCAGCGAGCGGGCCGCGGTGGTCCGCCACTCCGGGCAGGCCTGCACCATCCGGTCGATGTCCCCGAAGAGCCCGAGACCCCACGGCGGGTCGACCCGGTAGACGTCCTGGCTGAGCGCCGGGACACCGCCCGGCGATCGCAGCACCGTGCGGGAACGGGAGTAGCGGGAGACCGTCGGCTTCAGGTAGATCTGCCGCTCGCGGGCGCAGGTCTCCAGCCGGGCGTCGACGCGTACCGGCTCACCGAGGCCGCTGTCGCCGAGGCGTCCGGCTGTCTTGACGGGCAGGTCGCCCGCTTCCAGCAGCGCCGAGTCGGGGATCTCGGCCCGACCCGACGGCGTCGGCGTCGGCGTGGCCGGAGCGGCCACGGTGCCCGTCGGGCCGCCGGCCGCGACCGGGCCGACCGGACCACCGGCGCGGTCGGCCGCGACCGCGGTGGCGGCCGACGCGACGAGCAGCACGGCGACCGCCGCCACCAGCGTCGTGCGTCGGGTACGCCGGCGGGCCCGGGCCCGCAGCTCGGCCGGCTCCGCCCAGCGGACGCTCCGCAGCTCCTGCTGCACCAGTCCGACGAAGGTGAGGTCGTCGTCACGCATCGGTGGCCTCCTCCAGGTCCACGACGGTGAGCAGCCCGGCGAGCGCGGTCCGCCCCCGGGACAGTCGTGCCTTGACGGTGCCGACCGGGGCCGCGGTCTCCCGGGCCACCTCGGCGACCGGCATGCCGACCAGGTAGTGGAGCGCGAGGGCGATCCGCTGCTCCTCCGGCAGTTGACGCAGCGCCGCCACCACCTCGACGGTGTCGGTGCCCGGGCCCGGGATGCTCTCCTGCGCCCCGTGCCGCAGATAGGCCCGGGCCCGGCTGCGCAGGCTGCGCCAGCGGCTCACCGCGATCCGGCTGGCCACCACCCGCACCCATGCCTCCGGGTCGTCGTAGTCGCGCACCGTCGACCAGCGTTGCCACGCCCGGATGTACGCCTCCTGCACCGCGTCCTGGGCCTCGGCCCGGTTGCCGGTCAGGACGTAGACGAAGCCGAGCAGCCGTTGTCGGCTCCCCCGGTAGAACTCGTCGAACCCGTCGACGTCCGGCACCTGCTACCTCCCCCGTGGCGGTCGCAGGGGACACGCCTGGCGTGGCGCCGCCGGTTGCCGGTTCAGCCGATCATTTTCTCCAGCTCCGCGACCGGGAAGCCGCCCGCCGGGATCCGCTCCCGCACCGCCCGCCGGACGGCGCCCTGCACCGCGGCGTTCACCGGCGTCGGTACGCCGTGCAGCCGGCCGAGCAGCACGATCTCCCCGTTGAGGTGGTCGGCCTCGGCGGAGCCGGCGCCCCGGGCCAGGCTCTGCCAGGTGGAGCCGCCGGCCCGCTCCTCACCGTCGACCGGTCGGTGCCGCACCCGGTCGCCGCGTGCGGCCGCCTCCTCCTCGGGCGAGGTGTGGGCGATTCCGGCGGCGGCGAGCGCCGCGACACCCTCGGCCCGGACCCGCTCGGCGAGGCCGTCGGGGATGTCCCGCCCGAGCAGCGCCTGGAGGCCGTTGCCGAGGTTGCTCAGCAGCTTGCCGTACTTCCATCGCAGCACGTCGTCGTGGACCGGCGCGACGAACCCGGCCGAGGTCAGGTCGGCGGCGACCGCCCGGGCGGTGTCGTCCGATCCGGACGGGTAGCGGCCGAGGTGCAGCATCCCCGAGTGCGGGTGGCCGTTGGCGACCACCACGCCGGGCTCCAGGTGGGTGGCGGGCAGCCAGACGCAGACCGGGTGCACCCGGGCGAAGAACCGCAGCGCCGTCCGCTCGTTGGCCACCCCGTTCTGCGCGGTGAACAGCGGCAGCCGCTCGCCGGCCGTGCCGCCGCCCGCCACCGGGGCGTCCACCCAGGCGGCCAGCGCGGCGGCGGTGTCCTGGGACTTGACGGTGAGTACCAGCGCGGTGTCGGCCGCCAGCGGCCGGTCGTCGGGCCCGGCCGTGGCGGGCAGCCGGAGGGTCGCCGTTCCGTCGGGCGTACGCAGGGTCAGTCCCCGGTCCCGCAGGGCATTCAGGTGTGCGCCCCGGGCGACCAGGGTCACCTCGTGGCCGGCCTGCGCGAGCCGTCCGCCGATGGTGCCGCCGACCGCGCCCGCGCCGATGATGACGTATCGCATCCTGCCGATTCTCCTCCCGCACCGCTGCCTGTCCACGGTCCGGTGGCCCGAGCGGGTGGCGTCAGAGCGTGAGGCCGGCGTCGGTGAGGAGCTGGCCGGCGAGCAGCAGCCCGCCGACGCCCAGTGCGGCGAGGCTGACCAGGGCGAAGACGGTCACCCAGAACAGCGCCGGGAACGGGGTGAGCCGGGCGAGCTGGTCCGCGTCGGACTCCGGCATCCGACCCCGGCTGCGCTGCCGTTGCAGCTCCACCACCGGGCGTACGCCGCCGAGGAGCAGGAACCAGACCGAGGTCCAGGCGAACGCGGCCTGCACCTGCGGCGACGCGTACCAGGAGACGGCCAGCACGACGCCGCCGGTGACCAGCAGCGACAGCACCCCGAACACGTTGCGGATCATGACCAGCATGGCCAGCAGCAGCGCCACGGCCACCCAGAGCAGCAGGGTGATCCGGTTGCCGGCGAGCAGCCAGGCACCGGCGAGGCCGACCAGCGACGGGGCGACGTACCCGGCCAGCAGGGTGAGGATCATCCCCGGTCCGGTGGGACGGCCGGCGGAGAGCGTGAGCCCGGAGGTGTCCGAGTGCAGCCGGATACCGCGCAGTTTCCGGCCGGTCAGCAGGGCCGTCAGGGCGTGCCCGCCCTCGTGCGCGATGGTGACGGCGTTCCGGGCGATCCGCCACGGTGTCCGGATCGCCACGACCAGCAACGCCACGACAGCGGTGAGCAGCACCAGCAGCGGCGGCGGGTCGGGCTGCGCGCTGAGCAGCGTGTCCCAGATGGTGGTGAGGCCGTCGATCAGGGGCATGGGCGGGGAGCCTACCGCCACCACCTGTGTCGTGCCGTCGGTGCCGACTCGTATCGGGTGAGACCCAGCAGGTGACGGCGGCAGCGGGAGGTGAGGGCCGATGAGTGCCGAGCCACTGGAATCACACGTCGGCCTCTGGACCGAGGCCGGCCGTACCGGTCGGACGGGGCGCACTACGTCGAGGATCGGGTGGCGAAGGCCGGCGAGACGTTGACGATCATCGAGCCGTTCCGCTGGGTGCTCGACCCCACTACGCTCCGCTGACCAACACCGATCAGCCAGCACGCCGTCGACCGACGTCTATGAAGAATTCTTTAGTTTCCCTTGCGCTGGTGGGCATTTACCTCCAAAGATTGTCGTCAATCGATTGGCGTCCCTGGAGGCATCAATGACCCGTACCCGATTCTCGCTGCGCCGGCTGCTGGCCGCCGGCCTCACCGTCGCCGCCACCGCCGCGGCGGCCCTGGTCGCCACCGCCGGACCGGCGGCCGCGGCCACCACGCCCGGCATCGACGTCTCGCGCTACCAGGGCACCATCAACTGGACCAGCGTGCACAACGCCGGCATCCAGTTCGCCTTCATCAAGGCCACCGAGGGCACCAGCTACAAGGACTCGAACTTCAACACGAACTACACCAACTCGTACTACGCGGGCGTCATCCGCGGGGCGTACCACTTCGCCCGGCCGAACCTCTCCGGCGGCGCGACGCAGGCCGACTACCTGGCCAGCAACGGCGGCGCCTGGTCGGCCGACAGCCGTACGCTCCCCGCCGCGCTGGACATCGAGGCCAACCCCTACAGCGGTGGCTACTGCTACGGCAAGACCACCTCGGGCATGCGCACCTGGATCAGCGACTTCCTGAGCCGCTACAAGTCCCGCACCGGCCGGTACGCGGTCATCTACACCACCACCAGCTGGTGGAACCAGTGCACGGGCAGCTGGACGGCGCCGTGGGCCAACCACCCGCTCTGGCTGGCCCGCTGGTCGAGCACCCCGGGCAGCCTGCCGGCCGGCGCGCCGGTCTGGAGCTTCTGGCAGTACACCTCCAGCGGCAGCGTCTCCGGGATCAGCGGCAACGTGGACCGCAACTACTGGAACGGTGACCGGACCCGCCTGGTGGCGCTGGCCAACAACACCTGATCGTCCGCAGACAGGTCGGCGGCAGCGGGATCGACTGTCACCCCTCGGGGTGCCCAGTTGGTCCGGCTGCCGCCACCGTCGTACGTACCCGGGTCAGGCCCTCCGCCTCGCGGCGACCGGTACGGGCAGCGCGCCCCGCCCGGCCACGGTGGCCCGGCGGCTCAGCCGCCAACCCTCCACCGCCGCGACGGTGAGGGCCACGACACCGATCACCGCGGCCGGCGCGGAGACGCCCGCACTCACCAGCAGCAGGACGATGTCCCCCAGCGCGACCAGCATCCACAGCGCCAGCCGGGGCGTGGTGTCCTTGCGTCGGTAACCCATGTCGCACCTCCTTCCGTCGTCGCGGATCAAGTACCCCGTTCGACGGAAAGCCATGCGAGCAAGTTTCGCAGTGGCGGGATTCCCCGGATCAGTTCACCCGGTCCGGCTTGAAGCCCTTGGTGATGGCCTCCCAGTTGGGCAGGTTGGCGGCCCACTGCGCGTCGGCCACCTCCCACCGCAGCGCGTAGCCCCGGTTGCTGGCGGTGGCCACCCCGCGATTCCGCACGTGTGTCTTGACCCCGTTCGAGGTCTGGTACCAGTCCCAGTCCGCGCAGGTGCGGTAGTAGTCGCAGGGCTTGATCCCGATGAGCTGGTAGTTGTTCACGTAGTCACGGCGGTTGGGCTCCTGCTCCCGCCAGTCCGCGTAGGCGTCCTTCTTCGGGCTGTCGGTCCACTGCATGTAGAGCCGTCGCCCGCCGGCAGGGTCCGTGAAGGTCACCGAGTTCCTGCCGTTGCTGCTGCGCCAGCCGTCCGGCAGCGGGACCTGGAAGCCGTTCGGACCCTTGTAGTAGCGCCAACCGGTGGGCAGCGTGAAGCCAGCGGCCGACGGCGTCGCCGAGGGGCTCGCCGACGGGGTCGGGCTGGCGGCGGCGTTGGTGGGCGGCGGTGCCGCGGGCTGCGAGGTGGGCCCGGCGGCCGACGACTGAGTCGGGGCGGCGGTGGTGGCGCCACCGGCCTGCTGGCCGCCGTCGCCCTTCGAGTCGCCGCCACCCCGGTTCAACAACGGCACGATCACCACGACGCCGAGCAGCAGCAGCGCGACCAGCACGCCGATCAGCACGTTGCGTCGCTTGTGGTCCGGCTTCGTGCCGGGCACCACGACCGCCCGGCCCGTCGACTGCGCCGGGCTGACCGGGGCCGGCATGACCGACGTCGGATTCGTCGGCCGGGCCGGCGGCGGCGCGTCGACCGAGGTGTCGTCGGCGGCGACCGGCGAGCCGTCGAGTCGGGTGTCGTCGAGGGCGGCCTCCGGCACGTCGACCGTGGCCGACGTGGGAAGTCCGAGCTTGGCGGTGGGGCCCGCGTCCGCGCCGGCCGGCACCTTGGCGGTGGCGTCGTCGGCGGCCATGGCACCGGCCGCGGCGGCACCGGCGACAGCGGCGGAGGCACTCACCTCGGGCTGGCGCGGCGCCGGGGCGACGGACTGCTGGTCAGAGCGGTCGTCGGCCGGCCGCGGCGCCGGCACCAGCGGCGGGCGCGGCTCGCGCGGACCGTTCGGCCCCGGCCGGCGTACGCCGTCCAGCAGCGAGATGCTCTTGGCCCGCTTGCCGCCGGCCTTACGCAGCAGGCGTTCCGCCACGTCGGCGGTGATCCGCTCGGCCGGGTCCTTGCGGAGCAGGCCGTTGAGGACCGGCTTGAGCGGCCCGGCGTTCTTCGGCGGCGGCATCGGCTCGGTGGCCAGCGCCGCCAGGGTGGCGATCGCCGACGGCCGGGCGTACGGCGACTTGCCCTCCACCGCCGCGTAGAGGGTCGCGCCGAGCGACCAGAGGTCGGCCTCCGGCCCGGCCGTGCCGTCCTTGGCCCGCTCGGGGGCGATGTACGCCGGGGAGCCCAGCACCATGCCGGTCCGGGTCACGTTCGGGTCGCCGGGAATGGTCGCCAGACCGAAATCGGTCAGCACCACCCGACCGTCGTCGCCGAGCAGCACGTTGCCCGGCTTGACGTCACGGTGCATCACGCCGGCCTTGTGGGCGGCCTTCAGCGCACCCAGCACACCGAGCCCGATCTCCACCGCCTTGGCGGGCGACACCGGCCCGTCCTCGGCGAGGGTGTCCTGCAACGACTTTGACGGGACGTACTCCATGACGATCCACGGGTCGCCGTCGGTACGCAGCACGTCGAAGATGCGGACCACGTTGATGTTGTTCAGCCGGGCGATGGCCCGCGCCTCGCGCAGCGAGCGTTCCCGCATCTCGCGGCGCTCCTCCGGGGTGAGGCTGGGCGGCGGGACGAGCTCCTTGATGGCGACGTCCCGGTGCAGCACCTCGTCGCGCGCCTTCCACACCCGGCCCATGCCGCCCTGGCCGAGCGGCGAAATGAGCCGGTATCGGTCAGCGACGAGTTGGGGAAGCGCGTTCGACATCGGCAAGACGGTACCCGGCGGGCACGACCCTCACACCGTCGGCACGCCACTGTGCGGGAAAGGTCAAGTTCTGGACGCGTACCCTGTCGTCATGTCTGCCGAAGAGCCGCTGTTCCGGGTCGTGCGCGGCGTGCCCACCGCCGAGGAACTGGCCGCCCTGGTGGGCGCCATCATGGTCCGGACCCGACCCGCCGCCGCGCCCGCGCCGACCCCCCGGTCGCACTGGACACGCAGCGCCCGACCCGCCGCCGCGACGCTCGCCGCCGGTCACGGCGCGTGGCGCGCCTCGGGCCTGCCCCGCTGACCCCGTCCCACCGGTACGCCTGATCCTTGGGGCTGCCGGTATCGGCGCGCAGCCATTAACCTCACTCAGGGAAACGGCTCCGTGACGGGTAGGGAGGATCGATGATCCCCGAGGAGGACCGCCCAGCTTCCTGGCTGCGCGACTACGCCGGCATCGAGGCCGACATCCGCCAGATGCGCGAGTTCGCCGACCGGCTCCAGGCCGAGGTCGAACGGAACTACACGCCGCACCTGTCCTACATCGCGGACGACATGAAGGCCCCGGTCCCCAACCCCGCCGACGCGTTCGTGGAGCTGGTCCAGTTCCTCCACGCGCACAACGAGACCCAGCAGGCCACCGTCAACATGGTGTGGGACGTCGCCCGGGCCACCGGCTTCCTGGCCGGCGCGGCCGGGAAGATCGCCAGCAGCCACGCCCACACCGACGCGTTCGTCTCCGCCCGCGTCACCGACGTCGAGAACGCCCTCGCCCAGGCCCACGGCACCTCCCGGCCCCTGCCCGCGCTCCCCGATCCGACAGCACCCGAGGAGGCCCGGGTGATCCTGCCGTGATCAAACGCGACGGCGGCCGCACCTCCGGCCTCACCGACTGGCAGCTCATGGACGTGCTCAGCATGTGGGCCTGCCTCCAGGACCAGGAGACCACCGGCCACTGGAAGCAGGTCGCCGGCTGGCGCAAGGTCTGCGACCTCGCCCAGACCCACCTCGGCCGCCTCCGCGAATACCGTCGCGGGCTCGCCGAGGCGTGGCCCCCGGAGACGAACGCCGCCGCGCGGACGTACATCGCCGAGTTGGACCAGCTCGTCGACAAGGTGCAACGCACCCACGACGCCGCCGCTGCGAACCACGACGCGCTGTCGGCCGCCGCCCGCGCCCTCGGCAGCGCCCGCGCCAGCCTGGAGCCGATCTACCAGGAGTACGCCACCAAGCTCCAGCAGAAGCAGGCGTACGAGGCTACGGTCGCCGATCCGAAGGCGCTGGCGGGCAGCCGGCTGCCGGACAAGCCGGTGACGACGGCGGACCTGGAGCGGCTCAACGTGCAGGCGCGGAGCGTGATGACCGGCCTCAGCGGAGAACTCCAACAAGCCCAAGCAATGCTCCAGAAGCCGCCTCCGGCAGGGAGGCTAGGACCGAGGGTTGATGAAAAGTCGGTCGACCCCTACAAAAACACTGGCGGCTCGGCACCGATTATCCCGCCAGTAGTTGCAGTGCCAATCAGCTCCTCGCCCGCAACACCGAACCGTCCCACAACGGCAGATAAAGCCCGCCTCCCCAGCATCACTGGCCCGAGCGTCGGGCCGGTTCTAGGAAGCGGTCCGGTCCTCGGCGGAGCAGGCACGGGAATAGCTCATCCACCAGCCTCCCCCGGCCTGTCCAGCCCATCCCCCACTCCCGCTTCACCAGGGAATTCGATGGGGCTCACGCCGGGCCTGCCAGTGGCTCCTAGCGCTGGCAGAGGAAGCCCATTGGATGGATTTCGCCGGAGCGGATCGGGTCCGACAGGCCGCTCAATCTCTAGCCCAGAGGGCCCACACCATACGCCTCCTCGATCAATGGCTCCGGGCGGCATAATCGGCAGTTCCCCTGGCGCGGGAATCGGGCAGGGATTTAATTCACCGCGTCGAGTTAACCCTATCGGAGGAGTGATTGGCGGCGGAGGCGCGGGAACCGCACCTACAGGCTCCGCCGGGTCCCGTCCTGGAAGCGGTCGCATGCCACAGTTCGGCACCCAGGGTACCGCCCCGCTTGGAGGCGCACCGGGCATGCATGGGCCATCCGGGATGAGTGGTGCGCGTGGCCGGCTTGGGCAGACCGAGGAGAAGGATGGCCAGCAGCGACGCTGGGACCCTGACAATCCTTGGGAAGTCGACTCCGGGGTAGACCCCATCGTTCGCCCTCCTGAGGACGAAGGGCCCATAAACCCCGGTCCTGCCATCGGCTTTGATCGGTGAAGTGGTCGGGCTTGTGGCTCCGCTTCGTCATCTACGCCACGTCAACTGCCCTAGCGTCCAGCCTTAACATATCGCCTGTGACCGCCCCCGCGTTTGCGGCCATGCTGAACAATCCCTCCAACCGGATCCGAGCCGATCAGTGGCACCTTCAGTATTTGAAGACGAGCGAAGCGCAGGCCATTAGTCAAGGCGAGGGAGTCACGGTCGCAGTGCCAGACACTGGAGTTGCTCCACATCCGGACCTGCAGCGTAACCTACTTGCGGGTGTGGACATCATTCCGGGAGGGAGCGGCGACGGCCGGCAAGATAACAACAGCCACGGCACTGGGATGGCCGGGCTTATTGCCGCTCACGGCCAAGGCAACGGCAGAGGAGCACTCGGCATTGCCCCTAAAGCGAAGATTTTACCCCTGTTCGACACTCCTGCGGATGGACTTGGAGACCCAGACGACCTCGCGAAAAGCATAGAAATTGCAATATCCCGTAGGGTTGAAGTAATTAGCATCTCAGCGGCTAGTTCACCCACTCCCCGCCTTCAACACGCAATACGTGAGGCCATCGGCGCCAATATTGTTGTTGTGGCAGCGGTCGGGAATGCGCCCCGCGAGACTGAAGCCGCTTACCCTGCCTCCGAGAAGGGGGTGATTGCAGTTGGTGGCATTGATCGCTCGGGCAAGCGGGCGAGAGCTTCCGTCACCGACCCACAGGTCGACGTAGTGGCGCCGGCCGTAGACATTTACAGCACGGGCCTCAGGGGAAGCTACCGCAGGAGCACGGGCACCTCGGATGCCACCGCCATCGTTGCTGGGGCGGCTGCGCTGATCCGGTCGAAGTATCCCGACCTGCCTGCTCAGGAGGTGGCGCACCGCTTGACCGCCACCGCCATCGACAAGGGCCCACCCGGCCGGGACGACGAGTACGGCTACGGCGTCATCGACCTTGTCGCTGCGCTGACGGCAGACGTACCCCCGCTGGGTTTTGAGTCGTCGGCGGTGACCGCGCCGGCCACCCCGACCGTCGCGGAGCCGGCGTCGGACGGCGACGACGACGGCGCGACGGCGCGTGGGCTGGCGACGTTGGGGGTGCTGGTGGCGGCCGGGGGCGGCTACCTGCTGTGGCGTCGTCGTCGTGCCGGCGACCCGCCGCCGCGGATCAGCCGGTAGCGTCGGCGGGGTGTCGAATCCGGTACCGCTGCGCCTCGTGCTCGCCTCCCAGAGTCCCGCCCGCCGCAAGCTGCTCCACGCTGCGGGGATCGAACCCGACGTGCTGGTCAGCGGGGTGGACGAGTCGCAGGTGGTCAGCGACCGGGCCGAGGAGCTGTGCCTGGAGCTGGCGCGGTTGAAGGCGCAGGCGGTGGCCGGTCGGCTGCGGGCCACGCCGGACGAGCGGACGCTGGTGCTGGGCTGCGATTCAGTGCTCGGGTTCGACGGCGAGATCTTCGGCAAGCCGACCGATGCGGCGGACGCCACCCGGCGGTGGGAGCGGATGCGGGGGCGCAGCGGGGTGCTGCACACCGGGCACTGCCTGATCGACGTGACGCACGAGGCGCGGGCGGAGGCGGTCGCGTCGACGACCGTGCACTTCGCGGACGTCAGTGACGAGGAGATCGCCGCGTACGTGGCGACGGGTGAGCCGTTGGCGGTGGCCGGGGCGTTCACCATCGACGGGCTGGGTGGGGCGTTCCTGACCGGCATCGAGGGCGACCCGGGGACGGTGGTCGGGTTGAGCCTGCCGCTGCTGCGGTCGCTGCTCACCGAGTTGGAGCTGAGCGTCACCGATCTGTGGACGAAGGTCGCGCCGGGGGGCCAGGAGGTGGAGCATCTCGGTTAGCGTCCGGTCATGAGTTCGAAGCCGCTGCCCCTGACGCCGGAACTGCACGCCTATCTCGTCGCGCACGGGTCCGCTCCCGACGAGGTCGTCCGTGAGCTGGAGGAGGAGACCCGGGCGGTGCTGCCGGATCGGGCGGTCATGCAGGTCGCCCCGGAGCAGGCCGCGTTCCTGACGTTCCTCACCCGGCTGCTCGACGTGCGGCAGGCGGTGGAGGTGGGCACCTTCACCGGCCTGTCGTCGCTGGCGATCGCCCGGGGTCTGGCCGACGGCGGCCGGTTGACCTGCTTCGACATCTCCGAGGAGTACACGGACATCGCCCGTCGGTACTGGGCCCGGGCCGGCGTCGCGGACCGGATCGAGCTGCGGATCGGGCCGGCCGCGGAGACGCTGCGGGCGCTGCCCCGGGAGCGCTACCTGGACCTCGCGTTCATCGACGCGGACAAGGTCGGCTACCCGGTCTACTGGGACGAGCTGGTGCCGCGGATGCGGCCGGGCGGCCTGGTCGCGGTGGACAACACGCTGCGCGCCGGTCGCGTCCTCGCGCCGGAGAACGCCGACGATCGGGCGGTCGCCGCGTTCAACGACCAGATCATGGCCGACGTCCGGGTCGACGTGGTGATGCTCCCCCTCGCCGACGGGGTCACCCTCGCGCGGGTCCGCTAGGCCCGACTCGACGGCGCCGACGTGGCGGTGTCCAGAGCCCGGCACCGCGACGTCGGCGCCGTGGAGTCGATCAGAAGGCGGTGACCGGCTCGGGGTCGCGGGTCGGCTCGGCGGCGCGTAGCGCGCGGCCGAGCCGCACGGCGAGCAGCACCGCCGCCGCGATGAAGCCGGGCAGCAGCAGGAAGGCCAGGTGCGGCCCCACCCCGTCGGCCACCCACCCCAGCACCACCGGCGCGATCCCGAAACCCACCCCCATCGAGTACGACGACCAGCCGGCCGCCTTGTCGGCGGCCGGTCCGGCGACGGCCAACGCGATGGAGATCACCAGGGGGTAGTGCAGCGCGTTGCCCAGGCCGAGCACGACCAGCCCGGCGACGGCGAGCCAACCGGTCGACGCGACCCAGAAGAGCGTGAACCCGGCCAGTGACACGGTCAGCGCTCCCAGCAGCAGCGGCACCGGCGGCCAGCGCAGCGCGAACCGGCCACCGACGAGGCGGCCGACGAACATGCCGCAGACGATCGCGGCCACCGCGGCGGACGCCCCGCCGGCGCTGAGCCCGGCGTGGGTGCGCAGCACGTCGGCGGTCCAGAGCGACAGGCACACCTCGATCGAGCCGGTCACCGCCATCAGCACCCAGGCGATCCAGTACGAGCGGGGCAGCCGGTCGGACCGGTCGACGGGAGCGGGAGCGGGGCGGACGGCGACACGGGTCGGCTGGACGGCGGGTTCCGCCGCGGCGGCGGTCACCCCGACGGGGTCGGCGGGAGCCGCGACAGCGGGGGCGGTGGCCGGCAGGCGTACCCGGAAGGTCAGGGCGGCGAGGGCGACCAGCGTGATCAGCCCGACCTCGACGGCCATCACCGGCCGCCAGCCGAGGCCCGCGTCCACGGATCCACCGATCACCAGCGGGGCGAGGATGCCCATGCCGGCGCAGGCGGCGTTGGCCTCGGTGACCGCGGCGGGCGCCGCCGGACCGTGCCGGTCGGTGAGCACCACGGACACCCCGCTGATCACCATCATGCCGAAGGTGGCGATGACGGCGACCGCGGTGATGGTGGCGGGCAGCGGACGCAGCAGCCCCAGCGCGGCGGCACCGACGGCCACCCCGGCGAGGCCGAGCCAGGTGGCGGGGCCGCGACCGAAGCGGCGGGCGGTCGGCGCGAAGAGCGCGCCGCCGAGCATCGCGCCGACCGCGATGCCGGTGCTGTGCAGGCCGGCGACGGCGGCGCTGGTGCCCTGTTCGTCGCGGAGCAGGGGTACGACGGGACCGAAGCCGTAGAGGAAGAAGCCCCAGAGCCCCAGCTGGGCGTAGGTCAGCCAGGTGAGCTTGTCACGGGTGAGGCGGGGCACCGGCCTTACGCTACAAGCGTCCGACCGGTGCCCCGCCCCCGATGAGAGGCAGCTCTCCCGCCCCTCCCGCTCACCGGACGCTGCGGGCGAACTGGCGGGCGGCCCAGACGACGGCGGCGACGGCGAGGACGGCGATGATGGTCAGGCCCTGCCAGACCTTGTCGTTGCTCAGGTCGCCGGCGAAGAGCGCGCGGGTGCCGTCGACCGCCCAGGAGAACGGGTTCCACTTCGCGACGCCCTGGAGCCAGCCGGGCGCGAAGGTCAGCGGCAGCAGGATGCCGGAGAGCAGCAGCACCGGCTGGGCGACGGTGTTCATCAGCGGGGCGAGCGCGTCCTCGCTCTTCACCTTGAGCGCGACACCGTACGAGACCGCCGAGGTCATCAGCGCGATCAACGCCAGCATCAGGTACGCCAGCAGCAGGTGGCCGAGGGTGACGCGCAGGTCGAACAGGAGCGCCAGCAGGGTGATGATGACCGCCTGCACGATCAGCGAGACGACGTCCCGCAGGGCGCGGCCGAGCAGCAGGGCGAGCCGGCTGACCGGGGTGACCCGGGAGCGTTCGATGACTCCGGCGCGCAGCTCGGCGATGAGGCCGAAGCCCTGGAAGAGGCCGCCGAAGATGGCGAGCAGCACCAGCAGGCCCGGTACGAAGATCTTGTAGGCCGCCGCCTGGCTGGGCGCGTTCAGGGCGGGCTTGAGCAGGGGGGCGAAGAGCAGCAGGTACATCACCGGCTGGAAGACGCCGACGAAGACCCAGACCGGGTTGCGCAGCAGCAGCAGGATCTGGCGCTGAAAGACCAGCCAGGTGTCACGGAGGAGTTTCATGATGGGGTCTCCGGTTCTCAGGACTCGCGCAGCGAGCGGCCGGTCTTGGTGAGGAAGACGTCGTCGAGGCTGGGTCGGTGCAGCTCGATGGAGCGCAGGTCCAGCCCGGCGTGGTCGAGGCGGCGCAGCACCTGCGGGATGGCGGTGGCGCCCTCGTCGACATAGAGGCGCAGACCGCCCTCGTCGGCGGTCTCCAGCTTGGTGACGTACTCCTCGGTGTCGAGCAGTTCCGCCGCGCGGGGGGTGGTGGCCCGGTCGAGGCCGACGAGCACCACCTCGCCGGAGATCTCGCGCTTCAGCTCGGTCGGGGTGCCCTCGGCGACGATCTCGCCGTTGTCCATGATCGCGATGCGGTCGCAGAGCGCGTCCGCCTCGTCCAGGTAGTGCGTGGTGATGAAGACGGTCATCCCGTCGGCGCGCAGCCGGCGGATCTCGTCCCACATGTGCGCGCGGCTCTGCGGGTCGAGGCCGGTGGTGGGCTCGTCCAGGAAGACGATCCGCGGGGCGTGGATGATGCCGAGGGCGATCTCGACGCGGCGGCGCTGGCCGCCGGAGTAGGTCTTGCACTTGCGGTCGGCGTACTCGGTGAGCTGGAAGGCGGCCAGGGCGGTGGTGGCCCGGCGTTCCGCGTCGGCCTTGCCGATGCCGTACATCCGGGCCTGGAGGACCAGCTCCTCGCGGGCGGTGGACTCGTCCCAGGTGCTGCCGCCCTGGGCGACGTAGCCGATCCGGCGGCGCACCTCGGCGGGGTCCTTGCGCAGGTCGGCGCCGGCGATGGTGGCCTCACCGCCGTCGGGCTCGATGAGGGTGGCGAGCATCCGCAGGGTGGTGGTCTTGCCGGCGCCGTTGGGGCCGAGGAAGCCGAAGATCTCCCCCTCGGCGACGTCGAGGTCGACGCCGCGGACCGCGTCGACGGTCTTCGTCTCGCGACCCGCCCGGGAGCGGAAGGACTTCCGCAACCCCCTGGTCTCGATCATGTCTGCTCCTGGTCGTCCGGGCCGGAGGGGACCGGCCGCCGATCGTCCGCGACGGAGACACACGACTCCCTCACGTTCGGGTCGAGGCTAACGCGATATAGCTCTTGTGGTCAACGTTGATTATTTCGCGTCAGCCGTCCGGCCCGGCTCCCCGTCGGACCAGCCGGGCCACCCCTCGCCCCGCGCCGGCCCCGCCGGCAGGTACGACACGCCGGAGTCGATCCGGTCGGCGACCCGTTCGCACCATGCCATCTCGGCCTCCGCCCGGGCGGACCACAGCTCGAACATCCACCCGACGTGCACCGGCTTGCTGGTGCGGATCCAGTCGGACTCCAGCGAGGCGCGCATCGACTCGATCCCGGCGCGCAGCAGGTTGGCCCGGTTCCGCAGGGCGGCCGCCGCCTCGTCACGGGGCAGCGCGGGCAGGAACGAGAACGCGGCGGTGAACGGGTCGGGCCGCTCCTGGACCTGCCACCACTGCGCCCGCAGCAGGCCCTCGAACTCGTCCTCGCCCTTCGGCGTCACCTCGTACGTGGTCCGCGCCGGCCGGGCGCCCACCTGCTCGGTGGAGACCGCCCGCAGCAGTCCCTCCTCGGTGAGCTTGCGCAGCGCGTGGTAGATCGAGCCGGGCTGCACGTTGGCCCACCGGTCGGCACCCCAACTGAGCAGTTCGCGCCGCACGTCGTAGCCGTGCACCGGCTGCATCCACTTCACCAGGCCGAGAATCATCATCCGGGTAGCCGACATCGGACAAGCGTAATAGACAAGTTTGACTAGGGGTTGGGCCGACAGTGCGGCATCCCACACTGAGCGATCGTTAGGGCGACGAGGACGGCCGATACACTCCCGGCAACGACCTCCCGGGAGGAGCCACCAAGGTGCGCAAGGTACTCATCGCCAACCGCGGCGAGATCGCCGTCCGCGTCATCCGCGCCTGCCGCGACGCCGGTCTGGGCAGCGTCGCCGTCTATGCGGACTCGGACCGGGACGCCCTGCACGCCACCCTGGCAGACGAGGCGTACGCCCTCGGCGGCGACACCGCGGCCGAGAGCTACCTGCGGATCGACAAGCTGATCGACGTGGCCCGCAAGGCCGACGCCGACGCCGTCCACCCCGGCTACGGCTTCCTCTCCGAGAACGCCGACTTCGCCCAGGCCGTCATCGACGCCGGGCTCACCTGGATCGGCCCGACCCCGCAGGCGATCCGCGACCTCGGCGACAAGGTGACCGCCCGGCACATCGCCCAGCGCGCCGGCGCGCCCCTGGTGCCCGGCACCCCCGACCCGGTCAACAACGCCGACGAGGTGATGGCCTTCGCCGTCGACCACGGCCTGCCGGTCGCCATCAAGGCAGCCTTCGGTGGCGGCGGTCGCGGCCTCAAGGTGGCCCGCACCATGGAGGAGATCCCCCAGCTGTTCGAGTCGGCCACCCGCGAGGCGGTCGCCGCGTTCGGCCGGGGCGAGTGCTTCGTCGAGCGCTACCTCGACAAGCCCCGCCACGTCGAGGCGCAGGTGCTGGCCGACCAGCACGGCAACGTGATCGTGGTGGGCACCCGGGACTGCTCGCTCCAGCGGCGGCACCAGAAGCTGGTCGAGGAGGCCCCCGCGCCGTTCCTCACCGACGCCCAGCGGGCGCAGATCCACGACAGCGCGAAGGCGATCTGCCGGGAGGCCGGCTACCACGGCGCCGGCACGGTCGAATACCTGGTCGGGGTCGACGGGACCATCTCCTTCCTGGAGGTGAACACCCGCCTGCAGGTGGAGCACCCGGTCACCGAGGAGACCGCCGGCATCGACCTGGTCCGCGAGCAGTTCCGCATCGCCGACGGCGAGAAGCTGCGCCTCACCGAGGACCCGACCCCGCGCGGGCACGCCATCGAGTTCCGGATCAACGGCGAGGACCCGGGCCGCAGCTTCCTGCCCGCCCCGGGCACCGTCACCGCGCTGCGGCTGCCCAGCGGCCCGGGCGTCCGGGTCGACACCGGCATCTCGGCCGGCGACGTGATCGGCGGCAACTTCGACTCGCTGCTGGCCAAGGTGATCATCGTCGGCGAGACGCGTACCGAGGCCATCGAGCGGGCCCGCCGGGCGCTGGACGAGATGGTCGTCGACGGGATGGCCACCGCGCTGCCGTTCCACCGGCTGGTCGTCCGCGACGAGGCGTTCACCGCCGAGCCGTTCACCGTGCACACCCGGTGGATCGAGACCGAGTTCGACAACACCGTGCCGCCCTTCACCGCCGCCGCCGGGCCCGCCGAGGCGCCGGCCGAGCGCGAGACCGTCGTGGTCGAGGTGAGCGGCAAGCGGCTGGAGGTCGTCCTCCCCGCCGGCCTCGGCGGGGGTACGGCAGCCGCCGCGCCCGCCGCGAAGAAGCCGGCCCGCCGGGGTGGCGGGGCCAAGGCCGGCGCCACGGTCAGCGGCGACGCGCTCGCCTCCCCCATGCAGGGCACCATCGTCAAGATCGCCGTCGCGGACGGTGACACCGTCGCCGAGGGCGACCTGGTCGTCGTCCTCGAGGCGATGAAGATGGAGCAGCCGCTGCACGCCCACAAGGCCGGCACGATCAGCGGCCTCTCCGCCGAGGTCGGCGCGGTGATCACCGCCGGCGCCGCGATCTGCACCATCGCCTGATCCTGCGCTTCGTACCCGCCGGGCTCGGTCCACACCGGCCCGGCGGGGCCCGGGCCTGGCCCGGCGTACCAGTCTGAGCCGGCGTGCCCGACCTGGCCCGGCATGCCGGTGTGGGCTGGCGTGCCCGTCCTGGTCCGGCGTGCCGGTGTGGGCTGGCGTGCCCGGTCTGGCCCTCCGCCCTGGCTGCGGCGGCACCCCCGACCGCCGCCCTCCGCCCGCCGTGTCGTGGCGAACCGGCACCTGCCTGTTGAGCGATATGCCTCAGCGGCATAAATATGACTGAGCGGCATATCGCGGAAATCCCAGTCGTCCCCTCCAGCCGTCGGGCAGGTCGAGACCGGCCTGTCACGCCGGGCAGTCGGGCCAGGCCGGGCAGTCGGGCCAAGCCGGGCATTCGGGCCAGGCCGGGCAGTCCAGGGAACGGCGCAGGTCGAGCCGATCGACCCCGGACCGGCACCCGGGCGGCCGGCAGGCGCGGTTCCGGGACGGGCGGGCGGGTGGTTTCGGCCACCGGCGGCGGCGGTACCGGGCGGCACCGGGGATGATGGCCGGGTGCGGTTCCTTCATGGCGCGGTCCCCGCGCACGACCTGACCTACAACGACGTCTTCATGGCGCCGGCCCGCTCCGAGGTGGGCTCGCGGCTCGACGTCGACCTCGCCACCAACGACGGCACCGGCACCACCATCCCGCTGGTGGTGGCGAACATGACGGCGGTCGCCGGCCGACGGATGGCCGAGACGGTGGCCCGGCGCGGCGCGATCGCGGTCATCCCGCAGGACATCCCGATCGAGGTGGTGGCCAACGTCGTCGCCTGGGTCAAGCAGCGGCACCTGGTGCACGACACCGCCATCACGCTGGGCCCGACCGACACCGTCGGCGACGCGATCCACCTGCTGCCGAAGCGGTCGCACGGCGCGGTGATCGTGGTCGACGAACAGAGCCGCCCGCTGGGTGTGGTCACCGAGGCGGACACCGTGGGCGTGGACCGCTTCGCGCAGCTGCGGCACGTGATGTCGACGGAGCTGCACACCGTGCCGGCTGACGCGGATCCGCGTACCGGCTTCGACCGGCTCTCGGCCGGGCGACGGCGGCTCGCCCCGGTGGTGGACGGCGAGGGACGGCTGGTCGGGGTGCTGACCCGGCAGGGCGCGCTGCGCGCCACCCTCTACACGCCGGCAGTGGACGACCGGAACCGGCTGCGCGTCGCCGCCGCCGTGGGCATCAACGGCGACGTCACCGGCAAGACCGCCGCGCTGCTGGAGGCCGGGGTGGACACCCTGGTGGTGGACACCGCGCACGGCCACCAGGAGCGGATGATCTCCGCGCTGCGGGCGGTCCGCAAGCTCGACCCGGCGGTGCCGGTGGCGGCCGGCAACGTGGTCACCGCCGACGGCGTACGCGACCTGGTCGAGGCGGGTGCCGACATCGTGAAGGTGGGCGTCGGCCCGGGTGCGATGTGCACCACCCGGATGATGACCGGCGTCGGCCGGCCGCAGTTCTCCGCGGTGCTCGACTGCGCGGCGGCGGCCCGGCAGCTGGGCCGGCACGTCTGGGCCGACGGCGGCGTACGCCACCCGCGGGACGTGGCGCTGGCGCTGGCCGCGGGCGCGTCGAACGTGATGATCGGCTCCTGGTTCGCCGGCACCTACGAGTCCCCCGGTGACCTCTACACCGACGCGGACGGCCGGCGGTACAAGGAGAGCTTCGGGATGGCGTCGGCCCGGGCGGTCAGCGCGCGGACGGCCGAGGACAGCGCCTTCGACCGGGCCCGGAAGGCGATCTTCGAGGAGGGCATCTCCACCGCGCGGATGTACCTCGACCCGGCCCGCCCGGGGGTGGAGGACCTGATCGACGAGATCATCTCCGGGGTGCGCAGCTCCTTCACGTACGCCGGTGCCCGCAGCCTGGACGAGTTCCACGAGCAGGCGCTGGTCGGCGTGCAGAGCGCCGCCGGTTACACCGAGGGCATGCCGCTGCCGACGAGCTGGTGACCCCGGACGGGGCCCCCGCTTCACGGCGAGGGCCCCGACGGTCAGGGGAACAACCGGCCGACGACCGTACGGGCGGCCGTCTCCGGATCGGGGCCGACCCGGTCCGGCAGGGCGCCGGCGAGCCAGAGCGTGGCGAAGCCGTGCACGATCGACCAGGCCGCGAGCGCGTCGACGTCGGGGCCCCGACCGGTGTGCCGGGCCACCCCGAGGCGCAGCAGCTCCCCGGCCCGCTCGCGGGCCGCCGTCAGCCCCGGATCGTCCGCCCGGTGCAGGTCGGGGCGGAACATCACCTCGAAGTGCGCCCGGTGTCGGACGGCGAAGCACACGTACGCGACCCCGCTCTCCCGGAAGTCGTCGCCGGCCCGCCGCAGCGCCTCGGCCAGCAGCTCGAAGCCCTGCGTGGCGAGGGCGGTGAGCAGCCCCGCCTTGTCCCCGAAGTGGTGCGCGGGGGCCGCGTGCGAGACGCCGGCGCGACGGGCCAGGTCGCGCAGGCTCAGCGCGGCCGGCCCGGACTCGGCCATCGCCTCCGCCGCCGCCGCGAGCAGGGCGCGACGTAGGTCTCCGTGGTGGTACGACTGCGACGAGGTCATGCCCGCAACTCTAACTTGTCATTGACAAGATGACGCCCACCGGGGCAATCTTGTCGGCGACAAGATTGCCCTTCGGAGGGATGACGCATGGCACCCCTGATCGCCCTTCTCGCCGGCACCGCCCTGGCCCGGATCGCCGGCCTGCTCGGCGTCGACGCCCTCGACGGATGGCACCCCGCCCTGCGGATCGGCCTGGCGTCGATGTTCGTGCTGACCGGCCTGGCCCACTTCCGGTCCCGGCGCCGGGACCTGATCGCCATGGTCCCGCCCGCCCTGCCCCGGCCGGACCTGCTGGTCACCCTCACCGGCGTGCTGGAACTCGGCGGTGCGCTCGCCCTGCTGGCGCCGGCCACGGCACGGTGGGCGGCAGCCGGCCTGGCGCTGCTCATGCTGGCGATGTTCCCGGCCAACGTCTCGGCCGCACGACGCCGGCTGACCCTCGCCGGCCGGCCGGTGACCCCGTTGGGCGTCCGGACGGTGCTCCAGATCGTCTTCGTGGCCGCCGCGGTCGCGGTCGCTCTCGGCGGCTGATCCACGGGGAGAGCCCCGGCCACTCCGGCCGGGGCTCTCCTCCTGTCAGACCTGGGCCGGTTCGGCGTCGGCCGGTGGCGCGACGGTGGCTTCGGGGCGTACCCGGGGCAGGCGCAGGCAGGCGATCAGGCCGAGCAGCAGGAACCCGGCGGCGGAGAAGGCCGCGTACCGGGTGGCGTCGGAGAAGGCGACCTTCGCCGCGTCGGCGATCGGCGCGGTACGCGGGTCCGCGGCCAGTCCGGTGATCGCCGCGCCGGCGCTCTCCTTCACCGCGGTCACCAACTGCTCGCGCTGGGCGGGAGCCACCCCGGGCTGGTCGGCGAGGCGGTCGGTGAGGATGCCGCCGAGGCTGGCGAAGAGCACGGTGCCGAGCACCGCGATGCCGAGCGCGGAGCCGACCTGACGGGCGGTGCTCTGCAGGCCGGAGCCCTGGCCGCTGCGCTGCACCGGCACCTCGGAGAGGGAGACGCCGGTGAGCTGCGCGGTGGCCAGGCCGACGCCCACGCCGTACGCGAAGAGGAAGCCCACCGGGGCCCACCAGGCGGTGTCGGGCGCGACGACGAAGCCGAGGCCGGCCACGCCGACCAGCTCGGCGGCGACGCCGAGCTGGACCACCCGGGCCGGTCCCCAGCGCTGGGTGAGCGGCGCGCCGAGCCCGCTGGCCAGGAAGCTACCGACGGCCAGCGGCAGCAGCGCCAGGCCGGTACGGAAGGCGCTGTAGCCGAGCACGTTCTGGAACCACAGCGGCAGGGCGAAGAGCAGGCCGAACTCGCCGAGGCTGACGATCGCGGCGGCCAGGATGCCGTTGCGGAAGGAGCCGATGCCGAAGAGCGACACGTCGAGCAGGGCGGGGCGGCCGGCCCGGTTGCGACGCAGCTGCTGGGCGAGGAAGACGCCGAGGGCGGCGAGGCCGAGCAGACCGGCGACCGGCACCGGGGAGATCGCGGCGGTCCAGTCGATCCCGAAGAGGCTGAACGGCTTCTCCCGCTGCCACCAGCCGTAGGTGCGCCCCTCGATGAGGGCGAAGACGACGCCGGTCATGCCGACCACGGAGAGCAGCGCGCCGAGCAGGTCGACCCCGCGTTCGGCCCGGTCGTCCCGGGACTCGGCGACCAGCAGGAGGGTGGCGGCGACGACGGCGATCCCGACCGGGATGTTGATGCCGAACGCCCAGCGCCACGAGTACGTGGTGGTGAGCCAGCCGCCGAGCAGCGGGCCGAGGGCGGCGGCCCCGCCGATGGTGGAGCCCCAGATGGCGAAGGCGATGCCCTTCTCCCGGCCGGTGAAGTTGGCGTTGAGCAGGGAGAGCGAGGTGGGCAGCATCATCGCGCCGCCGATGCCCTGGAGCACCCGGGAGGCGATCAGCGTCTCGCCGGAGCCGGCGAGCGCCGCCAGCACGCTGGCCAGCACGAAGACGGTCACCCCGGCGACGAACATCCGCCGGCGTCCGGACCGGTCGGCGAAGCGCCCGGCGACCAGCAGCAACGCCGCGAAGACCAGGGTGTACGCCTCCTGCACCCACTGCGCGTCGGTGGAGGTGATCTTCAGGTCGCGGATGATCTGCGGTACGGCGACGTTCACGATCGTGGCGTCCACGATGATCATCGCCACGCCGAGGCTGATGGCGAGCAGCCCCCACCAGCGTCCGCGTCCGTCGCTGCGCATCACGGCCTCCTCATCGTTAGCTAGATTTTCTAGCTACCCGGCCTGCTAGCTTTTACCCATGGAGGGGGTTTCGTCAACCGCAGGATCGGCACCGGCCGGTGGACCACCGACGACCAGCGAAGCGGCCCGGGCGCTGCGCGAAGTGCTCCGCGTCGCCGGGGACACCCGGTCGGCACTGGCCCGGCGGCTCGGCATCGGCGCGACCGACGCCGCCGCCATCGACCACCTCATCTCCAGCGCCGAGCCGCTCGGGCCGGTGGAGCTGGGCAACCGGCTCGGGATCCGCTCCGCCTCGGCCACCACGCTGGTCGACCGCCTGGTGCAGGCCGGCCACGTCGAGCGGGCACCGCACCCGAGCGACCGACGTCGCCTCTCGCTCCAGGTCACCGAGCACGCCTTCACCGAGGTGCTGGCGGCGCTGCGGCCGATGCTGGCCGGGGTCGAACAGGCGGTCGCCCGGCTCACCCCCGAGCAGGCGGAGGCGACCACGGCGTTCCTGCGGGAGGTCGCCGACGTGATGCGCGACTACGTCGCCACCGCCCCGGACGACGCCGCCACCCCGCGCCGCCCGGCACCCCGCGACTGACCCGGGCCACCCCTCCGGGAAATTAGTTTGGGGCCTTACGGTCCGGGAGCTAATCTGACGGGCGTGAAGATGGAACCACTCGTCCGCTTCCCCGACATCCTGCATCAGGCGCCGATCGGACGACTCCTCTCGATCGCCGGCCACGTGGTCGAGCAGGGCTGGGGGCGCTACCTGGCCGAGCACCACGGGCTCACCCCGGCCGGCATGCGGGTGCTGCTGATCCTCGGCCGGGTCGGCGACAGCACCCACCGGGAGATGGCCGAACGCTGCTTCGTCCGTCCCGCCACCCTCACCGGGATCGTCGACACCCTGGAACGTGACGGCTTCGTCGAGCGCCGCCGGGACAGCGCCGACCGGCGCACCGTGCAGCTCACCCTCACCGACAAGGGGCGCGAGCACACCCGCACCCTCATCGACCTGATCCACAGCGACCGCCCGCTCACCTCCGTCGACGCCGACCCGGCGAAGAAGGAGGTGATCCGGGAGTTCCTGATCGAACTGATCACGACCATGTCCGACGGGGACCTCGTCAGGTTGAACAGGGACAGCGACCGGGATTCCACCACCGACTCCACACCGGGGGGCTGTCCATGCTGATCCGCCTGCTCCGCGCCCGGCTACGCCCGTACCGGCGGGCGCTGGCGGGGGTGATGTTGCTCCAGTTCGTCGGCACGATCGCCTCGCTCTACCTGCCGACCCTCAACGCCGACATCATCGACCGGGGCATCGCCCGCGGCGACACCGACTACATCGTGCGTACGGGCGGGTGGATGCTGCTGGTCAGCCTGCTCCAGATCGCCTGCTCCGTGGCCGCGGTCTACCTCGGCGCGAAGACCGCCATGGGCTTCGGGCGGGACGTCCGCGCCGCCGTCTTCGGGCACGTCAACCGGTTCTCCGCCCGCGAGGTCAACCGCTTCGGCGCGCCCTCGCTGATCACCCGGAACACCAACGACGTCCAGCAGGTGCAGATGCTGGTCCTGCTGACCTGCACCATGCTGGTCGCCGCGCCGATCATGAGCGTCGGCGGGGTGGTGATGGCACTCCGCACCGACCTCGGGCTCTCCCGGCTGATGCTGGTCAGCGTGCCGGTCCTGGCGATCGCGCTGGGCCTGGTGATCCGGCGGATGATGCCGGGCTTCCGGCTCATGCAGACCCGGATCGACACCGTCAACCGGGTGCTGCGCGAGCAGATCAGCGGCATCCGGGTGGTCCGCGCCTTCGTCCGCGAGCCGTACGAGACGCGACGCTTCGGTGCCGCGAACGCCGACCTGACCGCGACCGCCCTGCGGATCGGTCGCCTCCAGGCGCTGATCTTCCCGATCGTGATGCTGGTGCTCAACGCCTCCAGCGTCGCGGTGCTCTGGTTCGGGGCGGCCCGGGTGGACGCCGGTCAGATCCAGGTCGGCGCGCTCACCGCGTTCCTGCAGTATCTGATGCAGATCCTGATGGCGGTCATGATGGCCACCTTCATGCTGATGATGGTGCCCCGCGCGGCGGTCTGCGCCGAACGCATCGTCGAGGTGCTGGAGACCGAGTCGTCGGTGGTGCCGGCGGCCGAGCCGATGATGGTGGTGACCCGGCGCGCCGAGCTGGAGCTGCGCCGCGTCACCTTCCAGTACCCGGGGGCGAGCGCGCCGGTGCTGCACGACATCTCGTTCCGGACCGGTCCCGGCCGCACCACCGCGATCATCGGCTCCACCGGTGCGGGAAAGACCACCCTGCTCACGCTGATCCCCCGACTGGTCGACCCGACCGCCGGCGCGGTGCTGGTCGACGGGGTGGACGTCCGGCTGCTGGAACCGGACGAGGTGTGGCGCCGGATCGGGTTGGTGCCGCAACGGCCGTACCTGTTCAGCGGCACGGTCGCCAGCAACCTCCGGTACGGCGACCCGGACGCGACCGACGAGCAGCTCTGGCGGGCGTTGGAGATCGCCCAGGCGCGGGACTTCGTGAGCCAGTTGCCCGGCGGGCTGGCGGCCCCGATCGCGCAGGGCGGCACGAACGTCTCCGGCGGCCAGCGGCAGCGGCTCGCCATCGCCCGGGCGCTGGTCCGGCAGCCGGAGATCTATCTCTTCGACGACTCGTTCTCGGCGCTCGACCTGAGCACCGACGCCCGGCTGCGCGCGGCGTTGCGGCCGGTCACCGCGGACGCGGCGGTGGTGATCGTGGCCCAACGGGTCTCCACGATCGTGGACGCCGACCAGATCATCGTGCTGGAGGACGGAAGCGTGGTCGGCATCGGTCGACACGCCGAGCTGCTGGAGAGCTGCCCGACGTACGCCGAGATCGTGGCGTCCCAGCAGACGGCGGAGGTGCCGGCATGAGCGGCGCGACGGGACGGCCCGGGCCGTGGGACGGCGTACCGGGGCAGAAGCAGGGCGCGGAGGCGGCGACGCCGAAGCGGCTGCCGCCGGCCGGGCGGCGGACCGGTGGGCCGCCGTGGATGGGTGCCGCGATGCCCGCCGAGAAGTCGATGAACTTCGGGCCGTCGGCCCGCCGGCTGCTCGGCCGGCTGCGGCCGCACCGGTTCCAGCTCGCCGCCGTGGTCGCGCTGGCGGTGCTGAGCGTCGGGCTCAGCGTCGCCGGGCCGAAGCTCCTCGGTAAGGCCACCGACCTGATCTTCAGTGGGGTGATCGGCCGGCAACTGCCCGCCGGGACGACCACGGAGCAGGCCGCGGCGGCGGCCCGGGCGGCCGGCAACGACAACTTCGCCGACCTGCTGACCCGGATGGACGTGGTGCCCGGCGCCGGGATCGACTTCGCCGCGCTCGGCCGGGTGCTGGCCCTGGCCCTCGCGCTCTACGCGGCGGCCAGCCTGCTGATGTTCTGGCAGGGCTGGCTGCTCAACGGGGTGGTGCAGCGGACCGTGCTGCGGCTGCGCGCAGAGGTGCAGGAGAAGCTCAACCGGCTGCCGCTGCCCTACTTCGACCGCCAGCCGCGCGGCGAACTGCTCAGCCGGGTCACCAACGACATCGACAACATCTCGCAGACCCTCTCGCAGACCCTCAGCCAGCTGCTCACCTCGCTGCTGACCCTGGTCGGCGTACTGGCGATGATGTTCTGGATCTCGCCGCTGCTGGCCCTGGTCGCGCTGGTCGCGGTGCCGCTGTCGATGCTCGTCACCCAGCTCATCGCCAAGCGGTCGCAGCGCCGGTTCATCGCCCAGTGGCGGCACACCGGCGAGCTGAACGGCCAGATCGAGGAGGCCTACACCGGCCACGAACTCGTCAAGGTCTTCGGTCGGCAGCGCGAGGTGGAGGCCGCCTTCGCGGCCAAGAACGAGGAATTGTTCCAGGCCAGCTTCAGCGCCCAGTTCATCTCCGGGATGATCATGCCGACGATGATGTTCATCGGGAACCTGAGCTATGTCGCGATCGCCGTCGTCGGCGGTCTGCGGGTGGCCTCCGGATCGATGACCCTCGGCGACGTGCAGGCCTTCATCCAGTATTCCCGGCAGTTCACCCAGCCGCTCACCCAGGTCGCCTCGATGGCGAACCTGCTCCAGTCGGGGGTGGCCTCCGCCGAGCGGGTCTTCGCGGTGCTCGACGCCGACGAGCAGGCCCCCGACCGGGCGGCACCGGCCCGGGTCACCGGCCGGGTGGAGTTCGACCACGTCCACTTCCGGTACGACCCGGACACCCCGCTGATCGAGGACCTGTCGCTGGTGGCCGAGCCCGGGCACACCGTCGCCATCGTCGGTCCGACCGGCGCCGGCAAGACCACCCTGGTCAACCTGGTCATGCGCTTCTATGAGCTGGACGCCGGCCGGATCACCCTGGACGGGGTGGACATCACCTCGATGCCCCGGGACGAGCTGCGCAGCCGGATCGGCATGGTGCTCCAGGACACCTGGCTCTTCCACGGCACCATCCGGGACAACATCGCCTACGGGCGACCGGACGCCGGTGAGGAGGAGATCCTCGCCGCCGCCCGGGCCACCTACGTGGACCGCTTCGTGCGCAGCCTCCCCGACGGGTACGACACCGTCATCGACGAGGAGGGCAGCAACGTCAGCGCCGGCGAGAAGCAGCTCATCACGATCGCCCGGGCCTTCCTGGCGGAGCCGTCACTGCTCATCCTCGACGAGGCGACCAGCTCGGTGGACACCCGGACGGAGGTGCTGCTGCAACGGGCGATGGCGGCGCTGCGCTCCGACCGGACCAGTTTCGTCATCGCGCACCGGCTCTCCACCATCCGCGACGCCGACCTGATCCTGATGATGGAGCACGGCCGGATCGTCGAACAGGGCACGCACGAGGAACTGCTCGCCGCCGCCGGAGCCTACGCTCGCCTCTACCGGTCGCAGTTCACCGCCGCCGACACCGATCAGACGGCCGACCCGCTGCCCCGGCAGACGACGGTGGGGAGCTGAGCATGGTCGGTCGGCAGCAGGTCGGGCGAGCGGGCGGCGACGACCGCGCCGATCAACCCGAGGGCGGCCGCGACCGGCATCGGGTCCAGCCCGCGACCGTCGCGCAACCGCAGCGAGACCGACCCGTCGGCCGCCTCCCGGGCACCCACCACCCCGGCGTACGGGGTCCGGCGGCGGGCCGCGTCGCGGATCCGGGCGCCCAGCGAGCCGGCGAGGTCGACCTCGACCCGCAGCCCGGCCGCCTCGGCCCGGCGGGCCAGCTCGTACGCGGCGTCGGCCTGCCCGTCGTCGACCGGGAGGAGCACCAGCTGCACCGGGGCGTACCAGGCCGGGAAGGCACCGGCGTGCACCTCGATCAGGTACGCGAAGAGCCGCTCCATGCTGCCGACCAGGCTCCGGTGCACCATCACCGGTCGACGCCGCGCCCCGGACGGGTCGGTGTACGACAGGTCGAACCGCTCCGGCTTGTCGAAGTCGAGCTGGACGGTGGAGAGGGTCGACTCGCGGCCGGCGGCGTCCACGATCTGGACGTCGATCTTCGGCCCGTAGAAGGCCGCCTCGCCGGGGGCCTCGGTGTAGTCCATCCCGTCGAGCGCGGCGCGGAGCAGCTCCTCGGCCCGCGCCCACTGGGCGTCGTCGCCGACGTACTTCTCCCCCGGCCCGCGCAGCGACAGCCGGAACCCCGCCGGTCGTACGCCGAGCGCGGCGTGCGCCTCGCGGATCAGCCGCAGGATCTCGCGGACCTCGTCGCCGACCTGCTCCAGGGCACAGAAGTTGTGCGCGTCGTTGAGCGAGATGGCACGCACCCGGGACAGCCCGCCGAGGACGCCGGAGCGCTCCGCCCGGTACATGCCGCCCAGCTCGGCGACGCGCAGCGGCAGCTCCCGGTAGGAGCGGCCCCGCGCGGCGAAGACCAGCGCGTGGTGCGGGCAGAGCGCCGGCCGGAGCAGGAACTCGTCGTCGGCGCTCAGCCGCATCGGCGGGAACATGTCGTCGGCGAAGTAGCCGAGGTGGCCGGAGCGCTCGAACAGCTCCCGTCTGCCCAGCGGCGGGGAGTAGACGTGCCGGTAGCCGTTGCGCCGCTCCAGCTCCCGGACGTACTCCTCGACGGCGTGCCGGGCGGCGGCGCCGGCGGGCAGCCAGATCGGCAGCCCGGCGCCCGCGAGCGGGTCGGAGGCGAACAGCTCCAGGTCCCGGCCGAGCCTGCGGTGGTCGATCATGTCGCTCTCCTTGATCGGGTACGACCCGGAGGCGAGCTGGCCCGGAACACCACGAGGCCCCGGAGCGGTTCGCCCCGGGGCCTCGTCGACGGTTACGTCAGTGCGGCGCGCCGGGGATTCCCGGCGTCGTGGTCACCATCGCGCTGCACATACGACGACGGTACGGCCGCGCCCACGGTGCGCGCATCCCGGTTTCGTCGGGGCGCCGCCGAGGTGGGTGAGCGGAGAGAGGGGGCGGGTCGCCGGCACGGGACCTGCCGGCGACCCGCGGCGGCCCGGTCGTCAGGAACGGGGGACCCGACGTCCGAGGGGCCGCGCGCCGACAACGGTACGCCGACCGATGCCGTTCCGCCGTCCGCAACCGTGCCCGGCGGCACACCGAAATTCCGTCACATTCGGTGCCGTCGTGTCGTTGTGCCTCCAGGGCCTCGCCGTGTGCGCGGTCACGACGGGGCGGGCCCGCCGGTGGTGACGCCGGACACGGGTCCAGGCTCAGTGCAGGTAAGCGGGGGAATTCGTCGAGGTGGCGGTCGTGGCCCAGTTTCTCACTGACATCGTGTCCCCGACGTGGGCGTACCTGGCGCTGCTCGGGCTGCTGGTCGCGGACGCCTTCGTACCGGTCATCCCCACCCAGGCGGTCATGATCACCAGCGGCGCGCTCACCGTCTACGGCGTGCTCAGCCTGCCGCTGACCATCGCCGTCGGGGCGGCCGGCGTCTTCGCCGGGGACCTGGCCTGCTATCTGCTCGGCCGGGGAGCCCCCGACCGTCGGGCACCCCGGCACGCCGTGGCCGGGCGGGCCCGCCGGGTCGCCGGGCGGGTCACCCGAGGGCTGCGCGAGCCCGGGCCACTGGTGATCCTGCTCTGCCGCTTCGTGCCCGGCGGCCGGATGGCGGCCTGCTTCTCGGCCGGCCGCAGCCGCTACCCGTACCGCCTCTTCCTGCTCTACGAGGGCGCGGCGGCGACCGGCTGGGCAGCGTACGGGACCCTGGTCGGGCACCTGGGCGGGACGGCGCTGACCGAGTCGGCGTGGCGGCTGGCGGTGATCGGTGGAGCCGCGGCGGCCGGGTTCGCGGGCGCCGGGTGGGCGATGACCGCCCTCGCCGCCCGCAACACCCGCCCCGAGGTCCCCGTCGACTGACCCCGGTCGGCCCGGTCAGCTCACTCCAGTTCGTGGAGCATGAGCTGGCGGGCGGCCTCGGTGATGGAGCCGGAGAGCGACGGATAGATCGTGATGGTCTGCGCCAGCTCGTTGACGGTGAGGTTGTTCTCCACCGCCATCGTGATCGGCAGGATCAGCTCGCTGGCCTTGGGGGCGACCACCACACCACCGACGACCTGACCGCTGGCCGGGCGGCAGAAGAGCTTGACGAAGCCGTCGGCCAGGTCGTCCATCTTCGCCCGGGCGTTGCCCGACAGCGGCAGCATCACCTGGCGGGCCGGGACCTTGCCGGCGTCGACCTCGTCCTGGGAGACGCCGACGGTGGCCAGCTCCGGGTCGGTGAAGACGTTCGCCGCGACGGTACGCAGCCGCAGCGGTCGGACCGCCTCGCCGAGCGCGTGCCACATCGCGATCCGGCCCTGCATGGCGGCGACGCTGGCCAGCGGCAGCACCCCGGTGCAGTCACCGGCGGCGTAGATCCCGGGGACGTTGGTCCGGGACACCCGGTCGACGGTGACGTAGCCGCCCCGGGCCAGCTCGACGCCGTACTCGGCGAGGCCCAGGTTGGCGGTGTTGGGGATCGAGCCGACCGCGATCAGCGCGTGCGAGCCGACCACCACCCGGCCGTCGGCGAGCACCACCTCGACCCCGTCCCCGATCCGGCGGACGGCGTCGGCGCGGGAGTTGTTGAGGATGTTCATGCCCCGGTTGCGGAAGACCCGCTCGATGGCCATCGCCGCGTCGGCGTCCTCGTGCGGCATCACCCGGTCGCGGCTGGAGACGAGGGTGACCGGGACGCCCATCGCCAGGTAGGCGCTGGCGAACTCGGCGCCGGTCACGCCGGAACCGACCACGATCAGGTGCTCGGGAAGCTCCGGCAGGTCGTACACCTGGCGCCAGGTGAGGATGCGCTCGCCGTCGGGGAGCGCGGTGGGGAGCTGGCGGGGCGTCGCGCCGGTGGCGACCAGGACGGTCGAGGCGGCGATCGAGTACTCCTCGCCGCCGTCGACCGGGGTGACGAGCACGCTGTGGGTGTGACCGAGGGCGTCCTCGCCGAGGCGGGCGGTGCCGGCGACGAACTCCACGCCGGCCTTGACCAGCTTGCCGTGGATGTCGGCGGACTGGGCCAGCGCGAGTCGCTTCACCCGTTCGTGCACGGTCCGGGCGTCGACGGTGACCGCCTCCAGCCCGTCGGAGTGCACCCCGAACTCCTCGGTGTCCCGATAGCCGGTGACCACCTGGGAGCTGGCGATGAACGTCTTGGACGGAACGCAGTCGGAGAGCACGCAGGCGCCGCCGGCCCCCTCGGCCTCCACCACGGTGACATCGGCGTCGAGCTGGGCGGCGACCAGCGCCGCCTCGTACCCGGCCGGTCCGCCGCCGATGATCACGATCTGGCTCACAGCGCTCGCCCCTCGTCAGTGCTCACAGTGACTTTCTTCTCCCGAACGCGTTCGACACGCACCGTCGTATTCTCCCCCACCCGTCCGCCGGGCTATCGTCATCGCCGTGCGTCATTACGCCGCCTACGGCTCAAACCTCGACCCCGCCCGGATGCGCGCCTACTGCCCGCACTCGCCGATGGTGGGCACCGGCTGGCTGGAGGGCTGGCGACTCACCTTCGCGGGTGAGGACGTCATCGGCTGGGAGGGCTCGGTCAGCACCGTGGTCGAGTCCCCGGGCGACCGGGTCTTCGTGGCGCTCTACGACATCCACCCGTACGACGCCGCGCAGCTCGACGAGATCGAGGGCGTCACCGCCGGGACCTACCGCAAGATCACCGTACGCGTCTCGACCCTCGACGGGGACGTGACCGCCTGGGTCTACGTCTTCGACGGGTACGAGGGCGGACTGCCGACGTCCTGGTATCTGTCGGAGATCGCGAACGCGGCGGAGAAGGCGGGCGCGCCGGACGACTACGTCACCGAGCTGCGGTCCCGCCCCACCGGCACCGCGTCGGCGTAGCGCGTATCGCACCCTGCCAGTCTGCTCCCGTCGCCGCCCGGGCCGGGCGGCGACCCCGGAGCGGGTCGCCTAGCGCACACCGGCCGCGGGGACGATCCGCTCGTACATGTCGGTCCAGCGCACCTCGCGCAGCCCGACGGAGCGGTAGAGGGTGACCGGGGCGGTCGGGTTGGCCAGGTCGACACCCAGCCCGGCGGCGCTCCGGCCCTTGCCGGCATAGACCGCAAAGGCGCGGCGGAGCAGGGCCGCCCCGACTCCGCGCCGCCGGTGCTCCGGCAGCACCGAGAGCGTCTTCACCCATCCGGTGTTCTGGTCCAGCGCCTGGTCGGAGGATTGGAGCGCGCCCGCCGGCACCCCGTCGACCTCGGCGACGAACCACTCGTCCCAGGTCGTGCCGGACTGCCCGAGCCGCTGCCGCCACAGGTCGAAGCCGAGCGGCTCGTAGTCCGGGGTGTCCCGGAACGCCGCGTCGTAGATCCGGTGGAAGGCCCGCAGGTCCGCCTCGTCGCCGGGGCGCAGCGCCCGGACGGTCAGCCCGGGCGGGAGCGGCGGTTCGGCCGGCAGGTCGGCCAGCGGGCGGGTCATCCGTACGTAGCGCTTGAGCCGGGTGAAGCCCGCCTCGGTCAGTTCCGCCGCCCAGCGGGTCTCCGGGGCGAAGACGCCGGTGCGCACGGTGAGCGCCGGCAGACCGCGTTCGGCCGCCCGTTCGGCGACCCGGTCGAGCTGCCGGGCGAGCAGCGGGGCCCGCAGCGCCGCTCCGCGCTCCGGGTCGACGTAGATCTCCACCCACTCACGGCCGACCCCGGTCGGATTGTCCAGGAGCGCCCAGCCCACGACTGCCCCGTCCGGGTCGGTGACCAGCCACGAGTCGCGCGCCGGGTCGAAGAACGGAGCGGTCAGCGCGGCCGTCACGTCCTCCGCGTCGAAGTCCGGGTATCCGACCGCGAAGGTGTCGGCCGCGTGCACCACCGTCAGGATCGCCGGTACGTCGTCCAGGGTGGGGCGGCGGGCGGTCCAGCCGGCGGGAAGCGTCACGCCGCAGATCCTGACAGGCACCCCGCCGCTCACGCCGCCGATTTATCGCCCGGAGCGCATTCGGCCGCCACCGCCCCCTCCCGCCTGCCGCCGCCTGGACCGCATCCACCAACTCTCGTCACGGAGCGTCACATCGGCCCACGTGTCACCGAGGGTGAGGACCACCTGGGACGCGTGACGCACCAGACGCCGCCTTTGCTCTGCCGCCACCCACGCAACACCCAGCCGAGCTGCTATTTCTCATCGATCTTCGGGCGACAACGCTGCCGCAGCGCACACGCAGAGCAACTGTTGCGTATGAGGCTGCAGAGCAAAGGCGACGAGCAGCACTCCGGCGACACCTCACATCGTGACCACGCGTAAGTAGCGATGACCATCCGGAGTTGGCCGGCCGCGCGTCGGGTCGCCTTCCACCCGGGAGCAACGCCCGAGCGACGACCGGGCGAAGTCCGGCGACGCTCGTTCCATCCGCGCGGGCAAAGGGGCGGTAGGTCAGGTCGGTGGGCCGGGGCGGCGCAGGTGCAGCCGGGTGGCGGTGAGCAGGTCGACCAGCTCCGCACCCTCACCGGGGGCGAGCGTGCGGAACGCGGCCGAGGCGAGCCGGTCGGTCACCGCCTCCGCCCAGAGCCGACGCCGCACCAGCGGACCGACCGGGGGGTACGGGGGCGGCCAGCCGCAGGCCGCCGCACCCGTCTCGCCCTCCGGCCCGGCCAGCACCGCCTCCAGCGGAGTCATCCCACCGGCCCGTACGGCCAGCAGGTGCGCCCCGGCGAAGTGCTCGCGGAGCAGGTGCAGCCCGACGGCGGCCCGGGCACCGGGCGTGTCCAGCGGCACCGGCATGGCCCGCCAGGCGGCGAAGAGCGGCATCCCGCTGGCGTCGGCCGCCTCCACCGCCCGCCCCAGCAGCCCGACCAGTCGCGGCAACCCGGGCGCGTCGGCCAGGTGCTGGGCACCCCAGCGGCAGCACTCGGCCAGGTTCGCCGCGGCCACCTCCAGCGGCCGGAGCGTACGCGCGGCGGCGTCCCAGCCGTCGGCGACGGCCTCCGGGGCGATGAAGCCGAGCGCCGCCGCCGCCGTCTCGGCCCGGACGTCACCGAGTGCGCCGGCGCGGCCGGTGATGTAGAAGGCCCAGCCGGAGATGCCGAGCAGCCGGGCCCGGCGCAGCGTGGCCGGGCAGCGGCTGAACGCCTCTCCCAGCTCCAGCACCAGGGGCTTGCCGGCGGCGGCGACCTGCTCCGGGGTCATGGGCCGGACACCGCGGCCAGGGGTCCGGACGACGTCCGTCCAACGTGGTCAACCATCGTCGATCAGTCTGCCCGCTCACCGCCCCCGGCGGCAGCCCCCTCTTCGGCCTCCAGCGCCTCCACCGCGCCCTCCACCTCGCCGGTACGCCGCCGGGCCACGCTCACCGACCGCTCGGCGGCCCGCCGGGCCAGCCGGGCCCGGCTGAGTTCCTGCTCGGCGACGGCCCGGCGGCGTTCCAGCTCGGCGAGTTCCGTCTCGATCCGGTCCAGGGCCGTCGCGCCGTCCTCCGCGGAGCGGACCGCCGCCGCCAACTCGGCCTCGGCCCGCTCCTGGTCACCCCGGGCCTTTGCCAGCTCCCGGTCCAGCGCCCGACGCCGCTTGGCCCGTTCGGCACGGGCGGCCCGCTCGGCCGCCCGCTCGTCACGCGCCCGCCGGGTCTCGGCCCGGTCCGCCCCCCGGTCCGGCGTGGGCGGCTCCTCCGTGTCGCCGGTGACCAGCCGCAGCTGGGGTCGGGGCACCTCCCCGAACCCGGCGTAGTGGGTGGCCCGCAGCAGTCGGCCCGCGCGGACCTGCTCGGCGACCTCGGCGTCGGAGAGCGCCGCGTTGAGGGTGGCCTCCACCTCGGCCAGCGGAAGCTTCCCGGTGGGCGGGGCGTCGGGCTCGGCGGCGGCCAGCCTGCGTACCTCGGCCACCAGCGCGCCCACCACGGCCCGGCGCTGCGCGGAGAGCTCGCGCAGCTTGGCGCCGCGCAGTTCGCGCTGGGCGGCCCGCAGCGACTCGGCGAGCTGCACCAGGTCGGCGACCAGGTCCGGCCGGCGGATGGCCAGCAGGTTGACCAGCCAGGCCGCCACGGTGGGGCGGCGCAGCCGGGCGAGCTGCCGGGCGGTGGCCGGGTCGCCGGCCCGGCGGGCCTCGGCGACCGCGGCGTCCCGGGCGGCGACGAACCGGTCCGGCGGCGTGGCGTAGAGCTGCCGGACCTGCTCGGGGGACGGGTCGGGCATCCGGGTCAGGCGTCGATGCGGGTGCCGGGCTCCAGGCGCCGGTACTCGGTGCCGGAGAGCGCGGTGTACTGCCGGTCGAGCACCCCGAGGCCGTTGGTGTTGAGCAGCGCGTCGTGCAGGGCGAAGGCGCGACGCGGGGCCGCCGCCCGGATGAAGTCGACCACCTCGGAGAACTTCGACCAGGGTGCGTGGATCGGCGCGAAGAGCGTGTCGACCTGCACGTCGTCGGGCACGACCAGCGAGTCCCCCGGGTGGTAGACCGTCTCGTTGAGCAGGTAGCCGACGTTGTCGACCACCGGGATGTCGGGGTGGATGACGGCGTGCCGACCGCCGTAGGTGCGCACCGGCACGCCGGCCGCGGTGAACGACTCCCCCGGCCCGACGACCGTCAACGTCTCGACGGCGTCACCCAGCAGCGCGGTCAGCGAGGCGGGACCGTGCACGGTGACCGGTCGCCGGGCCACCGCCCGCGTCAGCGCCTCGACGTCGACGTGGTCCGGGTGCTCGTGCGTGATCAGCACCGCGTCCGCCCCGTCCAGCGCCGTCGCCGGATCGCTGAAGACGCCGGGATCGACGACGAGCACTCCCCCGTCGTGCTCCACCCGGAGGCAGGAGTGGGCGTACTTGGTGACCTGCATCGTGACTCCTCGATTATCGAATCGTGACGTCCTCAGCGCAGTCTGCCGGAACCGACGCGGTGTCGCGTCGCGTCCGACGTATCGGCCCCGGCTCGGGGCGAAGAGGATCGGAGCGGGGATGAGCGTACGACGTGGACGCCGGCGGACCATGGCGTGGACGGCGGTGGGACTGTCGGCGGTGCTGGTCGCGGGCGGCTGTGGTGCGGACGGCGGGGAGCGGGACAGCTCCGCTCCGGCGGCGAAGGCACCGGTCGTGAGCGACGCCGACCGTGCCGGTGGACAGGATGCTGCGGGTGCCCCGGCGCAGGGCGGGGCGGGCGCGCCGGACCTGCGGGTCGACCAGCGGGCGATCATCTACACCGGAACGATGCGGGTGCAGGTCGAGGACGTGGAGGCCGCCGCCCGCGCGGCGATCGTCACGGTCACCGTGGCCGGCGGCTTCGTCGGCGGGGACCAGCGGCGCAGCGACGAGAGCAGTTCCCGGGCGGAGCTGCAGCTGCGGGTGCCGGCGGCGAAGTTCACCACGGTGGTCGACGATCTCGCCAGGCTGGGCCGGCAGCAGCAGCGGGAGGTGCACACCGAGGACGTCACCGAGGAGACCGTCGACCTGGACGCCCGGATCATCAGCCAGCGCGCGCGGGTGGAGAGCGCCCGCAAGCTGCTGGCCCGGGCCGGCTCGACGAGTGAATTGGTCTCGCTGGAGAACGAGCTGGGCCGGCGGGAGGCCGACCTGGCGTCGCTGGAGGCGAAGAAGCGCCGGCTGGCCGACCTGACCGCGCTCTCCACCATCACGGTGACCTTCGTCGGGAAGGACGCCCCGGCCGAGGACACGCCGGACGAGACCGGCTTCCTGGTGGGGCTGCGCGGCGGCTGGAAGGCGTTCGTGGCATCGCTGACGGTGGCGCTCACCGTCCTCGGCGCACTGCTGCCCTGGCTGGTGCTGCTGGGGCTGCCGCTGACGGCGTTGATCGTCGTGCTGCGCCGACGCGGCGCGCGGCGTCGGCCCACCCCGCCGGCCGGGCCGCAGCCGACCGGACCGGCGGGTGGTCCGCTGCCTAGCGCGCCGCCGCCAGTGCCCGCAACGCGGTCTGCACCATGAGGCGTACGCCCGCGGGAATGGCGCGCTCGTCCACGTCGAACGAGGCCCGGTGCAGGTCGACGTTGGGTCCGGCCCGGCCGACGCCGAGCCGGGCGAGCGCGCCGGGCACGTGCTCCAGGTACCAGGAGAAGTCCTCGCCGCCCATGCTCTGCGGAGTCTCCGCGATGCCCTCCGGGCCGAGCGCGGCGGCGGTGGCGGCGGTGAGCACGCCGATCGCCCGGGCGTCGTTGCTGACCGGCGGCCGGCCGCGCAGGTATTCCAGGTCGACCGTCGCACCGGTGGGCGCGATGACGTCCCGGACCACCTGAGCGACGATCTTGGGCGCCTGCTCCCAGGTGTCGCGGTCCATCACCCGCAGGGTGCCGGCGGCGCACGCCTCGGAGGGGATGACGTTGTAGCGGGTGCCGGCCGAGGCGTGGCCGAACACCAGCAGCAGTCCGCTGTTGGCCGGCACCCGGCGGCTGACCAGGGTCGGCACCTCGGTGACCAGCCGGCCCAGCGCGTCGACCAGGTCCACGGTGAGGTGCGGGCGGGCGGTGTGTCCACCCGGGCCGGTGAGCCGGACGGTGACGTTGTCGGCCGCCGCGGTGATCGGGCCGACCCGCAGGCCGACCTTGCCCACCGGCAGGTTGGGGTCGCAGTGCACGGCGAAGATCTGCACCACGTCGTCGAGGCCGCCGGCCTCGATGACCTCCAGCGAACCGCAGGGCAGGATCTCCTCGGCCGGCTGGAAGATGAGCCGGACCCGGCCGTCGAGCCGGCCCAGGTCGGCGAGCTGGGCCAGCAGCATGCCGACCCCGAGCATCACCGTGGTGTGCACGTCGTGGCCGCAGGCGTGGCAGACGCCCTCCACCGTGGACCGGTACGGCACGTCCTTCGGGTCGGTCAGCGGAAGCGCGTCGATGTCGGCCCGCAGGGCGATGACCGGGCCGTCCGGGCGCCCGTCGATGTCGCAGATGACCCCGTTGCCCTTGGGCAGCATCCGGGGGTTGAGCCCGGCCAGGGAGAGTTCCCGGGCGATCAGCGCGGCCGTCTCGAACTCCTCGCCGGAGAGTTCCGGGTGGGAGTGGATGTGACGGCGGGTGGCGATCAGGCCCGGTACCCGGAGGGCGAGCAGATGGTCGAGCTCGAACGGCAGCGGCTGGGACCCGGATGGCGCCTCCGGCCAGGACGACGCCAATTGGCCGCCCACGGGCAGCGTCAACGCACTCGTCACGTCGTTTTCTCGATCACTAGAGATGGATGGATCATCGGGCAGAACAGCAGACAGCCTAGACCTCCGACGGTGACGCTGCGCAACGTCTTTCGCGTAGCGATCGGACCGCACAGCGTCACGAATGCCCTCGTGAATGCCCTGGTGGGACGGCTCGAATATCTGCGGGACAGCAGGTAGATCGCGGTCGAACGCCGTCATCTGCCCCACACCTCCTACAACGCGTAACCGATTCAACGGCTACCGGATAATCCCTCGACTTCGGGACGTCGTTCCGAATTGTCGCATTAGTCGCTGCAATTAACTGCCGGTCCGACAATTGCCCGACAACGCACGGCAGCCGGACGACTCCCGACGGTGACATGACAGCCCGGCACGCGACCGCACACACTGTCCGTCCCGTTCACCCGAACGGGTTACCCGCATTCCCGAATGGCACACGCACCGCGCGACAGGACCGCGCCGCCCGGAGGCCGGCGGGCCGGCCGGGCGACGTCGCCCGGGGGGCCGCACCGGGCCGGCTCCGCGGAAGCCGGCGTGCGGGGAGAACTCGACTGTAACGCCGCCGAACGGCCCCTGGCGAGAGGAAATCCGCAGGTCAGCAACGCAGAAGGCGGCTCCGGGCCGGGTCCCGTGGGCACCGACGGAGCCGCCTTCGACCGCGTCGTCGCGGGGCCGACCTCAGAACCGGTCGGTGGGACGGTAGATCCCCCACACCTCGCGCAACGTCCCGCAGACCTCGCCGACCGTGGCCCGGGCCCGCAGCGCCTCCTTCATCGGAGGGAGCACGTTCGCCGACCCGGAGGCGGCCTCCCGCAGCTCGGCGAGACCCCGCTCGACGGCGCCGTTGTCCCGCTCCGCGCGCAGCTTGGCCAGCCGCTCCGCCTGGGCCGCCTCGATCGTCGGGTCGACCCGCAGCGGCTCGTACGGCTCCTCCTCGTCGACCGCGAACCGGTTCAGGCCCACCACCACCCGCTCGGCGGCGTCGATCTCCTGGGCGATCCGGTACGCGGACTGCTCGATCTCCCGCTTCTGGAAGCCGGCCTCGATGGCGTCCACCGCCGACCCGTGGTCGAAGACCCGGTGCATCAGCTCGTCGGTCGCCGCCTCGATCTCGGCCGTCATCGCCTCCACCACGTACGACCCGGCGAACGGGTCCACGGTGGCGGTCAGGTCCGTCTCGTACGCCAGCACCTGCTGGGTCCGCAGCGCCAGCCGGGCGGCCTTCTCGGTGGGCAGCGCGATGGCCTCGTCGAAGCTGTTGGTGTGCAGCGACTGGGTGCCGCCGAGCACCGCGCCGAGCCCCTGGATCGCCACCCGGACCAGGTTGACCTCCGGCTGCTGGGCGGTGAGCTGCACGCCCGCGGTCTGGGTGTGGAACCGCAGCATCATCGACTTGGGATCCTTGGCGCCGAACTCGTCGCGCATCAGCCGGGCCCAGATCCGGCGCGCGGCGCGGAACTTGGCGACCTCCTCCAGCAGGGTGGTCCGGGCGACGAAGAAGAACGACAGCCGGGGCGCGAAGTCGTCCACGGCCAGCCCGGCCGCCAGCGCGGCCCGGACGTACTCCACGCCGTTGGCCAGGGTGAACGCGATCTCCTGCGCGGGCGTCGCGCCGGCCTCCGCCATGTGGTAGCCGGAGATGGAGATGGTGTTCCACTTCGGCACCTCCCTGCGGCAGTACGCGAAGGTGTCCGCGACCAGCCGCAGCGAGGGCTTGGGCGGGAAGATGTACGTCCCCCGGGCGATGTACTCCTTGAGGATGTCGTTCTGGATGGTGCCGTTGAGCGCGCTCCCGGCGACGCCGTTCTCCTCGGCGACGAGCTGGTAGAGCAGGAGCAGCACCGAGCCGGGCGCGTTGATGGTCATCGAGGTGGAGACCTTGTCCAGCGGGATGCCGTCGAAGAGCAGCCGCATGTCCTCGATGGAGTCGATGGCGACACCGACCTTGCCGACCTCGCCGTGCGCGATCGGGTCGTCGGAGTCGTACCCCATCTGGGTGGGCAGGTCGAAGGCCACGGAGAGGCCCATGGTGCCGGCCCGCAACAACTGGTGGTAGCGCGCGTTGGACTCGGTGGCGGTGCCGAAGCCGGCGTACTGCCGCATGGTCCAGGGGCGGGAGGTGTACATGGTGGGGTAGACCCCACGGGTGTACGGGAACTCGCCCGGAGCGCCCAGCCGGTGGTCCAGCTCCTCCGGGAGGTCGTCCGCCGTGTAGACGGCCTTGATCGGGAAACCGGACTCGCTTGACCGCCGTTCGCTCATCACCGGATGGTAGGACGGGAGTCGACATCGATGGGTGAGGGATACCGCACACCTGTCGACCAGGTCGACCGGAGGTGAACAGCTCGCCACATACCGTTCGGTAGCCAAACGTCGGCCGCGTCGGGTTTCGCATCGGCCGTCGGAACCAGCAAGATAGGGGGGTTGTGTCCCAGCCCCCCTCGATATCCCCCGGTGGCTTTTCTGTGACTCAGATCCCGACGTGGAGCGGCGGACCAGTCAACACTCCCTCCAACGGTCGCGCGGCGCCCGGCACCACCATCGGTGGTCGCTACTCGCTGCGGTCGCCGGTGGGCAACGGAGGCATGGGCACGGTCTGGCGTGCCACAGACACGCTGCTGCGCCGCGACGTGGCGGTCAAGGAGGTCGTCCTCCCGCCGGGGCTCGCCCCCAGCGACCGCGACGCGATGTACGAGCGCACCCTCCGCGAGGCCCGCGCCGCCGCCGCGATCCAGCACCCGGCCGTGGTCCAGGTGTACGACGTGGTCACCGAGGGTGGCCGGCCGTGGATCGTGATGGAGCTGCTGGACGCCCGCAGCCTCGCCGACATGGTGATCGAGGACGGCCCGGTCGTGCCCCGCGCGGTCGCCAAGATCGGCATCGCGCTGCTCGGCGCGCTGGAGGTGGCGCACGCGATCGGCGTACTGCACCGCGACGTCAAGCCCGCCAACGTGCTGATCTGCACCGACGGCCGCTGCGTGCTCACCGACTTCGGGGTCGCCCGGATGCCGACCGACGTGCAGCTCACCACCCCGGGCATGGTGCTCGGCTCGCCGCACTTCATCTCGCCGGAACGGGCGATGGGGCAGGAGTTCGGCCCGCCCAGCGACCTCTTCTCGCTCGGCGTGACGCTCTACACGGCGGTGGAGGGGCGGCCCCCGTTCGACAAGGGCGACCCGATCGAGACCATGCACGCGGTGGTCGAGGACCCGCCGGCCACCCCACAGCGCAGCGGCCCGCTGACCGGTGTGCTGATGGGCCTGCTGGAGAAGGACCCGGCCCGTCGGCTCGACGTGCACGACGCCCGCCGGATGCTGCGCGAGCTGCTCGCCGGCCCGCTGACCAGCACCGCCACCGCGGTCAACTCGGTCACCGACCCGTACGCCGTGGTGCCGGTGCAGCGGCCCGCCGCGCCCCCGCCGCCCGCCGCGAAGCCGGAGCCGAAGCCCTCGGGGCAGATCGGCGGCCGGGCGATGATCGGCCCGGGCGAGTCGCTGACCGACCGGCTGGCCGCGTTGCGCCGTGGCGAACGCCCGACCGCGGCGAAGGCCGGCAGCGCCGCCGCCCTCGACGACACCAGCGCCGACGCGCTGGCCGGCCCGCTGCACACGCCGACCGGCGCGATGTCGGCCGGCGGGGTCTACGGCGGCGCGCCGGAGGCGACCCAGCGGATCGGCGGCCAGGCCGACGCGACCCAGCGGATCGGCGGCGGCCAGGCCGACGCCACCCAGCGGATCGGCGGCGGGCACCCGGACGCCACCCAGCAGGTCCCGTTCCGGGCGCCGGAGGCGACGCAGCGGATCGGCGGCGGCTATGCCGGCAACCAGTGGTCGGTGCCGGGCACCGGCCAGTCCTGGACGTCGCCGGCCACGGCCCCCACCGCCACCGGTGGCGGCGCGGTCGGCAGGGCCAAGGGGGTCGCCGGCCAGCTCGTCGGCACCGTCAAGGGCTGGCCCCGCAAGCTCCAGCTCGCGGTGGCCGGCGGCGTGGCGGTGCTGCTGCTGATCGGCGCGGTCGTCCTCTTCGGCGGTGACGACGAGCCGACCCGGCCGATCGTCACGGCGCCGCCGACCGCGACCGCCCCGGCCGGTCCCGGCGTGGAGATGCAGGAGCACACGGCGAAGGGCATCACGGTCCAGGTGCCGAAGGGCTGGGACCGGCAGACCGGCGGCCTCTACGTCGACTTCGTCGACCCGGCGGACAGCGGCCGTAAGGTGCGCATCATCGCGGAGAAGTGGGGCGGCACCTCGGTCAGCTGGGCCGAGTTCGCCTCGCGGAACCTCAAGGCGAAGAGCGGCACGAGCAAGACCTGTCCGGAGCCGTACCGGGAGGTGTCGGTGACCGAGCAGAAGCTGGCGGGCGAGCCGGCGGCCGAGCTGGAATACACCTGCGGCGAGGGCGACGCCATGCGGCACGGGGTGTGGCGGGGCGTGGTGAAGGACGGCAAGGTCTACTCGTTCTACCTCTCCTCGACCGACGCCAAGTTCGCCGAGAGCCGGCCGATCTTCGACGCGATGGCCGGCTCGTTCCAGCTCACCGGGGCCAACTGAGTCGAGGCCGACGGTCGGTGGTGATCCGTCGCCGTGCTATCAAGAGGCAATGGCGGCGGAAACCACTGACCTTGACGACGTTCGCGAGCAGGCCCGACGGTGGCTCGACGACGACCCTGACCCGACGACCCGGGACGAGCTGCGTGAGGTGCTCGACCGGCTCCCGGCCAGCGCGCCGGAGCTGGCCGACCGGTTCGCCGGGCCGCTGACCTTCGGCACCGCCGGGCTGCGCGGGCCGCTGCGGGCCGGCCCCAACGGGATGAACCTCGCGGTGGTCACCCAGGCCGCCGCCGGGCTGGTCGGGTGGCTCGCCGCCCAGGGCGGCACCGGTCCGCTGGTCATCGGGTACGACGCCCGGCACGGCTCGCGGGCCTTCGCCGAGCGCACCGCCCAGGTGGCCACCGGTGCGGGCCGGCCGGCGCTGCTGCTGCCCCGCCCGCTGCCCACCCCGGTGCTGGCGTACGCGGTGCGGCACCTCGACGCGGTGGCCGGCGTGATGGTCACGGCCAGCCACAACCCGCCGCAGGACAACGGCTACAAGGTCTATCTGGGCGCCCGGCTCGGTGGTGAGCTGGGGGCCGGCGCGCAGATCGTGCCGCCCGCCGACGCCGGCATCGAGGCGGCCATCCGGTCGGTCGGCGTGCTCGCCGAGGTGCCGCTCGGCCCGGCCGGCGAGGTGCTCGGCGACGACCTGGTCGCGTCGTACGTGGAGCGGGCCGCCGCCGTGATCGAGCCGAACGGGCCCCGGGACCTGCGGGTGGCGTACACACCGCTGCACGGGGTGGGGGCGGCGGTGCTGACCGCCGCGTTCGCCCGGGCCGGGTTCCCGGTGCCGGGGGTGGTGCCAGAGCAGGCCGAGCCGGACCCGGAGTTCCCGACCGTCAGCTTCCCCAACCCGGAGGAGCCGGGCGCGGTGGACCGGCTGGTGGCGCTCGCCGAGGGGACCGGGGCGGACCTGGCGCTCGCCAACGACCCGGACGCCGACCGGTGCGCGGTGGCCGTCCGCGGCGGGGGCACGGGCTGGCGGATGCTGCGCGGTGACGAGGTGGGCGCGCTGCTCGCCGACCACCTGATGCGGCGCGGGGTGCGGGGCCTCTACGCCACCACCATCGTGTCGTCGTCGCTGCTTCGGGCCATGTGCGCCGCCCGGGGCCTGCCGTACGACGAGACGCTGACCGGGTTCAAGTGGATCGTCCGGGCCGGGGGCGGGGCGCAGCCGCTGGTCTTCGGCTACGAGGAGGCGCTGGGCTACTGCGTGGCCCCGGAGCACGTCCGCGACAAGGACGGCATCACCGCCGCGCTGACCGTCGCCGAGCTGGCCGCCGGGCTGAAGGCGCAGGGCCGTACGCTCACCGACCGGCTGGACGAGCTGGCCGCCGAGTTCGGCGTGCACCACACCGACCAGCTCTCCGTACGCGTCGACGACCTGCGGGAGATCGCGCAGATGATGGCCCGGCTCCGCGCCGCCGTCCCGGGCAGCCTGCTCGGGCAGCCGGTCACCGAGGCGACCGACCTGCTCCCCGAGTCGGACGTGGTGATCCTGCGCACCGCCGCCGCCCGGGTGGTGATCCGCCCGTCCGGCACCGAGCCGAAGCTCAAGGCGTACCTGGAGGTCGTGGAGCCGGTCACGGACGGCGACGTCCCCACGGCCCGTACCCGCGCCCAGTCAGCGATCACGGCGCTCCGCACCGAGATCGCCCAGACCCTCGGCCTCTGACGCCGGTGATCATGAAGTTGGCGGCGCGGAGAGCGATCTCCGACGCCGCCATCTTCATGATCGACACGGTCGGGGCGGGGTGGGGTGGGGTCAGGGGCGCTTGCCGAGGGCCTGGTCCACGGCCTGGCCGAGGGCGGCGACCACCAGGCCGACGGAGGGGCGGACGACCGAGTCGTCGAGGCTGACGTTGCCGGAGAAGCCGGCGCCGCTGGCGATCTCCTCCAGCCGGCGGCGGGCGTCGTCCGCCGCCGCGCCGCTCAGGCCGAGCGCCGGTTCCATCCGCAGCACGGCCACCAGGGTCGCGAGCGCGGCGGTCCGCTCGTCGGGGAGCTGGCCACTGGTCAGCGCGGCGGCGAGCCGGTCCCGGGTGTCCTTCTCCACCGTGGCGTCCACCACCGGATAGCGGTGCACGGTGATGAAGCCCAGCTCGGTCTCCTCGACGTCGCGCACCACGCCCCGGGCCACCAGGTCGCCGAGGATCCGGTCGCGCAGGCCGTGCCGGAGCCGCTGCACCCACGACGACGGGGTGTGCGGGGTGTCCGCGGCGACGCGCGCCAGCACCTCGTCGATGATCGGCTCACCGACCGGAGCCGGATCGGTCACCGCCAGGTTTCCCTCGGCGTACGCGATCCGCCCGGCCAGCGCCAACTCGATCAACACCGCCGCGGCCATGCCGAGGTCGAGGCTGATCCGCGGCATGGTCGCCTTGCCGGTTTCGTCGTCATACGCGAGGAGCAGCAGCTCTTCGGCGAGCGCAACACCAGTCATGGCCCGAGAGGCTATCCCCTCCCGCCCACCCCGCGCACGGACACACCCACCCACCACCCCTCCCGCCGTCCCACCGCGCTGATTCACGGAAAGAGGGCCCATCCGAGGCGGAATGGGCCCTCTTTCCGTGAATTCGGCCGCCCCCGTCGCAGGGGGGTGCGGTGGGGTGGGGTCAGAAGCGGGGCATGCCGCCGAATTGGCGGTCGCCGGCGTCGCCGAGGCCGGGGACGATGAACATCTGGTCGTTGAGGCCCTCGTCGATCGAGGCGGTGACCAGGCGCAGCGGGAGACCCGACTGCTTCAGGCGCTCGATGCCGACGGGGGCGGCCAGCACGCAGAGGACGGTGATGTCGGTGCAGCCGCGGTCGGCGAGCAGCCGGCAGCAGTGCTCCAGGGAGCCGCCGGTGGCCAGCATCGGGTCGAGGACCAGCACCGGCAGGCCGGACAGGTCACGCGGCAGCGACTCCATGTAGGCGCGCGGCTCGTACGTCTCCTCGTCGCGGGCCAGGCCGACGAAGCCCATCGAAGACTCGGGCAGCAGCCCGAGCGCGGCGTCGGCCATGCCGAGACCGGCCCGCAGCACCGGGACCAGCAGCGGCGGGTTGGCCAGCCGGGTGCCCTCGGTGCCGGTGACCGGGGTCTGCACCGGGTACTTCTCGACGGGGAAGGTGCGCGCGGCCTCGTACACCAGCATGGTGGTGAGTTCGTGCAGCGCGGCCCGGAACGTCGACGAGTCGGTCCGGGCGTCCCGCATGGCGGTCAGCCGCGACTGGGCGAGCGGGTGGTCAATGACGTGTACGTCCACGATCGCTCAACCTACCCGGCCGGTCGCGGGCGCACGCCGGGTGCGGCCGGACCAGCGACGCCGCTCACCCGGCCGGTCCGTGACCAAGATCACTCGGCGCGCCGGTGCGTAGTATTCGGGGCATGACGGCGACAGCGACGTCGGCCCGGTCGGACCTCTCCGAGCTGGGACGATCCGAGACCGCTCTGCGGACCTTCCTGCACGGCCTGCCCGGCGTGGACCAGGTCGGCGCGGAGCAGCGGGCGGCACAGCTCGGCACCCGCTCCATCAAGACCACCGCCAAGGCCCAGGCGATCGACCTGGCGATCCGGATGGTCGACCTGACCACCCTCGAAGGTGCGGACACCCCCGGCAAGGTGCGGGCGCTCGCCGCGAAGGCGCTGCGCCCCGACCCGGCCGACCCGTCCTGCCCGCACGTCGGCGCGGTCTGCGTCTATCCGGCGATGGTCCCGTACGTGGCCGAGGTGCTGCGCGGGTCCGCCGTGCACCTGGCCAGCGTGGCGACCTCCTTCCCGTCCGGCCAGGCCCCGCTGGAGATCAAGCTGGCCGACGTCCGGGCAGCCGTCGAGGCCGGCGCCGACGAGATCGACATGGTGATCAACCGGGGCGCGTTCCTGGCCGGGCGCTACCAGGAGGTCTACGACGAGATCGTGGCCACCAAGGATGCCTGCGGGGACGCCCACCTGAAGGTGATCCTGGAGACCGGCGAGCTGGCCACCTACGACAACGTGCGGCGGGCCTCCTGGCTGGCCATGCTGGCCGGCGGCGACTTCATCAAGACCTCCACCGGCAAGGTGCCGGTCGCGGCCACCCTGCCGGTGACCCTGGTGATGCTGGAGGCGGTCCGCGACTTCCGCGCCGCCACCGGTCGGCAGGTCGGCGTGAAGCCGGCCGGCGGGATCAAGACCACCAAGGACGCGATCAAGTACCTGGTCATGGTCAACGAGACCGTCGGCCCGGACTGGCTGGACCCGGACTGGTTCCGGTTCGGCGCGTCCAGCCTGCTGAACGACCTGCTCATGCAGCGCACCAAGCTGACGACCGGCGTCTACTCCGGTCCCGACTACTTCACCCTGGACTGAGCGTGATGTTCGAATACGCACCCGCCCCCGAGTCCCGCTCGGTGGTGGACCTGAAAGCCTCGTACGGGCTCTTCATCGACGGTGAGTTCGTCGACCCGACCGGCGGCGCCAGCTTCAAGTCGATCAACCCGGCCTCCGAGGAGGTCCTCGCCGAGGTCGCCGAGGCCGGCACCGAGGACACCGACCGCGCGGTGCGGGCCGCCCGGACGGCGTACGAGAAGGTCTGGGGTCCGATGCCGGGCCGCGACCGGGCCAAGTACCTGTTCCGGATCGCCCGGATCATCCAGGAGCGCTCCCGCGAGCTGGCCGTGCTGGAGTCGCTGGACAACGGCAAGCCGATCAAGGAGTCCCGCGACGTCGACCTCCCCCTGGTCGCCGCGCACTTCTTCTACTACGCCGGCTGGGCCGACAAGCTGGAGCACGCCGGCTTCGGCGCGAACCCGCGCCCGCTCGGTGTCGCCGCGCAGGTCATCCCGTGGAACTTCCCGCTGCTCATGCTGGCCTGGAAGATCGCCCCGGCGCTCGCCGCCGGCAACACGGTGGTGCTCAAGCCGGCCGAGACCACCCCGCTGACCGCGCTGCTCTTCGCCGAGATCTGCCAGCAGGCCGACCTGCCGGCCGGCGTGGTCAACATCGTCACCGGCGCCGGTGACACCGGCCGCGCGCTGGTCGAGCACGCGGGCGTCGACAAGGTGGCCTTCACCGGCTCCACCGAGGTCGGCCGGGCCATCGCCCGGTCCGTCGCCGGCACGCGCAAGAAGCTCACCCTGGAGCTGGGCGGCAAGGCCGCCAACATCGTCTTCGACGACGCCCCGGTCGACCAGGCCGTCGAGGGGATCGTCAACGGCATCTTCTTCAACCAGGGGCACGTCTGCTGCGCCGGCTCCCGGCTGCTGATCCAGGAGAACGTCGCCGAGCAGGTGCTGGAGTCGCTGAAGCGGCGGATGGCCCAGCTGCGGGTCGGTGACCCGCTGGACAAGAACACCGACATCGGCGCGATCAACTCGGCCGCCCAGCTCGACCGGATCCGGGAACTCTCCGACGCCGGCTCCGCCGAGGGCGCCGAGCGCTGGTCGCCCGCCTGCGAGCTGCCCGAGCGGGGCTTCTGGTTCGCGCCGACGATCTTCACCGGGGTCACCCAGGCGCACCGGATCGCCCGCGAGGAGATCTTCGGGCCGGTGCTGTCGGTGCTCACGTTCCGCACGCCCGCCGAGGCCGTCGAGAAGGCCAACAACACGCCGTACGGGCTGTCGGCCGGGATCTGGACCGACAAGGGTTCCCGGATCCTCTGGATGGCCGACCGGCTCCGCGCCGGCGTGGTCTGGGCCAACACGTTCAACAAGTTCGACCCCACCTCGCCGTTCGGCGGCTACAAGGAGTCGGGCTACGGTCGCGAGGGCGGCCGGCACGGGCTGGAGGGCTACCTCAATGTCTGAGCGGGTCGCGGTACGCAAGACGTACAAGCTCTTCATCGGGGGCAAGTTCCCCCGCAGTGAGTCGGGACGGTCGTATCTCGTGCAGGACTCCAACGTGTCGCTGGCATCGCGTAAGGACGCGCGGGACGCCGTCGTCGCCGCCCGGGCCGCCGTGAAGGGCTGGGCCGGGGCGACCGCGTACAACCGGGGTCAGATCCTCTACCGGGTCGCCGAGATGCTGGAGGGCCGCCGCGAGCAGTTCGTCGCGCTCGGCGTGCCGGCCGACGAGGTCGACGCCGCGATCGACCGCTGGGTCTGGTACGCCGGCTGGGCCGACAAGCTCGCCCAGGTGTACGGCGGCGCGAACCCGGTCGCCGGGCCGTACTTCAACCTCTCCGCACCCGAGCCGACCGGGGTGGTGGCCGTGGTGGCCCCCGAGGCCCCGGCGCTGCTCGGCCTGGTCAGTGTGATCGCCCCGGCGATCGTCACCGGCAACACGGTGGTGGTGGCGGCCTCCCCGGCGGCGCCGCTGGCGGCGGTGACCCTGGCCGAGGTGCTGGCCACCTCCGACCTGCCCGGCGGCGTGGTGAACATCCTCACCGGCCGGATCGGCGAGACGGTGCCCACGCTGGCCGCGCACATGGACGTCAACGCCCTCGACCTGACCGGGGTGACCGACGCCGAGCTGGCCGCCGACCTGGAGGTGAAGGCCGCGGAGAACCTCAAGCGGGTCCTCCGCCCGGCCCCCGCCGACCACGACTGGACCACCGACCCCGGCATCACCCGGATGACCACCCTCCTGGAGACGAAGACCGTCTGGCACCCCAAGGGGGTGTGAGCGGGTCCCCGCTCAAGATCTGCACTGATTCACGGAAAGAGTGGCTTCCGCGTCGGCGGAGGCCACTCTTTCCGTGTTCGAGGCCCCTCACGCCGGAGGCGGCGGTGGCGGTGGGGCCAGGCAGGGTCGGGCGGTCTACTACGGGGGGTAGGATTGGGGGGTGACGCGGCTGGGGGATCTTGAGCGGGCGGTGATGGACGTGCTGTGGGACGTGGTCCCGGGCACGTCGGACGGGGTCACCGTGCGGGAGGTCGCGGACGCGCTGGACGGGCGCGAGCTGGCGTACACGACGGTGATGACCGTGCTCGACCGGCTCGCCGGCAAGGGCATGGTGCAGCGCGAACGGGAGGGGCGGGCCTGGCGTTACCGGCCGGCCGCCAGCCGGGAGGCGCACATCGCCCAGCTCATGCTCGACGCCCTCGACCTCGGCGGCAGCCGGGACGCCGCGCTGGTGCGCTTCGCCCGCTCGGTCACCGGCACCGAGGCCGAGGTGCTCCGCGCCGCCCTGGGTAACGAGGCCGGGCTGACCGGGCCGGCCGACCCCGGGCTGACCGATCGGGTCGGGGATCCCCGGGCCGGGCGGGCGCGGCGCGTCGACGAGGCGACGGACCGGTAGGGCGGCGACCGTGGCGTACTCCCTGCACTTCGCCGCGTCGATGCTGGCCTGCTATCTCACCGCGCAGGTCCTGTCCCACTCCACCTGGCCGTGGGCCGCTCCCCGGGTGGCCATCGTCTGCTGGCAGGCGGTCGGGCTGGCGCTCGGCCTCTCCGCGATGGGCGTGCCGATGGCGCTCGGCCTGGCCGCGTACGACCGGCCGACCGGCGGCGCGCTGCTGGCGCTCGCCACCGACCTGCTGCACGGCACCCTCCCGGCCGGGCTGAGCGCCGTGCACCTGGGGCTGGTCGGGGTCGGCTTCGGCATCGGCGCGGTGCTGGTCACCACCACCGTGCGCAGCGTGCACGCGAGCATCCGCGCCCAGCGGCGGCACCGTGACCTGCTCACCCTGGTCGCCCGCCGGGACCCCACCGTGCCCGGCGCGCTGGTGCTGGACCACCCGAGTGCGGCGGCGTACTGCCTGCCGGGGAGGAAGCCGCGGGTGGTGGTCAGCGCCGGGACGCTGAGCCTGCTCGACCGGGCCGAGCTGGCGGCGGTGCTCACCCACGAGCGGGCCCACGCGCAGGAGCGGCACGACCTGGTGCTGCTGCCGTTCACCGCGCTCTGCCGGGCGCTGCCGTGGTTCGGCTGGGTCCGGGACGCGTACGAGCGGGTCGCGCTGCTGGTCGAGATGCGCGCCGACGACAAGGCCCGTGAGCTGCACGCGGAGGCGCCGCTGGCCGGTGCGCTGCGCCGCTTCGCCGCCTGCGGGAACCGGGTCACCCCGGCCGGGGCGCTCGGCCTGGGCGACCGTGACCTCGACGTACGGGTGCGGCGGCTGATGGTGGCGGACCGGCCGCCCCGGCTGATCGGCGCGACCGCGCTGGCGGTGGCGGCCACCCTGGTCGCCCTGCCCATCTCGATCTTCCTGAGCTGACCCCTTGGACCCTTTCCTCCCCGTTCGGGGTGCGACGATCCCCACCCGGTGGCTGCGAGGCCGGCTCACGCTGCCGCTCCTGGCGGCCCTACTAGGCTTTCAGGCGATGTGCTGGTGGGTGTTGCGGGGACGGACCGACGGTAGGGCACCGGTGTACCGGTGAGCCGCCGCCCGTTCGACCCGCGTCTGCTGCGCCGGGTCCCCGCGGCCCGGCGCGACCTCGCCGTGCTCGCGATCCTCGGCGGGCTCACCGCGCTGCTGGTGGTCGCCCAGGCCACCGCACTGGCGACGGTGCTGGCGAACGCGGTCGACGGCCGGCTGCACCGGTCGGCGCTGGCCGGCTTCGTCGCGGCGGTGGGCGCCCGCGCGCTGGTCGGCTGGGCGCAGGGCACCGTCGCGGCCCGGGCGGCGGCGACGGTGAAGGCGGCGCTGCGGGCGGACCTGCTCGGCGCGGTCGGTCGGCACGGTCCCGGCTGGGTCGCCGGCCAGCGGGCCGGACAGCTCGCCACCCTGGCCGGGCGCGGCCTGGACGCGCTGGACGCCTACTTCACCGGCTATCTCCCCCAGCTCGTGCTGAGCGTGACCGTGCCGCTCGCCGTGCTCGCCCGGATCGTCCTCGCGGACTGGAGTTCGGCGTTGATCATCGCGCTGACCATTCCGCTCATCCCGGTCTTCGGGGCACTGCTCGGCTGGCAGGCACAGGCCGCCACGGAACGGCAGTGGCGGCGGCTCGCCCTGCTCGGCGGGCACTTCCTGGACATGGTCGCCGGGCTGCCCACCCTGCGCGCGTTCGGCCGGCACCGGGCGCAGACCGAGGTGGTCCGCCGGATGGCCGACGGGCACCGCCAGGCCACCATGCGGACGCTGCGGATCGCCTTCCTCTCCGCCCTGGTGCTGGAGCTGATCGCCACCCTCTCGGTGGCGCTGGTCGCCGTGCCGGTCGGCATCCGGCTGCTCGGCGGCGGGATCACCCTCTCCACCGCGCTGCTGGTGCTGCTGCTCACCCCGGAGGCGTACCTGCCGCTGCGGGCCGCCGGCAGCCGGTTCCACGCCAGCATGGAGGGGCTGACCGCGCTCGACGAGGCGCTCACCGTCTCCGCCGTCCCGGCCGCCGCCGAGGGCCGGGCCGCCGGCCGCACCGGGCCCGCGCCCGACGGTCGCGGCGAGATCCGCTTCGAGTCGGTGACCGTCGAGTACGAGCGGACCACCGCGCTGCGGGACGTCACGCTGACCATCCGGCCCGGCGAGCGGATCGCCGTGATCGGGCCCAGCGGCGCCGGCAAGAGCACCCTGCTCGGCCTGCTGCTCGGCTTCGTCACCCCGACCGCCGGCCGGGTCACCGTGGACGGCGTCGACCTCGCCGACGTCGACCTCGACGAGTGGCGCCGGCAGGTCGCCTGGGTGCCGCAGCGGGCGCACCTCTTCGCCGCCACGCTGGCCGACAACATCCGCCTCGGCGCGCCGGACACCTCCGACACCGCGCTGACCGGCGCGGTCACCGACGCCGCGCTGGACGAGGTCGTCGCCGCCCTGCCCGACGGGCTCGGCACCGTGCTCGGCGAACGTGGGCACGGCCTCTCCAGCGGGCAGCGGCAACGGGTGGCGCTGGCCCGCGCGTTCCTCCGGGACGCCCCGGTGGTGCTGCTCGACGAGCCGACCGCGCGGCTGGACAGCGCCAGCGAGGCCGTCGTACTGGCCGCCACCCGGCGGCTCGTGGCGGGGCGTACCGCGCTGCTGGTCGCGCACCGGCCGGCGCTGCTGGAGGACGCCGACCGGATCCTCCGCGTGGCCGACGGTCGGGTCACCGAGCTGACCCCGGTACCGGCCGGGGAGGCGACCCGGTGAACACCGTGCCCGAACACCCCGACCAGCCCGTACGGGCCGTGCCGGGTGGGGTCGCGCCCGACGGCGTGACGCCGGCCGCCCGGGACCGGGGCGCGCCGACGCCGGCCGAGACCGTCCCACCGGAGCTGGTCACCCCCGCAACGACCGGGCCGGAACGGAACGGCGGCCGGGCGGAGCGGACGGTGCTGCGGCTGGCCCGGCCCTACCTGGGGCGGCTGGTCGGGGCGGGGCTGCTCGCCGCCGCCACCGAGTTCGCCGGGCTCGCCCTGATGGCCACCGCCACCTGGCTGCTGATGAGCGCCGCCGGCCGCCCCCCGCTGGACCGGCTGACCGTGGCGATCGTCGCGGTACGGGCGCTGGCCATCAGCCGGGGCGTGTTCCGCTACACCGAACGGCTCGCCGGCCACGACGCCGTCCTACGCATGATCACCGACGTCCGGGCCCGGGTCTTCGCCACCCTGGCCGGCCGTCGGGACACCGGTCAGCGTTCCGGCGACGCGCTGAGCCGCCTCGTCTCCGACGTGGAGGCCGTTCAGGACCTGCTGCTGCGGGTGCTCGTGCCCGGGGCGGCCGCCGCGCTGGTCAGCCTGCTCGCCGTCGGCGTCGCCGCACTGATCTCACCGCCGGCGGCCGGGGTGCTGGCGGTCGGACTGCTGGTCGCCGGGGTGGCGCTGCCCGCCCTGGCCACCGGGCTCACCCGCCGGGCCGCCGACGAGGTGGCCCCGCTGCGCGGGGCGCTCGCCGTGGACGCCGTCGACCTCACCCACGGCGCCGCCGACCTGGCCGCCTTCGGCGCCACCGGCACGGCGCTGGCGACCGCCGAGGGACGGGCCCGACGGCTGGCGCGGCTGGAGCGCCGGCTCGCCGCCGCCGGCTTCGCGGTCGACGCGACCGGGGTGCTCGTCTCCGGGCTCACCGCCGCCGCCGTGGTGCTCGTCGCGCTCCGCGCCGGGGTCGGCGGGGTGCTGGTCGGCGTGCTGGCCGTCGGCACCCTCGCCGCCGCCGAGGCGGCCCTCGCGCTGGTCGGGGCGGCCCGCCAGCACACCCAGCTCCGGGCCGGCCTGGGCCGGGTCGCCGACCTGCTCACCGGGCCCGCCCCGGTCCCCGGTGCCGACATCCCGAGGGCGGCGGCGCCCAGCGGGGCGGTCGGCGGCGGGCACCACGTGCGGTTCGACGAGGTGAGCGTCCGGTACCGGGCCGGGGCCGCGCCGGCCCTGGACCGGGTGAGCCTCGACCTGCCCGCCGGGCGGCGGATCGCCGTGGTCGGGCCCAGCGGGGCCGGCAAGAGCACCCTGGCCGGTGTGCTGACCGGCGCGGTCCGGCCCGACGCCGGGCGGATCACCCTGGACGGGGTCGAACTCTCCGCGTACCCCGCCGAGGAGCTGCCCCGGGCGATCGGCGGCCTCTTCGCCGAGGCGTACGTCTTCCACGCCTCGGTGCGGGAGAACCTGCTGCTCGGCCGCCCCGAGGCGGACGAGGAGGCGCTGGCCGACGCCGCCCGGGCGGCCGGTCTGCTGGACTGGGTACGCGCCCAGCCGGCCGGTTGGGACACCGTGGTCGGCGAGGAGGGCGCCCAGCTCTCCGGCGGCCAGCGGCAGCGCCTCGCCCTGGCCCGGGCGCTGCTCGCCGCGCCGGGGCTGCTGGTGCTGGACGAGCCCACCGAGGGCCTCGACCCGGCCGCCGCCGACGCGGTGCTCGCCTCGACCCTGGCCGCCAACCCGGCCGGGCACTCGGTGCTGCTGATCAGTCACCGGCTCAGCGGCCTCGCCGGGCTGGACGAGATCGTCGTGCTGGACGCCGGCCGGGTGGTGCAGCGGGGCCGGCACGACGACCTGGTGGCGCAGCCCGGCTGGTACCGGGACCAGTGGCGGCTCCAGGCGGCGGCGGAACGCGGCTATCTGGCCCTGCACCCCTGACCGAGGCGCGGCGCTGACGCCACGGGCACGGCACGACGGGTGCCGGCCCATGATCGTTTGCAGCTTCCGGTGTGATTCGTCGGCGTGTCGTGGCCGGGAGGTGCAGACGATCTTCGGGCCGGTACGTCCCGGCGTTTCCGACTGTTGGCGCGCCACCGGGGTGCGGTCCCGGGGGCGCCGGGGCGACCACTAGGGTATGTGCCCAGAGTCACTCGGCGGCGGAGCTGTCGCCGGGTGGGCAATCCGACAGCACACGGAGGTCAGCGTGGCCCGCCAGTCGCCCCACCGGCCCGACGCCGACGAGCCCGAGCTCGACGACACCACCGCGTCGGCCACAGAAGACGAGGTCGACGTCGACCGCCCGGCCGCCGACCGCGCGCTCTGGGACGAGCTGCGGATCGACCCGGTGGAGATCGCCCTGCCCGCCGGCAGCGGCTTCACCCTGCGGGCGTACCGGCCGGCGCGGGAGCTGACCCCGACCGACGTCGCCGAGCGCGACGAGGACGACCCGTTCCTGGCCCGTCGCCAGGTCGTCGAGGCCGAGGACGACGAGGAGGTGGTGATCCTCGACGAGGAGTTCGCCGCCCTCTCCGCCGAGGAGGACGAGCAGCCCGAGGGCCGCCGCCGCAAGGCCGACGCCGACGAGGACGAGGACGCCTCCGACGACGAGACCGCGGACGACGAGGACGACGAGGACGAGGTCGACGACGAGGCGGGCGACGAGGAGGTGCCGGTCTTCCTCAGCCACCGCGGCAAGCTGCTGCTGTTCAAGACGCCCGAGTCGTTGGTCAGTTTCATCCGATCCGGTGCGCCCAACGACCTCTCCCAACTGGACAGCTGGCATGAACTGTCCGAACGGGTGGAACCGGCCGACATCGCGCCGCTCGACGAGGACACCTACGAGCTCGACCTGGTGGTGGAGAACCTCCGCGGCGGGCACGACACGTGGGATCCCGCGCTCCTGATCGAGGCCGGCGAGGTCGCCCGTGACCTGGCGTACGCGCTGCGCCTACCCGCCGTGCTCGACATGCTCTCCGCCGGTTCCAGCCTGGACGACCTGGACGAGGCGCTGCGGGCGACTGTCAACGGCGGAATCGGTGGATTCATGGGCCGCCGACGGCTCAAGAAAATCGGGGCACAAACCGCAAGTTTGGGTTGGCGCACCATTGTCGGCAAGATCTCTGCCGTCGTGGACTGGCGCGACTGACCCACAGCGGGGAGCATCAGTCTCTGGCAGAAGATAGCCCTGTGTCCCGGGAGGAGGACGACGCCGTGGCGCTCGTGCGCGTGTACTGCGGTCTGGCCTCGGCGGATCCGGCCGACCGACCGGCCTCGGCCGGATCGACGCTGACGTCCGCTGTGGTCGACGACGCAGGCCGTCTGCTGCATGTCTGCGAGATCGGCGACGACCCGGCTGGCTATGCCCAGTTGGTCGCGCTGCTCGTGGAGCGGTCGGGCGGGCCGAGCGGAGCGGCGATCGCGGCCGACAGCGACGACCACACGGTCACCTCGCTGCTCAGCGCCGCGGGTCGTCCACTGGCGATCGCCGACGACGACTCGGTCGACGACTTCGCCGAGCGCTTCGCGGACGACGACTCGCTGGAGGAGATGCAGTCCCCGGAGGCCGAGCGCCGCGCGGTCGGCCTGGCCCGGGCACTCCAGGCCGGCGCGCTCTCCGCCGTCACCCTTCCCGCCCCCCGCGACCTCGCCGGCTACAAGCAGGTCCTGTCCGCGCACGCCGCGCTCGCCAGCGGCCGGCACTCGGCCGCCGTGGCGCTGCGCGAGGTGCTGCGCGAGCTCTACCCGGCCGCCCTCCGGGCCTACCCGGACCCGGCCGAGCCGGTCTCCCTCGCCGTCCTCGACGCACTGCCCGAGCCCGGCATGCTCGCCGGCACGGCCGCCCGGGGTCGGGAGGTCCCGGTCGCGGTGGACGCCGTCGCGGCGCACCTCGTCGCCGACGGGGTGGCCGACGAGGCCGCGATCGACGAGGCGGTCACCGCACTGCGGGTCGCCATCTCCGAGACGCCCCGACGGGCCGCCGTCAGCCGCGCGCTCACCTCGGCGGTGGCCGAGACCGTCCGGCAGGCCGTCGCCGCGGTACGCGCCTGCGACGCCGGCTGCGACGCACTGGTCGGCGCGCTCACCGCCCGGCTCACCACCCCGGCTCCGGCTGCCGCTCCGGCACCCGGCCGGCGGGCCGCCGCCCGACGCGGCGAGCAGGTGACCGACCTCTCCGCCGCCCTGAACAACACCGGCACCGGCCTGCGGGCGGTCCGGTCGGGCGAGCCCGAGCCGGTGGGGCGGCGCAGCCGCCCCGAGCCGGTCTCCGGCGGGTCCCTGCCGACCACTCCCCGGCCGCTCGGCCCGCCGCCGGTCGCCCCGGCCCCGGTCACGCCGCCGCCCGTGGCGCCGGCCCCGGTCACCCCGGCCGCCGCCAGCGGTACGCCGATCTCCGCACCGCCCTCGCGGCCCGAGCCGGGACGGCCGCTGCCGCACCGGCTGGACGCCCCGACCAACCGGCCGGTCTCCGCACCGCCCCCGCCGCCGCCCGGGATCACCCCGATCGCGCCGATGCAGCGGGGCAACGTCCCACCGGCCGAGGCGGGCGAGCCGTTCCGGCCGACCCTGACCACCGCCGCGATCAACAGCGCGCGGGCCGAACGGCAGCGGACGATCATCCCGCCGCGGCCGAAGACCAACCCGGACCAGGCGCCGCCGACCGGTGGCTTCAGCGCCACCGACCTCAGCGTGCCGGTGCCGACGCCGCGTCCCGGCCAGGAGCCACCGGCCGCGCCGCCCGGCTCGCGGGCCAACTGGCCCCTGGTCAACACGAACGACGAGCTGGCGGACGCACCGGCTGACCCACCGTCCTTCGGGTACGGCGACCGCGCCGGGCGCAAGGTGGACTCCCCCACCGATCCGGGCAAGGGTCGGGTCACCCCGCCCTGGCTCGCCGACGATCTGCCCCAGGAGCCGCCGATGTTGCGGCTCGTCGAGCCGCCGCCGCTGGCCGACCGCGCCCTGCGTGACGGGCTGAACCCGCCGACCGACCCGGGGCTGGAGACTCCCCCGCTGCGACTGGTGGACCACGAGGCGGCCCGCGCCGACCGTCCGGCTTCCCGCACCGACCTGCCCAGCCGTGGCGAGCTGCCCAGCCGGACCGACCTACCCAACCGCAGTGAGCTGTCCAGCCGCAGTGAGCTGCCCGGCCGTGCGGACCTGTCAGGCCGTGGCGACCTGTCGGGCCGTGGTGACCTGTCGGGCCGTGGGGAACTGTCGGGCCGTGGTGAACTGCCCGGCCGCGGTGAGCTGTCGGCCCGTGGAGACCTGTCCGGCCGCCCCGAGTTCCCGGGTCGGAGCGAGCTGCGCGGCCCGGCGGAACGGCGGCCCGCGCCGAAGGAGCACCGGCCCCCGCCGGTCTCCGACGAGGGCGACGGCGACCTGCTCATCTTCGCCGCGGCCAAGTCCGCCTGGTTCGTCGGGCACGACGCCGAGGAGTCCGAGCTGGACTGGTCCACCACGGCCGACACCGGTTGGCAGGCCGCCGAGCAGGCGGCCCGGCCGGCGGTGGGCGAGGAGACCACGGCGGGCCTGCCCAAGCGGGTTCCCCAGGCCAACCTGGTGCCCGGCTCCCCGCTGCGCGAGGAGCGTCCACTGCGGATCGTCCGGAACGCGGCCAGCTTGGCCGAGAACACCACCGGCTACTTCCGCGGCTGGCGCCGTGGGCAGGAGATCGGCGGGTTCGCGGTGGGCGGCCGACCGGGCCGGGAAGCCGCCGGCGGCTGGGACTTCAGCCGCGACACCGGCGACCGGGACGACGACCGGGAATACGAGTACCGCTCCGCCGGCTACCGGTCCTGATCGGTCAGACACCGCCTTCCACCTGCGTGTTCCTACCCACACCCGGATAATTTGACGCCGAGTCGCGGGGGCCGGGAGCATACCCGGCGGAACAGCCGGCGGGCACGTCGCCGGGGTGGGAAGGCGACTGGACAATGGCGACACCGGCAACCGGCTCCTCGACGCTGACCCGACGGGGCGTCCTCACCGCGGCGGCGGGCAGCCTGCTGCTCAGCGCCTGCGCTCCGGCCGGCAGCTCGGCCGAGGGCGGCGGCAGCCCCACCGCAGCGAGCGGGCAGGAGCTGGTGATCGGGGTCAGCCTGGAGCTGACCGGTCACGGCGCCGCCCTGGGCGTGCTCCAGGAGCGCGCCCTGGCGATCACCGTGGAGTCGCTCAACGCCAACGGGTTCCCGGTCGGCAACCTGCGCCGCACCGTACGGCTGGACGTGCGGGACAACCGCAGCGACCCACGGCTCGCGGCCCGCCAGGCGACCGAGCTGACCCGCCAGGCGAAGGTGCACGCCCTGCTCGGCGGCACCCTGGCCGAGACCTCGACGGCGATCATCGCGGTGGCCCAGCGCCTCCAGGTCCCCTTCCTGTCGCTCGCCTCCGCCGACAACATCGTGCTGCCGCTCACGGAGCGGACCTACATCTACAAGCTCACCCCGGACGCCGCCGACGTGGCCCGCCGGCTGGCCCAGCTGATCGGATCGCAGCAGGTCCGTCGGGTGGCCCTGCTCGCCGCTGACGGGTTGCACGGCGACGCCGGGGTCCAGGCGATGACCGGCGCGCTCCGGGCCGCCGACGTGAAGCTGGGGCGGACCGTACGCCTGCCGCGTACCGGGGCGGACTTCACGGACGCCGTCCAGCGGGCCGTGGCCGACGAGCCGGACGGCGTGGTGGTCTGGGGCACCGCCCCGGACAGCGGCAGCGCCGCGCGGAAGCTGCGCCGGGCCGGCCACCGCGGCCCGATCTTCTTCGACGCGGGGGCGGTCGCCGAGGAGACCCTCGCCGGCAGCAACGCCGCCGCCGTGGAGGGCGCGTACGCCGTCCACCCGACCTGTCTCAGCGGCTACGCCCTCACCAACGCCAGCACCGCCGCGCTGGCCCGACGGGACTTCATCTACCGGTACCTGCAGCGGCACGGCAGCTTCGGCGGGTTCGCCCCGTACGCCTCGGACGGGGTGCAGCTGCTCGTCACGGCGGCGCGGCTGGCCAGCAGCGTCGACCGGGGTCGACTGCGGGCGTACCTGCAGACGCAGGTGACCGAGGGCATCGCCGGCGGGTACGCGTTCGCCCCCATCCGGCACGGCGGCATGGATCCCGACTCGCTCGGCGTGTACGTGGTCGACCAGGGCTCCTGGGTCCCGTACGCCTGATCCGGCCCCGCCCGGGCCCCACGCCGGACGGCCCGGCGTGGGGTTCGTGGTGTCGTGGACAGCAGGAAGCGCCCGGCGACGGCCGAAGCGGTCACCGGGCGCTCAGCACGCCGGTCAGGCGGGCGCGACCGCCCGCGAGCGACGCATGGTCAGCACGTACTCGACCAGCGAGATCAGCACGTGCTTGGTCGACTCCCGGTTCCGGGCGTCGCACGCCACCACCGGCACGTCGCTGGAGATGGCCAGCGCGTCCCGGACGTCCTGCGGGTCGTGGTACTGCATCCCGTCGAAGCAGTTGATGGCCACCAGGTACGGCAGCCGCCGGTGCTCGAAGAAGTCGATGGCGGCGAAGCAGTCGGCCAGTCGACGGGTGTCGACCAGCACCACGGCGCCGATCGCGCCACGGACCAGTTCGTCCCACATGAACCAGAACCGCGTCTGACCCGGCGTACCGAACAGGTACAGGATCAGGTCCCGGTCGATCGAGATACGACCGAAGTCCATCGCCACCGTGGTGGTCGTCTTGCCCGGCACCTGCCGGGTGTCGTCGACGCCCACGCCGGCGGAGGTCATGATCGCCTCGGTGGTCAGCGGCGTGATCTCCGAGACCGAGCCGACCAACGTCGTCTTGCCGACGCCGAATCCACCGGCGATAACGATCTTCGCCGACGTCACGCGCCCGCTCGGGGCCGGCGGCCGGTGCGACATGTCAGAGCCTGCGAAGTCCACTCAGCACCCTCTCCAGCAGTTCAGTGCCCACCGCGTCGTCGGAGTCGTCCAAAATGGTCGGCTCGTGGACCGCGACCAGGCCGTCCGTCGCCATGTCGGCGATGAGCACCCGGGCCACGCCGAGCGGAAGTTGCATCCGCGCCGCGATCTCCGCGAGCGATTGCACGCGTCCGTCACACAGCGCGGCGATGTACTGGTGCTCCCGGCCGCCGCCGCCAGATCCACTGGCAGCGGCCCGACCGCGCACCGTCGTCTCGACGAGCGCCTCCAGCGCGATGTCGAGCCGGGGACGGGTACGACCTCGGGTGACGGCGTATGGACGGACCAACGCCCCGGTCGGTTCGTCACGATCGGCCATGTCGCCGCTCACCTCCTTCGTACCCGGCACCGGCTCGCGTCGGTGGAACCCGTCGTTGTCGTGTTTGTTGCTGCCCCTGACCCACCGGTCGGCGCGTGGATCAGCCCATCATCCCGACAGCCGTACGCGGCTGCGGGGTCAGCGCGTCACCCACCCGGTCGACGAGCAGGGCCATCTCGTAGCCGACCTGCCCGACGTCGCAGCTACGCGCCGCGAGCACCGCGAAGGACGAGCCGTCCGAGATGGACATCAGGAACAGGAAGCCGTTGTCCATCTCGACGACGGTCTGCAGCACCGCCCCGCCCTCGAAGCAGCGCGCCGCGCCCTGGGTCAGGCTGACCAGGCCGGAGGCGATGGCGGCCAGCTGGTCGGCCCGGTCCCGCGGAAGGTCCCGGGACGACGCGAGGAGCAGGCCGTCCGCCGAGACGGCGACCGCGTGCGCGACACCGGGCACCCGGTCGGCGAAGTTGGCGAGCAGCCAACCGAGATCCTGCGTAGTTGTCATCCTTGTTGCTCCTTCTGCCCGCTCCCGGCCACCGGGCCTGAGCCAGACTGCGAGGACTGCTGCCCACCCGGAGTCGCCTCCGGGCCGGTCGAGTTGCTGTCGGTGGGGGTGGTACGCCCGCGCTGCACACCCCGATGGTAGGCGGAGAGCAGGCCCCGGACCCCTTCCGGCGTCCGCTTCTGCACCGAGGTGCTCGGCTTCTCCACGCCGCCGGGGACGAGCTGCGCCATCGGGGTCCGCTTGGGCAGGCCCTTCGGCGTGGTCGCCTCGACCGGCACCTCGGTGGCCGCCGAGGCGGCCTTCCAGCCGTCGTCGGCCGCCGTCTGCCAGCCCCCGACCGGCGGCTGGGGCCGCCGGTTGGGCAGGGCCTCGGCGAACCCGGGGCGGCTGCCCCCGTTCGTCGTCGGGCCGTTGTCGCGCGGTGCGCCGCCGGCCGTCGGGGTCTGTGCCATCGGCGTGTTACCTGTCGTCCCGGATGGTGGCTGCTGGACGGCCCGGCCGGTGGCGTCGACCCTGGCGAACTGCTGCGTCGCGGCCGCACCACCGGGCTGGGGGGCGGCCGGCTGCGCGGCGGCGGGCTGCGGAGCGGTGGTCTGCCCGGCGGCGGCTGCCTCCTCCGGCCCCGGCCGACGGGTACGGAACCAGGCCGACTCGAGCTCCCGGAAGATCGGCAGCTCCATCGTCTCGTCCGCGTACCGCTGCCGGTTGGGGGCCTGCTGCGGCGTGCTCGGCGGCCGGTTCGCGACCGGCGGCCGGTTGGCGGCCTGCTGCGGGGCGGGCTGCGGAGCGGCCTGCTGCGGCGTGACAGCCGGGCTGTCGGTGCCGCGCGGGACCCGGGGCAGCTCGGTGGTCATGTCCAGGGCGGCGGAGAGCCGCTCGGGCACCGGCGGGGTCGCCGGGTCCGGGGCGGCGACCGGCGGCCAGGCCGGCGGCGCCGCGGCGCTCGACGCGGGTGCCGGCGGTGCCGGACGCGGCGGGAGCTGACCGAAGGAGGGCGGCGCGGAGACCGGCTGGCCCGGGGCGGGCGCGGCGGAGACCGGCTGCCCGGCGGGCGCGGCCGACACGGGGTGACCGGAGACCGGCGCGGCCGAGACCGGCTGCCCCGAGACCGGCTGCCCGGACACCGGGTGCCCGGAGACCGGCGCGGCGGAGACCGGGACACCGGAGACCGGCGGCAGCGGCGGCGCGGAGACCGGCGGGACCGTCGGCGGGTAGGGCCGCGCCTCCGGGCTGCTGGGCAGCTGCCGCGGGATCACCGGCTGCTGACCGGTGGTCGCCGGGTCGTCGCCGGGGTTGCGCCGCTGCGGCAGCGGGTCGATCGACTGGCCGTTGGTGGGCCGCGGCGTGAACGGGTCGGCGCCGTTGAGGGCGCTGGCACCGGTCAGGTCCGACCAGGCCGGCATCGAGCGCGAGCCGCCGGAGGCCGGCGTACCGGAGCCGTTGCGCGGGGCCGGGTCGAACGGGCGACCGCCGAGGGTGACCTGGTTGCCGGACTCACCCGGACGCGGCGCCGGCGGGGTGCCCGGGCCGTGACCGAGGGCCGCCAGGGCGCCGAAGGCGGGCGTCGGAGCGCCCGGCTGCGCGCCGCCGAAGGCGGGTGCCGCGCCGCCGAAGGTCGGCGCCGGGCCGCTGGCCGCGGGGAGCGCCGGGGCGCCCTGCCCCCGACCGGCGAGGGCGCGGGGCACCAGGACCGAGGTGGGCAGCGTGACGTCGGCGACGGTGCCCCGGTCGACACCCGGGCGCAGCTCGACCTTCACGCCGTGCCGGGAGGCCAGCCGGGCGACCACGACGAGGCCCATCATCCGGGAGACCGCCACGTCCACCTGCGGCGGCGTGGCGAGCCGCTCGTTGAGGTCGTGAAGCTGGTCGGGGCTGATGCCGATGCCGCGGTCCTCGACATAGAGCGAGGCACGGTCGCCGACCCGGCGGGCCTCGACCATGACGGCCGAGTCCGGCGGGGAGAAGGCGGTGGCGTTGTCGAAGAGCTCGGCGACCAGGTGCACCAGGTCGTTGACCGCGTGCGCGGAGACCTCGATGTCCCGGTCGATGACGCCGAACTCGATCCGCGTGTAGTGCTCGACCTCGGACTGGGCGGCCCGGAGCACGTCGATCAGGGCGGCCGGCTCCCGCTGCACGCGGGTGGAGTCGGCGCCCGCGAGGACGAGCAGGTTCTCGTCGTTACGGCGCATCCGGGTGGCCAGGTGGTCGAGCTGGAAGAGCTCGGCCAGCCGGTCCGGGTCCTCCTCGCCGCGCTCCAGCCGGTCCAGGTGACCGATCAGGCGGTCGACCAGGATCTGCGAACGACGGGCCAGGTTGACGAACATGGTCGCGACGGAGGCCCGCAGGGCGGCCTGCTCGGCGGCGGTCCGGACGGCCTCCAGGTGGACGGCGTTGAACGCCTCGGTCACCTGGCCGAACTCGTCCTTGCTCCGTACCGGCAGCGGCTCGGCGATCTGGTTGGCGAGCTGGACCGGGGAGAGCTGCCCCGTCACCTGTGGGTCGCGCAGCCGGGCGACGGCCTGCGGGAGGCCGTACTGGGCCACGGAGAGGGCGCCCTGACGCAGGTCGCGCAACGACCGCGCCATCGAGCGGGCGACCAGGTACGCGAAGAGGATGGCCAGCAGCAGCATGCTGAGCAGCAGGCCGGTCTCCAGGAACACCTGGCGCTGCACGTCCGAGCGGAGCTGGTCGGCCTGCCGCACCACGTTGGCGTCGAGCTGCGCCTCGACCGTACGGACCAGCTTGGCGTTGGCCACCATGGCGGCGTCCCACTGGTCGGCACCGAACTTCAGCCCACTCAGGTCACCGTTGATGCTCTGGCTGATCTTGTCGCTGTAGAGCTGCGACTCACGCAGGTCGGAGCCGGCGACCGTCTGCTGGTAGAACTCCTGGTCGCTCTGGGTGGCGACGGCCTGGAAGCTCTGTTTGGCCTGGGCCTGGCCGGTGCCGGTGGCGATGAAGGCGTCCCGCAGGACCGGGGTGAGCTCCTTCGTGCCGAGGGCGCGGTGGCCGACCACCCGCCGCTGGGAGAGGTATTCCTTCTCCCGGGCGACGGCGGCGACGGCGCGCATGTGGTCGCTCAGGTCGTTGTCGCCGGCGAGCTGGGTGGCCGAGTCGCGGACCGAGATCAGCTCCTCGATCAGGCCCTCGTAGGCCCCGATCGCGTCGGTCTGCTTGAACTTGCCGTTGAAGACCTGGCTGCGGGTGCCGGGCAGGTTGGTCAGGTCACTGTCGATCTGGTTGAGCAGTGCCTCGAAGTTCCGCGGCAGGCCGTCGATCTCCACGCGCTGCTGGAGGTAGGGCCGGGTGCTCTGGTCGACCCGCGAGCCGGCCCGGTTGTAGGCCTCCTGGTACTGGGCCTTGGCCTGCACGTTCCTCGGGTCGTTGGCACCGAGGAAGAGGACCGCCGCGGTCCGCTCGTCCTGGAGGGTGTCGACCAGGTCACCGGAGTAGCCGATGAGGTTGGCCAGATCCCCGGTCCGGTTGGCACTGTTGAGTGTCTCCAGGTGGTCGACCAGACCAGTGGTGCCGACCACGACCGTGGCGATGGTCGGCACGATCATGATCAGACCGAGCTTGGACCAGATCGGCATGTCGCGGAGTCGGCCGGCGGGCCGACTCAGTCGCGACAGGAAGGAGCCCGCCGTCTTTGGCCGTTTGCTCACGTCACCGCCCTCGCATCACAGCGTCCGCACGTTGCCCTGGGCAACGCCGAGCGACCGACCCCGGCGGGTCGGACCTCCGAGATTCCATCACGCCGCCCCGCAAAGAGAAAGCCCAGGTTGTCCCTCGCCGGAGGTGTGATGAGATGTTGATGCAATTTGATCGCAATCCGTCTGGCCGGAGTCACTGAAGGTAATGGAACACCCGCACCGCGTCGTCCTGCTCGCCGGTCCCTCCGGCTCCGGAAAGTCGTACGTAGCACAACGAACCGGACTTCCTGTCCTCTGCTTGGACGACTTCTACAAGGACGGCGATGACCCTACGTTGCCGCGTAGGAACGGACAGGTGGACTGGGAATCGCCACTGTCGTGGGACTCGGACGCGGCGGTGGAAACAATTGCCCGACTGGCCCGCCACGGCAAGGCCGATGTGCCGGTTTATGCGATCGGCGCGGACCGACGGGTGGCCACCCGGCCATTCGACGTGGCCGGATCGCCACTTTTCGTGGCCGAAGGGATTTTCGCGGCCGACATCGTCGAAGAGTGCCGTCGACGGGGCCTGCTCGCCGGGGCGTACGCGCTGCGCCGCCCGCGCGGGGCGACCTTCCTCCGCCGGCTCGCCCGCGACCTCGCGGAGCAGCGCAAGGCTCCCCGGGTGCTGCTGACCCGGGGCGTGGCGCTGCTGCGTGCGGAGCCCGCCGTGCTGCGCCGGCAGACCGGGCTGGGCGCGGAGGCGGCCCGGGCCCGGGAGGTGCTGCACCGGGTGGCCGCGCTGCTGGCCGGCCACCCGCCACGGCACTGATCAGCCGATCAGCTTCGCGTACGCCGGCTTGATCACTTCGTCGATGATCTTCAGCCGCTCGTCGAACGGGATGAAGGCGCTCTTCATCGCGTTGATGGTGAACCACTGGAGTTCCTTCCAGCCATAGCCGAAGGCCTCCACCAGCAGCGCCATCTCGCGCGACATCGAGGTGCCGCTCATCAGCCGGTTGTCGGTGTTCACCGTCGCCCGGAAACGCAGGTCACGCAGCAGGCCGATGGGGTGTTCCGCGATCGAGGCGGCGGCCCCGGTCTGCACGTTCGACGACGGGCAGAGCTCCAGCGGGATGCGCTTGTCCCGCACGTACGCGGCCAGCCGGCCGAGCACCGGCTCCGGGCCGGGGGTGATGTCGTCGACGATCCGGACGCCGTGACCGAGCCGGTCCGCGCCGCACCACTGGATCGCCTGCCAGATCGACGGCAGCCCGAACGCCTCACCGGCGTGGATGGTGAAGTGGAAGTTCTCCCGCTGGAGGTATTCGAAGGCGTCCAGGTGCCGGGTGGGCGGGAAGCCCGCCTCCGCGCCGGCGATGTCGAAGCCGACCACCCCGGCGTCCCGGTGCCGCACCGCCAGCTCGGCGATCTCCTGCGAGCGGGCGGCGTGCCGCATCGCGGTGAGCAGGGTGCCGACCCGGATCCGGTGGCCCGCCGCCGCGGCCTCCGCGCTGCCCTCGACGAAGCCGGCGACGACCGCCTCGACCACCTCGTCCAGGGTCAGGTTCTGTTCGAGGTGCTGCTCCGGGGCGAACCGGACCTCGGCGTAGACGACCCCGTCGGCGGCCAGGTCCAGCGCGCACTCCCGGGCCACCCGGCGCAGCGCGGACGCGGTCTGCATGACCGCCACCGTGTGCGCGAAGGTCTCCAGGTAGCGCTCCAGCGAACCCGAGCTGGCCGCGTCGACGAACCAGCGGCCCAGGGCCGCCGGATCGGTGGCGGGCAGCTCGTGGCCGATCTCCGCGGCCAGCTCGACGATCGTCGCGGGCCGCAGCCCTCCGTCGAGGTGATCGTGCAGTAGCGCCTTCGGGACCTTGACGATGTCCTCGTACGAGATTGCCATGCTCAGACCCTAGTCACCGCCCGGCCCGCCCCGGCAGCCGACCGCCCCGGGCCGGACCGGGAGAATGGGCGGATGAGCAGGCGCGAGACCGGTGAGCTGGACCCCCGGGTGGTGCACCGGCTGCGCTGCCCGGTCTGTGCCGAGCCGTTGACCGAGACCACCGCGGGCACCGCGCGGGCGCTGCGCTGCCCGCGCCGGCACAGCTTCGACGTCGCCCGCCAGGGGTACGTGAACCTGCTCGCCGGCCGCGCCCCGCACAGCGGGGACAGCGCCGAGATGGTCGCCGCCCGCGCCGACTTCCTCGCCGCCGGCCACTACGACGCGATCGCCGCGGCTCTCGCCGCCACCGCACGGCAGATCCGGTACGCCGCGCCGCCGCCCGACCGTCACGCTGCCCCGCACACCCTTTGCTCTGCAGCCACCCACGCAGCAGCACCCGACGGCGAGACATGCTGCGCCGATGGCTGCAGAGCAAAGGCGGCGAACCAGCGGGTCGGACCCCAGGCACCCTCGACACCGGGCGCACCCTCGACACCGGGCGCCACCGAACAACTGAGGGACGGCGACGCGTACCCGCTGGTGGTGGATGCCGGCGCCGGGACCGGGTGGTACCTCGCGGCGGTGCTGGCGGCGCTGCCGGACGCCGTGGGTCTCGCCCTGGACGTCTCCAAGCCGGCGCTGCGCCGCGCGGCCCGCGCCCACCCCCGGGCCGCCGCGGCGCTCGCCGACACCTGGCAGCGGCTGCCGCTGGCCGACGCCTCGGCCGCCCTGCTGCTCAACGTCTTCGCCCCGCGCAACGGCGCCGAGTTCCACCGGGTGCTCGACCCGGCCGGCGCGCTGCTGGTGGTCACCCCCGCCGAGGACCACCTCGCCGAGCTGGTCGACGCGCTCGACCTGCTGCGGGTCGACCCGGCCAAGGCCGACCGGGTGGCGGGGAGCCTCGCCGGGCACTTCACCGAGGAGTCGGTCACCGTGCACCGGACCCGGCTCGCGCTCAGCCGGCCGGCGGTGGCGACCCTGGTCGGCATGGGGCCGAGCGCCTGGCACACCGACCCGGACCGGCTCGCCGCCCGGATCGCCGCGCTGCCCGAACCGGTCGGGGTGACCCTCGCCGTGCGGCTCGGCGTGCACCGGCCGCGCTGACCGGACTCAGGTGGAGAGGTCGACCTCTTCCCACCCCGGCGGCTCGTCGTGGTACGGCCCGCGCAGCACCACCGCCCACTCCAGCGCCCACCGGCGCTGACCGATGGCGTTCGCGTCGACCAGCCCGGGCGGTCGCCGCCCCGCCTTCTCCGTCTCCAGGTAGGCCCAGTCCAGGCAGTAGTGCAGGTCCAGCAGGGCCGCCGCGTCCGCCGGGTGCTGCGGGGCGGCCAGGATCCGGGACCGCCACTGCGCGAAGGTCTCCCCTGCCGGGATGTGCGGCATCCGCTCCACCAGCCGCTCGTCCACCGGCACCGTCGGGTCCAGCTCCTTGGTGAGCCCGAGCACCCAGGAGAGCGAGAAGAGCGCGTCGTGGTGCAGCACGAACGACCGGTGGTCGCCCTTGCCGCCCATCACGAACTGCCACTCCGGCGGCGTCACCATGTCGACCAGGTGCGACCCGAGCAGCCAGGTCATGGCCGCCTGCGGGGGCATCCCGAAGCAGCGCGCCAGGATCAGGTGCAGGACGGCGATCCGGGCCTCGATCTCCACGATCGGACGCAGCTCGATCTCGTCGCCCGGCTCCCACACCAGCGGGAACTGCGGCGGCGGCAGCGGCAGCCCCAACCGGTCCAACTCGTCGAGGCTCGCCTCGCGGACTGCCCGAGGATCGGGGGCGGATACACGCACGGCTCAGGTCCCTGTCTGCTCGCATCGGCTCATCGCCGGTCGGTCCCCCTGGCCAGGGAGGATAGCGGTTACGGGTGGCTGGCACCACGGCACCGCGAGACCGGAATCGATCAGCCGATCCGCTCGATGACCAACGGGGTCGCCGCAGGGGCGTCCGGCGCGATCCGGACCGCCCGCTCCGCCTCGGCGAGCGCCGCCGGGATCCGGGCCGCGTGCTCGGCCCGCAGCTCGTACAGGGTCTCGCCGACCCGGACCCGGTCGCCGGGGCGCTTGTGCAGCACGATCCCCGCCGGGATGCTCACCGGGTCCTCCTTGCGCGCCCGGCCCGCGCCGAGCCGCCAGGCGGCCACCCCGATCGCGTACGCGTCGACCTCGGCGACGAAGCCGTCCTCGGTCGCGCACACCACCTCGACCTCGTTGGCCGTCGGCATCGGGGCGTCCGGGTCACCGCCCTGCGCGCGGATCATCCGCCGCCAGGCGTCCATCGCCCGGCCGTCGCGCAGCGCGGCCGCCGGGTCCGCGTCCGGCAGCCCGGCCGCGTCGAGCATCTCCCGGGCCAGCGCCACGGTCAGCTCCACCACGTCGGCGGGGCCGCCACCGGCCAGCACCTCGACCGACTCGGTCACCTCGACGGCGTTGCCGATCGCCAGGCCGAGCGGGGTCGACATGTCGGTCAGCAGGGCGACCGTCCGCACGCCGTGCGCACCACCCAGCTCGACCATGGTCCGGGCCAGCTCGCGGGCGTCGTCGACGGACTTCATGAACGCGCCGGAGCCGACCTTCACGTCGAGCACCAGCGCACCCGTGCCCTCGGCGATCTTCTTGCTCATGATCGAGCTGGCGATCAGCGGGATCGCCTCGACGGTGCCGGTGACGTCGCGCAGCGCGTACAGCTTGCGGTCGGCCGGGGCCAGTCCCTCGCCGGCCGCGCAGATCACCGCGCCCACGTCCCGGAGCTGAGCGATGAACTCGTCGTTGCTCAGCGCCGCCCGCCAGCCGGGGATCGACTCCAGCTTGTCCAGCGTGCCGCCGGTGTGACCGAGTCCGCGCCCACTCAGCTGCGGCACCGCGCCGCCGCACGCGGCGACCAGCGGGGTGAGCGGCAGGGTGATCTTGTCACCGACCCCGCCGGTGGAGTGCTTGTCCACGGTGGGCCGGGCCACGGACGACAGGTCCAGTCGCTCCCCGCTGGCGATCATCGCGGCGGTCCACCGGGCGATCTCCGGGCCGGTCATGCCGCGCAGCAGGATCGCCATGGCCAGCGCCGACATCTGCTCGTCGGCCACCAGCCCCTTCGTGTACGCGTCGACCACCCAGTCGATCTGGCCGTCGGAGAGCACCCCGCCGTCCCGCTTCGCCCGAATGACATCAACCGCCGTGAAAGCACTCACCTTTGAGTTCCCATCCATAATCGCGTCGATCGCCGGCATGCCTCACCGCGACCGTGCCCACCGAGGGATCGGGCCGACCGTCCCCGGCGGAGGGATCAAGCCTGACCGCCCGGAGCCGGGGACGGTCGGCCCGATCCCCCAAGCTCAACCACCCCAACGAGCAGGGATCTCCAGCGGCGGCTCACCCTCACCGGCCCAGAAGATCGTGCCCGACGCGTCGACCACCACCACCCGGGGCGTACGGGCCAGTCCCCAGGTGATCGCCGCGGCCGGGTCGCCCCAGGTGGGGCCCTCCTCCAGGACACCGGTCTCGGCGTCCTCGGTGTCCCCGGCCGACCGCTCCCAGTACGCCGTCCAGACCTGCTGCCCGGCGGCCAGGTCGGGGTGGACGAAGACGCTGCCCCGGCCACGCCAGGCGGCCAGCCGGTCCGGCACCACCGGCACCGGGGTCTCGCCGACCACCGCCTCCAGGTCGGCGACGTCGAACGCGTGCGGCAGCAGCTCCGCCATCCGCAGCGGTCCGCCCTTCGCCTCGACCAGGCACTCCGGGCCGCCGTTCTCCCAGAGCAGCTGCCGGCAGCGACCGCACGGCATGAGCGGCTCACCGGTGGCGTCGACGCAGGACATGGCGACCAGCCGACCGCCCCCGGTGGCGTGCAGCGAGGAGACCACCCCGCACTCGGCGCAGAGGGTGACGCCGTAGCCGGCGTTCTCCACGTTGCAGCCGACCACGATCCGGCCGTCGTCGACCAGGGCGGCCGCCCCGACGGGGAACTTCGAGTACGGCACGTACGCGTGCCGCATCACCTCGGTGGCGGCGGCCCGCAGCCGCTCCCAGTCGATCTCCATGTCGCTCACCCCCGTCAGCCCTTGATGTACGGCTTGCCGTCCGCGGCCGGCGCCCGGACCCGGCCGACCAGACCGGCCACCGCCAGGATCGTCGCCAGGTAGGGCAGCATCGCCAGGAACTGGCTGGGGATGCCGCTGCCGATCGCGCCGAGGTACGTGGCGAGCTGGTCGGCGAAGCCGAAGAAGAGCGCCGCGAGCAGGGCGCCCGTCGGGCTCCACCGGCCGAAGATCAGCGCGGCCAGGGCGATGAAGCCCTTACCGCCGATCATGTTCTTGGTGAACGAGTAGAGCGCCAGGGTGTACGACGCGCCGCCGATGCCGGCGACCACGCCCGCCATCAGCACGTTCCGGTAGCGCAGCCGGAGCACCTTGACGCCGAGCGTGTCGGCGGCGGTCGGGTGCTCGCCGACCGAGCGGGTCCGCAGGCCCCACCGGGTGCGGAACAGCGCGATGTGGATGACCAGCACCAGCAGCAGGCCGAGATAGAGGAAGATGTTGCCCCGGAACAGCGCCGGCCCGATCAGCGGGATGTCCTTCAGCAGCGGGATCTCCCAGTTGGAGAAGCGCGGTGCGCTGTTGTACTTCGTCGCGTCGGTCTGCATCAACCGCTCGTAGAGGAAGCCGGTGACACCGACCGCCAGCAGGTTCAGCACGATGCCCATGACCACCTGGTCGACCAGGTAGCGGATGGCGAAGACGGCCAGCAGCAGCGAGATGAACGCGCCGCCGATCGCCGCGGCGACCAGGCCGACCCAGACGTTGCCGGAGAGGCTGCCGAAGAGCGCGCCGCTGAAGGCGCCCATCAGCAGCTGTCCCTCGATGGCCACGTTCACCACGCCGGAGCGTTCGCAGAGCACGCCGGCCAGCGCACCGAAGATCAACGGCAGGGCCAGGACGAAGGTGCCCCGGATGATGTTGACCAGGGGCATGAAGTTACGCCCGGCGGGGGCGGCGGAGACCTGCCAGCACAGGAAGCTCAGCACGAAGGCGACCAGCCCGACGCCGAGCAGCACGGTGAACCAGCGCTTCGGCACCCCGGCGAGCAGGGCCGCACCGGCGACGGCGGCGATGATGCCGAAGCCGATCGCGCCGATCGTGCCGTTGATCTCCAGTGCCGCGCCGCCCTCGGTCTCGCTGAGGGTGAAGCGGGCCGCCTGGCCGGTGGCGAGCGCCCCGAAGAGCACGGCGGCGAGCACGCCCAGCGCCAGCAGGACCGCCCCGACCTTGCGGGTACGCGTCCAGAAGCCCTCGTCGACCGTCGCGACGGCGACGTCGGGGACAGCGGTGGTGGACATCGCCTTACCAGCCCTTCGCCAGGCTCGTCTGCAACCGGGCGGCGCGGGCGGCCCGGAGCTGGAAGATCGCCTTCACCAGGGCCGGTGCGGCGATGAAGATGACGATCAGCGCCTGGAGCACGGTGACCAGCTCCAGCGAGATCCCCGAGTACGACTGCATCCGGTTGCCGCCGGCCTGGAGCGCGCCGAAGAGCAGCGCCGCGAGCAGCACGCCCCACGGCTTCACCCGGCCGAGCAGCGCCACCAGGATGCCGTCGAAGCCGATCTGCGCGACGACCTGCGGGGTCAGCGCGTCGGCGGTCGAGCCGAGCACCATGTTCGAGCCGCCGAGGCCGGCCAGCAGGCCCGCGATCACCATGATCAGGACGTACGTCCGGGTGACGCTGATGCCCGCGGTCCGCGCGGCGTCCGGGTTGGCGCCGACCGCCCGCAGCTCGAAGCCGAGCGTGGAACGGTTGAGCAGCCAGGCGACGAACCAGGTGGCCAGCACCGCGAGCAGGATGCCGGCGTGTACCCGCAGGTCGGACCCGAGGATCCGGGGCAGCTGGGCGGAGGACTCGACCGGCTTGCTGATCGCGTCGGCGCGGTTCGGGTTCTGCACCCCGTTCTGGACGATGATCCAGGACAGGAAGTAGACCGCCACGTAGTTGAGCATGATCGTGTTGATCACCTCGTGGGCACCGGTGCGCGCCTTGAGGATGCCCGGGATGAAGCCCCAGATCGCACCGCCGACCGCGCCGGCGAGCAGCGCGACGAGCAGGTGCAGCCCCGGGGGCAGCGGGAACGCGAAGCCGGCGACCGCGGCCAGGATGACGCCGATGGTGGCCTGACCCTGGGCGCCGATGTTGAACAGGCCGCCGCGGAAGGCCAGCGCCACCGACAGACCGGTGAAGACCAGCGGCGCGGCGTAGGTGAGGGTCTCCGAGATCGGGCTCAGCGCCGCGCTGAACCCGGACGCCTCCGGGTCGAAGATGGCGCCCTTGAAGAGGTTCGCGTACGCCTCGCTGACCACCGTCCAGCTGGAGTTCAGCGCGTCCGCCGGGCGGGCGGTGATGTAGCTGTAGGTGGCCAGCACCTCCGGGTCCGACACGATGATCAGCACCGCGCCGATCACCATCGCCAGCACCAGCGCGAGCAGCGTGACGGTGACCGTGTTGGCGGCCCAGAGGTTGTCCACGAAGAGCCGGCCCAGCGAGGGGCGGGGCTGCTCGTCGGGGCGCTTCGGGGCGGTCATCGTCGCGGCGCGGTCGGTGCCGCCACCCGCGCTCTCCGCCACCTGCGCCTCGGTCGCCGGCTCCTTGTCCGGCGAGCCGGACACCGGGTTGGGGTTGCTCATGCCTGGTCCTCTTCGACAGGGGCCTCGGGGGCGACCGCGTCCGGCGTACCGGCGGGGGCGGTGTCCGGGGTGATGCCGGCCATCAGCAGGCCGATCTCCTCGCGCGCGGTGTCCGGGCCGACGATGCCGATGATCCGGCCGCGGTACATCACCGCGATCCGGTCGGCGAGGCCGATCACCTCGTCCAGCTCGCTGGAGACGACCATGACGGCGGTGCCGACGTCCCGCTCGCGGATGACCCGACTGTGGATGAACTCGATCGAGCCCACGTCCACGCCCCGGGTCGGCTGGGCGGCGATGAAGAGCTTCAGCGGCCGGGACAGCTCCCGGGCGACGATCACCTTCTGCTGGTTACCGCCGGAGAGGGTGCCCACCGACGCGTCGGCCGAGGAGGTACGGATGTCGAACTGCTCGATCCGCTCCCCCGCCGACTTCTCGATCGCGTCCGGCTTCAGCGAGATGCCCTTGCCGAAGGGCGGCTGGTCGTAGATGTCCAGCACCAGGTTCTCCGCGACGGAGAACTCCTTGACCAGCCCGTCGACGCTGCGGTCCTCGGGGACGTAGCCGACCCCGGCGCGGAGCACCTTCTTGGTCGGCCAGCCGTGCACGGGCTGCCCGTCGAGGGTGATCGTGCCGGCGAGCGCGGGCCGCAGGCCCATGATCGCCTCGATCAGCTCGGTCTGGCCGTTGCCCTGCACGCCCGCGACGCCGAGCACCTCACCGGCGTGCACCGTCAGGTCGACGCCGTCGACCGCCCGGATCCGCCGGTCGTCGTCGACCACCAGGCCGGCGACCTCCAGGATCGGCTTGCCGGGGGTGGCCGGCTGCTTGTCCACGGTGAGCCGGACGTTGCGCCCCACCATCAGGGCGGCCAGCTCGTCGCGGCTCGCCTCGGGGGAGGCGGTGCCGACGGTCTTCCCGCGCCGGATCACGGTGATCCGGTCGGCGATCGCCTTGACCTCGCCGAGCTTGTGGGTGATGAAGACGATCGACTTGCCGGCGGCCTTGAGCGACCGCATGACCGCCAGCAGTTCCTCGGTCTCCTGCGGGGTGAGCACGGCGGTCGGCTCGTCGAGGATCAGCAGGTCGACGTCGCGGGTGAGCGCCTTGACGATCTCCACCCGCTGCTGGATGCCGACCGGCAGGTCCTCGACCACGGCGTCCGGGTCGACCCGCAGGTTGTACCGCTCGGAGACCTCGGCGACCTCGCGCCGGGCCCGCCGCCGGTCCAGGAAGCCGGCGATGCCGCCCCGGACCTGCTCGGCGCCGAGCATGATGTTCTCGGCCACGGTGAAGACCGGCACCAGCATGAAGTGCTGGTGCACCATGCCGATCCCGGCCGTGATCGCGTCGGACGGGCCCTTCAGCTTCAGCGGCTGGCCGTCCACCAGGATCTCGCCCTCGTCGGGCTGGTAGAGCCCGTAGAGGACGTTCATCAGGGTGGACTTGCCGGCACCGTTCTCGCCGAGCAGGGCGTGAATCTCTCCAGGCTCCACCGTCAGGTCGATGTGGTCGTTGGCGACCAGATCACCGAACCGCTTGGTGATGCCGCGCAGTTCGAGTCTCAGCGCAACCTCCTGGAGTGCGAGCGAGGGTGTGCAGCGTAGCCGCTGCCTGGCCGGCCTCCCGGGGCGGGCCGGCCGAGGGGTGGAGCGGATCGGCCGCCCCGGCGGTCGCGGGTCTCCCCACGTACGCCGGAGCGGCCGATCGTCATGCCTGGTGCCCGCCGGCCCCCGCTGCCGATGTTTCCACCGCGAGGGCCGGACGGAGGGTCACTTGGACGGCTGGGCCTTCGAGGTGACCGTGATGGTGCCGGCGGAGATGTCCGCCTTCAGCTTCTCGACCTCGGCCTTGAGGTCCGCGGGGACCTTGCTGTCGAAGTCGTGGTACGGGGCGATCGAGACACCGTTGTTCGCCAGGGTGCCGACGAAGCCGGGCTTCGCCTGGAGCTTCTCGCCACCGGCGGCCTTGAGCACGGCCTCCTTGACGGCGTCCTGGATGTTCTTGACGACCGTGGTCAGCAGCGCCGGGCAGTTCGGGGTGCTCTTGCAGCCGTCGGTGTCGACCCAGACCACCGAGTACTTGCCACCCGAGGCCTGCGCGGCGGCGGTGGTGCCGAGCCCGGCGCCACCGGCGACCGGCATGATGATGTCCGCGCCCTGGGCGACCAGGGTGTCGGAGACCTTCTTGCCCTCGTCCTGCTTGGCGAAGTCGTTGGTGAAGGAACCCTTCTGGGTCGCCTTGTCCCAACCGAGCACCTGGACGTTCTTGCTCTTGGCCTTGTTGTAGTACGCCACGCCGTCGGCGAAGCCGTCCATGAAGATGGTCACCGGCGGGATCGGCAGACCGCCGTAGGTGCCCACCTTGCCGGTCTTGCTCATCCCGGCGGCCAGGTAGCCGGCCTGGAAGGCGGCCTGCGCGGTGTCGAACTGCATCGGGTAGATGTTGTCCACACCCGGGTTGGCGTCGACGATGCCGAACTGCTGGTCCGGCTTCGCGGCGGCGGCCTTCTTGGTGGCGTCCTGCATCAGGCCACCGACGGCCAGGATGAAGTCGCACTTCTGGTTGACGAACCCGGTCAGGTTGACCTCGTAGTCCGCCTCGGCCTTCGACGCGACGTACTTGATGTCGATGTTGTCGTTCTGCTTCTTCGCCTCCTGGAGACCAGCCCAGGCGGAGGTGTTGAACGACTTGTCGTCGATGCCGCCGACGTCGGTCACCATGCAGGCGCTGTACTTCTTGCCGCCGTTGCCACCGGCGTTCTTGTCGTCCTTGGGGGCCTCACCACACGCGGCGGCGCCCAGCACGAGCCCACCCGCCACGAAGGCGGAGGCGATCCGCATCCCACGCACAGAGCGCAAGACGTCTCCTTCCCATTGCACACCGCGTTCACCGCGGTGGCAGCCCTTGAGCCGGCCTGCCCTGCGCCGCCGGCGTCCCACGTTACGGACGGGAGCGTACGCCCGCGCCCACCCACCGGCCGCCAATCGTGCACGACTGTTGAGTGCCTGTTACCCCTACGTAACCCTTGGGTGGGGCAGATCACTTTTCGTGTCGCACTCGTTGCGCCGAGGGTGTCGCGAACGTCCGTTTCCCGCCGCCTTTCCCCTGGTCGGAAGGCTAGCGCCAGAAGACCGCCACGGCCGCGTTGACCAGGGTCAACCCGATGATGGCGAGGAAGTGGCCGCGGGCGACGGACTCCCGCTTACGCGAGAAGAAGACCATGACAAAGATGAGCAGGGCGAGCACCAACTTGGTAACAAGTTTGGCGGGCGCCGGCTCGTCGCCGTCCCGCAGCGGCGCGGCGAGGCCCAGGCCGGTCAGCAGACCGATCACCGAGCCCCAGAGCATGGCCGCGTTGATCCGCAGCCGACCGCTGACGTACTGGGCGATCGAGCCGCCGAGCAGCAGCGCGAACCCGATCAGATGGACATAGAGAAGTACCAGCCGGAGAGCTTCCACGCCGGCCATCCTCCCCCATCAACGACGGGGTGTAGTAGCCGGCCCGCGGAGTGAGCCCATACCGTGACCGGCGGCGAACCCGGAACTGGTGGCCTCCCTAGCGACAGGAGGCCACCGGCTCACGGTTCGCGCGCGATCTGGCGGGCGGTCAGCCCAGGCGCCAGACCTGGAAGGTGGGGCCGTCGGCGGGCAGCGCGACCGTGCCGTCGGCGTCGGGACGCAGGGCGGGCGCGCCGCCGTACACGTTCTCCCCCGCCGGGAGGCCGGCCAGCCGGACCGGGCTGCCGGCCGCCCGGCGGGCCAGCACCAGCACCGTGCCGGTCGGCGCCTCACGCAGGAAGACCAGGGTGTCCGCGTCGGCGTGCACCCAGCGCAGGCCACCGTGCCGCAGCGGCGGCTCGCCGCGCCGCAGCGCCAGCAGCGACCGGTACGCGTCGAACGTGCGCCGGTCCCAGCTCTCCGGCCGGTGCCACGGCATCGGGGTACGCGAGCCCTCCCCGTTGGTGCCGGTCAGCCCCAGCTCGTCACCGGCGAAGACGACCGGGGTGCCCGGCATGGTGGCGAGCAGTCCGGCGGCCACCTCCTGCCGGGCGGCGTCGCCGACCACGGTCCGGATCCGGGCCGAGTCGTGCGAGCCGAGCAGCTGCCACGAGTGCACGTACGACCGCCAGGAGATCAGCGAACGGTAGGTGTTCATGGTGGCCAGCACCGCACCGGCGTCCCGCCGCCGGACCCCGCCCGGGGTGCCGAGGAAGTTCGGCACCGGGTCGTCGCCGTGCCGCAGCCAGGACCAGACCGGGTCGGTGAAGCCGACGTAGTTCATGGTGCCGTGCCAGCCGTCCCGGTCCAGGTCACCGGTGTGGTCGTGGCCGTGCTCGGCGAGCAGCAGCCCGTCGGCCCGGGTCTCGGCGACCACCTCGCGCAGCAGCCGCGCCACCTCGTGGGTGTACGCGTCCGCGCCCCGCCGGCCGGTCATGTTGGCCACGTCCACCCGCCAGCCGTCCAGCCCGTACGGGGGGCGCAGCCAGCGGCGCAGCAGCGAGTCCTCGGCGGTGGCGAAGCGCCGGCGCAGCTCGGCGCTGCCCCAGTTCAGCTTCGGCAGCGACTTGACACCGTTCCACGATTCGTAGTCCCCGCCGGCCAGGTCGAAGTAGTACAGCTCCCGCTCGGGGGCGTGCACGTCGGAGACCGCGGTGGTGAACCACTCGTGCGCGTCGCCGGTGTGGTTGCTGGTGATGTCGCCGAGCAGCCGCCAGCCCCGGGCCCGGACCGCGTCGGCGAGCCGGGCGAGGGCGGCGTCCCCGCCGAGCAGCGGGTCGACGGTGTCGAAGCTGGCCGCGTCGTACCGGTGGTTGGAGCGGGCCGGGAAGATCGGGGTGAGATAGACGGTGTTCACGCCGAGCCGGTCCAGGTGGTCCAGCTTCGCCGTGATGCCGTCCAGGTCACCGCCGTAGAACTGGTACGGGGTCTCCGGGCCACGCCCGATGACGGGGGTGTCCCAGTCGCAGGGGATGGCCCAGTCCGGCGCGGTCCGGCCGTCGGCGGCCGCGGAGCGGGCGAACCGGTCCGGGAAGATCTGGTAGATCACCGCGTCCCGGGCCCAGGCCGGCGGCGGGGCGTGGCTGACCAGCTTGAAGTCGCCGTTGTCGGGCACGTCGTGGTCGACCAGGCCGGCGGCGTTGAGCCAGCGGTAGCCCTTCGCGCCGCTGAGCATGAAGCGGTAGTTGCTGACCGGGTTGCGGACCTCGACGTCGGCCCGCCACCACACGTCGCCGCCCTCGGTGCGGTCGACGGTGGCCTCGGCGAAGTGCGGCTCGCCGTCGCCGGTGGTCCGGACGTGCACCTGGCGGACGTCGGCGCCGGCCGGCACCCGGACGAAGACCGGGACGGTCAGGCCGAGCCGGGGTTCCTGCTCGGGGACGTAGGTGGCGGATCCGTCGTGGTGCGGCTGGAGGGACATGGCGATGCCTTTCGCGTCGGTCGGACGGGGAGAGGAAGGGGACCGACCGTCGCGACCGGTCTCCCGGCCGCGACGGCCCAACCCGAAACTGCTCCGGTGTACGTCGTCCGACGCCCTTGCCGCAGCGTGCTCTTCCGGCGGAGTGGCACCACTCACCTCGCGTTGCGCGGGCGGTGGCCACCCCTCCGATTCATCCCTTCACTGCTCCGGCGGTGAGGCCGGAGACGATGTAGCGCTGGAGGATCTGGAACACCAGCACCGTGGGGATGGCGGTGAGCAGGGTGCCCGCCGCGAACATCCCGAAGTTGTTGTTGCGTTCGCCGGCCACCAGGCCGAACATGCCGACCGCGAGGGTCTTCGAGTTCGGTTCGGTCAGGAAGACGTTGGCGATGATGAACTCGTTGATCGAGCCGATGAAGGCGAGCAGCCCGGTCACCGCCAGGATCGGCGCCACCAGCGGCAGCATGATCCGGAAGAAGACCTGGACGTGCGAGGCCCCGTCCATCGTCGCCGACTCGTCCAGCTCCTTCGGCAGGGTGTCGAAGAAGCCCTTCATCAGCCAGGTGTTCGCGCCCAGCGCGCCACCCATGTAGAGCAGGAAGAGGCCCCACGGGGTGTTGAAGCCGATCGCCGGGTACAGGTCGGTGATCGTCGTGAAGATCAGGAAGATCGCCACGATGGCCAGGAACTGCGGGAACATCTGGATCAGCAGCAGCGTGAGCAGCCCGACCCGGCGGCCGGCGAAGCGCATCCGGGAGAACGCGTACGCCGCGAGCGAGGACAGGAAGATCGACGCGAAGCTGGCCACCCCCGCCAGGAGCAGCGAGTTGAGGAACCAGTGACCGAAGGCCGTCTTGTGGAAGAGGTTCGTGAAGTTCTCCACCGACGCCCCGGTCGGCAGCAGCTCCGTCGAGGAGAGCGTGCCGAGCGGGTTGAGCGCCGCGGAGATCACGAACAGGATCGGGAAGATGCTGAACGCCACCGCCACGATCCCGACGAGGTGCCGCCAGCCCACCTGGGCGAACCAGCGGTTCTTCGACTTCCCGGTCGCGTTGCGGTTGGCGGTCGGGGCGTCCGCGTAGGTGGTCACGAGTAGACCTCCTCCTGCTTGCGGGTCCGGGCGAAGCTGACCGCCGACACCGTGGCCACGATCGCGAAGATGAAGATCGAGACGGCGGCCGCCAACCCGAACTCGGCGCCCTGGGCGCCGAAGGCGAGCCGGTAGGTGTAGGTGATCAGCAGGTCGGTGGCGCCGTTGGCCGGGTTGTCCGGCGCGAACGGGCCACCCTCGGTGGTCAGCAGGATCGCGTTGACGTTGTTGAAGTTGTACGCGAACGACGCGATCAGCAGCGGCGAGAGCGCGACCAGCAGCAGCGGCAGGGTGACCGCCCGGAACGACTGCCACGGCGTCGCGCCGTCGACCGACGTGGCCTCGGTCAGCTCCCGCGGGATGGCCTGGAGCGCACCGGTGGCCACCAGGAACATGTACGGGTAGCCCAGCCAGAGCTGCACCAGCAGCACCGCGATCCGGGCCGACCAGCTGCCGCCGAACCAGTCGACACCGACCCCGAAGAGGTTGTTGATCAGGCCGAAGTCGGTGTTGAACATGTCCCGCCAGACCAGCAGCATCGCGAACGACGGCATGGCGTACGGCAGGATCAGCAGCACCCGGTAGAAGTTGGTGCCCTTCATCCGGGGCGAGTGCAGGGCGAGCGCGATGGCCATGCCGAGCAGGAAGGTGAAGCCGGTGGAGCCCAGCGCGAAGGCGAAGTTCCAGGCCAGCGTGCCGAAGAACGGCCCGGAGATGCCGGGGTCGGTGAGCACCCGGCTGAAGTTCTTCAGCCCGACGTTGACCTTCCAGCCCTGGGTCAGCCGTTCGCCGTCGGCGGCGACGAAGGAGCCGGCACCCTCGTCGGCGGTCCAGGTCTTGCCGCTCTCGCTGTCCTTGATGCAGTCGCACCCGGCGTCGTACGCCCGGATGGCCTTGCCCTCGTAGGCGCGGGACAGGCCGGAGGAGCGCAGCGCACCACCGGCGGTGGGGACCACCAGGTCGGTGATCTCCTTGCTGCGGGCGCTGGCCTGGCCGAAGTTGAGCACGGTGTAGCCGTCGGCGGCGGTGACCTTGCCGGTCGGGGTGACCGTGACCTGGCCGGGGTCGAGCTTGCGCAGCCCACCGGCGTCACCGGCGGAGACCTCGCGGGTCTTCGGGTCGGTGACCAGGAAGACCAGCGGGCCGGTGGCCGGGTCGCCCTTGGTGGCGATGGAGAGCGCGTACTCGGCGGAGCCGGGGACCTGCTTCACCGAGGAGCTCTGGATGGCGACGATCGCGTCGTCCTTGGTGCCGCGGTGGCCGTCGCCGAAGTTCGTGAAGGCGGTGCTGGCGGTGTAGAGCACCGGGAAGATCTGGAAGGCGATCAGGAAGAGCGTGCCGGGGACCAGGTACTTCGCCGGGATGTGCCGCCGGGTGAGGTAGAGGTAGAACAGGACGGCGGTGGTGGCCACCAGGATGGCCAGGCCGGTCCACATCTTGGCCTCGATGAGCGGGAAGGCCGCCCAGAGCGCGATCCCGGCCACCAGGCCGAGCAGGACCACCTTGACGATGAGGCCGGTCACGGTGATCGGCGCGTGGTTCCGCGCGGTACGGGACTTGCGCGGGAGCCCGGAGCGAACGGGCCCCCGGCCCGGGGTCTGCGTGGCAGACCCCGGGCCGGACAGCGACGTGCTCATTACTTGATCTGACCCTGGATGGTCTTGCCAGCGGCCGTGATCGTCTTGGCCGGGTCGGCGCCACCGATGATGGCGGCCTCCGCCTTGCCGAACGGGTCCCAGATCGCGGCCATGGCCGGGATCGCCGGGAGCACCTGGCCGTTCTTACCGGCCTCCGAGAACTTCGCCAGGTCCGGGTCCTCGCCCTTGACCTGGTCGAACGCGGCGGTCAGCGCCGGCGGGCGCGGCTCGGCCTTGTAGAGCGCGACGGCCAGCTCGGGCTTGGTCACGTAGTTGCTGACGAACTCCTGGGCCAGGGCCTTGTTCTTGCCCTTGGCGGCGACGTAGAACGCCTGGACGCCCACGAACGGCTGGGCCTCCTTGCCGCCGGCGAAGCCGGGGACCGGGGAGATGTCGTACTTGATGCCGGCCTTCTTGGCGTCGGCGATCGCCCACGGGCCGGAGACCAGGTAGGCGCACTTCTTGCCGGTGAAGGTGGCGATCGAGTTGTCGCCGGTGATGGAGCGCTTCAGCGCACCGTCGCCCTTCTCACCGAGCTTGGCGATCTTCTGGAAGGCCGCGATCGACTCCGGCTTGCCCACGCCCAGGTCCTTCGGGTCGTAGTCGCCGTTGGCGCCGGTGCCGAAGAGGTAGCCGCCACCCGAGGTGTACAGCGGGTAGATGTGGTACGCGTCGCCGTTCTGGCCGGACTGGAGGCAGAGGATCTCGCTGGCCTTCTTCTGGGCCTTGAGCTGCTTGCCGGTGGCGACCAGTTCCTCGATCGTCTTCGGGGCGTTGGGGGCCAGCTCGGTGTTGCGGATCAGCGCGATGTTCTCGGTCGCGTAGGGCACGCCGTAGAGCTGACCGTTGAAGGTCACCGCCTTGATGGCGGTCTCGTTGAACGCGCTCTTCTGCTCGGCGGCGAGCTGGACCGGGTCGATGGCGCCGTTCTGGACCAGGTTGCCGATCCAGTCGTGCGCGCCGACCACGACGTCCGGGCCGCTGCCCTGCTGCGAGGCGGTCACGAAGTTGGTCTGCAGGTCCTTGGAGACGGCCTGCACCTCGACGGTGACCCCGTTCTCCTTGCCGAACTGCTCGGCGAACGGCTTGAGGGCGGCGGTCCGCTTGTCGTCGGCCCAGATGACCAGCTTGCCGCTCGCGGCCGCCGGCTTGGCGGACTCCTTGGCGGCCGGCTTGTCGCTGTCGCTACCGCCGCAGCCGGAGGCGGCGAGCGCCAGGCCGAGGACGGCGACCACACCCGCGGTACGGATGCGCATCGGTACTCCTGTCGTCATGGCGGCCCGCCGGGGGAAGGGCGGCCCGCCAGTGGAAACCTCTGAAAGTTCTTGCTGACCGGCGCCGGGGTGCTGCGCCGCTGCTCTCGCATGTTGCGGGGACGTTAGCAAGAGGTTGCAGAGAATGGAAGGGCTTGCAGAAGTGTACGCAAGAACTTGCCCTTGAGCTAAAGTGCCGCCATGCGCGCTCGACTGTCCGACATCGCCCAACAGGCCGAAGTCAGCGAGGCCACGGTGTCGCGGGTGCTCAACGACCGCCCCGGAGTGGCCCCCGAGACCCGGCAAGCCGTCCTGACCGCCCTCGATGTGCTCGGCTACGAGCGCCCCGCCCGGCTGCGCAAGCGCAGCGCGGGTCTGGTCGGCCTGGTGGTGCCGGAACTCGACAACCCGATCTTCCCGGCGTTCGCCCAGGTCATCGAGTCGACCCTGGCGCAGAGCGGCTTCACGCCGGTGCTGTGCACCCAGACCCCCGGCGGGGTCACCGAGGACGAGTACGTCGAGATGCTGCTGGACCGGCAGGTCTCCGGCATCGTCTTCGTCTCCGGGCTGCACGCCGACACCGCGGCCAACCACGACCGCTACCGGGCGCTGATCGCCCGCCCGCTGCCCGTGGTCATGATCAACGGGTACGCCCCCGGCATCCCCGCCCCCTTCGTCTCCTGCGACGACCGGGAGGCCACCGAGCTGGCCGTCGCCCACCTGGTCGCGCTCGGGCACCGGCGGATCGGCCTGATCACCGGCCCGGACCGGTTCGTGCCGGTGCAGCGCCGGGTGGCGGGCTTCCGGGCCGCCGTACCGCGGCTGGCCGGCGTGCCGGAGAGCGAGCTGGACGACCTGGCCGAGCTCTCCCTCTTCGGCGTCGAGGGCGGCGAGGCCGCCGCCGGCCGGCTGATCGAGCGCGGCGTGACCGGCATCGTCTGCGGCTCCGACCTGATGGCCCTCGGCGCGATCCGGGCGGCCCGGCAGCGCGGGCTCGCCGTACCGGCGGACATCTCCGTGGTCGGTTACGACGACTCCCCGCTGATGGCCTTCACCGACCCGCCGCTGACCACCATGCGCCAGCCGGTCACGGCGATGGCGGTGGCCGCCGTCCGGGCGCTGGTCGACGAGATCAACGGGCACGCCGCCCCGCACTCGGAGTACCTGTTCCGTCCGGAGCTGGTGGTGCGCGGCTCGACCGCCGTCATCCGGCAGCCGGACGCCCCGGCGGCGCCCGCCACCGGCCCGGCCCGGCAGCGCCCGGCCACTCCCACCCTCGCCGTACCGGCCTGAGTCGTCCCCGCCCGCAGCGCGCGTCCTGACCAGTGGGACAGCGCGGCGGGTGACGACGCGCTGGCCGGCGGGTGATTGCCGTCATTTCTTGCGCAAGGAATGCTTGACTCTTGCAGCGCTCGGGCGGCATCCTGCTCTGACACCCGCGCCCACCACCCACCCCCGCGCGGCGTGCCGCCGTCCCGCGCCAGAGAACGGGGTTCGACACCGATGACCTCCGCCACCACCCCCGCCCCGCTGACCTCCGACGACGACTGGTGGCGCTCCGCGGTCGTCTACCAGGTCTATGTCCGCAGCTTCGCCGACGCCAACGGCGACGGTGTCGGTGACATCCCGGGCATCCGGGAGCGGCTGCCGTACCTGCGGGAACTCGGGGTGGACGCGCTCTGGTTGACCCCCTTCTACACCTCGCCGCAGGTCGACGCCGGCTACGACGTCTCCGACTACCGCGACGTCGACCCGCTCTTCGGCACGCTCACCGACTTCGACGCGATGATCACCGACGCGCACGCCCTGGGCCTGCGGATCATCGTCGACCTGGTGCCCAACCACACCTCCAGCGCGCACCCCTGGTTCACCGCCGCCCTCGCCGCCGCGCCCGGCTCCCCGGAACGCGAGCGCTACCTCTTCGCCGACGGCAAGGGCGAGCAGGGCGAGCTGCCCCCGAACGACTGGGAGAGCATCTTCGGCGGCCCCGCCTGGACCCGGGTGCCGGACGGCCAGTGGTACCTGCACCTGTTCGACCCGGCCCAGCCGGACCTGAACTGGCGGCACCCCGAGGTCCGCGCCGAGTTCGAGGACGTGCTGCGCTTCTGGCTCGACCGGGGCGTGGACGGATTCCGGATCGACGTGGCCCACGGCATGATCAAGGCCGAGGGGCTGCCGGACGTCGGCTTCAACTCGATGACCACCGGCCAGCGCCAGTCCGAGCTGCTGGGCAAGGGCCGGCTGCCGTACTTCGACCAGGACGAGGTGCACGACATCTACCGCGCCTGGCGGCCCATCCTGGACAGCTACCCGGGTGGCCGGATGGCGGTCGCCGAGGCGTGGGCGGAGACCCCGCAGCGACTCGCCCGCTACATCGGCCCGGACGAGCTGCACCAGGCGTTCAGCTTCGACTTCCTCGACGCCACCTGGTCGGCCGACTCGTTCCGCAAGGTGATCGACACCGCGCTGGCCGAGTCGACCATCGTCGGCGCCCCGACCACCTGGGTGCTCTCCAACCACGACCGGCAGCGTCACGTCACCCGCTACGGCGACGGCGAGGTCGGCCTGCGCCGGGCCCGGGCCGCCGCCCTGCTGATGCTCTCCCTGCCCGGCTGCGCCTACGTCTACCAGGGCGAGGAGCTGGGCCTGCCCGAGGTGCTGGACATCCCCGACGAGCTGCGCCAGGACCCGGCCTTCCTGCGGACCGGCGAGAGCCGGGACGGCTGCCGGGTGCCGATCCCGTGGAGCGGTGAGCTGGCCCCGTACGGCTTCGGTCCGGCCGGCAGCGAGCTGAGCTGGCTGCCTGCCCCCGCGACCTGGCGGGCCCTCTCGGTGGCCGCCCAGACCGGCGTGCCCGGCTCGACGCTGGAGCTCTACCGGGCGGCCCTGCGGATCCGGCACGAGCACCCCGCGCTGGCCGGCACCGCCGGTGGCGTGGTCTGGCTGGAGACCGAGCCCGGCGTGCTGGCCTTCAGCCGCGCGGCCGGCCCGGCCGTGCTGACCTGCGTGGTCAACCTCAGCGGCGCGGAGGTGACGATCGACGGCTACGGCCAGCCGGTCGTGGCCAGCGCCGACCTCACCGAGCGGGGCGACGGACACGTCCTGCCGGTGGACGCAGCTGCGTGGTTCGAACGGCGCTGAGCCGGGTAACCCGCCATTGACCTGGTCGTCCGTTGTGCCCCGCGCCGACGGGCGACTGGGCTACCGACCCCTTGTGGTGGGGGGTGAGGTGGCGCCGGCGCCTCGGGGAGTCCGCTTCCCGGGGCGCCGGCGTCCATCTGGGGCCGGTCAGTCGCCCCGGCTGGTCAGCAGCTTGGCGATCCGGGTGAAGCCGGCCCGCAGCTCCGTCTCGCTCGGCGCGGTCAACGGCTCGGGGGCCGGCTCCCGCTCGGCGGCCAGCTCCAGCTCCTCGTCGATCACGTCCTCGAAGTCGCCGTAGAGGTCCGCCTCGTCGGTCCGGGCGGCCTCGTCCTCGGCGGCGATCTGCGCGGCGGCGATCTCGCCCCGGATCTCCTCGGCCGACAGCGCCGGCAGCAGCGGCTCGACCACCGCCATCAACTGCTCCTCGGCCACCACCGCCTCGGCCAGGGCGAGCGCGTGCGGTCGCTCGTACGGCCCGCAGACCACCGGTTCCCACTCGTCGGCGTCACCGAGCGGCCCGAAGGTGATGATCCACGGCAGGCCGAGCATCGGCGAGTCGTCCGGCAGGTCCAGCGTCACGAGTGCCCCCATCGGCCCATCATCGCCGCCCCCGGCGTTGACGTGGGGCGCACCCGCCAAGATCCGCACCAGTTCAGGGAAAGAGTGGCCTCGGCACGCCGGAAAGCCCCTCTTTCCGGGAAAGTGCGCGGCCGCGGAGGGGGCGCGGCCCGAGGTGGGGCGGGGTGTCAGGCGGGGTGGGTGGCGTCGAGGGCGGCGCGGACGAGGGCCAGCGCGCGGTCCCGGGGTACCCCCAGCCGGACCGCCTCGGCGGCGTACTCCGCCGCCGCCCGCTGCAACCGGTCCGTCGCGTCGTCGCGGCCGGGAGCCACCACGGTCCCGTGCCGGCCCCGGGTCTCCACCAGCCCGGCCGTTTCCAGCTCCCGGTACGCGCGGGCCACCGTGTTCACCGCCAGCCCGAGGTCGCCGGCGAGCTGCCGGACGGCGGGCAGCCGGGTGCCGACCGGCAGCCGACCGTCCCCGATCATGCCGGCGAGCTGCCCCCGCACCTGCTCGTACGGCGGCACCGGGGAGGACTGGTCGATCCGGATCCGCACCTCAGCCCGCCCCTCCCGGCGCACCCGGATCGGTCTCCGGGTCGATCTCGTCGGCCTCCACGTCCACCTCCGCCGCCGCGCCCCCCTCGGCCAGGTCCACCACCCGACCGGCCCGGCTGGTGGCCGCCAGGGCGGCGCCGAAGAGCACCAGCTGGTTGAGCAGATAGAGATAGAGCAGCAGCCCCACCGCGGTCGCCACCACGGTGTACGCGGGGTTCCGCTCGGTGCGTACCACGTAGTAGCGGCCGACCGTGTTCAACAGGGTGATCCCGACGGCGACCAGCAGCACCACCGGCCGCAGCCGTCGGCGGCTCATCCGCAGCCGGGGCACCGCCACCAGCAGCGCGGTCGCCAGCACCGCGTTGACCAGGACACTGAGCACCGCGCTGATCGTGGTCAGCCCGACCGATCCGGTGCTCTTCAGCAGGTAGCGCAGCACCGACTCCAGCGCGTCGACGGCCGCCACCGAGATGCCGAGCATCACGAAGACCGCCACCAGCACGCCCAGGTCGACCAGGCGGCGGATGATCAGGTTGCCGGGCTGCTGGTTGAGCCCGTACATCAGGCGCTGCGAGGAGCGGATCGCCTCCACCCAGCCGATCCCGGTGAAGACCAGGATGACCAGGCCGATCACCCCGACGGTGTTGCTGCTCTGGGCGATCTGCTGCGGGTCGAGGAACGGCAGGTTCTCCTCGAGGAAGTTGGCGGCGGCGGCGCTGACCTCGTCGTTGTCCTGCAGGATCGCCCCGAAGATCCAGTACGCGACCAGGGCGAGCGCGAAGACCGCGAAGAAGCCGTAGTAGGCGATGGCCGCGGCGAGCCGGCCGGCCAGCACGTCGGTGTAGAGCGTGCCGGCCCGCCACACGTGGTCGAAGGCCGCCGAGCGGTCCCGTACCGCGTCGATCCGACGCCCCAGCCCGGCCTCGATCCGGCCGATCACGTTCACCACGTCATCCTCGCCGATCCGTCGGCGGCGCGCGGGCAGCCCGGCCGGGTGCTCAGCTCAGCCGCCGAGGCGGAAGTCGCGGCGCGGCTGCCACCGGGCCTGCCCGCTGTGCGAGAAGAGGGTGAACGCCTCGACCTCGAAGAGCGCCGAGAAGTCGGCCAGGTCCTCGTACGCCCGGTCCAGCGCCTCCGGCGCGACGTCCTGGGCCACCGTCACGTGCGGGTGGTAGGGGAAGCGGGTCTCCCGGTGCAGTTCGGGCGCGGCCCGGATCGCGCCGGCCAGCAGCTCGCACTCGCTGATCCCGGCCGCGACGGTCACGAAGACCACCTGGGTCACCGGCCGGAAGGTGCCGGTGCCCCGCAGGTGCAGGGTGAACGGCAGGTGCGTGGCGGCCACCGCGGCGAGGTGCGTCTCGACGGCCGGCAGCGCCGCCACCGGGATCTCGGTGGGCCCGAGCAGGGTGACGTGGGCCGGGACCACCTGCGGGTCGCCGGCCTCGACCCGGCGGCGGGTGAGGATGCCGCCCCACGGCTCGGGGATGTCCACCGCGATCCCGATCTGGATGGTGTCGCCGGCCGCCGGCTCCCCGTCCCTGTGATCCACGCTCCGCGCCACCCCTCCGGCCACCGACTGCGTCCCCACCCGTACCCGTCGCGCCCGGTCCGCTACTCGGCGCGGACCGGCGGGAAGAACCCGACCCGCTCGTACGCCGTCCGGAGCGTCTCCGCCGCGACCGCGCGAGCCTTCTCCGCACCGTGCGCGAGCAGCTTGTCCAGCTGGGCCGGGTCGTCCAGATAGCCGCGGGTGCGTTCCTGGATCGGGGTGACGAAGTCCCGCACCACCTCGGCGAGGTCCTTCTTCAGGTCGCCGTAGCCCTTGCCCGCGTAGGCGGCCACCAGGTCGTCGATGCTCCGCCCGGAGAGCGCGGAATAGATGGTGAGCAGGTTGGAGACGCCCGGCTTGCCCTCGGCGTCGAAGAGGATGTCGCGGCCGGTGTCGGTGACCGCCGAGCGGATCTTCTTGGCCGAGCGGGCCGGGTCCTCCAGCAGGTCGATGATGCCGGCCGGCGAGGAGGACGACTTCGACATCTTGGCCGTCGGGTCCTGCAGATCGGTGATCTTCGCGGTGTCCTTGACGATGTGCGGCGACGGGACCGTGAAGGTGGGCCCGAAGAGCGAGTTGAACCGCTGCGCCAGGTCGCGGGAGAGCTCCAGGTGCTGCCGCTGGTCCTCACCGACCGGGACCGCGTGCGCCTGGTAGAGCAGGATGTCCGCGGCCTGCAGGATCGGGTACGTGAAGAGGCCGACGCTGGCCCGCTCGCTGCCCTGCTTCTGCGACTTGTCCTTGAACTGGGTCATCCGGCTGGCCTCGCCGAAGCCGGTGATGCAACCGAGCACCCAGGCCAGCTGCGGGTGCTCCGGCACCTGCGACTGGACGAAGAGCGTGCTGCGCTCCGGGTCGAGGCCGACCGCGAAGAGCTGGGCCGCGGCGACCCGGGTCCGCTGCCTGAGCACCTTCGGGTCGTGTCCCGCGGTGATCGCGTGCAGGTCCACCACGCAGTAGAACGCGTCGTGGGTGTCCTGCAGGGCCACCCAGTGTCGTACCGCGCCGAGGTAGTTGCCGAGGTGGAACGAGTCGGCCGTCGGCTGGATGCCGGAGAAGACGCGGGGGCGGGCGGGTACGTCGGACATGCCGGCAATTCTGTCAGCAAGGCACGGCGTACGTCATGACGGGCCGGCGCGTCGGGTCTCCGCCGGCACCGCCGGGGCGGTGACCTCGCGCCGCTGTTCCGGCAGGCGTGCCGCGGAGACCGCGAGCCGGGACACCCGCCGGCCGTCCAGCGCCAGCACCCGCAGCAGCCAGCCGCCGGGCGGGTCCGCCGGGTCGGGTCCGCGCGCGTCTTCCGGGCCGGGGGTCACCGGCACCTCGTCACCGGCGACGGGGAGCCGGCCCAGGGCGGCCATCACGAACCCGCCGACCGTCTCGTACGGTCCGGCGGGCAGCGGTACGCCGGTGCGTTCGGCGAAGTCGGCGAGGTTGAGCCGGCCGTCGACGACGGCGGGCAGGCCGGTGTGGGCCGGCTCGGCCGTCGGGTCGTACTCGTCGTGGATCTCCCCGACCAGTTCCTCGATCAGGTCCTCGCAGGTGACGATGCCGGCGGTGCCGCCGTACTCGTCGACCACCACGGCGAGGTGGTGCCCCTCGCGGCGCATCTCGGTGAGCGCGGCGAGCACCCGCTTGCTGCCCGGCAGCTGCTTGACCTCGCGGGTCAGCTCCCCGACGGTGGTGCACGGGTCGCGGTCGGGACGCAGCAGCATGTCCCGCAGGTGGACGAAGCCGACCACGTCGTCGTGGGTGCCGTCGACCACCGGGTAGCGGGTGTGCGTCTCGGCCCGGACGAGGCGTTCCGCCTCGGCGATGGTGAGCCGGGCGGAGAGGAAGACGACCTCGGTGCGCGGCATCATCACCTCGCGGACCAGGCTCGCGCCGGCCACCAGCACCTCGTCGATGATCCGCCGCTCGTCCGGGTCGAGGACGGTGTTCGCGGCGACCAGGTCCCGCAGCTCGGCCTCACTGATCTGCTCCCGGCCGGCGGTGGGGCTGGCCCCGAGCAGGTCGGTGACGAGTCTGGTGGCCCCGTCCGCCGCGCGGACCACGAGCCGGGCGACGGTCCGGGCGACCGGGCCGGGTTCGCGTCGCGGCCGTCCCGGCGGTCGTCGTCGCGGTCCGGAAGCGCCTGCTTCCCGCATGACAAGGATGGTAGACAGCCTCGGCCCCACCACCCCGCCGATGTTCAGATCTGTTCAATCGTGGCGGATCGTGGTGGAATACCAGCGGAGAGCGTGCGCACCGGTCCCCGCCGTAGGGTGATCACGAGCGGCTGCGACGGGACGCGGCCAGGCAGGAGGAACCCGACGTGAAACTGCTCGTCACCGGCGGCGCCGGCTACATCGGCAGCGTGGTGACCCGGATGCTGCTCGACAACGGCCACGACGTGACGGTCCTGGACGACCTGCGGACCGGGCACCGCGAGGCCCTCGCCCCCGAGGCGACCCACGTCGACCTGCCGATCCACGAGGCCGCCCGGGTGCTCACCCCGGACGCCGGCTTCGAGGGCGTGCTGCACTTCGCCGCGCTGATCGCCGCCGGCGAGTCGATGGTCAAGCCGGAGCTGTACTGGCACACCAACACCATCGGCTCGCTCGCCCTGATCGACGCGGTCCGCGCCGCCCGGGTGCCCCGGTTGGTCTTCTCCTCCACCGCCGCCGTCTACGGCAACCCCGTCGAGCTGCCCATCCCGGAGACCGCCGTCAAGGCCCCCACCAGCACCTACGGGGCCACCAAGCTGGCCGTCGACATGGCGCTCACCTCCGAGGCGATCGCCCACGACCTGGCCGCCGTCTCGCTGCGCTACTTCAACGTCGCCGGGGCGTACCAGCACGGCGGCCACGCCATCGGCGAGCGGCACGACCCGGAGACGCACCTGATCCCGATCGCCCTCCAGGTGGCAGCCGGCAAGCGGGAGAAGCTCCAGCTCTTCGGCGACGACTACCCCACCGTCGACGGCACCTGCGTCCGCGACTACATCCACGTCGAGGACCTGGCGAGGGCCCACCTGCTGGCGCTGACCGCCGCGGTGCCCGGTCGACACCGGATCTACAACCTCGGCAACGGCAACGGCTTCACCAACCGTCAGGTGGTCGAGGCGGTCCGCGAGGTCACCGGCCACCCGGTGCCGGTCGAGGTGGCCCCCCGCCGCGAGGGCGACCCGGCCGAACTGGTCGCCTCCTCCGCACTGGCCCGCGAGGAGCTGGGCTGGGTGCCGGCGAAGCCGACCCTCCAGGACATGATCGGCGACGCCTGGGCGTTCTACCGCGCGCACGTGCTGGAGCAGCGGTGACCGAGCCCGGCACGCCGCTGGAGGCCGTCGCGGCCCGCGCCACCGCCGGCTTCCGGCAGCGGTACGGGGCGGAGCCGGCGGGCCGCTGGGCGGCTCCCGGCCGGGCCAACCTGATCGGCGAGCACACCGACTACAACGACGGTTTCGTGCTCCCCTTCGCGCTCCCACTCGGCACGGTGGTGGCCGCCGCGCCGCAGGACGGCGAGCGGTGGACCGTCTGGTCGGAGCTCTCCGAGGAGCCGATCGAGTTCGGCGCCGCCGAGGCCGACGAGCCGGGCCGGGTCACCGGCTGGGTGGCGTACGTGGCCGGGGTGGTCTGGGCGCTGCGCGCCGCCGGGCACGCCGTGCCGGGCGCCCGGCTCGCCATCGCCTCCGACGTGCCGGTCGGCTCGGGGCTCTCCTCCTCGGCGGCCATCGAGGCGGCGGTGCTCGCCGCGCTGGTCGACCTGGGCGGCCTGGACCTGCCCACCGACCGGTGGCCCCGGCTCGCCCAGCGCGCCGAGAACGACTACGTCGGCGCGCCCACCGGGATCATGGACCAGTCGGCGGTGATCCGTTGCCGGGACGGGCACGCACTCTTCCTGGACTGCCGCAGCGAGGAGGTCGACCACATCCCGTTCGACCTGGCCGCCGCCGGGCTGGCCGTGCTGGTGATCGACAGCCGCGCACCGCACCGGCACGCCGACGGCGAGTACGCCTCCCGCCGGAAGTCCTGCGAGCGGGCCGCCGAGCAGCTCGGGGTGCCCGCCCTGCGGGACGTCCCCACCGACGGCCTGGACGCCGCGCTGGCCCGGCTCGACGACGACGAGACCCGCCGCCGGGTCCGGCACGTGGTCACCGAGGACCAGCGGGTGCTCGACACCGTCGCGCTGCTGCGCGCCGGCCGGGTACGCGACATCGGGCCACTGCTGACCGCCTCGCACGCCTCCATGCGGGACGACTTCGAGATCACCGTGCCCGAGATCGACACCGCCGTCGAGGCGGCCCTGACCGCCGGGGCGTACGGGGCCCGGATGACCGGGGGCGGCTTCGGCGGCTGCGTCCTCGCCCTGGTCGACGCGTCCACCGCCGACGCCGTGGCGCAGGCCGTCACCGCCGCGTACGCCGCCCGCAACTTCACCACCCCCCGCACCACCACGGTCACCCCCGCCCCCGGCGCCCACCGCCTCGACTGAGCGACCTCCGGCACCCCTGTTACACGGAAAGAGTGGCCATCCGAGCCGGGATGGCCACTCTTTCCGTGAATTCGCGTGCTGCGGTGGAGAAGGATGCGGTCAGTCGGCTTCGACGATCATGCCGGCGGCCACCGTGCGGTTGGTGGTCTCGTCGATGATGACGAAACCGCCGGTGGTGCGGTTGCGGCGGTACTCGTCCGCGAGCAGGGGCACCGTGGTGCGCAGGCGGACGCGGCCGATCTCGTTGAGCTTCAGCTCGGCCGCCGACTCGTCCCGGTGCAGCGAGTTGACGTCCAGCCGGTAGTGCAGGCCGCGCACGATCGCCCGCGCCGACCGGGTGGTGTGCTTGATCGCGTACCGGCCGCCGACCTGGAGCGGACGGGTCTCGTCCATCCAGCAGACCATCGCCTCGATGTCCTGCGCCACCGACGGGGCGTTGTTCGGCCGGCAGATCATGTCGCCGCGCGAGATGTCGATCTCGTCGGTCAGCCGGACCGTCACCGACATCGGCGGGAACGCCTCGTCGACCGGGCCGTCGGCGGTCTCCACCGAGGCGATCCGGCTGGTGAAGCCGGACGGCAGCACCATCACCTCGTCCCCGGCCTTCAGCACGCCGGAGGCCACCTGACCGGCGTAACCCCGGTAGTCGGTGACGGTGGTGGACTGCGGCCGGATCACGTACTGCACCGGGAAGCGGACGTCGACCAGGTTGCGGTCGGACGCGATGTGCACCCGCTCCAGGTGGTGCAGCAGCGACGGGCCCTCGTACCAGGGCATGTTCTCCGAACGGGTGACGATGTTGTCGCCCTGCAGCGCGGAGATCGGCACCACGGTCAGGTCCGGCACGTCGAGCTTGGCGGCGAACGCCGTGAACTCGTCCGCGATCCGCTCGAACACCTCCTGCGACCAGTCGACCAGGTCCATCTTGTTGACGCAGAGGACCAGGTGCGGCACCCGCAGCAGCGAGCAGAGGAACGCGTGCCGGCGGGACTGCTCCACCAGGCCCTTGCGGGCGTCCACCAGGATCAGCGCCAGGTCGGCGGTCGACGCGCCGGTGACCATGTTCCGGGTGTACTGGGTGTGCCCGGGGGTGTCGGCGATGATGAACTTCCGCCGCGGCGTGGCGAAGTAGCGGTACGCCACGTCGATGGTGATGCCCTGCTCCCGCTCGGCGCGCAGGCCGTCGGTGAGCAGCGCCAGGTTGGTGTACTCGTCGCCCCGGGCCGCGCTGACCGCCTCGACGGCGGCGAGCTGGTCGGTGAAGAGCGACTTGGTGTCGTACAGCAGCCGGCCGATCAGGGTCGACTTGCCGTCGTCCACGCTTCCCGCGGTGGCGAACCGCAGCAGGTCCATCGGCCGCCCCTCGGGCAGCCCGGAGTCGGCGGCCGGCGCCTCGATGTCGACACTCATCAGAAGTAGCCCTCCCGCTTGCGGTCCTCCATGGCGGCCTCGCTGACCCGGTCGTCACCGCGGGTCGCGCCGCGCTCGGTGATCCGCGTCGCGGCCACCTCCTCGATCACCTTCTCCACCGTGTCGGCGTCCGAGCGGACCGCCGCGGTGCAGGAGGCGTCACCCACGGTGCGGTACCGCACCTGGGCCTTGAACCGCTCCTCGCCCGCCCGGGGGCGGAAGAACTCGTTCACCGCGTAGAACATGCCGTCCCGCTCGATCACCTCACGCTCGTGCGCGTAGTAGATCGAGGGCAGCGGGATGCGCTCCCGCGCGATGTAGTGCCAGACGTCCAGCTCGGTCCAGTTGGAGAGCGGGAAGACCCGGATCGACTCGCCCGGGTGGTGCCGCCCGTTGTAGAGCGACCACAGCTCCGGGCGCTGGTTCTTCGGGTCCCACTGGCCGAACTCGTCGCGGAAGCTGAACACCCGCTCCTTGGCCCGGGCCTTCTCCTCGTCGCGGCGGGCGCCACCGAAGAGCGCGTCGAAGCGGTGCTTCTCCACCGCCTCGAGCAGCACCGGCGTCTGGATCCGGTTCCGGGTGCCGTCGGCGGCCTCGCGGACCATCCCCTTCGCCAACGCCTCCGGCACGCTCGCCACGATCAGCTGGAGCCCCAGCTCGGCCACCCGCTGGTCCCGGTACTCCAGGACCTCGGGGAAGTTGTGGCCGGTGTCCACGTGCATCACCGGGAAGGGGATGTTGGCCGGCGCGAAGGCCTTCTGCGCCAGGCGCAACATCACGATCGAGTCCTTGCCGCCGGAGAAGAGCAGCACGGGCCGCTCCATCTCGGCGACCACCTCGCGCATCACGAAGATGCTCTCCGCCTCGAGCGCGTCGAGGTGGGACACCTGGTATGCGGCGGACGCGGTCATGACACGGGCTCGATTCGCTCGGATCCGCTCATGGGATTCCAGACCTTTCCGGTCGGACTCGTGAAGAAGACTGCTCAGGTTACCCGTTGTGCCGCTGCAACGCTGCAAGCAACCGACTGGCGAGATCCTTGCGGCAGACCAGCAGATCCGGCAGTCGAGGGTCGGCCTCGTTGTATTTCAGCGCAGAACCGTCGATCCGGGAAGCGTGCAGTCCGGTGGCCGTCGCCACAGCGACCGGAGCGGCGGAATCCCACTCGTACTGACCGCCGGCGTGGATGTACGCGTCGACCTCACCGGTGACCACAGCGGCGATCTTCGCGCCCGCCGAGCCCATCGGCACCAGATGAGCGCCGACATCCTGCGCCAGATCGGTCAGGAAAACCGGCGGACGGCTACGACTGGCCGCCAACCGGATGGTTCGCGTACCGGCCGACGTGGCCGCCTCCACCGTCATCGGCGGGTACGCCGGTGGGTAGTCGGTGCCCAGCACCCGGTGCTGCGCCGGCAGCCCCACCGCGCCCGCGGTCAGACCGTGCGGCGTCGGCGCGGTACGCGACCAGAGCGCCACGTGCACCGCCCAGTCCGAGCGCCCCTCCTCGGCGAACTCCCGGGTGCCGTCCAACGGGTCGATGATCCACACCCGGTCGGCGCCCAGCCGCGGCACCGCCTCGGCCGTCACCTCCGCCGTCCAGGCCAGCCGGGAGCCCTCGTCCTCCTCGGAGAGCACCGCGTCCGCCGGCCGCCACTTCGCCAGCTCCGTACGGATCAGGTCGTGCGAGACCTTGTCACCGGCCGACCTCAGCGCCCCCGGGTCGGCGAAGCCCATCTCCGCACGCAGGCTCATCAGCGCCTGACCGGCCCGCGCCGCCAGCCAGCGGGCGAACGCGCCGTCGATCATCGGAGGACTGCCCATGTTCTTCCGCTCCCGTCGCTCGCCGTCGCCGGCCCGGTCAGAGAGGCGCAGACTACCGGCCGGGAAGCCCGGTTTCCGGACGCCCCGCCCGGCTCACCCGCCGTGGTAGAGGTTCTGGGTCGGCTCCACCCCACGGGTGACCACCGACTCGACCACGTCCGCCGCGCGGTCGACCAGGAAGTCCAACTCCTTGCGTTCCGCGGCGGAGAAGTCCGACAGCACGTAGTCCGCCGGGTCCTGCCGCCCCGGCGGCCGGCCGATGCCGAACCGCACCCGGACGTAGTCCTTCGTGCCCAACGACTTCGACATCGACCGCAGGCCGTTGTGTCCGCCCTCGCCGCCGTCGCGCTTGCAGCGCACCTGCCCGTACGGGATGTCCAGCTCGTCGTGGACCGCGATCACCCGCTCCGGCGGGATCTTGTGGAACTGCGCCAGTCCGGCGACCGGCCCACCGGAGAGGTTCATGTACGTCAGCGGCTTCACCAGCACCAGCTTCGGGCCACCGAAGCCGAGCCGCCCCTCGGCGACCTCCGCCACGGCCCGCTTGTGCCGGCCGAACCTGCCGCCCACCCGATCGGCGAGCAGCTCCGCCACCATGAAACCGACGTTGTGCCGGTTACCGGCGTACTCCCGACCCGGGTTGCCCAGGCCGACCACCAGCCACGGCCCCGCCTCGTCCGTCACGCCTCGCCCCTCCCGCGCCGCCGCCACCCGGCGGCCGTCCCGATACGCCGACAGGCGCCCCCGGAAACCGGGAGCGCCTGTCGCACAGCTTGCGGAGGCGATCAGGCCTCGGTCTTGGCCTCGGCGCTCTCCTCGCCACCGGCGGTGGCGGGCTCGCCGGCCTCGGCACCCTCGGCGCCCTCGGCGGTCTCCTCGCCGACACCGGCCTCGGCCTCCTCGTCGGCCGTCTCGACCTCGGGGAGGGTGGCCTCGAGCTGCTCGGCGGTCGGCGCGGCGGTGACCGACGCGACCGCGAGCTCCGGGTCGGCGGCCAGCTCGACGCCGGACGGCAGCTCCACGTCGGCGGCGGTGACCTGGGTGCCGGCCTCCATGCCCTCGATCGACGCCTCCAGGTGGTCCGGCACCTTGGTGGCGTCGGCGGTCACCGAGAGGGTGTCGTGGTCGTGCACGATCAGGGTGTCCTTGGCGGCGTCACCGGTCAGCTGCACCGGCACCTCGACCGTGACCTTCTCGCCACGGCGGACCAGCAGCAGGTCGACGTGCTCGAAGCTGTCCTTGATCGGGTCACGCTGGATCGCCTTCGGCAGCGCCAGCACCTGGGTGCCGTCGCTCACCTCGATCGCGAAGAGCTGGTTGGCGCCACCCTTACGGATGGCGGCGGCGAACTCCCGCGCCGGGAGCGCGATGTGCTTCGGCTTCTCGCCGTGGCCGTACAGCACGGCGGGCACCTTGCCGGCCCGGCGGGTACGACGGGCACCACCCTTGCCGAACTCGGTACGGGGCTCGGCGCTGATCTTTACCTCGGACACGGGGAAACTCCTGATGCTTTTCGCTGCGGCGGCTTGTCGACTGGCGGTGCTGGGGCGAGGGGCTCGCTGGGGCTCAAGCGTCATGAACGACTGCCCGGAGCACCGCGTCGATCACGGTGCCCCGTGCGGTGCTTTTCAGCGGCCCGCCGGGCACCCTCGCCGTGGCAACCGCACCAGTCTACCCGAGGGAATTCCGAGCTTTCCGGCAGTCCCCTTATCACCGTCCCCGCCGGCCCGCAGGCCGACGGGGACGGTGCCGCGCACGGCGCGGAAGGTCAGCTCAGGCCACCGAAGAGCGTGGTCACCGACCCGTCGTCGAAGACCTCGCGGATGGCCCGGGCGAGCAGCGGCGCGATCGACAGCACGGTGAGCTTGTCGAGCTGCTTCTCGGGCGGCAGCGGCAGCGTGTTGGTCACCACGACCTCGCTGATCGGGCTGTTCTTCAACCGCTCGGTCGCCGGGTCCGACAGCAGCGCGTGGGTCGACGCCACCACGATCTCCGCCGCGCCCGACTCCTTGAGGATGTCGGCGGCCTTGGTGATCGTGCCACCGGTGTCGATCATGTCGTCGACGATCAGGCAGACCCGACCCTCGACCTCACCCACCACGCGGTTCGCCACCACCTGGTTCGGCTTCATCGGGTCCCGGGTCTTGTGGATGAACGCCAGCGGGCAGCCACCCATCCGGTCCGTCCACCGCTCCGCCACCCGCACTCGGCCCGAGTCCGGCGCGACCACGGTCATCGGCCGGCCCGCGTACCGGCGCTCCACGTACTCGGCCAGCACGTCCATCGCGAAGAGGTGGTCCACCGGGCCGTCGAAGAAGCCCTGGATCTGCGCGGTGTGCAGGTCCACCGTGAGGATCCGGTTCGCGCCCGCGGTCTTCAGCAGGTCGGCCACCAGCCGGGCCGAGATCGGCTCCCGGCCGCGGTGCTTCTTGTCCTGCCGGGCGTACGGGTAGAACGGCAGCACCACGGTGATCCGCTTGGCGGAACCCCGCTTCAGCGCGTCGATCATGATCAGGGTCTCCATGACCCAGGTGTTGACCCCGTGCGTCACGGACTGCACCACGAAGGCGTCCGAACCACGCACCGAATCCTTGAACCGTACGAAGATCTCGCCGTTGGCGAACTCGTACGCGTCGGCCGGCGTCGGTGCCACGCCGAGCACCTCACCGATCTCCTTGGCCAGCTCCGGAAAGCCACGTCCGGAGAAGAGCATCAGGCTCTTGCGGTTTTCGGCGACGATGCTGCCCATGGGCCCGTCTGCTCCCGTTGGTCGGTGGTTCCCGGCGGCGGTGGAGCCGGGGACTATTCGGTTGCAGTATCCCCCGCGCCCGACGGTCCACCCACGCTCCGGCCACCCTCGTGGATTCGCTCACCTTCCCTTGCGGCGGCGGCCCCGCCCGACGCATCCTCCGCCGCCTGCCGGGCCCGCTCGGCGGCGGCCGCGGAAACCGTCCCCGGACGCTTACGCGCCACCCAGCCGTCGATGTTGCGCTGCGGCGCCCGGGTCACCCCCAGCGCGCCCGGCGGCACGTCCTGCGCGATCGCGCTGCCCGCCGCGACGTAGGCACCGTCGCCCACCTCGACCGGTGCGATGAGGCTGGTGTCGCAGCCGACGAACGCCCCCTCACCGACCACGGTGCGGTGCTTGTTCACCCCGTCGTAGTTCACGAAGATCGTCGCCGCGCCGATGTTCGCCTTCGCCCCGATCGTCGCGTCACCCACGTACGTCAGGTGCGGCACCTTCGCGCCCGCACCCAGCTCCGAGTTCTTCACCTCGACGAACGTGCCGACCTTCGACTTCTCGGCCAGCCGCGCCGCCGGCCGCAGGTACGCGTACGGGCCGACGCTGGCGCCCGCGCCCACCTCGGCGCTCACCGCGTGGCTGCGCAGCACCGTCGCGCCCGCGCCCACCGTCGTGTCGATCAACGTCACGTCCGGCCCGACCACCGCGCCGGCCCCGACCACGCTCGCACCCCGCAGCTGGGTGTTCTGGTCGACCACCGCATCCCGCTCGACGGTCACCGTCACGTCGATCCAGGTGGTGTGCGGGTCGAGGATGCTCACCCCGCTGCGCATCCAACCGGCGTTGACCCGGTCGCGCAGCAGCCCGCGCAGCGCCGCCAGCTCGACCCGGTCGTTGCAGCCCAGCGTCTCGACGTGGTCCGCGGCGACGTGCACGGCCACCGGCTCGCCGGCGTCGCGGAGCAGGCCGAAGACGTCGGTGAGGTATTCCTCGCCCTGGTCGTTGTCGGTGGAGAGCTTGCCCAGCCCGTCGCGCAGCCGCGCCACGTCGAACGCGTAGATGCCCGCGTTGATCTCCCGCAGCGCCCGCTGCTCCGGCGTCGCGTCCCGCTCCTCGACGATCTGCGCCAGCCGACCGTCGGCGTCCCGCACGATCCGGCCCAGGCCGGTCGGGTCCGGCACCTCGGCGGCCAGCACGGTGGCCGCAGCGCCCGCGCCCTCGTGCGCCTCGACCAGCGCGGCGACGGTCTCCGCACGCAGCAGCGGCACATCCCCGTTGATCACGACGACGGTGCCGGTGGCGTCCGGCACGGCCTCCAACGCGATCCGGACCGCGTGCCCGGTGCCGAGCTGCTGGGCCTGGAGCACCGGCGTCGCCTCCGGGGCGACCTCGGCCAGGTGGGCCCGGACCTGGTCGGCACCGTGCCCGACGACGACCACGGTGCGGTCCGCACGCAGCGGCGCGGCGGCGGCCAGCACGTGACCGACGAGGGTACGACCGAGCAGCGGGTGCAGCACCTTGGGCAGGGCCGACTTCATCCGCTTGCCCTCACCGGCGGCGAGCACGACAACGGTGCGGAGGTGGGGCTGGGGCACGACGTGGCTCCCGTCGGTACGGCGACAGTCTCGCGGCCATGCTAACCAGCTCAACAGGCAGGCCGCTGAATACCCCGACATGGACGCCCGCACCGGAAACTGCTCGGCCGCCAGGGTTCGAACCTGAAACACGGGTACCAAAGACCCGGGTGTTGCCAATTACACCACGGCCGACTGCAACGCCCGCCAGCTTAGCGCCTGTCGAAGCCTGCCACGAGATTCACTCCGGGACGCCCGTCGCCTTGCTCAGGCCGTCCATCACCCCCTCGATCCACAGATACAGCGCTCGGGCCCTGGGAACCCGTACCACCAGGCATCCCCGGTAGTCGTCCCCGGTGTTGAGTCGCGTCGTCCGCGGATTGTGTCGCTTGAGCGTCGGGCTCTGCAGGGTCTCCACGCCGATCCCCAACTGCTCCGCCCACCATCGCCCGGCCGCCTCGGCGTCGGCGTTCTCGTGGATGCTCACCCGGTACCGGAGCTCCTGCCGGGAACGCCCGTTCGCCTCGACGAACCGGACGAACAGCTCCACCAACCGGATGTCGCTGTTGGTGAAGACGAGGTCGTACCGCCGGTTCTCCGGCTTGCTCTTGGTGCCCTCGCACCAGTAGAGCGCCGCACCGATCAGGAGGATCTCGCGCGGGCCGGCGCAGCCAGCCCAGACGGCGGCTCGCCGACGCGCCTCCGACTCCGCCGACAGACGCTGTTCCCGCCGTTCGTCGACCTTGATCCTGCGCAGCGCGGCCGCCTCGGCCCGGCGTTTCCGCACCCGTTCCGATGCCGGATCGAGCGGCAGGTGCTTCACCCACTGGTAGGCCGTCGATCTGCTCACGCCCAGCCGCTCCGCGATGTCGGTGACCGACCAACCTTCGGCGCGGAGTGCCACCGCCTCGGCACGTGACCCGTCCTTGGCGTTGGGGCGACGGGTCCACTCCGGCGCCGGAACCCCTTTCAGCAGACCCTGGAGGCGATTTCGCCCGAGGCCGGTCCGAGCCTGGATGTCGCGGACGGAGAGCTGCTCCACGACGCGCAGGCGGCGCACCTCGGCGGCGAGGGGATCGGTCATGCCCGCACATTAGGACACGTGTACGACAACCGGCCGGCCCGAGCCGGAGGGGTTCGCGGCCGGACCGGTGAGGCCGGTCGTCCGGCGGTAAAGCGGTCGGTGGGTGCGGCGGCGGCCTGGCAGGATGGCCGGGTGATCCAGCTTCAGCGGCGCCGGCCGGCCGGTCGCCCGGGGCGTGGCCCCGCCGCCGGCAGGGCCGCGACGTGAGCACCCCCATTCCACGGCAGGGCGTCACCGCGCGCCGGCGAGGTGACGAGATGACCGAGGTTCCCCGCAACGACGCCAGCGCCCGCAGGCGGGCGGTCCCGGCGGCGAAGCCCTCCTCCCGGGTACGCATGTCCGCGGCGCAGCGACGTGAGCAGCTCATCTCGATCGCCCGGCAGATCTTCGCCGAACGTGGCTTCGACGCCACCTCGATAGAGGAGGTGGCGTCGCGGGCGAAGGTCTCCAAGCCGGTGGTCTACGAGCACTTCGGCGGCAAGGAGGGCCTGTACGCGGTGGTGGTGGACCGGGAGGTCCGTTCGCTGCTGGACCGGATCACCACCGCGTTGACCGCCGGGCATCCCCGGGAGCTGCTGGAGCAGGCGGCGATGACCCTGCTGACGTACATCGAGGAGGAGACCAGCGGGTTCCGGGTGCTGGTCCGGGAGTCGCCGCTGATGTCGGCGACGGGGAACTTCAGCAGCGTGATGAACGACGTCGCGCACCAGGTCGAACACATCCTGGGTGCGGAGTTCTCCAGCCGGGGCTACGACCCGAAGCTGGCGGAGCTCTATTCGCAGGCGCTGGTGGGCATGGTGGCGTTGACCGGCCGCTGGTGGCTGGAGGTACGCAAGCCGCGCAAGGAGACGGTCGCCGCGCACCTGGTGAACCTGGCCTGGAACGGGTTGTCGCACCTGGAGGCCAAGCCGGGGCTGATCACCGGCCGCAAGTCGGGCTGACCGGGCTCAGTGGCTGGGCACCCCGGAGACAGGGTGCTCGCGCCGGCGGCGTTCCTCGGCGGCGTGCTCGTCGGTGCCGACCTTGTCGTACAGGCCGGTGGCCAGCAGGATCAGCCCGAACGCCAGGGAGACGAGCACGGTCGACATGGAGAAGTTGAGGAAGTTCGCCGGGGTCTGCAGGACGGCCATCATCAGGATCCCGGTGACCAGGAAGACCACTCCGGCGGTCAGGTTCATGTAGTGGCCGAGGTTGCCGCGCCGGGACGCGCCGACCATCAGCACGATGCCGAAGACCACGGACACCAGCGAGAAGGCCAGGTTGGTGCGGAGCCCGAGGGCCCAGTTGCTCCCCCGGTCGAAGAGCCCGTCGCCCCAGGTCTCGAAGACCCCGTAGACCCCGAAGATCAGGATGTAGAGGCCGACGAGCCCGGCGAGGACCCGGTAGAGCGGCCGCGCGGGGTGGTTCACCGGAAAGTGCGGCATGAGTTCCTCCAGCCGAGTGACCGATTTCGCCACATTGTCACTTGGCTGCGCGGACCCTGTCCCGGAAAACGCCGAAGGCCCGGCACCAGGCCGGGCCCCTGCGACGGAACGGAGTCAGAGCACCAGGCGGGCCTTCTGCCAGGCCTCCTTCTCCTCCTCGCTGCCGACCTTGCCGTACATGCCGACCATCAGCAGGACGAGGGCGAGCACCAGCACCACGATCACGGTGATGATGGAGAAGTTGAAGATGTTGGCGTCGGTGCGGATGAAGGCCAGCTCGGCGAGGCCGAGGACGATCAGCGCGTACGCCAGCCACTGGTTGATGGCCACGTCGAGGTTACGGCCGATGACGGTGCCGGCGAGGATCGCCGCCCCGAGCACGATGGTCAGGAGCGAGAATCCGAGGTTGGTGCCCTGGCCGAGGACCTTGGTGCCGTCCTGGGCGAGCACGTCGTCGCCGGCGCTGGCGATGATGCCGAGCACGCCGAAGACCACGAAGTACAGACCAACGAGCCCGCCGATCGCCCGGTAGATCGGCCGCGCGGGGTGGTTGACGGGGGTGTGGGCCATGTCTGTGTCTCCAAGACCGTTCGGGTGAGGGGTCGACAGCGATTGTCCCGCACGCCGGGCTGTGACGCCGCACACCCCCCACCCGTGGCGGGTCAGTCGCCCGGCAGTTCCTCCGCGAGGGCCAGCCAGGTCTCCTCGGTCCGCTCCCGTTCGGCGCGCAGCTCCTTGAGCTGGGTGTCCAGCTCGGCGACCTTGGCGTAGTCGGTGGCGTGCGTGGCGAGTTGGTCGAGGAGGGTGACCTCCTTCTGCTCCAGCTTGCCGATCTGCCGTTCCAGCTTGCCGAGTTCCTTGCGGGCGACGCGGACCTCGGCGGCGGACATGCCACTGGTGGCCCCGGCCGTCGGGGCCGGCGTGGTGAGGGCGGGGGCGGCACCGGATCGGGCGGCCGAGGCGCGGGCCAGGTACTCGTCGACACCACCGGGCAGGTGCACGAGCCGGCCGTCACCGAACATCCCGTACGCGACCTCGGTGACCCGCTCGATCAGGTACCGGTCGTGGCTGGCCACGATGATCGTGCCCGGCCAGGAGTCGAGCAGGTCCTCCAGCGCGGCGAGGGTGTCGGTGTCCAGGTCGTTGGTGGGCTCGTCGAAGAGCAGCACGTTGGGTTCCCCGGCGAGCAGCCGGAGCATCTGCAACCGGCGGCGTTCCCCACCGGAGAGGTCGCTGACGGGCGTCCAGAGCCGCCGGTCGTCGAAGCCGAACACCTCGGCGAGCTGGGCGGCGGAGATCTCCCGGTCGCCGAGCTGCACCCGGCGGGCGACCTCCTCGACGGCCTCCAGGACCCGCAGGTGCCCGGGGAGTTCGGCCAGCTCCTGGGAGAGGAACGCCGGTTTCACGGTCGAGCCGGTGACGAACCGGCCGCCGTCGGGGCGGGTCACTCCGGCGAGCATCCGCAGCAGGGTGGTCTTGCCGGCGCCGTTGCGGCCGAGGATGGCGATCCGGTCGCCGGGGCCGACCTGCCAGGTGGTGTCGTGCAGGATCTCCTTCGGCCCGGCGTGCAGCCGGACGTGCTCCAGGTCGTACACCTGCTTGCCGAGCCGGGCGGTGGCCATCCGCTGCAGGGACATGGTGTCGCGCGGCGGCGGCACGTCGTCGATGAGCGCGTTGGCCGCGTCGATCCGGAACTTCGGCTTGGAGGTGCGGGCGGGCGGGCCGCGGCGCAGCCAGGCGATCTCCTTGCGGAGCAGGTTCTGCCGGCGGGCCTCGGTGGCGGCGGCGACCCGTTCGCGCTCGACGCGGGCGAGGGTCCAGGCGGCGAAGCCGCCCTCGTACGCCCGGACGGTCTGGTCGGCGACCTCCCAGGTGGTGGTGCAGACCGCGTCGAGGAACCACCGGTCGTGGGTGACCACGACGAGCGCGCCCTTGCGGGTGACCAGGTACCTCGCGAGCCAGTCGACGCCGCCGACGTCGAGGTGGTTGGTGGGCTCGTCGAGGATGAGCAGGTCGGATTCGCGGACCAGCAGGGCGGCCAGCGCCACCCGCCGGCGCTCGCCGCCGGACATCGGGCCGACCGGCTGGTCGAGGCCGAGGTGGGGCATGCCCAGCCCGTCGAGGATGGCCCGGACGCCCGCGTCGCCGGCCCACTCGTGCTCGGCGCCCATGCTCTCGCCGAGCCAGGCGGTGCCGAGCACCACGTCCCGGACGGTGGCCTCGGGGGTCAGGGTGAGGCTCTGCGGCAGCCAGAGGACGCGCAGGTCGCGGCGGTGGGTGACCCGGCCGTCGTCGGGCCCCTCCTGCTTGGTGAGCAGCCGCAGCAGGGTGGACTTGCCGGCGCCGTTGAGGCCGACCACGCCGATCCGGTCGGCGTCGTCGAGGCCGAGCGAGACGTCGGTGAGCAGCGGCCCGGCGGCGCCGTACCCCTTGGACACCCGGTCCAGGTTGACGATGTTGGCCACGACCTCACCCACCTCCATGATCAAGGCGTCCCGCGGGTGCCGGCCGGCACGTGGGACGCCTGCCCCAAGGGTACGCGGAGCCCTCGCCCCCTCCCCGCCGCGCTTCCCGACCCCCGCTTGATCGACTCCACATCGCCGACATGGGCTGGTCCCGGCGACCCGAACCCCGCCACGTCGGCGACACGGGGTCGAGCCGGCCGGCTCGCGCCGGGCGGCGGCCGTGGGTCAGATGATGCGGGCGCCGGCCACCGGGCCGTGGGCCACGCGGGCCTCGCGGCAGACGTCGGCGGATTCCAGGTCGGCGGCGATGCGGGTGGCGTGCGACTCGTCGGTGGCGAGGAAGACGCAGGTCGGGCCGGAGCCGGAGACCAGACCGGCGAGCGCGCCGGCCGCCTCGCCGGCCTTCAGGGTCGCCGCCAGCGACGGGCGCATGGCCAGCGCGGCGGCCTGGAGGTCGTTGCCGAGCGCGGCGGCGAGCACCTGCGGGTCGCGTTGGCGCAGCGCGGCGAGCAGCGCGTCGGTGCTGCCCAGCGGCTCACCGGCGGTGCCGGCGTCGCGCAGCCGGTCGAGTTCGCGGTAGGCGGCGGGGGTGGAGAGACCGCCGTCGGCGACCGCCACCACCCAGTGCCAGGAGGTCGGGCGGGCCAGCACCGGGCTGACCGCCTCGCCCCGGCCGGTGCCCAGCGCGGTGCCGCCGTGGATCAGGAACGGCACGTCGGAGCCGAGGTCGGCGGCGATGCCGGCCAGCTCGTCGCGGGACAGCCCGGTGCCCCAGAGGGCGTCGCAGGCGACCAGGGCGGCGGCCGCGTCGGCGCTGCCCCCGGCCAGCCCACCGGCGAGCGGGATCTGCTTGCGCAGGTGGAGCCGGGCGTGCGGCAGGACGCCCGCGTACCCGGCGAGGGCGTGGGCGGCCCGGATCACCAGGTTGGTGTCGTCCAGGGCCAGCTCGCCGGCACCCTCCCCCTCCATGGTCAGGGTGAGGGTGTCGCCCCGCCGCGCGGTCAGCTCGTCGTGGATCGAGATCGCGTGGTAGACGGTGTTCAGCTCGTGGTAGCCGTCACGGCGCAGCGGGCCCACCCCGAGGTGCAGGTTGACCTTGGCGGGCACCCGTACCCGGACCGGCCCGCTGGCACCTCGCCGCCGCTGCTCGTCCTCGTCGTCCGGTCGCCAGGCCTCGGTCACGGGGCGAGGTCCCGCCGGCGCAGGCGGATGTCGAACGGCTTCTCCACGGTCAGCTCCTCGGCGGCGTCGGACAACGGCGCCAGCCTACTGGGCGGTCGGCGCGGCGGTCGGGGCCGACGCGGCGATGGCGGCGAACTGCTCGACGGTGAGCGACTCGCCGCGGGCGCCGGGGTCGACACCGGCGGCGGTGAGCGCGGCGGCGGCCCGGTCGGCGCCACCGGCCCAGCCGGCCAGCGCCGCGCGCAGGGTCTTGCGACGCTGCGCGAAGGCCGCGTCCACCACCGCGAAGACCCGCTCCCGGGGTACGTCGGCGACGGGCGGCTCGCGGCGGGTGAAGGCGACCAGGCCGGAGTCGACGTTCGGCACGGGCCAGAACACGTTCGGCGGGACCTTGCCGGCGGCCCGGGCGCGGGCGTACCAGGCGAGCTTCACCGACGGGATGCCGTACACCTTGGAGCCGGGACCGGCGACGAGCCGGTCGGCGACCTCCTTCTGCACCATCACCAGGCCGTGCCGCAGGGTGGGCAGCTCGGCGAGCAGGTGCAGCACCACCGGCACGGCGACGTTGTAGGGCAGGTTGGCCACCAGCGCGGTCGGCGCGGGGTCGGCCAGGTCGGCGGCGGTGACCCGCAGCGCGTCGGCCCGGTGCACCCGGAGCCGGGCGGCGTCCGGGCCGGCGAAGCGGGCGGCGGTCTCCGGCAGCGCGCCGGCCAGCGTCGGGTCGATCTCCACGGCGTGCACGTGCGCGGCGACCGGCAGCAGGCCCAGGGTGAGCGAGCCGAGGCCGGGGCCGACCTCCAGCGCCACGTCGTCCGGCGTCAGGCCGGCGGCGGTGACGATCCGGCGGACCGTGTTCGGGTCGTGCACGAAGTTCTGGCCGAGCTTCTTGGTCGGCGCGACGCCGAGGCGCGCGGCGAGTTCCCGGATCTCCGCCGGGCCGAGGAGACCGGTCACGCCGGGCATCCTTTCACCACGGCCCGAAGACGCGGTCGCCGGTGGCGGAGATCGCGGCGCAGAGCTCGTCCAGGTCGGTGCCGGTGGTCGCGGCGAGCGCCCGGACCGTCAGCGGGATCAGGTACGACGCGTTCGGCCGTCCCCGGTGCGGCATCGGGGTCAGGTACGGCGCGTCGGTCTCCACCAGCAGCTGGTCGATCGGAGTGAGCGCGGCGGCCTCGCGCAGCGCGGCGGCGCTGCCGAAGGTGACCGTGCCGGCGAAGCTGAGCAGGTAGCCCCGGCGGACGCACTCGGCGGCGAAGTCGGCGTCGCCGGAGAAACAGTGCAGCACCACCGTCTCCGGGGCGCCCTCGTCGTCGAGCACGCGCAGCACGTCGGCGTGCGCGTCCCGGTCGTGGATGACCAGCGCCTTGCCGTACCGCTTGGCGATGGCGATGTGCGCCCGGAAGCTCTCCTCCTGCGCGGCCCGCCCCTCGTCCCCGGTACGGAAGAAGTCCATCCCGGTCTCGCCGACGCCCCGGACCCGGTCCCGGGCGGCGAGCGCCTCGATCTCGCGCAGTGCCTCGTCCAGGTCGGCCAGCCGGGGCGCCTCGTTGGGGTGCAGCGCCACGGTGGCCAGCACCGCCGGGTGGCGCTCGGCCACGTCGGCGCCCCAACGGGACGAGGCGACGTCCACGCCGACCTGGACCAGCCGGTCCACCCCGACCGCGACGGCCACCTCGATCGCCACGGCGATCGGGTCGTCGGCCGCCCCACCGCTCGAGCCGCCGTTCGCTCCCGACTGCGGGGCTCGCGACCCCGGCTCACTCCTCGCGCTTCGCGGGGGCACGCCCGCCTCGCTGACGGTGATGTCCAGGTGGGTGTGGCTGTCCAGGACGGGACGGGGCAGCGCCTCGGGTGCGGGCGGGAACTCCCCGGCCCGGCGGGCGGCCCGTTGCTTGCGGGATTCGTTCTGCTCGGTCATCGCGGCCAGCATCACACACCCCCGGCGGCCGACGTTCCCGGACCGCCATCGACTGTTCACACGAGGAACATCTGTGCCGCTTAGCGTGCCGAGCGTGACCGTCGCCCCCCGCACCAGCGGTGCCGCCCCCGAGCGGACCGGGCTGCACGTGACGTACGACGGCCGCGTCCACCCGGCGGAGGAGATCGCCCGGGGCGCGGCGTACGAGCTGTTCAGCGCCGAGGAGGCGCCCGGCTTCGAGTTCGTGCCCCGCCCCGGCGTGGCGTACCCGTGGCGACGGTTCGTGCACGTCACCGAGGTGAGCGCGGTGCACGGGGCGGTGGAGCCGACCGAGGAGTCCGACGCGCCGCTGCTGATGCCGGTGCACCGGGAGCGCGGCTGGGCGCAGCTGCACCAGCTCAGCCAGTCGCCCGCCGCGGCCGGGGACCCGGTGCTCGCGGCGGTCCGCGCCTCGGCGGTGGTCCGGCCGGGCACCCGGATGGTCAAGGTGCTCTCCGCCCGGCAGCTCGCCGGTCACGTACGCGGCTGGTTGCCGCACGGCTTCTGCTACCGCGAGCACGACGTGGCGCACCTGCGTACGCCGGCCGCCCTGTCGGTGCTGCGGGGCGACTCCGAGGGCGGCCGGGACGGCACCGACGTGGCGTACGCGCTGCGCTGGCGGGCCGCCGACCCGGCGGATTACGACGTGCCGGTCGGTGCCGCGCACCGGGGGTTGACCGCGTTGGCGCCCCGGGACCGGCTCGGGCCGCCGGTGCTGGGCACCGGGTTCGTGCCGAGCAACGCCCAGCTCGTCCCCGAGTTCGTCACCCGGGACTTCGCCGACCTGCCGATGCCGGCGAACGCCACCCTGCTCGCCTATCCGGCGCAGGGGGTGGAGGTGGTGCTCTACAGCTATCAGGCGGAGCAGCGCGGCTGGCTGCGGATGGTGGGCCCGCAGTGGCGGCACCTGCTGGCCGCGGTGCCGGGCGTCTCCCCCGACCAGGAGTACGTCCCGACCGGCGACGCGCCCCGCTCCACCCAGCTCGTCGGCGGCTACGCGGGCGGCGAGTACGAGGCGGTGGCCGACCTGCCGGGCGGGTTCCGGGTGCTGGCGATGACCCGGGCGGCCCGCTACCCGGTGGAGTCGGCCGCCCGCCGGCTGCGCCGGGCCGACTGGCGGGGCGTGCCCTGTCTGGTGCTGCGGGAGGAGTCGGGCTGGCTGCGGCTGCGGCTGTGCCGGCCGGACCCGGACGCGGTGGCGGTCACCGGGGCACAGTGCCACGAGCGGGGCGTCTACGAGACCTGGGCGCCGGGTGCCGAGGTGACCGACGACCGGATCGTGGACCTGCCGTACGGGCTGGCATAACGGCAGGCGCGACGGGAATGCGCGGGCGTCCGAGACGTACGCACCGGGGAGACGCCCATGCCGTTCATCACCGTGGGGACGGAGAACTCCGCCCCCATCGACCTGTACTACGAGGACCACGGTTCCGGTCAACCGATCGTGCTGATCCACGGGTTCCCGTTCAACGGCGCGACCTGGGAGAAGGTCAGCGGGCCGCTGCAGGCCGCCGGCTACCGGGTGATCACGTACGACCGGCGTGGCTTCGGGGCCTCCGCCCAACCGGCGATGGGGTACGACTACGACACCTTCGCCGCCGACCTCGACGTGCTGATGACCGAGCTGGACCTGCGCAACGCGATCCTGGTCGGGCACTCGATGGGCACCGGTGAGGTGACCCGCTACCTCGGCGCGTACGGCTCGGACCGGGTGGACCGGGCGGTGCTGATGGCCCCGTTGGCGCCGTTCCTGCTGAAGACGCCGGACAATCCGGAAGGTGTCGAGAAGAGCCTCTTCGACGGGTTCCAGCAGGCCATCGTCGCCGACCGGTTCGCCTACCTGACCCAGTTCTGCGACGCGTTCTTCAACTACAGCGAGAACAAGGGCAGGTGGGTGAGCGAGGAGGCGTACCGGGCGCACTGGAACATCGGCGCGCAGGCGTCGGCGAAGGGCACCCACGACTCGGTGGACGCCTGGCAGACCGACTTCCGGGGCGACCTGCCGAACATCACCATCCCGGTGCTGATCATCCAGGGCGACAAGGACAACGTGCTGCCCTACCCGAAGACCGGTCAGCGCCTGCAGAACATGCTCTCCGACGCCCGGCTGGTCACCCTCCAGGGCGCGCCGCACGGCACCCCGTGGACGCACCCGACCGAGGTGAACCGGGCGATCATGGAGTTCATCGGCGCGCCGAAGATGGCCCGGGCCTGATCCGCCGACGACCGCGGCCCCGGGGGATCCCCCGGGGCCGCGTCGACGTGCCGGCTCAGCCGGCCAGCCGGGCCAGTTCCTCGTCGACGATGGACGGGTCGAGCTTGCGGAACACCGGCTTCGGCGCCGCGAGCGGCCGACCCACCTCCAGGGGTACGGACTCCCAACGCGCGCCGACCGTGTAGTCCCCGGTCAGCACCGGGTACGCCGGCCCGCCGTCGAGGTCCTCGACCTCCTCGATCACCGGCATGGGGGCGTGCACCCCGGTGCCGCCGAGCAGCTCGTGGATCTGCTGCGCGGAGTGCGGCAAAAACGGCGTGAGCAGCGTGTTGGCGTCGCTGACCACCTGGAGGGCGACGTGCAGGATGGTGCCCATCCGTGGCTTGTCGTCCTCGCCCTTGAGCTTCCAGGGCGCCTGGTCCGAGAGGTACCTGTTGGCCTCGGCGACGACCCGCATCGCCTCGCCGATGGCCTGCTTCTGCCGGTGCTTGGCGATCAGGTCACCCACGGTGGTGAAGCCGGCGCGGGCCACCGCGAGCAGCGCCTCGTCGGCCTCGGTGAGCCCGGCCGGGTCGACCGGCGGGATCGCGCCGAAGTTCTTCGCCGCCATGGAGACGGAACGGTTGACCAGGTTGCCCCAGCCGGCGACCAGCTCGTCGTTGTTGCGGCGGAGGAACTCGGCCCAGGTGAAGTCGGTGTCGTTGCTCTCCGGGCCGGCGACGGCGATGAAGTAGCGCAGCGCGTCGGCGTCGTAGCGTTCCAGGAAGTCCCGGACGTAGATGACGACCTTGCGGGACGAGGAGAACTTCCGCCCCTCCATGGTCAGGTATTCGCTGGAGACCACCTCGGTGGGCAGGTTGAGCCGGCCCAGTTCGCCGGGCTGACCGTCCCGCGCGCCCTCGCCGGAGTAGCCGCCGAGCAGCGCCGGCCAGATCACCGAGTGGAAGACGATGTTGTCCTTGCCCATGAAGTAGTAGCTGGGCGAGTCCTTCCCCTCGCCGTCGGTCGACCACCACTTGCGCCACGCCTCGGGGTCGCCGGTGCGGCGGGCCCACTCGATGGACGCGGAGAGATAGCCGATGACGGCGTCGAACCAGACGTAGATCCGCTTGTCGTTCCGGTCCTGCCAGCCCTCCAGGGGGATCGGCACGCCCCACTCCAGGTCGCGGGTGATGGCCCGGGGCTGGAGGTCGTCGAGGAGGTTGCGCGAGAACCGCAGCACGTTGGGGCGCCAGCCCTCCCGGGTGTCCAGCCACTGCCGCAGCGCGTCGGCCAGGGCGGGCAGGTCCAGGAAGAAGTGCTCGGTCTCGACGAACTCCGGCGTCTCGCCGTTGATCTTGGACTTGGGGTTGATCAGGTCGATCGGGTCGAGCTGGTTGCCGCAGTTGTCGCACTGGTCGCCGCGGGCGCTGTCGTAGCCGCAGATCGGGCAGGTGCCCTCGATGTAGCGGTCGGGCAGGGTCCGGCCGGTGGACGGGGAGATCGCCCCGGTGGTGACCTTGGGGACGATGTAGCCGTTGCGGTGCAGCCCGGTGAACAGCTCCTGCACCACCGCGTAGTGGTTGCGGGTGGTGGTGCGGGTGAACAGGTCGTACGACAGGCCCAGCGCCCGCAGGTCCTCGGCGATCACCCGGTTGTACCGGTCGGCCAGTTCGCGCGGGGTGACCCCCTCGGCGTCGGCCTGCACCTGGATCGGGGTGCCGTGCTCGTCGGTGCCGGAGACCATGAGCACGTCGTGACCGGCCATCCGCATGTACCGGGCGAAGACGTCGGAGGGAACGCCGAATCCGGAAACGTGGCCGATGTGGCGCGGGCCGTTGGCGTAGGGCCAGGCGACCGCGGCGAGAACGTGACTCATGACCAGCAAGCCTAGTGACCGCTGCACGGCGGGCGCGAACCAACAGGCCGTCCGGGGCGCTCGATCCGCCGACGACTCGCCCGATTTGTCGCCGACACGCGGCGTGAGCTGCGCGGGGACGTACCCGTGCCGGTGTGGAATGAACGCCGTGACCAGCAGACCAGCGGCCCCGGAGCAGGACGGCCCGGCGGACGGAGACCACCGCCGGCTCCCGACGGCGACCGCCCGGGGCGGGCCGGTCGCGCCGCATCCCCGGCCCGAACGCACCCCCGCCCCGCCGGTCGAGGTCGAGCCGACCACCGGTGCGCCGGTGGACGCCGTCCCCCGGCGGGTGCCCGTCCGGCAGCCGCGCTGGCACCGCCGGTGGCCCGCCCCCGGTGAGCCGGACGAGCCGGCCCTCTGGGCACCGATCGAGGAGGTGCACTGGGACGGCACCCCGCTGCGGGCGGAGCCGCGTCGGCCGGGCCGGTTCGCCGGTCGGATCCGCCGGGCGCGGGTCCGGCGTCCGCGCCACCCACCGGACCCGGTCCACGGCCTCGCCGCGCTGCTCGCGTTGAGCCTGCTGGCCGCCTTCTTCGCCTGGGTCAGCGCGGGCCCGCTCTGGCTGGCGGTGGGCCACGCCACGCCGGGAACCGTGGTGGTCAGCGGCTGCACCGGCGCGGGACTGACCCAGCGCTGCCGGGGCATCTTCCTCGCCGACGACGAGCGCTTCGTCGCCCACGGGGTACGGGTCAGCGGGGTGCCGGCGGAGAGCACCGCGGCCGGCTCGGCGCTGCCGGCGCAGATGACCGGCCCCGCGGGGGGCACCGCGTACGCCGACGCCGGGGTGGGTCGGCACCTGCGCTGGCTGCTCGGCCTGCTGCTGGTGCTGGCCTGCGCGCTCGGGATCGCCCGGTGGACCGGCGCGACCCGGCTGCCCGACCCGCGACACCGCCGCTGGGCGGTGGGAATCGCGCTGGCCGGCCCGGCACTGATCACCGTCGGCTTCCTCCTCGCCGCCTGGTGACCCGCCCGCTCAGCTGTGCACGACGGTGTAGACGTCGCGGCGGCGCAGGCCGTACCCGGTGGCGACCTCGGTGATCGCGTCCCGGCGCGACATGCCGGTGGCCTCCCGCTCGGCGACCGCGGCGCGCAGCGTGTCGTCGTCGGGCCGGACCGCCTCCGCCGGCGGCGCCCCGGCCACCACCAGGGTGATCTCGCCCCGGGGCTCGCCCTCGGCGGCCCACTCGGCCAGCTCGCCGAGGGGCCGGCGGACGACCTCCTCGTAGGTCTTGGTCAGCTCACGGCAGAGCGCGGCGGGCCGGTCGGGGCCGAAGGCGGCGGCCAGGTCGGCCAGCGCGGCGGTGATCCGGTGCGGCGCCTCGAAGAGCACCAGGGTGCGCTCCTCGGCGGCGAGCGCCCGTAGCCGGGACCGGCGGGCGCCCGGGGTGCGGGGCAGGAAACCCTCGAAGCAGAACCGGTCGCAGGGCAGCCCGGAGAGCGCCAGGGCGGTGGTCACCGCGCTCGGCCCGGGTGCGGCGGTGACCGGCACGCCGGCGTCGAGCGCGGCCCGGACCAGCCGGTAGCCGGGGTCCGAGACGCTGGGCATGCCACCGTCGGTGACCAGCGCCATCGTGTATCCGGCGGTGAGCGCCTCGACCAGTTCCGGGGTGCGCCGCTCCTCGTTCCCCTCGAAGTAGGAGATGATCCGGCCGGGGACGGTGACGTCCAGGTCACGGGCGAGCCGGGTGAGCCGGCGGGTGTCCTCGGCGGCGACCACGTCGGCGGTGCCGAGCACCTCCCGGAAGCGGGCCGAGGCGTCTGCGGGGTTGCCCAGCGGCGCGCCGAGCAGAATCAGGCGCCCGACCTCGGACATTTCACCCACGAATGCTGCTCCTTCATCGACGGCGGTACCAATCTCGGAGACGACGGGCGCCACCGGGCACCTTCGCAGCCTACGATCGCCGGGTGACGAGTGCGTCGACAGCGCAGAGCGCGGGCCCGGCCGAGTCGGCCCGGACGACCGACGGTGGCGCCACCGCCGACCAGGCCACCCCGACCGGCGGGGGCGGGGTGCCGGCCGTCGTCCGGCGCCGGCTGGCAGGCGTCGACGCGCGGCTCGACGGACACGCCTGGCTGGCCACCACGGTCGTGGTGGCGATCGCGGCGATCCTCCGGTTCGTCGGGCTCAGCGGCCCCAACGGCAAGATCTTCGACGAGATCTACTACGCCCGCGACGCGTACGGGCTGATCGACCGGGGCGTCGAGTGGAACTACAAGGACAACGGCCCGTCGTACGTGGTGCACCCGCCGCTGGGCAAGTGGCTGATCGGGCTCGGTGAGTGGGCCTTCGGCTATCAGGACGCCGAGACGAAGATCTCCGTACCGGGGCACCTGATGACCACCGCCCCCGAGTTCGGCTGGCGCTTCGCGGCGGCGGTCGCCGGCACCCTCTCGGTGCTGCTGCTGGTCCGGATCGGCCGGCGGATGTTCCGCTCCACCACGCTCGGCTGCGCGGCCGGCCTGCTGCTCGCCCTGGACGGCTTCCAGCTGGTGCTCTCCCGCACCGCGCTGCTCGACATCTTCCTGCTGCTCTTCGTGCTCGCCGCGTTCGGCGCGCTGGTGCTGGACCGGGACGCCCGGCGACGCCGCTGGGCGCGGGCGCTGGACGCCGGGCTCGACGTCTCCCGCCCCGGCCGGGCCGGCCGGCCGCCGTCGACCTGGCGGGACTGGCCCTGGTGGCGGCTGCTCGCCGGGGTGCTGCTCGGCTGCGCCTGCGCGGTGAAGTGGAGCGGGCTCTACTTCGTGCCGGCCTTCGGCCTGCTGGTGATCTTCTGGGAGGTGGGTGTCCGCCGCTCCGCGGGCGTACGCCGCCCGTGGCGGGACACCCTCCTGGACGAGCTGCCCTGGCTGCTGCTGGCCGGCGTGCTGATGGTCGGCACGTACGTGGCGACCTGGTCCGGCTGGCTGCTCAGCGACGACGGCTACTACCGGCTGGCCAGCCGCTACCCGCAGGCCCCGCTCAGTGACACCCCGGTGTTCGGCGCGCTGATCAACCTGTGGGAATACCACAAGGCCGCGTACGGCTTCCACACCCAGCTCGACGACCCGCACAAGTACCAGTCCTGGCCCTGGCAGTGGCTGCTGCTCGGCCGGCCGGTCGCCTTCTACTGGTCCGGCGAGGGCTCGTGCGGCGCGCCGACCTGCGCCTCGGAGATCCTGCTGCTCGGCACGCCGCTGCTCTGGTGGTCGTTCCTGCCCGCGCTGGGCGCGCTGGCCTGGCTGGGTGCGGCCCGACGGGACTGGCGGGCCGGGGCGATCCTGCTGAGCGTCGCCGCCGGGCTGCTGCCGTGGTTCTGGTTCGCCCTGGACGGGCGGACGATGTTCTCCTTCTACGCCGCGCCGGCCGTGCCGTTCCTGGTGCTGGCGGTGGTCTACGTGCTCGGCGCGATCATCTCGCCCGCCGGGGCGCCGGCCGCGAAGGCGGCGTCGGAGGAGGACGTCTCCGACCGACGGATGGTGGGCGGGATCATCGCCGGGGCGTACGTGCTGCTGGTGGCGCTCTGCTTCGGCTACTTCTACCCGATCTTCGTGGGGAAGCTGCTGCCGTACGCCGAGTGGTCCGCCCGGATGTGGCTGGACGGTCGCTGGATCTGACCCGGGGCGGGACACCGGGGAAATAGGAGCGCGCCCCGATCGCCTGCCACGGGGGAAGCGGGCGATTGGGGCGCGCAAGAAGAGCTTAACCACACTGAACCAGTGACACAACGGGTGAGGTTGCGTCAGATTTCCGACCGTTGCGCCACCCGCCAAATGGTTTACATCCGACAGCTAACGGTCGGTCACACCCCCGGGACAGGACGGTTCTTCCACCGCCCACCCGGATGATCATCCAAAGTGGATCTCACTACACTCGCCCGGTGATCAACAAGAGACGATCGACGGCCGTCCTGCTGGGGCTGCTGACGGCGACCGCGCTGATCGGCCCCCTGCCCGCCGCCGCCGACGACGACACCCCCGAGACACCCACCGAGCCGCCCAAGGTCGAGCTGGTACTCGACGTCAGCGGCTCGATGCGGGCCCGGGACATCGACGGGCGCAGCCGGATCGCGGTCGCCCAGCAGGCGTTCAACGAGGTGGTCGACGCGCTGCCCGACGAGACCCAGCTCGGCATCCGGGTGCTCGGCGCGACCTACCGCGGCAAGGACAAGAAGCAGGGCTGCCTCGACACCCAGCAGATCGTGCCGGTCGGCCCGGTGGACCGCACCCAGGCCAAGGCGGCCGTGGCGACGCTGCGCCCGACCGGCTTCACTCCGGTCGGACTGGCGCTGCGCTCCGCCGCGCAGGACCTCGGCACCGGCACCACCGCCCGCCGGATCGTGCTGATCACCGACGGCGAGGACACCTGCGCCCCGCCCGACCCGTGCGAGGTCGCCCGGGAACTCGCCGCCCAGGGCACCCGCCTCGTCGTCGACACCCTCGGCCTGGCCCCCGACGAGAAGGTCCGCCGGCAGCTGCTCTGCATCGCCGGCGCGACCGGCGGCACCTACACGGCCGCGCAGAGCGCCGACGAACTCACCGGGCGGATCAAGCAGCTGGTGGACCGGGCCCGGGACACCTACACCGCCACCCCCACCACCGTCGGCGGATCGACGCAGTGCGGGAACGCGCCGCTGCTCGGGCCCGGCGTCTACACCGACCGGGAGGCGTTCGCCGAGCACCGCTGGTACCGGGTGCCCGTCCGGGCCGGGCAGGAGCTGCGCGCCTCGGTCAGCGTCGGGCTGGACCGGCCGGTCAACCCCGACTACGGGGTGCTGCTGCGGGCCGTCGCGCCGGACGGCCGGGAACTCGTCCGCGGCGTCGACGCCGGCAGCGGTCGTACCGACGTGGTCTCCGCGGGGCTGCGCTGGTCGGCGGCGGAGGAGGCGGCCACCCCGACCCCGGAGCCGACCGGTACGCAGGCCGCACAGACCGTCTGCCTGGTGGTCAGCAACGCCTTCGCGCCCCGCCCCGGCACCGGCACCACCCCCGGCATGCCGGTCGAGCTGACCGTCGACGTGGTCGCCTCGTCCCCCGCCCCGGACGGGCCGGACCTTGGCCGCGGCTGGGCGCTGCTGCTCCTGCTCACCCTGGCCGGTCTGCTCACCGGGCTGGTCGCCGGGCTGCTCACCCGCTGGTGGGTCGCCACCTGGAGGGAGAACTGAGGATGCGTACCCTGCTCTGGTCCGCCGCGGCGCTGGCCGCCGGCGGGCTGACCCTCGCCCCGGCGCCCACCCCTTCACCGGGTGCCGCCACCGTCACCAAGGCGGGCACCTCGTTCCTGACCGCCACCGCGATCACCGCCGGGCAGCCGGTCCGGGTCGGTGCCTCGACCGGTGACCACCTCTACTGGTCGTTCCCGGCCGAGGCCGGCCAGACCCACCAGATCGCCGCCACGGTGACCTTCCCCAAGGCCCGCGGCGGCCCCTCGACCTGGACGGTCGAGGTCTTCGACGGGCTGCGCCGCCGGCAGGCCTGCACGGCCGGCGCGCAGACCCCGACCGTGGACGCTGCGGCCACCAGCGTCACCCTCGGCTGCACGCTGCGCCGGGTGCGACCCTGGGCCGAGCCGTGGTCCGGTGACCCGCTGCCCGGCACCTACTACGTCCGCCTCTCGGTGGTGGACGTGCCGGAGCCGGACCTGGGCCAGCCGGTCGACGTGGACCTGCTGGTCGCCGCCGACGGCGAGGGCGGCGCCTCCGGTGACGACGGCGAGCTGGCGGCGCCCCTGGTGCCGAACAACCGGGCCGGGACCGTGCTCGACGCGGAACCGACCGCCGGGCCGGTCGAGGAGGAGCAGAGCAGCCTCACCGGCTGGCTGCCCCAGCCCGGCTCGCGCTGGATCTGGACCACCGCCGGCGGGATCCTCGCCGCGGTGGCCGGCGTCGTCGGTTTCGCCCTCACCCGGCGCCCCCGCCGACCCTGACCGCGACCGGTGGCCGTCCCCGGCGGGGCGGCCACCGGTGGTCAGAACTGGCGCGGACTGCGCGGCAGCCAGCCGATGAACCGGTCCTGGAGGGCCGACACCGGGGCGGTACGCAGGTCCTGGCTGGCGGACGCGAGGCAGGAGCCGAGATAGACGCTCAGCGAGGCGAGGTCCACCTGGTACTCGACCAGCAGCCGGGCCCGCTTGGCGGAACAGGGCCAGGCGTCACCACAGGTGCCGCAGCTCCACTCCGGAGTGACCGGAGCGTGTTCGTCGGCCGCCGGCCCCGTCGCTCCGCCCGCAGCTGTCATCGCCCGTCCTCCTCACCGGCGACCGGCCACGCGACGCCGTCGACTGTGGATTTCCCATCGGTGACGCCCCAACAGCGTCCCGGGACGCTCCGGCGTTACCCGGTTGCGGTACGTTCACCCACCATGCCCCGGGTGGCCGGCGCCTGCAACGCTCGTACCCGGAGAGTCGGCGCCGACCCGGCGGTGCCCGTACCGGAAGGAGACGGCGATGCGTGACCTGCTGCCGGCGGCGGTGACGGTGGCCGTGGCCGGGCCCGACGACTGGCACGGCGAACTGCTCCCGGCGGAGCTGGCCTGCCTCAGCGAGCGGGCGGTGGAGAGCCGGCGGCGTGACTTCACCGCCGGGCGCGTCTGCGCCCGGCGGGCCCTGGTCGGGCTCGGCCTGCCGGCCGACGCGGTCCCGTCCGCGCCCGACCGCTCCCCGGTCTGGCCGACCGACGTGGTCGGCACCATCACCCACACCCACGGCTACTGCGCCGCGGCCGTCGCCCGCCGCGCCGAGATCCGCTCGGTCGGCATGGACGCCGAGCGGCACAAGGAACTCGACCCGGGGGTACGCCGACTGATCTGCCTGCCCGAGGAGGAGGCCGGCTTCCGCCGGCTGCCCGGCGGCGTCTCCTGGCCGGCCGTGGTGTTCAGCGCCAAGGAGACGGTCTACAAGATCTGGCACCCGATCGTCGGGACCTGGCTCGACTTCCACGACGCCCACGTCGAACTCGACCCGGATGCCGGGACGTTCACCGCCCGGATCTCGCCGGCCCGGGTCGACGCCGCCCCGGTCGCCGACCCGCCGCCGCTGGTCACCGGCCGGTTCGTGGTCGACGCCGGCCTGGTCCGCACCGCCGCCGTGCTGCTGCCGCGCTGACGCGTCGCGGGCCGGCTTGCCACCGCCCGGTACGGTCTGTGCGACTGAAGACCTTTCGAAGGTGCCAAGGAGTACGGTGAGCCACCCTCAGCCTCCGTTCGGACCGCACGACCCGAACCAGCCGCCCCAGGAACCGCCGACGCAGCCGTTCCCGACCGCCCCGATGCCGCCCGTGTCCGGGGCGCCCCAGCCTCCGGCCGGCAGCTACCCGCCGCCCGGTGGGGCCTACCCGCCGCCGCAGCCCCCGGTCTCGGGCTCGCCGTACGCCCCGCAGCCGCCGGTCTCGGGCTCGCCGTACGCCCCGCAGCCTCCCGTCTCGGGCTCGCCGTACGCCCCGCAGCCCCCGGTCTCCGGCTCGCCGTACCCGCCGCCGCCCGGCGGTGCCTACCCGCCGCCGCCCGGTACGCCGTACCAGCCGGTCGCGGGGCAGCCGTTCGGGCCGCCGCCCGGTGCGCCCAACTCGAAGAAGAAGACCTGGCTGATCATCGGCCTCGTGGCGGCCGTGCTCCTGCTGCTCTGCTGCGGTGGCGGGATCTTCACGCTCTACAAGGGAGCGCAGAAGGCCGAGGACGTCGCCAAGAGCCTGCCCAGCACCGCGCCGATCGACCCGGTACCCACCGACCCGGCGCCCACCGACCCGGCATCGACCGACCCGGCGTCGACGTCCACCCCGGACGCGGGCGTCACCGACGGCAACACGACCAACATGAAGCCCGGCGACACCCTCATCATCAACGACGACGAGGGCACCATCCGGATCACCGTGGGGAACTTCCGCACCAGCACCACCGCGTGCAAGAAGTACTTCCCCGCCCCGGACGAGGGCATGTACCTGATCGCCGACGTGACCGCCGAGGTCACCAAGGGCACCGGGTCGATCAACCCGTTCTACTTCAAGTGGATCGCCAGCGACGGCACCGAGGCCAACGGGATCGGCGGGGCCTTCTCCGGCTGCGGCAAGCTCCTCCCCTCCGGCAACGACCTGCCGACCGGCAGCAAGCGCGCCGGCCAGCTCGTCTTCGACGTCAAGGACAACAACGGCACCCTGGAGTACGAGCACAAGCTCAAGACCGCGGGTTCCTGGAAGCCCTGACCACGGTCACACCCGATCGACGGGGGCCGGTCCCGACGGGGACCGGCCCCCGTCGGCGTATCGACGTGCCGGCCGGGACACTGTCGACCGAAACGGCGTCGCGTGGCGACCCGTCAGTCGGCCGGGGCGGCGCGGCGGCGGATGAGGTGCTCGCGTTCCACGTCACTCGTGGTGAGCCCGAGGGCCATGTCGTACGCGGCGACCGCCTCGGTGGTGCGTCCCGCCCGGGCCAGCAGCTCCGCCCGCACCACGTGGAACGGCTGGTACGCCGGCAGGTCCAGCCGGTCGAGGAGGTCGAGCGCGGCCTGCGGGCCGGAGAGTTCGGCGACGGCGACCGCCCGGTTCAGGGCGACTACGGGGGTGGGTTGCAGCGTGAGCAGGTGGTCGTAGAGGGCCAGGATCTGCCCCCAGTCGGTCTGGTCGGCGGTGGCGGCGTCGCTGTGCACCGCGTTGATCGCCGCCTGGATCTGGTAGGGCCCGGGGGCGCCCCGGCGCAGGCAGGCGCGGACCAGCGCGCGCCCCTCCGCGAGCAGCGCCGGGTCCCAGCGGCTGCGGTCCTGGTCGGGCAGGAGCACCAGCGTGCCGTCGGCGGCGGTCCGGGCCGGCTGCCGGGCCTGGAGCAGGAGCAGCAGCGCGAGCAGTCCCCGGGGTTCCGGCTCGTCGGGCATGAGTTCGACGAGGAGCCGGGCCAGCCGGATCGCCTCGCCGCAGAGGCCGGCGTCGACGAGGGTGCCGCCCTCGGCGATCCAGCCGGCGTTGAAGACGAGATAGACGACGGCCATCACCGGTCGGAGCCGGTCCGGCAGTTCGGCGTCGGTGGGCACCCGGTAAGGGATCCGGGCGTCGCGGATCTTGCGCTTGGCCCGGACCAGCCGCTGCGCCAGGGTGGCCTCGGGCACCAGGAAGGCCCGGGCGATGGTGGGGGTGTCCAGGCCACCGAGCAGCCGCAGGGTGAGCGCCACCTGGGCCGGTTGGGCGAGCGCCGGGTGGCAGCAGGTGAACATCAGTCGGAGGCGGTCGTCCGGCACGGCGGTGTCCTCCTCCGGCTGGTCGGTGAGGCGTTCCGCCAGGCGTACGGCGGTCACCTGCCGCTCCTCGCGCATGGCGTCGCGGCGCAGCCGGTCGATGGCGCGGCGGCGGGCGGTGGTGACGAGCCAGCCACCCGGGTTGGGGGGCAGCCCGTCGCGGGGCCACCGGTCGGCGGCCACCAGGAAGGCGTCCTGGACCGCCTCCTCGGCGCGGTCGATGTCGCCGAGGAGGCGGACCAGGGTGGCCACCACCCGCCCGTGTTCCGCGCGGAAGACGGCGGTGATGGTGTCGCCGACGGTCACCGGTCAGGTGTCGGACTGGAAGGGGCGTACCTCGACCGGGTTCTCGCAGGCGATGCTGGCCTGGCGGGACCATTCCAGGGCCTCGTCGAGGTCGGCGGCCTCGATGATCCAGAAGCCGCCGAGGTGCTCGCGGCTCTCCGCGAAGGGCCCGTCGGTGGTCATCACCTGGCCGTCCGACACCCGCACCACGGTGGCGGTGTCGGGCGGGCAGAGCCCACCGCCGAACAGCCAGGCGCCCTTCTCCTGGAGCTGCGTGTTGAACGCGTCCACCTGGGCGTAGGCGCGCTGCATGTCCTCCGCCGACGGCACGGGTGCGCCCTCGACGCCGTGCACGGACAGCATGTACTTGGTGGTCATCGTCCTCAGCCCTCCACCGAACCGAACACCGGAGCGCCGGTGTTCTCGTAGGTCGTCATGGTCACGCCGGTGCCGGAGGTCCGGCTGTCGGTCAGTCGCAGCCCGGTGGGCGGCACGCCGTCGGCGAAGAGTCGCTCGCCGCGCCCCAGGACCACCGGGAAGATCAACAAATGGTACGTGTCGATCAGACCCTCCCGCATCAGCGAGCGGGCGAGCCGTCCGCTGCCGTGCACCTGGAGTTCCCGGCCCGGCTGCTCCTTCAACGCGGTGACCGCCTTCGCCAGGTCGTCGTCCAGGCGTTCCGCGCCCGACCAGGTGAGCGCGTCGGTGCGGGTGGTGGCGACGTACTTGGGCAGGCGGTTGAGCTTCGTGCCGATCGGGTCCGCCTCGTCGGTGACGTTCGGCCACCAGGCGGCGAAGATGTCGTACGTGCGGCGGCCGAGCAGGAACGCGTCGGCCCGCTCGAAGATCCCGGTCATGTGCTCGCCGACCGACTCGTCGAAGTGCGGCGGCACCCAGCCGCCCAGGTCGAACCCGGCGCTGCGGTCCTCGTCGGGCGCGCCCGGTCCCTGCACGACGCCGTCCAGGGTCAGGAACGTGGTGAGCGTGAGTCGCACGGTGATGCCTCCTTCGGTCGCCGGCCTCGCGCCGGCCTTCACCATCTCCACGGCTGGCGCGACAGTGGAATCGACACGTCGACATCCGACTTCATGTGACCTGGATCACACCTTTTCCCGAGGATGCGCTTCGAGCAGCGCCAGGTCGCGCTCCGCGTACCGCCGGTGCGCGCAGTGCTCCACCAGGATCACCCGCAGGCACTCACCCACCGACTCCGACTCCTCGCCCCACACCGGCGTCGGCACCGCCGTACGCGGCTCCGCCAGCTCGGCGTCGGTCACGGTCGCCACCAGCCGGCGTACCCGCGCCCGGCGGTCCGCGTGCAGCGCCAGCGCCTCCGCGTACGACGGCCGGGCGTCCGGATCGACGCCCAGCTCCGGCAGGGCGGCCGGCGGATAGTCGGTGGGCGGCAGGCTGACCCGTGGGTACGGCCCGACCTCGCCGAGGATCATCCGACCGAGCCAGACGTCCACGGCGAAGACGAGGTGGCGCAGCGTCTCCACGAAGGACCACTCGCCGTCCACCCGCTCATGGCGTACGGCCTCCGGCAGCCGCTCGGCCCGCGCGACGGTCTCCGACCAGAGCCGTTCGACGGTGTCCCACATCGCGCGGACGTCGTCGGCCGTCCGCACCGCCCGCAACTGGACCCGCTCCGGGTGCCGCCGGTCCAGCTCGGTCGCCACGAAGTCGGTGACGTCCACGTCGTCGACCACCACCCGGCTGCCACCGTCGTCGTGGGCGGAGACCCGCAGGTCGGCGACGAGTGACGCGACGATCCGGACCCCGCTCAGGTCGCTGTCGCGGAAGGTCGCACCGGTCAGGTCGACGTTACGGAAACTCGCCCCGCGCAGGTCGACGGTGTGGAAGCTGGCCCCGGCCAGGTCGGCGGTGCGGAAGGCCGCCCCGCGGAACGCGCCGGTGTTGCTGTACTCCTCCGCCATCGCGCCATCATCCCGGACCGGTCCGACACCGGCCGCCCCGCCCACCGCACCGGCCCGCCCGGTTCGGCGGCCTCCACCTCGGCCACCCCGATCACGGACAGCTTGACGGACGTCCTCGGCGGCGTCGGCACCTTCACCGGCGCCCAGCTCGGACGATGTAACAAGTAACGGGTACACCGCGCCAGCAGCGAAGTGAGATAACACCTAGCTGAAGGGCACGACTGTGTCTGATTTTTCCGCGATCACGCGCCAGCGGGCAGCGCTGACGACCATCGCCGACGCGATCGTGGCGGCATCGGTCGGCCGCGACCTCCAGGTGATCATGGACTGCCCGAACACGCACCTCGCTCTCGTCGATCGCCTGGCGCAGGCGTTGCACGCCCGGGGCCGGGCCTGCCACTGCCTGCCGACTCAGTCTCCGCAGGAGGACGCGGGTGACCTGGCGGCGACGCGGCAGGAGCACGACTCGACGGTCGTCGTGATCACGAGCGGGTCGGTCACGGAGTCGCACCACCCTGTGCAGCGCGTCAGCATCAGCGTGACCGCCGCTGCCACCGGGACACCCGACGACACGGTCGACCAGGAAGGACGCGACAATCGTGCCGGGGAGAGCGCACAACCGGACATCGTCCTCGACTACCGCGATCCCGACGGGCCCCGCATCCGCCACCTGGCCCCGCGTCTGACGGCAGACGACCGGCCCTGACCCCTCGGCGCACCTTGCCACCCGGTGTGAGCTGGGGTGACACCACCGAACCGGACACGGGCGACCCGGTCCGAGGTCCACGACGCCCCGTGGACACCTGCGCCTAGCGGAGCCGCACCGGCAGCTCCCGCAGACCGCGCATCATCAGGCTGAGCCGCCACGGCAGCTCCTCGGCCGGGACTGCCAGGCGCAGCCGGGGGAACCGGTCGAAAAGCGCGTGCAGCGCCACCTCGGCCTCCAGGCGGGCGAGCGGCGCGCCCAGGCAATGGTGGATACCGTGCCCGAAGGCAAGACCTCCGGCCCGGTCCCGGGTGATGTCCAGGACATCCGGCTCCTCGTACCGGTCCGGGTCCCGGCCGGCCGCGCCGAGGCAGATCGTCACGAACTCGCCCGCCGGGATCGTCGTTCCCCCCACGATGATCGCCTCGGTGGTGAACCGCCAGGTGGCGTTGCTGACCGGGCCGTCGTACCGGAGGAACTCCTCGATCGCGGCCGGCCAGCGGTCGGGATCCGCCTCAAGCAGCGCACGCTGGCCAGGATGGGTCAGCAGTGCCAGCGTCCCGTTGCCGATCAGGTTGACCGTGGTCTCGTGCCCGGCCACCAGCAGCAGGAACGCCATCGCGATCAGCTCGTCGCCGGTGAGCCGGTCACCCTCGTCGGAGACCCGGACCAGGTCGGCGAACAGGTCCCGGTCGCCCCCGGCCCGCTTGCCGCCGATCAGCGCGCGCAGGTAGTCCACCATCGCCTCGCTGGCGTCCAGCACCTCGTCGCCGCCGGCCCCCGAAACCAGCAGATTCGACCAGGTGCGGAACCTCGCCTGGTCGCCGGCCGGGACGCCGAGCAGCCAGCAGATCACCGTGAACGGCAGCGGGAACGCGAGCGCGGCCATCAGGTCGACCGGTTCATCAGACGTTGCGGCCTCGTCGAGCAGCCGGGTCACCAGCTGCTCGATGCGCGGTCGCAGCGCGGCGATCGCCCGGGCCGTGAACACCCGCCCGACCAGGCGTCGCAGCCGGGTGTGATCCGGTGGGTCGCTGTCCAGCATGTGCCGGCCCAGCTCGGCGGGGAACTGCCGCCGGGTGCCCGTCTCCTGCAGGAACGCGGCGCGTTTCACGGGGTCGGCGAAGGCATCCGCCAGGAAGCGATGCCCGACCGTCATGTCCTTGCTCAGCCGCGGATCGACGAGCAGCTCGCGGGCGTCGGCGTAGCGGACCACGAGCCAGGTCCGCAGCCCGTTGGGGGTCTCGATCGGGTGCACCGCCGCCCGCTTGCGCAGCTCGGCCAGCACCGGGTACGGGTCCCGGACGAACGCGTCATCGAACAGTGGCCGGGTGGGTGTCGGGGTGGGCATCATTTCTCCATCCGGGACAGCAGGTCGGTTCCGTGGATGCCGGCGATGAAGTCCGGCTCGTCGAGCACCCTGCCGAGCGCCGGGATGGTGGTGCGCATCCCACGGCCGGCCACCCGGAACTCGGCCAGCGCACGGCGCATCCGCGCGATGGCGTGCGGCCGGTCCGGTGCCCAGACCACCACCTTGGCCAGCAGGGAGTCATAGTCGGAGGTCACCCGCCAGCCGGCGTAGCCATGCGTGTCCACCCTGGTGAACGGGCCGCCCGGCGGGACGAACTCGTCGAGCGTCCCGGGGGCCGGCGCGAAGTCGCGCGCCGGGTCCTCGGCGTTGACCCGGCATTCCAGGGCGACGCCGCGGGGCAGTACGTCGTGCTGGCCGGTCTCCAGCGGCAGGCCGGCGGCGATCCGGATCTGCTCGCGGACCAGATCGAGTCCGGTCACCATCTCGGTGACCGGGTGCTCGACCTGGATCCGGCAGTTGATCTCCATGAAGTGGAAACCGTCGTCGGCCACCAGGAACTCGAAGGTGCCGGCGCCCACGTACCCGGCCGCCCGGGCACCGGCGACCGCGGCGGCCGCCATCTCGGCGCGCAGCGACTCGGGCAGGTTCGGGGCGGGCGCTTCCTCCACCAGCTTCTGGTGCCGGCGCTGCACCGAGCAGTCCCGCTCGCCCAGGTGCAGCACCGTGCCGTGCCGGTCGGCGAGCACCTGCACCTCGACGTGCCGGGCCTGCTCGCAGAACCGTTCCAGATAGACCCGGCCGTCACCGAAGACCGCCTGCGCCGACGCCCGGGTGGCCCGGTAGGCGCGGGCGAGGTCGCGGGCGGAGTGGACGACGCTCATCCCGCGCCCGCCGCCGCCGGCGGCCGCCTTGATGATCACCGGGTAGCCGATCCGGTCGACCACCTCGGACGCCTCGGCCAGCGAGTTGACCGTGCCGGCGCTGCCGGGCAGCACCGGCAGACCGTACGACGCCATCTCGCGCCGGGCCGCCGCCTTGTCCCCGAGGCGGCCCATCACCTCCGGCGGCGGTCCGACGAAGACCAGGTCATTGGCGGCGCACACCTCGGCGAAGTCGGCATCCTCGGACAGGAAGCCGTATCCGGGGTGCACCGCCTGGGCGCCGCACACCCGGGCCGCCTCGATGACCGCCGGAATCGAGAGGTAGCTGCGCTTCGGCGTGGGCGGCCCGATCTGGATCGCCCCATCGGCGGCGCGCACCGCCGCCGAGTCGCGGTCCGCGGTCGAGTGTGCGACGACGGTACGGATGCCCATCTCGCGGCAGGTGCGCACCACCCGCAGCGCGATCTCGCCGCGGTTGGCGACCAGGACGGTGTGGAACATGCTCAGGTCCCCTCCCCGGCCGGCTCCAGCAGGACGAGCGGCTGCTCGTACTCCACCGAGGTGCCGTCCCCGGCGACGATCCGGGCCACCCGTCCGGCTCGCTCGGCCAGCACCGGGTTCATCAGCTTCATCGCCTCGACGATGCCGACCTGCTGCCCCGGCTCGACGAGGTCGCCGACGGCCACGAACGGCGCCGCTCCGGGCTGCGGTGCCCGGTAGAACGTGCCGACCAGCGGCGCCACCACCGCCGCCCCGGGCGTCTCGGGCGTCTCAGGCACGTCGCCGGCGACCGGGGCCAGGGCGGCAGCCGGTCGGACGGCCGGCACGGCCCACTCCACCTCGAGGCGGACCGGCCCGGCGGCCATCGTGACCCGGCTGGCCGGGGCGCCGCCCGCGGCGAGCAGCCCGCCCAGGTGCCGGCACATCTCCTGCAGGATCGCCGAGGACTCCGGCGGAACTCCGGTCATCGCTGCCTCCCGATCCGCCGGAACCGTGCCGCCCGGTCCCGCAGCCGGATCCGGGGATCCGCCTGGAGCTGCCCGGCGAGCACGCCGATCACCGCGTCCATCAGCATCTCCGAGGCGGCCTGCGGATCCCGGTGGGCGCCGCCCTCCGGCTCGGGCACGACGCCGTCGACGATCCCGGCCCGCAGCAGCGCGGCCGGGTGGACACCGAGCGCCTCGGCGGCCTGCGGGGCGGCGGCCGCGTCGCGCCACAGGATCGCCGCGCACCCCTCCGGGCTGATCACCGAGTACGTGCCGTTGGCGCTGATCAACACCTCGTCGGCGACCGCCAGTGCGAGGGCGCCGCCGCTGCCGCCCTCACCGGTCACCACCGTCACCACCGGGACGTCCAGGCCGCTCATCAGCCGCAGGTTGTCGGCGATGGCTGCGGCTTGTCCGGTCTCCTCCGCGTGCGCCCCGGGGTGGGCCCCGGGCGTGTCGATGAGGGTGAGCACCGGCAGGCCGAGCTTGCCGGCGAGTCGGAAGAGCCGGGCGGCCTTGCGGAAGCCGGCCGGCGACGCCATCCCGAAGTTGTGCGCCACCAGCTCCTGAGTGGTGTGGCCCTTGTGGTGCCCGGCCAGGGCGACCGGCAGACCGTCGAGCAGACCGATTCCGGTGAGCACCGCCGGGCAGTCGGTACCGGCCCGGTCGCCGCGCAGCTCCACGAAGCCGTCCAGCAGGTGCGCCACGTGGTCGGCGACGGTCGGTCGGCCGGTCTCCCGGGCCAGTTGGACGCCCTGCCACGCGGCTTGCCCCGGCAGCCGCCGCGGGTCGCGTTCCACGGTGTCGCGCCGGCCGGCGGTCCAGCCGTCCGGGGTACCGCCGGTGACCGCGAGCAGCCGGGTCAGGTAGGAGCGCAGATTCGCCCGCGGCTGCACGTCGTCGACCATGCCGTGGGCCAGCAGGTGCTCGGCGGTCTGGAAGTCCGCCGGCAGCTGTTCCCGGATGGTCTGCTCGATGACCCGGCGGCCGGCGAACCCCATCCGCGCGCCCGGCTCGGCCACCACGACGTCGCCGAGCGAGGCGAACGAGGCCGCCACCCCGCCGTACGTCGGGTCGGTGACCACCGTGACGGTGAGGATCCCGGCACGGTCCAGTGCGCCGTACGCGGTGCTGGTGGTGGCCATCTGCATCAGGGCGAACGCACCCTCCTGCATGCGCGCCCCGCCGGACGCGGTGACCACGATCAGCGGCCGCCGCTCGGCCAGCGCGATCTCGGCGGCCACCACGATCGCCTCGCCCTCGGCCACTCCGAGGCTCCCGCCGAGGAACCGGAAGTCCATCACTGCGAGCACCACCGGATACCCGCCGATGGTGCCGCGGCTGGCCTGCACACCGCGGCTCATCCCGGTGGCCGTGCGGGCCTGCCGCGCCCGCTCCCGATAGGGCTTCCGGTCGGCGAAGCCCAGCGGGTCGTCGGCCGTCTCGGGGACCGGCACCGGCGAGGCGGTGTCCTCGTCGAGGAGCTGGCTTGTCCGCTCGGCCGCGGTGAGCGGACTGTGCCAGCCGCAGCCGGGACACACCCCGAGATCGCGGATGAACCGCTTCCGGTAGGTCAGTTCGCCGCACCCGCCGCACCGGAGCCAGTCGTCGAGCGTGGTCGGCGGCCGTTGCAGAGCCGTGGTCACGAGCGGTCACCTCCCGGGAAGGGGTCGCCGTAGCGGGCGGCCACCCGGAACACCTCGAACGGCCGGGTCCGGCTGTGGTCCCGGAACGGCCGCAGCGGGGCGGTCTGCTCCTGATGTCCCGGGCTGCTCTCCCAGGTGGCGAAGTCGTCCCAGCCGCTCCACCGGCTGACCACGGCGAAACTACGTCGGTCCGCGACGCCCTGTTGCAGCTCGTTGCCGAGCAGGCCCGGCGTGCCCGCCATCCGGCGGCTGGACTCCTGGTAGGCCACCAGCACCTGGTCGTAGTCGTCCGCCTGGTGGTAGACCATCACCTGCACCTGGTCGCTCATCGGGACGCTCCGGTCCCGGCCGGCAGGTGGGCGACCACGTGCATGGTGGTCATCGAGCCGCCGCTGCGATAGGGATGCAGCTTGGTGCGGTGCTCGAGGTGCCGGTCGCTGGTCTCGAACTCGCGGAACAGCGGCTCGTTCACCCAGTCGCTGACGATGTAGTAGATGCCCTCCTCGTCCAAGCTGCGCGACAGCCACTGGCCGAGGTTGGCCGGGTGAGTGGTCACCGAGTCGCCGACCTCCCGCCAGACCCGCTCGAACTCGGTCTCCAGACCGGACTTTATCTGCATCCGGAGCATCACCCGGAAGCGCTCGCCGGCCATCTCAGATCCCTCCGTCGACGTTCAGGGTCTCCCCGGTGATGTACGAGCTGAGATCACTGAGCAGGAACAGCGCCACCGCGGCGACCTCCGGGACGGTGCCCAGCCGGGCCAGCGCGGTCTTGCCCGAGTACATGTCGCGCAGCCCTTGGGCGCGCTCCGGCGGCATCGCGTCCATCGCCTCGGTCTCGATCACGCCCGGGGCGAGCACGTTGATCCGCAGGCCGCGGGCACCGTACTCCTTGGCCAGCGAGCGGCTGAGCCCGATCATCGCGGACTTCGCGGCGGTGTAGTGGGCGCGCAGCGGGATACCGGCGGCCGCCCCCCGGGAGCCGATGTTCACGATCGAGCCGCGCTCACCGAGCAGCGGCAGGCACTGCTGCACGACTCGGAACGCCGCGGTGAGGTTGGTGTCGAGCACCCGGTGCCACTCCTCGACGGCCAGGTCGGCGTACGGGATGTGGCTGATCACCCCGGCGTTGTTGACCACCCCGTCGAGCCGACCGAAACGCTCCCGGGCCTCGTCGGCGAGCCGGTCGACCTCGGTGACCTCGGCCAGGTCGGCCCGGACCACGTGGTGGTCGCCACCAGTCTCCTTGAGCGCGGCGACCAGGCTGTCCACCGCAGGCCCGTCACTCCGGTGGCAGGTGAGCACGTCGGCGCCGGCCTCGGCGGCGGCCAGGACGATGCCCCGGCCGATCCCCCGGGTGCCGCCGGTGACCAGTATCTTGCGGCCCTGCAGACCAAAGTCCATGCTGTTCTCCCTCTGTTAGACGCAACCGTCGACGTGGATGTTCTGACCGGTGACATAAGCGGAAGCGGGGCTGGCCAGAAAGACCGCCACCGCAGCCACCTCGGCGACGGAGCCGAGCCGGCCCAGGGCGTTGAACCGGGCGAAGATCGCCCGCTGCCGGGCGGCCTCCTCGGGGCCGAGCGCGTCCAGTGCCTCGGTGTCGATCCGGCCGGGTGAGATGACGTTGACCCGGATCGCCTCGCGCCCGAGTTCGCGGGCCAGCGAGCGGGTGTAGCCGACGATCGCCGCCTTGGCGGCGGTGTAGTGCACACCGCCCGCCATCCCGACGAAGGTGACCGTCGAGCCGAAGTTGATGATCGAGGAGCCAGGCGGCATCAGACGCAGCGCGCCCTGGCTCAGCTGGTGCGTCGCGGTCAGGTTGCCGGCAATGGTGCCCGCCCACTCGTCTGATTCCAGGTCGGCGTACGGCCGGGGGCGGAAGGCGCCGGCGTTGTTCACCAGCACCTCCAGCCCGCCGAGCGTGGACGCGCACTCGTCGAGCAGGCGCCGCGCCTCCGCTGGCTGGCTGACGTCGGCGCGCACCACGTGGTGCCTGCCTGGCAGCTCGGCCAGCTCGGCGCGCAGCGAGACGGCGCTGTCGTCGTCGGCGCGATGACAGGTGACCACGTCGGCGCCGGCCCGGGCCATCGCCAGCACGATGCCCCGACCGATGCCCTTGGTGCCGCCGCTGACCAGTGCTCGCCGCCCGGCGAGCGCGCCCGCTGCGGTCACCGGGCTGCTCCGGCCCGGGCGGCGGCCTCCACCTTGTCCTTGATGAGGCGCATCTGCACGACCGTGTTGCGGTTGAGCCGCTCGGTCATCGCGGCGTCGTCGATCGGCGCGTCCGGTTTCATATGGAAGTCCTGCACCCAACGCATGCGCACGCCGGCATCGGTCTGCTGATACGTCCAGTTGATATGCATGAACTCGAAGACGCCGGTCTCGATCCGGTGCGCGTGGACCTCCAGGGTCCGGCGGTCCGCCGTCCGCTCCGACACCCAGCTCCACGACCGGCCCTGCTCGTCCGGGTGCAGGGTGAGCCGGAACCGGACCGTGGGGCCGTTCCGGGTGAGGATCTCCGCGGACGCGTACTCACTGAACAGGTGCGGCCAGTTCGCCACGTCGTTGGTCATCTCCCAGACCAGGTCGAGCGGGGCATCGATCACGATCGCGTTGTCGGTGTGCCCGTTCATGCCGCGGTCACCTCGGTGAGGCGGCAGTTGATGTAGTCGATGGTGGCGCGGGGGGTGGTCATCTCGATCACGCAGTCGTCCGGCATCCGTACGCCGTACTCGCGCTGCACCACCGCGGCGAGCTCCAGCATGGCGAGGGAGTCGTAGCCGAGCTCGGTCAGCGGCGCGTCCAGGTTCTCCGGCCCGAATGCCGGGTTGCCACCCAGTCCCTCGCTGGTGGTGAAGAGGTGACGTAGGTCGTCCAGGGTGAAGGTCGTCATCCGAATCTCTCCTTTCGGTGGTGGTCAGACGGTCAGGACCAGTGCTGCGGTGAAACCGCCGTAGCCGCGGGCGAGCACCAGCGCGCTGCGCGGCTCGCTGCGGCGGGTCTCGCAGACCAGGTCGAGGGCGGGGCCGACGGCTGGTCGGGTGACCGGCCCGGTCGGTGGGATCACGCCGGCGCGCAAGGCGAGCAGGGCGGTGGCGACGTCGAGCGCGGCGCCGGCGGCGTACATCCGGCCGGTCAGCGCCTTCGGCGCGGTCACCGGCACGCCGCCGGGTGTGAAGATCTCGGCCAGCGCCTCGGCCTCGAGCTGGTCGGCCGACGGGATCCCGGCGGCGTCGGCGAAGACCATGTCGACCGCGCCAGGCTCGAGCTGCGCCTCGGTGAGTGCGGCGCGGATGGTGCGGGCCAGCACGGGTGGACGCGGCGAGCCGGGCGGCGGGTCGAAGCCGGCGGCGTACCCGGCGATCCGGCCGTAGACGGCGGCGCCGCGCTCGACGGCCGCCGCCGCATCCTCGATGACCAGCATCGCGGCACCTTCGCCGGGCACGTGTCCGGACGCGTCGGCGTCGAACGGCAGGTACGCCCGGGCAGGGTCGGGTTCCGCCGACAGCCCGCCGTTGCTCAGCTGCGCGACCAAGCCGTACGGGCAGAGCGAGGCGTCGGCTCCGCCACTGAGCACCAGCTGGGACCCGCTGGCGAGCAGCCGCCGGGACTGGCCCAGCACGTCGAGCCCGCCGGCCTGCTCGGTGCAGATCACTCCGCAGGGCCCGCGCATCCCGTGCCGGATCGACACCTGGCCGGTGGTGGCGGCGTAGAACCAGGCGATCGACTGGTAGGCACCGACCCAGTGCGGTCCCTTGGTGTAGAGGCGTTCCATCTCGTGCTGGCCGAACTCGGTGCCGCCGGACGAGGCCGCGGTGACCACGGCCATCTCGTACTCGGGCAGCTCTGCCGGGTTGACGCCGGCGTCGGTCAGGGCGTCCGCGGCGGCGACCAGCCCGAAGTGGGTACCGCGGTCGGTCTGCGGCACCAACCGGGCGGGAACCTGCTCGGCTGCCCGGAAGCCGGGCACCTGACCGGCCACCCGGACGGGGTAGCCGCCGGCGTCGAAGCGGGTGATCCGGCCGATCCCGCTCTTGCCCGCCAGCACGGATGCCCAGTGTTCCTCGGTGGTGACCCCGGTTGGCGCGACGACGCCGATCCCGGTCACCACGGCGCTGGATGACTTCACGGATGTCCCCCGATTCCTGCGGAACGGTCTCGTTGCACCATGCCGCTCACTTCTGGATTCGCTCTCGAGAGCCACTCGACGTCACCACCGGCTCAGCACCATGGCGCTCTGGAATCCGCCGAACCCGCTGCCGACGCTGAGCACCACGTCCATCCGGTGGGCACGCGCGTCGCCGGGCACGTAGTCGAGATCGCACTCCGGGTCGGCGACCGTGAGGTTGGCCGTCGGCGGCACCACCTGGTGGTGCAGGGCCAGCGCCGACGCGGCGACCTCCAGCGAGCCGATCGCACCCAGTGAGTGCCCGATCATCGATTTGATCGAGCTGACCGGCACGTCGTAGGCATGCGCCCCGAGGGTCCGTTTGAACGCCGCGGTCTCGTGGCGGTCGTTCTGCTTGGTGCCGGAACCGTGCGCGTTGACGTAGTCCACCGCGGACGGGTCAAGCCGGGCCCGGTCCAGTGCCACCCGGATGGCCTCGGCCATCTCCCGGCCGTCCGGCTTGAGCCCGGTCATGTGGTGCGCGTTGCTGCGGCTCGCGAACCCGGACACCTCGGCGTAGACCCGGGCCCCGCGCCGCCGGGCCGCCTCGGCCTCCTCTATCACCATGATCGCCGAGCCCTCGCCGAGGACGAATCCGTTGCGGCGCCCGTCGAACGGCCGGGAGGCGTGCTCCGGGTCGTCGTTGTCCGGCGAGGTGGCCCGGATCGCGTCGAAGCAGGCCGAGGTGATCGGCGCCAGCGGCGCGTCGGTGGCGCCGGCCACCGCCAGGTCGGCACCGCCCTCCTCGATCACCTGCACGGCGTGCCCGACCGCGTCCAGCCCGGACGTGCAGCCGGTGGAGATCAGCGCCACCGGCCCCTCCGCGCCGGCCTGCCAGGCCACCTCGACGGCCAGCGTGCTGGGCACCATGTAGCCGTACAGGTGCGGGACGCCGTACCGGTGGTCGACCAGCCACTGCCGACCGGCGTCGGAGAGCACCGCGTACTCCTGCTCGAGCCCCATCGTGCAGCCGACCGCACTGCCCACGCTGACCGTGATCCGGGCCGGGTCGTGGTCGGCCAGGTCGATGCCGCTGTCGGCGATCGCCTCCCGGGCCGAAACCACGGCGAACTGGGCGGCCCGGTCCATCCGGCGGATCTCCTGCGGGCTCAGGCCGGCGGCGACCGGGTCGAAGTCGCACTCGGCGGCGATCCGGGAGCGGAAGTTCGACGCGTCGAACAGCGAGATGGTCCGGGTGGCGGTGCGGCCGGCGGTCAGCAGGTCCCACATCGGTTCCCGGCCGATGCCGCCGGGCGCGACCGCGCCGATTCCGGTGATCACCGCGCGGCGGGTCACGATCCGCCCCCGACGTCCGGGTTGGCGCCCGGTCCGGTCTCCTCCAGATCGACGTGACCCAGCTCCGGACGTGGGGCCAGCGGGGACAGGTGGAAGACCGCGCGGGCCTCCTCCGATCCCACGTTCACCAGGCGGTGCCGTACGCCGATCGGCACCAGCAGGGAGTCACCGGGCTGCAGGCGCACCGGGACGCCGTCCACCGACATCTCCAGCGAGCCTGCGATGACGTGCAGGAACTCCTCAGAGTGCGGATGCAGGTGCTCAGCGACCCGGTCGCCGGGCGCCAGGGTGAGCACCCCGCCGAAGCCGGACGTGCAGCCGACCGTCTTCGGGCTGAGCGTGACCCGGATGTCGCCGCCGCGCCGGGTGTTCGCCGCCACCTCGGCGACCGCCACCTTCTGGGCCCCCATCAGGCGCTCCCCCGCTCGGCGTCGGCAGCGAAGACCGGGCCGTCCTCGGGCGTCCAGACGTAGAACGGTTCGGCCATCGCATCCTTGGGCTCACGCCAGTTCGGGTCGTAGGGGGAGATGAAGTCGCCGAGCCGGGTATTGATCTGGCCGTACAGCGGGTGGCTGCGCGCCCGGTAGAGGTTCGGCGTGATGTCCTCCGGCGCCTCCACCAGGTGGAAGTAGAGGTCGTGAAAGCGGAACAGAGTCCGGCGGGTGACCCCGATCATCCGCGGCAGGTCGGTCCGGTCCGAGTCGGCGAAGACGCCGGCCACGGCCCCCGCATCGCCGGGCTTCATCCTGGCCACGATCAGACTTCGGTGCACATTCCCTCCAGGGGTTCTCGGGTCCTGTCCTCACCCTGGTGGACCGCTCTGGAAAGGTGATGGAACCTGTCTGGAGGCCGCGTCGAGGCATGAGAACGGCGATGCGCCCTGCCCGTCAGGGCAGGGCGCATCGCCGTCGGGGGAGGTCAGGCCGGGTGAACCGCGCTCAGCGAGAACGGGGACCAGTGGAACTGGGGGGCGCTGGGCAGCGGCACGGCTGCGGAGTACAGGCCGGACTCCTCGGCCCGGATGATCGAGCGGAGCGCGAGCGCGATGAGCCGGGGCAACCGGTAGCGGTACTGGGGCAGCGAGGTGAGCGGGCGGTGGCTGGGCTGGTTGGCGGCGGGCATCTCCACCGCCAGGTTCATGTCGACCAGGTGTTCCAGAATGATCTCGGCGGCCTCCGGTGTCTCGCCGATCTCGTCGGCCACCCCCCGCGGTGTCCGGCCGGCCGGCAGGGCGGTGGCCATCATTTGCAGCACCCGGCGGTGCGCGTCGGGCAGATTGCGGTAGCTCAGGGCGATGCTGCCGACCAGGTTGACCGGGCCGGCCGCGAGATCCAGGAACATCGACTCGTCGACCCGCAGGCGGTCGCGCAGCCGCCCGGCGCTCCAGCCGGGACGGGTCGACAGTCGGCTGGCGACACCGCGGACCACCAGCGGCAGCAGTTCGCACATGGTGAGCAACTCCTCGACCACCTCGCCCTCGTCCTCGATCCGCCAGGAGCCGGCGATCCCGGCGAACAGGCGCAGCCCCTCGTCCATGGTCGGGGTCGGCAGGGTGACACGGTACGCCCCGGGCAGACCCTCGTGGCGGTACCGGTTGGTGCAGACGACCGCGCACCCCGAGGAGCCCGGCAGCAACGGTTTGAGCAGCTCGGCGCTGAGCACGTCGTCGATGACCAGCAGCACCCGACGGTCGCCGGTCCAACTGCGCAGCGTCCGGCTCAGGTCGGCGACGCTCTCCGGCAGCGTCTCCCGGGGCAGTCCGCACGAGCGCAGCGTGGCGGTCAGCACGTCGGCCATCCGTACGTCGCCCGAGGTGAGCCCGGAGGCGTCGACGAAGAGCTGACCGTCCGGGAAGTGCTCGCGTACGCGATGGGCCGCCCGCACCGCGAACGTGGTCTTGCCGATCCCGAACGGCCCGTGCACCTCGACGATCCGGGCCCCGTAGTCGCTCGGCCGGCTGGCCGTGAGCACCCGCTCCACCTGCGACAGCTCCTGCTCACGCCCGACGAAGTCAGGGATACCGGCCGGCAGCTGTGCCGGCGCGGTCATCGACCGGGTCGTCGCAGCGACCGGGGCCGGGCGCGGCCGGACGACCGCAGGCGCATGTTCGGTGCCGGTCCCGTGCGGCAAAGCGTAAAGTTTCGGGTCGTCGGTGAGGATGCCCTGGTGCAGCCGGTGCAGCGCGGCGGACGGCTCCACCCCCAGCTCCTCGACCAGCCGGCCTCGCAGCTTGCGGAAGACGTCCAGCCCCTCGGCCCGGCGGCCGCTGCGGTGTAACGCGAGCATCAGCTGCCGGGCGAAGCCTTCGTGGGTCGGGAACGTCGCGACCACGCCAGCCAGCTCATCCACGATCGCGTGGTGCCGGCCCATCTGCAACAGGGCGCCGAACCGTCGCTCCATCGTGGTCTTGCGGCGCTCCTCCAGCTCGGTCACCCAGACCGAGAGCTGCCGGCCGACCGTGATGTCGACCAGCGCCGGGCCGCGCCAGAGCGCCAGTCCCGCGCCCAGGGTCTCCACCGCCTCCTCGAGCCGGCCGCTGTCGAGCTGGGCCCGGCCCCGGCTGACCGCCCGGTCAAATTCGTGCACGTCGACCCATGCACTGTCGCCGAGCCGCAGCTCGTAACCACCGACCCGAGTCAGCAGGACCGGGGCGGCCGAGGCGTCGGCCGCGTCGAGATGCGCCGGCCGGCTCTGTTCCTCGGCGAGCCCGAGCCGGCGACGGAGTTGATAGATGTAGGTCTGCATGGTGGTCTGCGCGCTGGCGGGCGGGCTGTTCTCCCAGAGCTCCTCGGCGAGCTGCTCGACGCTGACCATCAAGTTTGCGTTCAGCACCAGGGCGGCCAGCACCCGGCGCAGCTTCGGCGCCGACGGTGTCAGGTCTCGTTTCCGCCACACCCGCAGCGAACCCAATAACTCTATCTTGATCACTTCGCCCCCGTCCTGGCCCACGCCTTGACTCATTGGCGTCCTTCACAGAGGTTTCCCGTCAGGCCGTCACTCACACTAGCCAGGCGACATTGGGCTAACAAGGGCTCGAAGATTGCTCGAGGGCTGCTGAAAGGACTGGTTAAATGCATTGCGACCTTGTAAGGGGCAACGAAACCGCAGGTCACGCTCGATGCACCAAGAGGGGAGCGACCTTCGACACACCGCCCTGTGTCACATCGCGTTACTCTGCAATTCAATTCAGCCGGCCTTTACCGAGGCGCCCAGAAATGGGATCTCGACCATTTTCCGCGAACAACTTCCCCTTGAATGAGAGCGATTTCGAAACGCTCGGCGCTTTCAGCGAGCTGTCAGCAACAGCCGCCAGCAGGGCGAAGCGCGGCGGCCGGGGGGCCGACCAGGGGGCGGCGCGGCGATGTCCGCCCCCTGGGACAACGGAGAAGCCGGATCAAGTTGCAACCGTCATATGCGTGATTACATTAATATTAATTGCCGCAGCCCGCCCTGGCTGGTTACTTTCCGTGAGATGATCACACCCTCAATACGACCGCGTAGTCGGTGAGCCAGGCGTCCAGTTGCAGGACCATCTCCATGCTGGCCCGCTCCACCCAGGCGAACGCGCCTTTCGGCGCCTCGGCCGCGGCCAGCGCAGCAGTGGTCGCCGCCGGGTCGAGCAACGGGGCGACCGCCGCCCCGGGATCACTGGCCACCTCGGCGAACCGGCGCCGCACCGCATCGCCGTAGGCGGCCTCCTGGATGGTCGGGTAGGCGCTCTTACGGCGCTGCAGCACCGGCGCCGGCAGCAGGTCACCGACCGCCTCGCGGAGCAAGCCCTTCTCCCGCCCGCCGGCCCGCTTCAGCTCGGCCGGCACGTTGTAGACGTACTCGATCAGCCGGTGATCGCAGAACGGCGGCCGCAACTGGACGCCCGCGGCCATGCTCAACCGATCCGCCCGGTCCAGGTGCGTCGGCGCCCATCGGGTGAGCGCCAGGTAGGTCACCTCCCGCGCTCGGCGCTCCTGGGCCGTCGCACCCGGCAGGTGTGACACCTCGGTCAGCGCGTCCCGGTAGTGGCTGTCGGCGTACCCGAGGAAGTCGAGCCCTTTACGCAGGGACCGGTCGATCAGGGAACAGCCCAGGCCGCCGGCGGCCGCGTCGTGGCCGCGCTCGAACGAGACCCACGGGAAAGTCGTCGAGTTGCTGTGCTGCGGGTCGTACGCCCAGAAGTAGCCGTCGAAGACCTCGTCGGCGGTCTCCCCGGAGAGCACCGCGCGGCGGCCCTGCTCCCCCAGCCGTCGGAAGAACAGCAGCAGCGAGGCGTCCATGTCGCCGAGCGGCGACGGTGCGTCCTGCGCGGCCATCGCGGCGCGGTGCAGCCCGGGATCGGTCAGCTCTGCCAGGTCCACCAGGATCTCGGTGTGCCGGGTGCCGACGTGCTCGGCCACCATCGCGGCGAACGGCGCGTCCGGGGTGGCCCGCATCGTCGGATGCGGCCGGAAGTTCTCCGTGTAGCCGGCGAAGTTCACCGAGTACGACCGCAGGCCGGCGTCGTCGCGCGCGGCCAGGGCGGTCAGCGCGCTGGAGTCGATGCCACCGGAGAGCATCGCGTCCACCGGCACGTCGCCGCGCCGGTGACTGGACACCGCCTCGGTGAGCAACCGCCGGACGGCGGCCACGGTGGCCGGCAGGTCGTCCTGGTGCGGCACCGCTTCCAGGGTCCAGTACCGCTGCTGGATCAGGCCACTGCCGCCGAACCGCACGCAGTGCCCCGGGCGTACCTCGAAAATGTCCTTGAAGACGGTGGTCCCGGGAAGCTTGCCGTGGGCGAACAGCTCACGCAGCCCGTCGGCATCCACCACCGGGTCCACGGCGGGATGCGCGAGCAGCGCCTTGGGCTCGGAGCCGGCGATCAGGCCGGTGCCGCGTTGGGCGTAGCAGAGCGGCTTGACGCCGAGCCGGTCGCGGACCAGCAGCAGCTCCTCGCGGCGCGGGTCCCAGACGACGATCGCGAACATGCCCTCCAGCCGGGACGCGAACTCCGCACCCCACTCCACATAGGCCGCCAGGGCCACCTCCGCGTCACCGCCGCTGGGGCACCAGCGCCCGCGTCCGCGCAGCTCACGCCGTAGGTCCTCATGGTTGTAGATCATTCCGTCGAGCATCAGGACAGCCCGGTCCGGCGCGACCGCCGGCTGCGCAGTGACGGCCGGCGCGACCGCGGCGAGCCGCTGGACGGCGAACGCGACGTGCGGCGCCGACCACTCCCCCTCGCCGTCCGGGCCCCGGTGGCGCAGCCGTCGGGCCATCTGCCGCACCATCGCCGGGTTCACCACGTCCTCCCGGCCGAAGTCCACCCACGCTGCCAGTCCGCTCATACCGATTCCTCCTCCAGCCGCACCTCGACCAGCGACAGGCCGCAGCGGCGCACCGCGTCGCGGACCTCCTCGTCTGTCGGAGCGCGATCCACATTGATGGTGATGCCGAGCCGGCGTTCCGCGCCGGCCCGGCCGTACTCGTTGATCAGGTGCGTGTAGCCGGCCACCGTGCGGTCGAACGAGTCGACCAGCCGCAGCTCGACCGGCCGCCGGCGGCCCCGCCAGGTCATCGCAGCGTGCGCCCCGCCGGCGAAGTTGTGCCGCCATCGGCTGCCGGTGGCGATGAAGAGGCCGTCGCCGAGCCGGTGCAGGCCGGCGATCACCTCAAGGTCACGGCCGGTACGCCGACCGCGGAAGTGCAGCAGCACCAACCGCTCCCCCATCGGCCCGGGTGCCGGCCCGGCCAGCCGTTCCCGCAGCTGAGCGTCCTGCCCCTCCGGTACCGGGGCCGGGATCGGGCGCACGATCGCCGGGGCGGTCACGCCTGCACCACCACGGCGGCGGCCGCCAGCAGGCAGGCGGTCACCGCGAACCCGGTACGCAACAGGTTCCAGCCGCGCCACCGTCGCCGCGGGTCCGGCCAGGATTCGTCGACCTCGGCCGGATCGGTGCGCTTGACCCGGCTGTTGATCGGCACGTTCCCCAGCTGGGACACAAGGGCGACGCCGACCAGAGCAATCGCGACGCCGGTCAGCAGCGCGGTGCGGGCGCCGTGCGGGCTACGGACCGCCAGACTCACCGCGGACCCGAACGAGGCCAGGTTGATCAGCGGCATCACCCGGTCGTAGCGGCGGCCGAGCAACTGATGGGTGGCCACGTACCGGTCGGGGGTCATCGCCTCGAGCGCCGGGACAACGCTCAGCGCCACCGCGAAGAGCACCCCGGCCAGCAATCCGGAGCCGGTCAGCACGATCATCGTGAGAGTCCGGTCCACCAAGCTCATGCGCGCCTCCTCGATCAGGCCCGACCCGGGCGGCCGGACGCTGCACCTCACCCTGGCAAGCGGCACTCGGGCTCGGCTGGAGCGCGACTGGAAAGGATCAATGGCCTCTCCCGGATCGGACGGACCCGGGAGAAGCCATTGCCGGTGCCACGGTTCAGACGGCCAGGACCGTTCGCAGCGCCTCGATCAGGGCGGCACCGGGGTCGGCCGGCCGCCGGGCGGTACGCCAGGCCACGAAGCCGTCCGGACGGATCAGTGCCGCGCCACCGGGCTGCAGGCCGTACCGCTCCGCGAAACCGGGAACCTCGGGCTCGATGGCGTGGGTGTCGACCTGGACGCCGAACTTGGCCCCCGCGCTGGTCGCGGCCGCCGCCCAGTCCGGCTCGCCGCCGTTGGCCAGCACCACGAAGTTCCGGCCGAACAGGTCGATCGTGGAGAAATCGCCGAGGATGACGTGCGGCGCCCTGGCACCGGGACGTCCGCCGGGCGTGAACGGGTCCTCCAGTGTGTCGTCGGTGCCCTGCTCGGGCAGGAACGCGCCGCACGGATACCGGTAGCCGAACGTCATGGTCTCTTCGCTGACCATCCCGCCGGCCACGTCCTCGAACCGCTTGCCCTCCCGGATCGCGAACCGCAGCATGGCCTGTTCGACCGTGCGTTCGGCGACCGGCCGACGCTCCTGGTCGTAGCTGTCGAGCAGGGCCGGGCCGGCCAGGCCCCGGTGCACCAGGGCGAGCTTCCAGGCGAGGTTGTACGCGTCCTGAATCCCGGTGCTGGCGCCGAACGCGCCGGTCGGTGGCATGACGTGCGCCGCGTCCCCGGCAACCAGCACCCGGCCGTCGCGCATCCGGTCGGCCACCCGGGCCGAGATGTCCCAGCCCGGTCGGCTACCGCCGACGATCGTCACGGGCAGGTCCGACACCCCGACCGCGGCCCGGACGATCGCCGTGCACCGCTGGTCGTCGAAGTCCTCGGCGCGCTGCCCGCGGTCCGGGAAGTACGACACGTTCATCACCCAGCGCCGGTCGTTGTCCAGCGGGATGATCGTGCCGCGCACTTCGTCGTTGTTGACGTACGCCGCGATGATCCGGCGCCCGCGCAACGCCTCGGTGAGGTCGGCGTCGAAGAAGAAGCTGACCAGCTCGGTGATCACACCGGGCCCGTGGTGCCCGATACCGAGCAGGGCCCGCACCGGGCTGCGGCTGCCGTCGGCGGCGACCAGATGATCGGCGGTGACGTCGTACTCGGAGCCGGACGACCGCTCGCGCAGCGTCGCCCGGACGCCGTCGCCGTCCTGGCTCAGCGCCACCAGCTCGGTGCCGAACCGCAGGTCGACGCCGACCTCCTCGGCGCGGCGGCGCAGGATCGGCTCCAGCTGGTTCTGATCGATCAGGGTCCAGCTGGCCGGGCTGATCCGGTCGATCGCCTCCGGCGTGGCGCTCGGCATCCGCATCCGCTCGTGGCCGGCCAGGGTTTCCACGTGCACCAGGTCGGTGTTGCCGGAGATCGGTGAGCGGCCGGCCCGGACCGCCTCGGCCATCCCGACCGCGCCGAACACCTCCATGGTGCGCGGGTTGATGGCCCGCGCCTTGGGGTGCTCGGAGGTGCCCGGGTGCCGCTCCACCAGGGTGGCGGAGGCGCCGTGCCAGGCGAGGAACACCGCGGTGGACAGGCCGGTCAGGCCGCCGCCGACGATCAGCACCGGATGGTGGCGGTCGGTCATTGCGCTCCTCCGGGTCGGCTGCCGATGACAAGGGTGTGGGTGCCGAGCAGCGGCCGGTCGCCACCGTCGGTGAAACCGGCTGCGGCCACCCACGCTCGGCAGTCGGCCACCCGGTACTCGCCGCCGTCCCGGCTGACCAGTCGCATGTGCAGGCTGCTGAGCAGCCGGTCGGCGTTGCTCCGGGCGTCGTCGATCATGCGGTCGTAGATCAGCACCGAGCCGCCGGGACGGACCGCCTGGTACACCCGGCGCAGCAGGCGCCGGGACTGGTCGGCGTCGAAGCCGTGCAGAATGTGGCCGAGAACGATCACGTCCGCCTGCGGGATCGGGTCGGTGAAGAAGTCACCGCCCACGAACCGGACGCGGCCGGTCCGGCCCAGCCGGCTGATGTGCTCGTCGAAGATCGGCCCGGTGCGGGGCAGGTCGTAACAGGTCGCGTCCAGGTGCGGGTGCCGGTCCACCAGCACCGCCGCCAGGTTGCCCCGAGCGCCGCCCAGGTCGACGAAGGACCGGTAGCCGCTCCAGTCGACCGCCTCGGCCAACTCGGCGCCCATCCGGTCGCTGAACGCGTCCAGTCCCTTGAGGAAGCGTTTCATCTTCTCCGGGTCGGCGTGCCTGTCGCCCACGAAGCCGCCCTTGTCCGGGTCGAGGTGCTGCGGCTCCCCGGTGCGCAGCGCCTCGGTGAGCCGACCCCAGGTGCCGTACAGCGTCTCGTTGGTCAGATCGACGAACCCGCCCAGGTAGGTGTCCCGGCCCTGCACCAGATAGGCGTCGGAGAGCGGGCTGTTGCGGTACCGGCCGTCCTCGCGGATCAGCAGCCCCAGCCCGGCCAGCGCGTCGAGGAAGTCGGCGGCCAGCCGCGGATGCAGCCCCGCCGCCCCTGCCAGCTCCGCGGCGTCCTTCGGGCCGGCCGCCAGCGCCGTGAAGACGTCCAGTTGCACCGCGCTCTGCAGGACCTTTGCGCCGCAGTCGGCGATGGTGAGTCGGATGAGCGGACCAGGGTCCACTCCGACAGTGGATGTGGTCGCGTCGGTTGTGGTCACGCCATCTCCTCCGGTGGTGCGGGTGCTCGGTCCGGCACACCGTCGCGTACGCGCGTCGAGGGCCGCTCGAACGCCGCTGGACGGAGGCCGGAACGCACGACGGCCGGCGACCCCGTTCCGGGTCACCGGCCGTCGCAGCGGAACGCCGGCTCAGCTACCGCCGGTGACCCGCAGCGTCTCCCCGGTGATGTTGCCGTTGGCGGCCGAGCCGAGGAAAACCACGGCCGTGGCCACATCCTCTGGGGTGGACATGCGCCCGGTGGGCAGCGTGGCGGCCTTCGCCTCGCGGGCCGGCGCCGGCATGTGGGCCAGCACATTGGCGGTCAGCGTCTGGCCGGGCACCACGGTGTTGACCAGGATGTCGCGCTCGCCCAGCTCCCAGGCCAGGCTGCGGGCCAGGCCGTAGAGGGCCGACTTGCCGGCGCCGTACGAGCCGGCACCGGGCAGGCCGGTGTCGGCCAGTCCGGCGCCGAGGAAGACGATCCGGCCCCACGGCCGCCCGCGCATCGCCGGCAGCGCCGCCTGCACCAGGTGGTACGGGCCGGCCACGGTCGTCTGCAGCACGTCCTGCCACTGCTTAGCCGGCACGTCCTCGAACGCCGGGCGCGGCGCGCCGGGCCGCGGGATGGCGTCGCCCCAGCTGATGGCGTTGGCGACCAGCACGTCCAGGCCGCCCCAGCGCTCGGCGACCTGCTCGACCGTGTCCTGGGCGGTGCGCTCGTCGCGCAGGTCGTACCGGCAGACGAGGCCCTCGCCGCCGGCCGCCCGGACTGCCTCCGCCGTCTGCTCCGCGCCGTCCCGGTCGCGGTGGTAGGTGATGCCGACCCGGGCCCCTTCGGTCGCATAGGCCAACGCGGTCGCCCGCCCGATGCCGGAGCTGGAGCCGGAGACGAGCACGACCTTGCCGGTGAGGTCGGTGTACATGATTACTCCTCCATCACGCCGTGGTGGGAAACAGAACGTCGCGGACCGCGCTCACCAGCGCCCCCGCCGGGTCGCCCGGATCGGCCGGCGACCGCCAGGCCACGAAGCCGTCCGGGCGGACCAGCACCGCCGCCCCCGGCGCCAGCCGGTACGCCCGGTGGAACTCGTCGTCCGGGTCGATCGTCCAGGCGTTGATCACCACGCCGGTCTCCGCCGCGGCGGCCCGGGCCGCCGCCGTCCACCGGTCCTCCGGACCGGCGGCCAGCACGGTGAACCCGGACCCGAACAGGTCCAGGGTCGAGGTGTCGGCGCCGTCGCGGTTCAGCCACACGTGCGGCGCCCGGGTGCCCGGCTCGGCGGTCCGCTCGGCCGGGTCGACCGCGAACGGCAGGTCGACAGCCGCCGTCGGGTAGCGGTAACCCATGGTCACCACCTGCGCGTCGAGTGCTGCGGCCCGCTGCTCGTCGGTGGCCTGCCCGGAACGGATGGCGAACTGCAGGGCGCCCTGCGACGCGGCGAACGCGCCGACCGGACGCCGCTCGCTGTCGTAGCTGTCCAGCAGGTCCGGTCCGGCCTGCCCGGCCAGCACGGCCGCCAGCTTCCAGGCCAGGTTGTGCGCGTCGGCGATGCCGGTGTTGGCGCCGTACCCACCGGTCGGCGGGATTACGTGAGCGGCGTCGCCGGCCAGCAGAACCCGGCCGTCGCGGTACCGGGTGGCCGTCGACTCGGCCATGTCCCACGGGAACCGGGACCGGATCCGCACCTCGATGTCCGGCACCCCGATGGCGGCCCGGACCAGCTCGCCGCACCGCTGGTCGGTGAAGTCGTCCAGGGTCTCGCCGTGCTCCGGGTCGTAACCGACGATCAGCGTGCCTTCGCGCAACGTGTCGTCGTGCACCATGATGCCGCGCACCTGCTCGTTCGCCACGTGCACGACGCTGAAGCGCCGCCCGTCCAGCACCGGCGCCAGGTCCGCCCGGAAGGCGATGCTGACGTGCCGCGACAACACCCCCCTGCCGGTACGGGGAATGCCCAGCGCCTCCCGCACCAGGCTGCGCGGCCCGTCCGCCCCGATCAGGTAGTCCGCCCGTATCCGCGAGGTCCGCCCGGTCTGCTCGTCGAACAGCTCCGCGTCCACCCCGGACGGATCCTGACTGAACGACGTGAGGGTGGTGGCGAACCGCAGGTCGGCACCGAGCTGCTCGGCCTTCGCTCGCAGCAGCGGCTCGAGGCGGTCCTGGGTGAGCAGCAGCAGTCGACAGGGCGTGACCGCCCCGAGGTCGTCCTCGTCCATCTCGGTCCGGCTGAACAGCATCCGCCCCGCCAGCGACTCGAAGCCGGCCCGGGTGCGGTGCGACGCGAAGCCGGCGGCGGCCTTGAGCGCCGGCTCCTCCAGGCCGGCCTGACGCAGCAGCTCCATGGTGCGCGGGTAGTAGCCGACCGCCCGGGGATGCACCGACGTGCTCGGATGCCGCTCGACCAGCAGGCACGACACACCCTGCCGCGCCAGGAAGAGCGCGCTCGACAGACCCACGAGACTGCCACCGGCGATCAGCACCGGGGTGTATGGCTCCCTCATCCGTTCCTCACCTTCTCTGGGATATCCGTCACTCGGGCTCGCTGATCCGGGCCGCCGCCGAACCCGCCCCGGCGATCCAGAGCCGGTCCGGCCACCAGCAGGGCGACACCGATCAGCACCACGGCCAGGCCGCAGCAGGCGAAGTAGGTTTCCGGCCGCACCACACTGGCGAGCTGGTAGACACGGTTGCCGGCCAGCGCGCCGAGCGCCGCGAACAGCCCGTACAGGCCGAGGTAACGGGCGGTCAGGCCGGCTGGTGCGAGCCGGGCGGTCAGGGCCAGCCCGAGCGGCCCGACGATCAGCTCGCCAGCCGCCTGCAGCAGATAGACGCCGCCCAGCCACCAGGCGGACACCGGGCCGGCGGCGGCCTGCCGCTGGGCGATGGCGAGCAGGACGAAGCTGGCGCCTGCGGCGGCGAGCGCGGCCGCGAACGACAGGGCCGGATGCCGCGGGATGTCCCGGCGCCGGCGCACCTCGGCGTAGACCGGCGCCAGCACCAGCACCAGCGCCGGGTGCAGGGCCTGCAGCCAGGCGGCCGGCACGGTGACACCGGCGACGGTTCGGCCGGTGTGGTCGCGGGCGAACAGCGCCAGCGCCGACGAGCCCTGGGCGAAGATCAACCAGTACGCCGATCCGGCCCCGAGCAGCCACGCCAGCGCGCTCAGACGGTGCCGCGCGACCGGGTCGGCGGCCAGCGCCCGGCGCAGCAGCCGCAGGTCGACGAAGGGCGCGGCGATCGTGACCAGGCCCAGCCCGAGCAGCACCGGGGTGATCGACAGCCGGTGGCCGGCGGCAAGCCCGAGCGACAGCGCCGCCAGCGCGGCAGCGGCGCCGGCCGCGTACCACGCCAGCCGGCGCGCCGCCGCCGGTGGCAGCGGGCGCAGCGGGCCGCGCGCCGGAACCGCGCCGGTGGCGAAGACGCCCAGACCGATCGCCATCACCACGGCCGGCGCGGCGAGCGCGACCGTCCAGCCCACCCGGTCCGCGACCAGCCCGGCGACCAGGGGCCCGGCAATCGCGCTGAACTGGACGCTGACGTAGAACACCGAGTAGAGCGACGCGGTGTGGTCCCGACCCGACGGCAGCTCGGCGACCAGCGCGGCGGTGGCCGGCTTGACCAGTCCGGTGCCGATCGCCAGGCACAGCAGCCCCGCATAGAGCACGGGCACCGCCAGCAGCAGGTGGCCGCAAGCGATCAGCACGCCCCCGGTCAGCGCGGTGGCGCGGGGGCCGAGCAGCCGGTCGGCGACCCAGCCGCCCGCTGCACCGCTGAGGAACGACAGCGCGACGTACGCGCCGAACACCTGCGCCGCCTGCGCGCCGGGCAGGCCCGGTCCCTCCGCGGCGACCAGGTACAGCACCAGGGTGGCGGCGAGACCGAAGAAGCTGAACCGTTCGCACATGTCGAGTACGAACAGCGGACCGAGCCGCCCGGTCACGCCGGCTCCCGGTCCGTCCCGGCGTGGTTCAGCAGCGGCAGCAGCTTCTGGACCTCGCCGAGCTGGCTCCAGAGCAGCCGTTCCGCGCGCAGGCCGGACGGCGGGGGCGGGACCATGTCGAAGTACGCCGCGCCGACCGCGATCATGCCCTCCCAGAGCAGCGCGGCACCGGTGTGGCACCACCACGGCCACCTCACGGCGCGATGCTCTGCTCGTGTCGGAAGAAGTTGCCCGGGTCGACCGCGCGCTTGACCGCTCGCAGCCGGGGCAGGTTGGTGCCGAAGAATCGGGCCGGCCAGTCCGGCTCGGGGCGGGTGCTCGGAAAGTTCACGTACGACCCACAGGCCACCGGCTCCAGGGTGGCGGCCGTGCGATCGGTCCACGCCCAGGCGGCCGGCATCGCCTCGGGGCTGGGGTTGCGCAGCGCGTACTGGTAACCGACCAGGAACCGGGCGGTGCGGTGGACGTACCCGGTGGCGGCCGGGTCGATGTCGTTGGCGCGCCCACCGACCGCGATGAGCAGCAGATAGCGCTCCTGGTCCAGGGACGGATCCCAGGCCTCGACCGCGGCCGACGCCTCGGCGGCGGTCATCGCCCGATCGGTGAGCCGGTAGCTGCGCAGGGTGAGCGGATGCCGGTGGCCGCGGGCAACCGGGCTGGTGCCGGTGCGATGGCACTCGGCCGGTGACAGCTCCCCGCACAGACTGCGGTGCATCGCCTCGGAGTACGGCTCAGGTCCGGTCACCCGAGCCTCGGCCGGTGCACCGGCGGCCCGCTCGGCGAGCTGGGCCAGTTCCCGGCCCAGCCGGTCGGCGCCGTCCAGCGACACTCCCCAGATCCGTATCGAGGCGGGCTTGTCCGGACCGAACGACGGCAGCACGACCAGCGAGGAGCCGAGCGTGTCCGGGGCCTCCACGCACCAGTCCTGCCAGGCGGCGAGCAGCTCCGGGGCCCGCGCCAGCGGCCAGACGGTCTCGTAGCGCACCAGTGCGGGGGCGGCGATCGGGCGTACTTCGTAGTCGACCACCACGCCGAAGGTGCCGCCACCGCCGCCGCGCAGCGCCCAGAACAGGTCCGGCTCCTCGTCCTCGCTGCAGCTTACGAGCCGGCCGTCGGCGAGCACGACCTTGGCGGAGACGAGCCGGTCGCTGCCCACCCCGAACCGGCGGGTCTGCCAGCCCAGGCCACCGCCGGCCAGGAAGCCGCCGGCCGCGACGGTCGGGAAGGTGCCGGTGACGATCTGCCGGCCGAGCGGTCCGAGCCGGTCGAGCGCGTCGACCGAGCGCAGCCCTGGTCCCAGGTGCACGGTGGCACCGGTGAGCCGGACGTGGTCGAGCCGGGACACGTCGATGATCAGTGCCTCGCCGGTGGACCAGCCGTTGTGGCTGTGCCCGCCGCTGCGCAGGCGCACCGGGACATCGTGCTCGGCGGCGAACCGGACCGCGCGCTGGACGTCGGCGACCGTGGCGCAGTAGACCACCGCCAGCGGCTCGATCGCGTCGAACTCAACTTGCTGCAGCTCGCGGGCCTGCGGGTAGCGCTCGTCGCCGGGGAGGACCAGGTCACCGGAGAGTCCGTCGGTGAGCGCAGCCCAAGCCACCGCGGATGCCACGGGAGGTGTCACTGACCGACGCCGAACTTGGTGGCGGTGACGGCCGACCCGCTGTGGCTGCGCAGCGGCTTGCCGGCGGCGTCGTGGAAGGTCGCGCCACCGTCGCCGGTCCAGCTGGCGTCGCCGGTCAGCCTGCCGTTCACGGTGATGTGCGCGGTGCCCTTGAATCCGCCGTTCTCGTCGGCGGCCAGGATGTGGGCGTTGTAGACGAAGGTGTCGGCGCCGGTCGCGACCCAGTTGCCGAGGCCGATGTTCTTGGCGTTGAGCTGGGTGAGAATGACACCGCCGTCGGCGGTGAAGGCGGACAGGCCGACGACCGGCGAGCCCTCGTTGTCCAGCACGGTGGTCCAGGTGCCGACCAGCCGGCCGGCCACCGCCGCGCAGTGCTCGTCAGTGAGAGTGGTGGTGACGGCGGCGTCGCTCAAGGCGCTCTCCTCTGCTCCAGCGGCGCGGGCCGATCCCGCACCGGCCATCACTCTCGGATCCGGGCCTCAAGCGTCGGTCGAGTGACGCTGTAGCCACCGCGCGGTAGCATCTCGCCGGGGTGAGGTCACCTGCATGACGTCACTCATGAAGCTCAGGAGCGGGAGAAATGGACGCCACCACCGGTACGACGCGAGCAGAAGAGCTGATGGACGCGGTCGGCCCGGCCTTCTCCCGGCTGGGCAGATCCGTGGCGCTCAATGCGCAGAAGCCGATCTCGCGCCGGGACATCACCCGGACCCGGGTGCTGCAGACCGCGTACGACGCCGCCGAGCGGGCCGACCATGACATCACCGTGGGTGACATCGCCGAGCGGCTCGCGGTCGATCCGTCGGCCGCGAGCCGCATGGTGTCCGACGCCATCTCGGCCGGGTATCTGCGTCGGGTCGCCTCCCAGCGCGACGGACGGCGCACCGTGGTGCAGCTGACCGAGGCGGGCAGCGCGATGCTCGCCGACTTCCGTCAGCATCAGCGGGCGGCGTACGAGCACATCACCCGGGACTGGCCGGAGCAGGAGCGTCTGGAGTTCGCCCGCCTGCTGATCAAGTACGTGGACGCGCTCGCCTCGCTGCCCGAACGGACCGCCGACGAGTGACCGCCGGGCGCAAGGTCAGGCCGGCCTGACCTTGCGGGCGACGCCGGCCAACATCGGGGCGTCCGCGCCCAGGTTGTCCGGGTCACCGCCGGGCTCCGGGCGCCACAGCGGCACCGGCACCACACCGGGCGCGAGCAACTCCAGCCCCTGGAACAGCTCGGTCACCTCGGACCGGTCCCGCCAGATCACCTCGTTGACCGCGCCCTGGTAACGAGCCGCGAACCCGGGCGTGGCCTGCGGGACGGTTTCCGCCCCGGCGTGCGTGACGACCAGAAAGCTCCCCTCGGCCAGCGGCTCGACGTACCGGTCGACCAGCGCGACCGGGTCCGCGTCCGGCGGCACGAAGTGGATGATCGCGGCCAGGATCACCGCGATCGGCTGGTCGAAGTCGAGCAGTGCCCGGGTCTCCGGAGCCTCCAGGATGTCCACCCACTTGAACAGGTCGCCCTGGATGGCCACGGCGCGCGGCTCGTCGGCGAGGATCGCCCTTGCGTGCGCGACCGCGACCGGGTCGATGTCGACGTACACGATCCGGCTGTCCGGGTTGCCGGCCAGCGCGATCTCGTGCACGTTGCCCTCGGTCGGGATCCCGGAGCCGACGTCGAGGAACTGGCGGATGCCGAGCGCGGACAACTCCCGCACCGCCCGGCGCAGGAACGCCCGGTTTGCCCGGAATGTCTGGGGCAGCAGTGGGTTCGCCTGCTCCACAGTGCGGCCGACCTCCCGATCGACCGGGAAGTTGTGCGAGCCACCGATCCAGTAGTCGTAGACCCGCGCGATGCTCGGTTTGTCGATGTCGATCTCCGGGGGGGCCCAGCTGGGACGGGTCACGGCATTCCTCATCTCTGTGTCGACGGTACGACCGCCACGCTGCCGGGTCGACCTGGAATGTCGCTCGATCCTCGACGGAACCTCCAGCCGGACACGGTTTCCTGAGCGGAATTCCCCAGCAGAAGGAGCATCCGTGACTGGTGACGAGACACCCGTCCTCATCGTCGGCGGCAGCCTGGCCGGCCTGGCGTCCGCCCTGTTCCTGGCCGAACAGGGCATCCGGCCGCTGCTCGTCGAACGCCACCCGCAGATCTCGGCGCATCCACGCGCGCAGGCCGCCAGCCCGCGCACGATGGAGCTGCTGGACGCCATCGGTCTGGGAGACGAGGTACGCGCGGCCGAGACCCCCAACGCCCAGTACGGCGACATCCTGCAGGTGGAGTCGCTGGCCGGCGAGGAACTCGGCCGGTTCGACGGCCCGTTCCGGCACGACACCCACGGGGTGAGCAGCACCGGTTGGACACTGATCGGCCAGGACCGGCTGGAGCCGATCCTGCGCGCCCGCGCTGAGCAACTCGGCGCCGACATACGTTTCGGCACCGAACTCGTCCGCTACGTCCAGGACGCCGACGGGGTGAACGCGGTCATCCGTGGCGTCCACGGCGTGGAGCGGACCGTCCGGGCGCAGTACCTGATCGCCGCCGATGGGCATCGCAGCCAGATCCGCGGCGAGTTGGGGATCGCCACCACCGGCCGCGGGACGTTCGGCCGCCAGATGATCATCCTGTTCCGGGCCGATCTGGAGTCGCTGGTGGCCGGCCGCAAGTTCTTCCTGTGCTTCGTCAGCAACCCCGAGGTGCACGGCGTGCTGGGCCAACTCGGCGCGGCCGGCACGCAGCTGTGGTGCCTGGCACCGAGCCTTCGCCCGGAGGACGGGCACCAGGAGTACTCCACCGAGCGGTGCGTCGCGCTGGTCCGGGCCGCGGTCGGGGTACCGGACCTGCCGCTGACCGTCACCGACGCCTCCAGCTGGGAGATCGCCGCCCGGGTCGCCGAGCGGTTCCGGGACGGCCGGGTGTTCCTGGTCGGCGACTCCGCGCACGTGATGCCGCCGACCGGCGGGTTCGGTGGCAACATGGGCCTGCAGGACGCGCACAACCTGGCCTGGAAGCTGGCACTGGTGCTGCGGGGCACGGCCGGCCCGGGCCTGCTCGACAGCTACGAGTCGGAACGGCTGCCGGTGGCCGAGTTCACCGTCGAGCAGGGCGTCATCCGCTACCTGCAGCGCAGCGGTCTGGACCCGGAGGTGGCGTCACGCCATCAACCAGAGGCGACGGTCCTGTTCGGCCACCGTTACCGGTCGGTCGCGGTGCTCACCGAGGACGACGATCCGGCCGTGGTCGAGGACCCGCGGCAGGCGTCCGGTCGGCCCGGCACCCGGGCCCCCTATCTGCTGCTGCGCCACGGCGACCGTGACATCTCCCTGGCCGACCTGGTCCGACGAGACTTTGCGCTGGTGGCGGCGGCGGGCGGCCGGGCCTGGCTGGACGCCGGCGCCACGGTCGCGGCGGGCGGCATCCCGCTGGGCCGCTACCTGGTCGGCGCGGATCCCACAGCCGACCTGGTCGACGCCGCCGGGCAGTTCCCGGCCCGGTACGGCATCGGCGACGCCGGGGCGGTGCTGGTACGGCCGGACGGCTTCGTGGCCTGGCGATCCGCCGATCTCCCCGCCGAGCCGGCGGAGTCGCTGCGCCGGGTGTTCGCCCGGCTGCTCGCGACAGCGTGAAACGCCGGTGGTCCTCCCCGGGGAGGACCACCGGCAGGCCGGCGGCTACTCGCCCTTGGCGTCGTCACCGTGGTGGTGCTGACGCAGCCGCACGTCCTTGAGCAGCAGTGCGAGGACCAGACCGACCGCCAGCATCGGCAGGGCGGCCAGGAAGACCGGGGTCAACGCGTCGGCGTACGCCTGGGCGATCCCGTGCCGAACCTCTGGGGGCAGGTGCCGGAGCACCTCCTGCGATGAGGTGGCGTCCAGCGACAGGCTGCCGCGCGCGTTCGCGGGGACGTGCTCGGCCAGCGACGACGCCAGCCGGCCATAGAAGATGGCGGCGAACACCGAGATCCCGACCGAGGTGCCGACCGACCGGAAGAACGGCACGGTTGCCGATACGGCGCCCATGTCCTGCCGGGTGGCCGCGTTCTGCGCCGCCATCGCCAGCACCTGGATGTTGAGACCGGCCGCGATGCCGAACAGGGTCATGTAGCCGATCGCGACGGCGCGCGGGGTGTCCGCGTCCATGCTCGCCAACTGCAGTGCGGCCACCAGGCCGAGCGCCATGCTGGCCACCGGGTACCACTTGTAGCGGCCGCTGCGGGCGATGTGCTTGGTGCTGAGCATCGACGAGGCGATCAGGCCGAGCATCATCGGCAGCAGGACCAGCCCGGACTCGGTCGGCGTGGCACCGGTGACCACCTGGACGAACAGGGCCAGGAAGTTGACCGCGCCGAGGAAGACCGCGCCGGCGAGCGCGCCGATCAGCACCGCGAGGGTCAACGTCGAGCTGCGGAACAGACGCAGCGGGATGACCGGCTCGCCCACCCGGCGTTCCACGACGATGAACAGCACGGCGCACACCAGCGTCGCGGCGCCGAGACCGAGTATCGGCCCGGACGTCCAGTCGTAGCGGACCCCGCCCCAGCTGGTGACCAGGGTGAGGCAGATGATGGTGCCGGCCAGCAGCGCGATTCCGGCGTAGTCGATGTGTGGCCGTCGCGGATGGCGCGGCAGGTGCAGGAAGAGTCCGACGGCGAGCAGCGCCAGCAGCGCGAGCGGCACGTTGATGAAGAAGACCGAGCGCCAGCTGAGCCAGTCGGTGAGGACGCCGCCGACCGCCGGGCCAGCCAGCGCGCTCACCGCGAACACCATCGAGAAGTAGCCGTAGTAGCGAGCGCCCTCCCGGGGCGGGAACATCTCACCGATGATGGCGAGCACCGACACCAGCAGGCCGCCGGCGCCGATGCCCTGGACCGCCCGGAACGCAATGAGTTGCCCGATATTCTGGGCGAACCCGGACGCGGCCGATCCGGCCAGGAAGAAGACGATGGCGGTGAGGAAGACGTTCTTACGTCCGAACAGGTCACCGAGCTTGCCGTAGACCGGAGTGCTGACACTGCTGGCGATGATGTAGGCGGTCGTCACCCAGGCGAACTCGGAGAGCCCACCTAGGTCGCTCACGATTCGGGGTAGGGCGGTCGCGACGATCTGGGCATCGAGCATGCCGAGGAAGACGGCAAGCAGGAGCGCGGCCATGACCAGGCCCTGCCGTGGTCGAGGTGATCGTGGCACCGCCGGCGTGCCCGGTGTCTGGGCAGCGGTGGAGGTCACAACAGTTTCCTTTGGACAGGTGAGGGCGGGGTGCGAGACGGGGGGGCTCACACCCCGCCGGGACGCGGCGGCCGGTTCTGAAGTCGGCCACCGCGCGTCTGGGGATTACGGGACGAGGACGACCTTGCCGAGCTGGGCCCGCGCCTCCATCAGCTCGTGCGCCTTGGCGGCCTCGTCGAGTGGCAGCGTGGTGTGCACGACCGGCTTGAGTTTGCCGGTAGCGAGCATGTCGACCAGGGCATCCACACCCGCCTGGATCACATCCGGCTGCGTGAACATGATCGCGTAGAGGCTGAAGCCGATCACAGACTTCATGTCGATCAGGTCGACGACGCTGACCGGCGGGATGTCGAACCCACCGGCCGAGCCGTAGAAGACCAGCCGGCCGAACTGGGCGATCAGGCCGATGCTGTCACGCAGGATGTCGCCGCCGACGGTCTCCAGGATCACGTCGGCGCCCTTGCCGTCGGTGGCGGCCAGCACCTCGTCGACCCAGCCGGCCCTGGTGTAGTCGATCGCGACGTCGGCGCCGAGCGAGCGGGCAAACTCGAGTTTGGCCGGGCTGCTCGCGGTGGCGATCACTTTGCCGGCGCCGAGCGCCTTGGCGATCTGCACGGCCAGGTGGCCGACACCGCCGGCGGCGGCGTCGATCAGGATGGTCTCGCCGGGCTTCAGCCGGCCCGCCGCGGTGATCGCGTGGTAGGCGGTCTGCGCCGGGCTGACCAGCGCGGTGGCCTGCCCGGCGTCGACGCCCTCCGGGATGGTCAGCAGCGAGCCGGCGTCCGCGGTGACGTAGTCGGCGTAGGCGCCGTGCCACACGCCGGCGACCACGCGGTCGCCGGCCTGCACACCGGTGACCGACTCGCCGACGGCCTCGACGGTGCCGGCCACGTCACCGCCGGGCGCGCCGGGCAGCTCGGCCGGGCCGCCGATCGGAAGCCCCTGCCGGCGCTGCACCTCGGCGAAGTTGACGCCGATGGCCTCGACCCGGATGAGGACCTCTCGCGGACCGGGAGTCGGCTTGGCCGTCTCCTCCACGCGCAGTACGGAGGGGTCGCCATGGTCGTGGTGCCGAACGATTCGCATCAGATTTGCTCCAGATGGGAGTGAGATCGAGTCCAGCGCACACTCGTGGACCCCGCCGGGGAGACCCGGTTCCAGATATATGCATGGTATCACGCAACTGCGTGAATACAACTATCCTGCTGCGCCGTCCCAGCGAACGGGGATCTCGGCGTATCCGGTGAGCAGCCGATTCGGCAGCCACAGCAAGTCGGTGGCGGGGACGGCGAGCTGCAGGCCGGGCAGCCGGCGCAGCAGCGTGCCGACGGCGATCTGCAGCTCCAGCCGACCCAGCGACGCGCCGAGGCAGTAGTGCATCCCCTGCCCGAGGGTCAGGTGCGCCAGATTCCTCCGCCGGATGTCGAGCATCTCCGGATCGGTGAACTCGCGCTCGTCCCGGTTGGCCGCACCGATCGCGGCGAGCACCCCGCCGTTGGCGGGGATCACCGTGTCCCCGATCCGCACCTCCTCCAGGGTCACCCGGTAAGCCGCCCCATCACCCGGCCCCTGGAAGCGCATCAGCTCCTCCATCGCCGGGCCGAGCAGGCTCTCGTCGCTGCGCAGCGCGGCCAGCTGCGCCGGGTGTTCCAGCAGCATGACGACGCAGCTGCCGATCTGGTGGATGGTCGTCTCGTAGCCGGCGATGAGCAGCAGCGTCGCCATCGAGACCAGTTCCGACTCGCTGAGCCGGTCCCCGCCGTCGTGGACCTGCACCAGCGCGCTGAGCATGTCGTCGCCCGGGTTCGCCCGCTTCGCCTTGGTCAGGTCGGTGAGGTATCCGCGCAGTGACATGTAGGCCGCGACGATCGTGTCGACCGGCACATCGGCGAGCGCCACCAGCGTGTCGGCCCAGCCGACAAAGGCGTCCCGGTCGGACATCGGCACGCCGAGCAGCTCGCAGATCACCGTGATGGGCAACGGGTGGGCCAGTGCGGCGTTCAGGTCGGTCGGCCCGCCGCCCGCGATCATCCGGTCGATCAGCTCGTCGGCCAGCTGCTGGATCCGGGGACGCATCGCCTCGACGCGCCGCGGGGTGAACGCAGCGGAGACCAGCTTGCGCAGCCGGGTGTGTTCCGGCGCGTCGGTGTGGTGCATGCTGTCGTCCGGCGGGAAGTTCGACGGCTGCGGCACGCCCGGCCGGTGCAGGTCGCTGCTGAACCGCGGATCGGTCAGCACCATCCGCACGTCCTCGTACCGCCCCACCAGGTAGGCCGGTGCGCCGCTGGACATCCGGACCTGTACCACCCGGGCTTCCCGGAGCCGTTGATAGTCGGCCGGCGGCTCGATCGGAGAGTGCCGGGTGAACGGGAACGCCACCTCGGCCACGTCGTCTGTCATTCGATTCCCTTTCCACAGCGCGGAAACGAGGTGGTGCCCCGGCCGCCGCACTCGGCGCGGCCGGGGCGGTGCTCAGCTCTTGCCGAACCAGGTGCGCAGTGCCGCGGCGAGGCCTTCGCGGACCCGCTCCGGCTCGGCGTCGCGGTCGGTCGCCCAGGCGACGTAACCGTCCGGGCGGACCAGGACCGCGGCCAGCGCCGACTCCTCCTTGCCCGTCGCGACGACAAAGGTGACCCGGGTGGCGTCGGCGACGGCCGCCGACCAGTCCCGGTAGGCCGTCGCCGTCTCGGCGCTGCCGGCCAGGTCGAGCAGCACGGCCTTGCCGCCGCGCAGCAGCTCGGCCAGGCGGGTGTCGTTGTCGCCGACCCGCACCGGCAGGTCCGGCGCGAACTTGCCGACCAGTGGGTGCACGTCCTCACCGGCCGACAGGTCGTAGTGGACGTTGACCCCGGAGAGCATCTCGGCGATGTGCCGGTTGGCCGCGTCGACGCGCATCAGCGACTCGAGCAGCTCCCGCAGCGGGGTCACGTCCGGGTCCGGGTTCATCAGGGCGATCTGGGCCCGGGTGTTCTCCAGCACCCGGCGCGCCGGCGGCTGCCGCTCGGCGTCGTAGGTGTCGAGCAGCCCGGGCGGCGCCCAGCCGTGGATCTGCGCGGCCAGCTTCCAGCCCAGGTTCAGCGCGTCCTGCAGACCGAGGTTGAGGCCTTGACCGCCGACCGGGAAATGGATGTGCGCGGCGTCGCCGGCCAGGAGGAGCCGCCCGGCACGGTACCGGTCGGCCTGGCGGGCTGAGTCGGTGAACCAGGACAACCACCGGGCGTCGTGCGCGCCGTAGTCGGTGCCCCAGATCTCGCGCATGCTCGCGGTCAGCTCGTCGAGGGTGAGGCTCTCCTCGGGATTCTTCTTGTCCGGGCCGAAGTCGAACGTGGCCACCCGGTGGTAACGGTCGTCCAGCGGCACGCAGAAGAGCAGGCCGCGTGCGGTGCGCTCCATGCCCATCGGCGCGTTCTCCCGGTCGGCGAGCACGACGTCGCCGAGGCGGGCGGTCACCCGGCCGCCGCTGCCGGGATACTCGATGCCGGCCGCCTTGCGGACCAGGCTCCGGGCGCCGTCGCAGCCGACCGCGTACTCGGCGCGCAGCTCGTACGACCCGTCCGGGCCGGTGACCCCGACAGTGACGCCGTCGGCGTCCTGTTCGATCGCGGTGACCGTGTGCCGGCGGCGGATGTCCGCGCCGGACTCGATCGCGTGCGCCTCGAGCAGTTCCTCGGTGCGGGCCTGCTCGCTGAGCAGCGCGTACCCGTGGCTGCTGTCGAGCAGGCTGAAGTCCACCCAGACGTCGAGCCCGGCGAAGTGGCCGTTGTTCCAGGATCGAGCGCCGTCCCGGAAGCGCTCCAACAGGCCACGCCGGTCCAGCGACTCCAGGGACCGGGCGTGCAGCCCGAACGCCTTGGAGTGTGGTGATCGCTCCGGCAGCTGCTCGAGCAGCACGACGCTGGTGCCGGCGAGCCGCAGCTCGGCGGCCAGCAGCATGCCGACCGGTCCGCCACCGACGATGACGACGTCCGTCCGGTTGTTCTGGGTCATGAGTTGCCCTCTCGGATTTGCTGTGTGCTGACATACAAGTACATGCGACCATACATATGTCTGCCGGACGGAGGCAATGTATACGATGGCGGTCATGAAGAGCACTGACGGCGAGGCCATGCTCGACGCGGTCGGCGCGGCGTTCTCCAGGCTGCGCCGCGGCGCGCTGCTCAGGGTGGAGAACCCGGTGCCGCGCAAGGAGATGACCAGGACCCTGGTGCTGAACATCCTGGAGGAGGGTCCGGAGACAGCGCGGCGCGAAGTCACCGTCGGGGTGGTGGCCGAGCGGCTTGGCGTCGATCCCTCGGTGGCCAGCCGGATGGTGTCCGACTGCATCGGCAGCGGATATCTGGCCCGGGCCGTGTCCCAGCGCGACGGCAGGCGGACAGTTCTGGAGCTCACCGAAGCCGGCCGCGCGGCGCTGGACCGGTTCCGCGCGCACCAGCGCCAGGCGTTCGAGTTCATCACCCGGGAATGGTCCCGGCCGGAGCGGGTGGAGTTCGCCCGACTGCTGATCAAGTACGTCGACGCGCTCACCGAGTTGCGCCAGGAGGACCCGGACAGCGGGGCGGCCGGGGACGGCGCCCGCCCGGATTCTTCCGGGCCGGACGCCGCCGTGGTCAGCCGTCAGAGCGGGATGCCCGCCGCCGCGAAGCTGGAGTAGTCGACCACCTCCCAGTGCTCGGCGACCTTGCCGTCGGCACCGAAGCGGTACTGGTCGGAGGTGTGCATGACGAGCATCTGGCCGGTCGGCGGGACGCCGTGGAAGTCGCCGGTGAAGTGCCCGCTCCAGGTGGCGGAGATGGCGACCCGGTCACCGTGGGCGAGCACGTGGTCGACGCGTACCGAGAGGTCGGGGAACGTGATGAAGTTGCTGGCGAAGAACTGACGGAACGCCTCCAGCCCGCCGTCCACCGCCGGTCGCTGGAAGTTGTGGTGCTGGTAGTCCTGCTCGTAGTAGCGGTCGGCGAGGTCCAGCCGGTGCTGGGTCATCACCACGTCCACGGCCTCGATGATCCGTGCGGCGTTCGCCTTCTCCGCGTCGGTGTGGTATCCGGTCAGCTCCGGGTTGCGCGGCTGGGTCTCCAGTTGCGGCGTCACCCCGAACGGCTTGAGCACCGAGTAGTCCACCGTGTCCCAGTGCTCGGCGACCTGCTGCCCGCGGAACCGGAACAACTCGCTGGTGACCAGGTTGAGCTCCCTGCCGCTGGCCGGCCGCCCGGCGAACGGCCCGGTCTGGTGGCCGTGCCAGCTCACGAACACCATCGCCCGGTCGTTGTCGACCTGCGACACCAGCGGGGTCGCGGTCAGGTCCGGAAAACCGGTGAACATGTCGTTCAGGAAGCTGCGCAGCCCGGTCAGCCCGGGCGCGATCCGGGTGTCGTGCTCGACGTAGTCCGGGGCGAAGTAACTCACCACCTGGTCCACCCGGTGCTCGTTGTAGACATCGGTGACCAGTGCGTGCAGGGCCCGTTCGGCCCCGGCGGCGGGTTGGGCGACCGCCGGGCTCGGGGCCGCGAGCGCGGCCGCCATCAGGATCAACGACCCTGCGGTACGGGCGATCCAGTTTCTCCTCGGCATGAACTGTCCCTCCGTGCTGATTGATGTGCCGGTTCACATGTCGAACCGGTAGGTCAGCCATCGTTTGTCGACGGTGAAGCCGACTCGACGGTTGAGCGCGATGACGGCGTCGTTCCGCTCGTCGTTCCAGGCCTGCAGAACGGTCAGGCGCGGATGGTCGGCGATGGTCCGGCCGATCAGCTCCGACTTGAGCAGCAGGCCGATCCCCCGGCGTCGGCACTCCGGCAGCACCATGGTCTCGCCGGTGTCGGCCATCGGACTGTCCCGGACGTACAGCGTGCTGTACCCGACCACCTCACCGTCCTCGGCCCGGACCGCCGCGACGGCCGACTGGCGGTTCCCGCTGCGCGCCGTCTCCGCCTCGCGCAGCCGGACCCCGTGAGCGTCGGCGCCGCGCGGCTCGGCCTGGCCGTTCACCGCGGCGTCCAGCCGGCTCCACGCCCGGGCGTACGACTCCACCAGGTCGTCGGGGCAGCGGTCGGTCCAGCCCACCAGGCGCAGCCCGGCCCGGCGTCCCACGTCGGCACGCGGGCGGCGACCGGCCCAGCGGCGCAGGTCCAGCCGGTGCCGCAGGTTCGCCGCCGTCCGGCGGCCACGCAGCGCGGCGGCGAATGCCGCCGTGGCCGCCGATTCCGGTGCGTCGAGCAGCAGCGTCCGGTGTGAGGTGCGACGCAGTTCCTCCCGCACGGCGGTCAGCAGAGCGCGTCCGGCGCCACGCCGACGGTCCGCCGGAAAGATCCACAGCGAGCCGTGCGCCCGGATCGGGTCGGTCCGCACGTCGGTGCCGAGCTTGGCGAACCCCAGTGGCCGATCGCCGTCGAAGACCGCCAGCACCAGCCGCTCGGTGCCCCACCGGCGTTGCAGCAGTCGGGCCAGCAGCGGGGCCGGCACCGGTGGGTCGGCGGGCGACTCCGCCGCCATCGTGGCGCGGAATCCGGGAAGCAGAAGGTCGACTGTCGCTTGGTCGTCGCCATCCAGACTGCGAATCTGCATGGCTGTCATTGAGGCACACGGAGTCGCCCGGAGCATCGATGCTTCAGCGGTCTTCGAGGCCGCCTCCAGCAGCCGACCGGTCACCGGGCGACCGGCTGCCGGATCGGCACGCCGACGTCCTCCAGGCCGCTGTAGTCGACCACCTCCCAGTGCTCCGCCACCTTGCCGTCGACCAGGCGGAACAGGTCGGAGGTGCGCAGGATCAGCTCGCGGCCGGTCGGCTTCCGGCCGCGGGATTCCCCGGTGAAGCGGCCGCGCCAGGTGGCGAAGACCATCACCCTGTCCCCGGCCACGACCAGGTGATCCACCCTCGCGCTCAGGTCCGGGTACGCCGCGAAGTTGCCGGCGAAGTAGGCGCGGAACGCCTCCACCCCGTTCGGCACGGCCGGCATCTGCCCGTTGTGGTGCACGTAGTCGCGTTCGTAGTAGAACTCGGCGCGATCCAGTCGATGCTCGGTCAGCACCTCCCGGTACGAGCCGAGTACCGCCCCGGCGTTGGCGAGCTCGGTCGCGGTGTACGCGCCGACGAGATCCGGACGGCGCAGCTCGGTCCGTTGCCGGGGCAGGAAGCCGAGCGGGCGGAGGATGGAATAGTCGACCACCGCCCAGTGCTCGGCGATCCGGCCGTCGACGACCTGGAACAGCTCGCTGGTGTGCAGCTCGAACTCGTGCTCGGCCACGGTGCCTGGTCGGAACGTGCCCCGCCAGACCAGGAAGATCATCATCCGGTCGCCGTCGGCGAGCGCGACCCCCGGCTCGACCCACAGGTCCGGGACATCGCCGAGAAGCTCCCTCCAGAACGCCTCGAGACCGGCCAGACCAGATCCGGGGGTCACCCGCGGGTCGTACTCGCGGTGCTCCGGGGCGTAGTGGGTCCGCAGACGGTCCGGCCGGTGGCCGTTGTGCACCTCGGCCAGCAGCCGGCGCACGATCAGCTCGCAGGAGGAGATAGACATGGCGAAGTCATCTCACCCGGCGCTGGAGAAGAGCTGAAACGACGGTGGAAGAGGGAGTTCCGGGGGCGATTCAGGACCCCACGAACGAAGTCAAGGCCCCGACCAGCAGTTTCACTGATCGGGGCCTTGTTGGTGGAGTTGAGGGGATTCGAACCCCTGACCCCCTCGATGCGAACGAGGTGCGCTACCGGACTGCGCCACAACCCCCCGCCGGCGAACCGGCTTCGGTCCCACCCGGCTTTCACCGGGCGGGCCGGCACCTAGGTTAACAGGTTGCCGCCCGCTCCCGCGAATCACCCTCTCCGCCTCTGTCCGCTTGATCGACTCCACCTCGCCGACCCGGCGGCCTGCCGGCCCCGTGGACACCACCATGCCGCCGGCACGCGTTCGCCGGGTCAGGCACCCCGGCCGGACTGGTAGGGCCGGCCCCGCAGGCCGCCCGTGCGTCGGTAGGAGACCGAGCCGCCGGACGCCGCCGTCGGCAGGTCCGCCGGCCGGTCCAGGCCCATCGCCGTACGCCGGACCGCCTCGCGCTGGGCGGCCAGCCGGCGCTGGGCCTCCCGGCGGGCCGCCGCGCGGCGGGCCTGCTCCCGGCGCACCTCCGCCTGCCGGGCGGCCAGCCAGGCCGCCTCGCGGGCCTCCGCGCGCCGCCGCCGGCGCTCCGCCAGCGCCCTCTTGCGCAGGTGTACGACGTACGCCACGAGCAGCGTCCCGGTGACCGAGAAGCTGATCCAGAACCCGGGGCTGACCAGCACCACGCCGATCAGCTCGACGAAGTTGAGCAGCAGCAGCGCGGCCAGGACCCGGCGCCGCCGGTAGATCGCCGGGGTGTGGTGACGGCGCTTCGGCGGGTGCCGTCGGCGGGACCGGCCCGGGGTGGGCGGCACGGCGCGCAGCCGGGTGGACCGGCGCGGGGCGGGCGGCGCGGAGACCGGCGCACCCAGACTCCCCGTGGCCGAATCTTCACTCAAGGTGACGACAAGGGCACGCGACGGGTTGACCGGCCGCCGTCCCGGCACAGTGCGACGGCGTCGCCGGCGCTGGAGCACCCGCGCCGTCGACTGCGCCCGCTCCGCCACCAGCCGCTCGGTGGCGTCGTACCGGCGGACCAGGGCCGGCGCGAGGGCGAGCAGACCGGCGGCGGCGAGGACGGCGAGGAGCACCGAGGTCGGCACCCTCACCCCTCCCGTCACCGAATTCGGGGCAACCGCCGGCCGGCCGCAACATATTCCGCGGTCCGTCGTTTACGGCGCAGATCATGCGGATGGGCAGCGCTTGCCACAGCTTGCAGTTACTTGAGGTTACGGGCCGCCGACCGAGTTGAATGTGCGCCGCGCCGAGGACGGAGGGTGGGACGCTTCACCCGACGCTGTCACGTACGCGGTGCCAGCGGGCCAGCAGACCGCCCTCGGCGGCGACCTCCTCGCTGGTCATCGCGTATCCGATGTGGTCCCGCCAGGCACCGTCGATGTGCATGTAGCGGACGTGGTACGCCTCCTCGCGGAAGCCCAGTTTCTCCACCACCCGCCGGGACGGCCGGTTCTCCGGCCGGATGTTCACCTCGACCCGGTGCAGTCCACCCGGGCCGAAGGCGTGGTCCACGGCGAGCGCCACCGCGGTGGGGATCACCCCCCGACCGGCCACCCGGGCGTCCACCCAGTACCCGACGTAGCCGGAGCAGAAGGCGCGCCGGACGATGCTGCCCACGTTGAGGTGCCCGACGAGGCGGTCCCGGCCGTCCTCCCGCAGGCAGACCGCGAACGGCATCCCGTCGCCGGTACGCGCGGAACGGCGCTGGTCGGCGTGGACGAAGCGGAACGCCGACGGCGAGTTCGACTCGTCCCAACTGCCGGGCAGGTGCGACTCCCACGGGGCCAGCCAGGCCCGGTTGGCCCGCCGGATCTCCGACCAGGCCGCCGCGTCCGACCGCCGGTACGGCCGCAGCACCACCGGACCGTCCACCAGGGTCGCCGGCCACCCCGGCGCCCGCCCGAACCAGCTCACCGGCGTCGGTCCAGCAACAACACGTCCACCGTCGACCCGGCGGCAGCCGTGGTGACCCGCTCGCCGAGCACCAGCAGGCCGTTCGCCTCGGCCAGACCGGAGAGCGTGAACGGGCCGCCGCTGAGCGGCTGGACGGTGTAGCCCCCGCCGCGCCGCTCGGCGACGTGCGCCGGACGGAACTCACGCAGCCCCACCGGGGACGAGAGCGTCTCCAACAGGTGCGCGCGGACACTCGGCCGGAACACCGGTTCCGCCCCGGCCAGCAGCTGAATGGCGGGGCGCGCCAGCACCTCGAAGCCGATCAGCGCCGCGCCGGGCTCACCGGGAAGACAGACCACCGGCACCTCCTCGGCGCCGACCGTACCGAACCCGAGGGCCGTTCCGGGATAGAGGGCGACCTCGGTGAAGGCCACCGGCCCGGCCCGGCCGCCCTCCCGGCGGGACAGGATCCGGCGGACCATGTCGCCGGGGCCGGTGCCGGTGCCGCCGGTGGTGATGATCAGATCCGCCCGCAGGGTCTGGTCCTCCAGCAGGCCACGCAGCCCCTCCGGGTCGTCGTCGCAGATGCCCACCCGGTACGCCAGCGCCCCCGCCTCGGCCGCGGCGGCGGTCAACGCGTGCGAGTTCGCGTCCACCACCTGACCGGGCTGGCTGGCCCGGCCCACGTCGACCAGCTCGTCACCGGTCGCCACGACGACCACCCGCGGGCTGGGGCGGACCACCACGTGCCCGATGCCGGTGGCGGCGAAGACCGCCACCAGCGCCGGGGAGACGTACGTGCCGGCGCGGGCGAGCAGGGTGCCGGCGGGCAGTTCCTCACCGGCGCGGCGGACGCCGTACCCCCGTTTGGGGGCGCGGAAGATCTCCACCGCGGCCATGCCCTGGTCGGTCCACTCCACCGGCACCACCACGTCGGCGGCGACGGGCAGCGGCGCGCCGGCGGCCACCGAGAAGCACGACCCGGGGGTGAGCCGGACCGGTCGCCAGCTCGCCGCACCCAGGTCGCCGACCACGTTCAGCCGGATGCTGTGCCCACCGGGCGCGCCGGAGGGGGCCGGGACGTATCCCGGGCCCCGGCTCCCCCCGGAGATGTCCTCCCAACGCGCGGCGTACCCGTCCACCGCCGCCTGGTCGAAGGCGGGGAACGAGTGCGGCGCGACCACGTCCTCGGCGAGGACGTTGCCGTACGCCTGGGTCAGGTCGAGGTCGAGTGGAGGCAGCGCGCGTAACCTGCGCAGCACGCTGCCCAGGTAGTCGGCGAGCGGCGTCAACCCGTTCGCGGCCGCCTCGGCGTCGGCCGTCGCGGTCATGTATTGGCACCGCCGGACGCGTCGGAGTTGACGAACTCGGCCAGCCACTTGCGGAACTCGGCGCCCAGGTCGTCCCGCTCGGCGGCGATCTGGACGACGGTCTGGAGATAGCCGAGCGGCTGGCCGGTGTCGTAGCGGGTGCCCCGGTAGACGATCGCGTGCACCGGCACCCCCTCGGTGCGCAGCAGTTCCATCGCGTCGGTCAGCTGGATCTCGCCGCCGCTGCCCGGCTTCGTCCGCCGGATCGCGTCGAAGATCCGGCCCGGCAGCACGTACCGGCCGAGGACGGCCAGGTTGCTGGGGGCGTCCTCCGGGTCGGGCTTCTCCACCATGCCGGTGACCTTGACGACCTCGGCGATGTCGCCGAACTCCGGCTCGGCCGGCTCGACCGAGGCGATGCCGTACCGGCTGGTCTCGGCCGCGTCGACCTCGAAGAAGGCCAGCACGACGCCGCCGGTCCGGGCCTGCAGCTCCAGCATGGCCGGCAGCAGCGGCTCGGACGGCTTGACGAACTCGTCGCCGAGCAGCACCGCGAAGGGCGCGTCGCCGACGTGCGCCTCGGCGTACCCGACGGCGTGGCCGAGGCCCAGCTGCTCGGGCTGCCGGCAGGTGTAGATGTCGGCCAGCTCCTCGGTGCGCTTGACGGCGGCCAGCAGCTCGGGCTTCTTCGCCAGCCGTTCCTCCAGGTCGGGCCGGCGGTCGAAGTGGTCCACCATGGCGGTCTTGCCGCGCCCGGTGATCAGCAGGACGTCGGTGATGCCGGCCTGGGTGGCCTCCTCGACGATGTACTGAAGCACCGGCCGGTCGACCACCGGCAGCAGCTCCTTGGGCACCGCCTTGGTGGCCGGCAGGAACCGGGTGGCCAGGCCGGCGGCCGGGATGACGGCCTTGACCGCGAGCGGACGACCGGTCGCGGCGGTCGTTGAGGGGTTCGCTGAGTGCTCCGACATGTCGCGAGACTATCGGCCACGGCTCTGCCGCGGCGGGTGAGGACCGGAAGACGCGCCGCCCGGGCCTGCGCCCGCGGCGTCCGTCGTGCCCGCCCGGGGCAGGCCGTCGGCGGGGCTGACCGCCGCCGCGACCACGGGAAGTTCCTGCGTCGGCGCGCGGTCCGGCACCTGCGCCAGCCGGCAGCAGTCCCGCCCGGCGGCCTTGGCCGCATAGAGGGCGTCGTCGGCCGCGTCGAGCACCTGCTGCCCGCTGGCGGCGTGATCGGGATAGACGGCGATGCCGATGGAGACGGTCACCGCCACCGGCACCGGCTCCCCGCCGTGCCCGTCGACCGGGACGGGGCTGTCCCGGACCACCGCCCCGAGCCGGTCGGCGACGATCGTCGCGCCCCGGGCGTCCGTCTCCGGCAGCAGCACCACGAACTCCTCGCCGCCGTGCCGGAAGGCCAGGTCGACCTCGCGGATCTCGCCGCGTACCCGGCGGGCGAACTCCACCAGCACGGCGTCCCCGGCGGCGTGGCCCCAGGTGTCGTTGACGTCCTTGAAGCGGTCCAGGTCCAGCGCCAGGACGCTGAGCATCCGACCGAACCGGTTCGCCCGCTCCACCTCCCGGCGGATCGACTCCCGCAGGTAGCGGTAGTTCCACAGCCCGGTGAGCGGGTCGGTCAGCGAGAGCCGCTGCGCCTCCTCGTGCACGCGGACGTTCTCCACCGCCACCGCGGCGTGCCCGGCGAAGGTCCGCAGGGTCACCAGGTCGTCGTCGTCGAACTCGTCGCCGCCGAGCCGGTCGTAGAGGACCAGCACGCCGAGCGCACCGCCGGCCGGGGCGCCGTCGCCGGCCGGCGGGTGCCCGGGCCGCTCCGGGCCGCCCCGCCCGCCCGGGTCCGCCGTCCCCGGCGTGGCGAAGGGCACCGCGATGTACGTCTCGCAGCTCGGCTCCCCGGTCGGTGTCGCGCCGGCGTCGCACCGGCCGCGCTGCGGCTCCCCGGTGGCGGCCACCGCGCCCACCACCCCGGCACCGACCGGCACCCGCAACGTGCCCGGGTCGTTCCGGTCCCCGGTGGGCCAGCGCCCCGCCAGGCCCTCGACGCACTGGCCGACCAGCAGCCCGTCCCCGTCGAGCAGCAGCACCGCACCGGCCCGGGCACCGGTCGCCGCGATCGCGCTGTCCAGGATCACCCGCAGGATGCGTTGCAGGTCGTGGGTGCTGGCCAGGGTGTCGCCGAGCACCGCCAGGTGGCCACGGAGCTGGTCCCGGCTGCTGGTCAGCGCCGTGACATAGCTGCCGGTCTCCCGGGTCATCCGGTTGAAGGCCAGCGCCAGCCGACCGATCTCGTCCCGGCTGCGCACCGGCACCCGGGCGGTCAGGTCACCGTGGGTCACCCGGTCCACCGCGCCGGCCAGCTCCACCAGGGGCCGGGTGGTGACCCGGGCCAGCCGCCCGGCCGCCAGCACCGCCAGCAGCGCGGCCAGCACCACCGCGCCGACCAGGGCGGCGTAGAGGGCGGGTGGCCGTTCCCCGGGCACCGAGAGCACCAGCGGCAGCGGCTGCCCCTCGACGGGGCCGACCCGGCGGACGTACCGACCGTCGTCGGTCTCGGTGACCCGGTCCCCGTCCGCGCGGCCGGCGGCGGCCAGCACCGCCTCGCGTACCTGTCGGTTCTCGGTGGTGTGGGCGACCCGGACGGGGCCGGCGGGGTCGTCCAGGAGGGTGACCGCCACCCCGGTCACCGCGGCGAGCCGGGCGACGAAGGCCGGGTCGACGGGTTGGGCGGCCGCCACCGTGCCCAGGTCGGCGCCGGTCGGGTCGCGGAGCTGGACGCGGGCGGCGAGCGCCCCGACCGGACCGGCGGCCGACGTGCCGGAGCAGTCCTGCCACGGCTCGGTCGGCCCGCCCGGGGTGGCGTAGCTGGTCCGGCCGGCGGTGTCGGTGATCCGGACGGCGGCGGCGAGGCCGCGGCCGACCACCTGGGCCGCCGCGCCGGGCCGGGCCGCCGGGTCGGCGACCAGCGCGACCGCGTCCGCCGCGGCGCGCAACTGCTGGCAGAGGGCGTCGACCGAGGTCCGCACCGCCGTCGCGGCCAGCCCCAGGCGTTCGGTGGACCGGCTCCGGTCGACGGCCGACATGGTCGACCCGACGAAGAACGCGCCGAGCAGGACGGGGCCGAGCACCACCGCGAGGAAGGCCGCCGTCAACCGCCCGCGTAGCGTCAAGCTTCCCCCCGGAAGTTCCGCGCCCGATCCTGCGATGCTGACACAGAGCGACGGAGAGGCAAGCGTTGCGTCAGGAGTGTTGCGATGCCGGAATTATCTGATGGAGCGGAAGTGACGCCTGAGGCGAAGCGGGACGCCCGGATCGCACTGCTCGCCGCCCGCCGGTCGCTGACCGCGCCGCGCCGCGCCGAGGCGGCGGCCCGCGTCCAGGCCGAGCTGATCTCCCTGGTACGCCGGCTGCGCCCGGCCCGGGTCACCGCGTACGTCCCGGTGGGCACCGAACCGGGCGGCCCGGACCTGCCCGAGGTGCTGCGGGCCGCGCTGGAGCCGACGGCCGAGCTGCTGCTGCCGGTGCTCCGCGACGACCTCGACCTGGACTGGGCGGAGTACGTCGACGGGGTGCCCCTGGCGGCGGCCGGCCGTGGACTGCGCGAGCCGACCGGCCCCCGGCTGGGCACCTCGGCGGTGGCCGACGCCGCCCTGGTGGTCGTACCGGCCCTGGCGGTGGACCGGGGCGGCCGGCGGCTGGGCCGCGGCGGCGGCTCGTACGACCGGGCGCTGGCCCGGGTGCCGGCGGTCACCTTGACGGTGGCCCTGCTGCACGACGGGGAGCTGGTGGAGCGCCTGCCGGCCGAGCCGCACGACCGCCCGGTCCGCGCCGCGATCACGCCCGCCGACGGGCTGCGTACCCTTGCCGGGGCACCCGGTGTGGGACGGCACGCTTCCGCTGGACGAACCCGGGTCCCATGACGCACCATTGGCACTCGAAGATGTCGAGTGCCAACCGGCCGTGCCAGATCCGGAGGAGAACGTGCCCACGTACCAGTACGCCTGCACCGCGTGTGGCCAGCAGCTCGAGGCGGTGCAGTCCTTCTCCGACGAGCCGCTGACCGAGTGCCCGGCGTGTGCGGGGCGGCTGCGCAAGGTCTTCAACTCGGTCGGCGTCGTCTTCAAGGGGTCCGGTTTCTACCGCACCGACTCCCGCTCGTCCGGCTCGGACGCCGGGAAGAACACGGCCGCCAAGCCGGCGAAGTCCGAGTCGTCGTCCGGCGACTCCGGCTCCTCGTCCGGCAGCACCTCGACGAGCGGCTCGTCCGCCTCGACCGGCGGCAGCTCGGCCAAGCCGGCGGCGGCCAGCACCTCCAGCTCCTCGTCCTCCTAGCAGATCACCGCGGGGCGCGGGAGTTTTCCACAGGCGGGCAGGTTTTCCACAGGCCTGTCGGTCGGGTAGGCACCGCGGGTTCCTCCCTTTCTAGCCTCGGCGTGGGCATCGTCCTGACGGCGACGCCCGGCCGAGGTCGGGGAGGCACGAGTGACGGCGAACGAGGGCTCACTGCGTCCGGTCCGCTGGCGCGGGCTGCCCCGGCGCGGAACCCTGCTGCGCGTGGCGCTGGTCGCGATGCTGCTCGGCCTGGCCGCGGCGATCCTCCAGAGCCCCGGCGACTGCCGGCCCGGCTCGGCTCCTGACGCCCCCGCGGTGTCGGCCGTCCCGGGCACCGCCCGGAACCGCGACGGCAACCGCGCTGACGGGGCCTCGGCCCGGCCGCCCGGGAATGGGGCGTTGCCGCTGCCCAGCGGGTCGGTGGGGGTCCCGGTGCGGCTGGCCGAGCCGGCCGCGCTCGCGGTGCTCCGCCCGGGCGCGCGGGTCGACCTGCTGGTCGTGCCCGGGGCGTCGGCCGAGGCGACGCTGCTCGCCTCCCGCGCGCTGGTGCTGGACGTGGTGGGCGGGAACGCCGTCGACGGCTCGTCGGCGCTCTATCTGGCGCTGCCTCCCGAGCAGGCGCAGCGGACGGTCGGAATGCCCGAGGGAAGCCGCTTCGCCGTGGTGGTCCGCGGCTGACCGCCGTAGCGGTGGCGCCGACGGCGGCAGCGCCGGAAGGGCCCGGTCAGTCCCAGTGCGGCGGGCGCTCGGCGAGCAGCCAGTCGTCGTTGCCGCCGGACCGCTCGCCCCAGCCACGGTCGGTGTCGTCGGCCGTCTGCTCGGGCAGCACCACGAAGTCCTCGCTGAGGTCGACCGCCCGGTCGTCGTCGCTGCGCGTGCTGGGATCGCTCACGAGCGGCAAGGATACGCGCGCCGCGCCGCCCACCGCATCGGCCGGCACGCCGACCGGCACGTTGGTAGCGTCGGTCGGCGTGACGACGCCCAGCGGTGCCAGCCCCGAGGACGCCTTCTGGCGACGCCCCGCCCCGGACCAGCCGCCGACGGAGCGACCGGACGACGCCCCCGGTGACGCGACCCGGGCGCCCGGCCCGGCCGGACCGGGATACGCCGGGCCGCCCCGGACCGTCCCGCCACCGCCCGGCTGGCGTCCACCGGTGCAACTGCGACTGCCGCCGCCCCGGCACCTGCCGCCGCAGGACATGGCGGCCGTCGACACCGCGGAGCAGCAGGCGCAACGGCTCACCTACGGCGTCGGCGCGGTGGCCGGGGTCGTGCTGGTGATCCTGATCTGCCTGCTCTGCTCACGGGTGATCTTCTGAGCGGCCGGGTCCGCCGCCGTCAGACGATGTTGCTCCAGACCATCTTGGCGCCGCTGTCGCCGGTCAGATAGACGTACACCAGCGCGAAGACCGCCAGCACGGCGACCACTGCGGTCAGCGCCCAGGGCAGCCAGGTGGGCAGCCGGCGGACCCGCTCGTGGCCGCTGGTCACCGCCAGCAGCACCAGGGACGCCACGGCGAGGCCGACCACCAGCCAGAGCAGGGTCTCGCCGTACTCGGAGTGCTCGTGGATCTTCTGCAGGCCCTCCGGCGGGTAGCCGCGCTTCTCGAGCGCCTCCTCCAGCGCCTCACCGGACTCCGTCGACACCCAGGCCACGATCGGCGTCAGCACCGAGAGGGCGGCCACCGCCCACCCGAACCGGGTGCGCCAGCGGGGCAGCACGCCGTACGCGACGGAGAGCAGCGCCAGCAGCGGCACCAGCACCACCGCCGCGTGGATGACGAGGATGTGCCCCGGCAGACCATTTACTTCCCTGAACACCGACACCTCCGGCGAGTGGACGGGTACCGCGGGCGATCAGCGTACGACGGAGATGACCGTCCTGCGCCCTTCGTCACATCGACACACGCACCGGCCGTCGTCCCGGTTCACCTGCTGGCGGCGGGCTGTGGTCCGGGCCACCCACGATCCCGGCCCGCCGACCGCCCCGACGGGTCCGTGCTGTCATTACCGTCATGTCCAGTGGTGCGGAGCTGCTCCGGTCGAGGGGCCTACGGGTCACCCGACCGCGCCTGGCGGTGCTGGACGTGCTCGCCGCCGGGGGCCACCTGGAGGTCGACGAGATCATCCGCCGGGTGCGGGAGCGGCTCGACTCGGTCTCCACCCAGGCGGTTTACGACGTCCTCGGCGCGCTCTCCCGGGCCGGCCTGTCCCGCCGGATCGAGCCGGCCGGCAGTCCCGCCCGGTACGAGGCCCGCACCGGCGACAACCACCACCACGTGGTCTGCCGGGGCTGCGGCGAGATCGCGGACGTCGACTGCGCCACCGGCAGCGCGCCCTGCCTGGATCCGAGCAGCGCGCAGGGCTTCGAGATCGACGAGGCGGAAGTGACCTTCTGGGGGCTCTGCCCCGCCTGCCGGGCCCGCCGCTGCGCCGACGACTGACCGCCGCCGGCGTCCCGCACCGGGGCGGACCGGCCCGGCGCGTGGCACTCTTGGCCGGTGGACTCCGATGACCTCGGCCTGTTCGGTCCGGGATCGGTCACGTGGAAGGTGCACGAGGAGCCGATCCTGATCGTTGCCGGCCTGCGCTCGCTCTACCTCCAGGCACTGCATCCCCGGGCGATGGCCGGGGTGGCGCAGAACAGCAGCTACCGCAGCGACGCCTGGGGCCGCCTGCTGCGGACCGCCACCTACGTGGCGACGACCATCTACGGCACCACCGCCGAGGCCGAGGCGGCCGGGCGTCGGCTGCGTACGCTGCACGCCCGGCTCCGGGCCACCGACCCGTTCACCGGCGAGGAGTTCCGGGTCGACGACCCGGAACTGCTGCGCTGGGTGCACGTCACCGAGGTGGAGTCGTTCGTCAGCACCGCCCGCCGGGCCGGCCTCGCGCTGACCGACGCCGAGGTCGACGGCTACTACACCGAGCAGCGCCGGGCGGCCGCCCTGGTCGGCCTCGACCCGGCGGACGTGCCGGGCACCGCCGCCGAGGTGGACGACTACTACCGGCGGGTCCGCGGTGACCTGCGGATGACGAAGGAGGCGGCGGAGACCGCTCTCTTCCTCACCGCGCCGCCGATCCCGTGGAAGCTGAGCCTGCCGGTCAAGCTGGGCCTGCACCTCGGGCCGCCCCGGTGGGCGTACCTCGGGATCGCCGGCACCGCGATCGCCCTGCTGCCGCCGTGGGCCCGCCGGTTGTACGGCGGCCTGGGCCTGCCCACCACGGAGCTCTCGGCGGACCTGAGCGTCCGGGCGCTGCGGCTCGCCCTGACGGCGCTGCCGCGCCGCTACCGGGAGGGGCCGTTGCAGCAGACCGCCAAGGAGCGTGCGGCACGGCACGCCGCCTCGGCCGCCTGACGGTCGGCCCGGTCAGTTCTCGCCGACGGTCGGCTCAGCGACGCGTTCCACCGCCGCCCAGGGCTCCTTGCCGGGTGCCTGTGCGCCGGTCGGGCAGGTGCGGCGGTAGTCGCACCAGCCGCAGCGGGGACCGGGGGTGGTCGGGAAGGCCTCGTCCGGGTCGGTGCCGTCGGCGACCGCCCGTTCGGCGGCCATGATGTCCCGGGCGGTCTCCTCGGCCCGGGTGAGCTGCCGGGCCAGCGACTCGACGGTGTGGTCGTGCCCGGCGACCGTGCCGGTGGGCAGGTGGTGCAGCTCGACCCGGCGGCAGGGCCGGCGGAACACCCGCTCGGCCGCGTACGCGTAGAGGGCCAGCGCCTGGGAGCCGCGCGCGTCGTCGGCGTCGAGCCCGGTGCGGCCGGTCTTGTAGTCGACGATGACCAGCTCGGGCCCGTCGGGGCCGGGTCGGGAGTCGATCCGGTCGGCGCGGCCGTTGAAGGCGAGCACCCCGGTCTTGACGGCGACCACCCGCTCCACCCCGACCGGCTCGTCCGCGGGATCCAGCCCGGCGACGTACGACTCCAGCCAGGCCAGCGCCCGACCGTAGGCCGCCCGCTCCTGCTCGTCGTCGCGGTAGCCCTCCCGCACCCAGGTGCCCTTGAGCAGCCGGGGCAGCACCTCGGGCCGGCGACGCTCGGGGTCGAGCGCATACCAGTTCTTCAGCGCGGTGTGCACGCTGGCGCCGAGCGAGTTGTGCGCCCACGGCGGGCCCTTGGGCGGCGCGGGCCGGTCGACGTAGGAGTAGCGGTAGCGGCGGGGGCAGTCCGCGTACGCCCCGAGCTTGCTGGGGGTGCAGACGAAGAGCCGCTCCGGCATGCCCTCGAAGCCGAGCTGCTCGGTCTGCTCGGCGCGGGGCCGGGGCGGCCGGCCGCCGGATCGTCCGGTGGAGGAGGCTCGTCGCACGCCTGAGATCCTGCCACCCCGGTACGACAGCCCGACGGCGGCGGGCCGGGCGGTCAGCCGACGGCGAGGTACTGGGTGACGAAGGCGGCGATCGCGTCCGCGATGAGCTGCACCGCGATGGCGGCCAGCAGCAGACCGGCGATCCGGGTCAGCACCTCGATGCCGCCCGGCCGGAGGATCTTGACGATGACGCCGGAGAAGCGCAGCACGACCCAGACCGCGACCATCACCGCGACGATCGCGGCGGCGATGGCGGTGTAGTCCCCGAGGCCGCCGGCCTGCTGGACGAAGAGCATGGTGGCGACGATCGCGCCCGGCCCGGCCAGCAGCGGGGTGCCCAGCGGCACCAGGGCGATGTTGGAGGTGACCTGCTGACCGGGGTCGTCGGCCTTGCCGGTCAGCAGTTCCAGGGCGACGAGGATCAGCAGCAGCCCGCCGGCGGCCTGCAACGCGGGCAGGTCGACGTGCAGGTAGGCGAGGATCGTCCGGCCGGCCACCGCGAAGATCACGATCACCCCGAGCGCCAGCGCCACCGCCTGCCACGCGGCGCGGTTCCGGTCGCGGGCCGGCAACGGTCCGGTGAGCGCGAGGAAGATCGGCATCATGCCCGGCGGGTCGACGATCACCAGCAGGGTCACGAAGACCTCGCCGAACAGCTTCAGATCCACGCGGCCACGGTAGCCGCGCCGCCGCGGCGGATCAGCCGGAAGCGACCGGGGTCACCCCGCCGGCAGCCGCGACGATCCGCTCGTACGCCTCGGGGTCGGTGGTGTGCGCGCCGAGTCGGACCGTCTTGTGCGTGCCGTGGAAGTCCGATGACCCGGTGACCAGCAGGTCGAGGTCGGCGGCGAGGGCGCGGACGTGGGCGCGCTCGGCCGGCGAGTGGTCCTCGTGGTCGGCCTCCAGCCCGGCGAGCCCGGCCGCGGCCAGCTCGACGATCAGCTCGTCCGGCACGATCCGCCCGCGCCGGCTGGCCCGTGGGTGGGCGAAGACCGGCACCCCGCCGGCCGCCCGGACCAGGGCGACCGCCCGGAACACGTCGATGTCGTCCTTGGGCAGGCGGTAGCGCTCCCCCAGCCACTGCGGCCCGAACGCCTCGGTGGTGGTGGCCACCAGCCCGGCCCGGATCAGCGCCTGGGCGATGTGCGGCCGACCGACCGTGCCGCCGGCCGCGCCGGCCAGGATCTCCGACCAGCTCACCGCGATCCCGTCGGCCTGGAGCAGGCGGACGATCTGCTCGCCGCGCACCTCCCGGGCGAGTCGGACCCGGGCCAGTTCGGCGGCCAGCTCCGGCTCGGCCGGGTCGAACAGGTACGCGAGCAGGTGCAGCGGGATCGCCGGTTCCACCCCGTACCAGCGGCAGGAGATCTCGGCGCCGCGGACCAGGCTGAGCCCGGGCGGGAGGGCGGCCACCGCGTCCGCCCAGCCGGCGGTGCTGTCATGGTCGGTGATCGCGACGACGTCCAGCCCCGCCCCGGCGGCGGCCCGGACCAGCTCGGCCGGGCTCAGCGTGCCGTCGCTGGCGGTGGAGTGGGCGTGCAGGTCGATCCGGGCGGCGCTCATCCGCCGACGCTAACCGGCCGGTCCGGGTCGCCGCCCGGCGGTCCCGGCGTGGGCCCGGCGGCGGGTCACGAGGTCACGTCGGTGACCAGGACCGGGCGCCGGCCGGGTGTGCCACCGGCCAGCGGCGCGGCGATCGCCGGATGCCCGGCCACCACCTGGTCGACCCGCACCCGGACCAGGCCGCCCTTGTCGTCGACATAGAGCGCCGCACCGCCCTTCGTCCAGGTCACGGCCCCGGTCACCGCCGGGCCGGCGGCGCGGGCCCGGGTGTCGGCACCGAGCTGGTTCAGGTCGACGAGCAGGGCGCCCTGTTTCCCGCTGCCGTTGGCCAGCAGCCACCGGCCGTCGGCGGAGACCCCGCCGTGCCCGTCGGTGGCGAGATCGGGGCCGCAACCGGTACGGACCGGGGCGAGCTGGCGGGTCGGGTCGAGCAGCGCCACACAGGGTCGTCGGGGGGTGCCGGCGGAGACCTGACCGACCACCCGCCCGTCGGGGAGCGTGCCGTAGGTGCTCAGCACGCCGCGCTCGGCGCGGGTGGGGAGCGGGCCGGCGGACGGGCGCCAGACGCTGTAGCCGGCCTGCCCGGCCCGCCGGACCAGGACGGCGTCGCCGGCGAAGCCGACCGGCACCGCGTCGGCGGCGGCCGGCGTCCGGACCAGGGCGATCAACTGCCCGCTGATCACCCCGGCGGTGGCGATCTCGCCGCCGTCGCGCCAGGCGACCTGTCGTCCGTCCGGGGACAGCGCGACGGCGTCCGCCGCGGCGAGGACCACCTGCGGGGCGCCGTCACCGGGCGGCACCCACCAGAGGGTACGACCGGCCGCGGTCGCGGCCGAGGTGACGAGCCAGCCGCCGTGGTCGCTGATCCGCAACGCCCGGTCCACCGGGTCCACCCCCGGCAGGGGCCGCTGTTCGCCGCCGGTCGTCTCCAGGGTGGCGTCGACGATCAGGTCGACCTCGACGCGCAGCGGCCCGCTCGCCGGGCGGCCCGACGGGGACGCGGTGGGCCTCGGGGACGCCGACCGCTCGGGCGGATCGCCGAGCACGACGGTGGGGACGCCCTGCCGGCCCGGACGGTCACCGAGCTGGGCCATGCCGGTGGTGACCGCGACGGTGGCGATCCCGGCCAGGGCCAGCCCGGCCAGGGCGCGTCGGCGGCCGGTCCGCCTGGCCCGCCGGAGCGCCACTCCGGCCGGGTCGACGGTGAGCGGGCGCGGCACGGCGACCCGGCTGGCGAAGGTCTCCCGCAACGCCCGCGCCAGCTCGTCATCGCTCACCGGGAATGGACGCTCCGGCCCGCCGCTCCGGTTGTCGTGGCCGCTCATCGGGTCTCCGCCGGCACACCGCTCGTCGGCCGGGCGGCACCCGGACGACCGGCCAGCGCGGCCGGACGCACCGCCGGGACGGCATCGGACGTCGGAGCGGTCGGAGCGACGCCGGGGCGGGCGGCTGCCGGGGTGGTCCTGGACCCGGCGGGCGCCGGGCCGGGCGTGGCCGGTGCCGGGGCGGCCGTGGGCGCGGTCGTCGCCCGAGGCGGCCGGGTCCGGGCCGGTGTACGTGCCGGGGTCGGCTCGGGCTCGGCCGGCAACCCGAGGGCGGCCTGGGAGCCCATCCGGCGGCGCAGCGTGCCCAGGGCGCGGAAGGTCTGGCTCTTCACGGTGCCCGGGGAGATGTCCAGCAGGGCCGCGGTCTGCGCCTCGGAGAGGTCCTCATAGAAGCGGAGCACCAGCACGGCCCGCTGCCGGGCGGGCAGCGCGCTCAGGTGCCGCCAGAGGGCGTCCCGGTCGAGCTGCTGCTCGATCTCGTCGACCCCGGCCCGCTCGGGCAGCACCTCGGTGGGGCGTTCACCGTGCCACCGTCGCCGCCACCAGCTCGTCGAGGTGTTGACCAGGACCCGCCGGGCGTACGGCTCGATGGCCTCGATCCCACCGAGCCGCTTCCAGGCCAGATACGTCTTGGTCAGCGCGGTCTGGAGCAGGTCCTCGGCGGTGGCCCAGTCGCCGGCGAGCAGGTAGGCGGTGCGCAGCAGGGCACCGGAGCGGGCCGCGACGAACTCGCGGAACTCCTCCTCCAGGGGGTCCCTGGTCGCCACCGCTCACCTCCGCGCCCCGTCCTCCATGGCAGGCTGCCACGGTGGGAGGGGTCGGGTCGACGGCGAATGGTGCGCTGTTCATCCGATGTTCGGACGAAAAGTTTCACGCCCCGTCGTCGGCCTTGGCCTCGTCCGCCTCCTTGCCCAACCGCGCCTCGACGGCCTGCGGCTCGTACATCTCCTCGACGACGCGCAGGTAGAGCTCGTTGGGGTTGGGCAGATTCTTGATCTCGCGGAGCGCCTGCTCCTGGCCGGCCGACTCCAGCACGAAGGTGCCGTAGTTGAGCGCCCGGCCGGTCGGGGTCTGCTCGTATTTCATGTCGGTGACGCGGACCAGCGGCATCATCGCCACCCGCCGGGTGATGATGCCGTTGACCACCATCACCCGCTTGTTGGTGAGGATGAAGCGGTCGTACCACCAGTCGGCGACCCGCCAGGCGACCCAGCCCATCACGGCGAACCAGAGCAGGACCGCGATGGTGGTCAGCGCGCCGACGTCCCGCCCGGCGAGGAAGCCGGAGAGGTAGCCGAGCACGAAGGTCGCCGCGATGCCGACGATGATCGGGGTGGTGAGGTGGATCCAGTGCCGTTTCCACTCGCCCCGGTAGCGCTCGGTGGGGAAGAGGTAGCGGGCCACCAGGGAACTCGGCTCGTCCTCCAGCGGCAGCACCCGTCGGGGTGCCATGCCCTGGGCGTCGACCCGCAGCCCGACCAGTTCGTCCTCGGAGATCGGCGGCTGCTGGTAGCCGCCCTCGGGGTCGCGGATCCAGGCCCGACCGGAGCGGCCCTCGCCGGCGTATCCCGGGCCGTCGCCGTAGCCGGCGTCGTCCGAAAGGGAGGGGCCGTCCCCCAGGCCCGGGCCGGCACCGTAGCCGGGGCCGTCGTCCGGCCCGATCCGGGGGATCGGCTCGGTGTCCCGGCGTTCCCAGTCGGGGTCGTCGGGATCGAAGGGTGGACCGGAGGGGCTGCCCATCAGCGGTTAGGCGACGAGGCTGGTGAAGAAGTCGCCGAAGCCCTGAGCGATGTCCATGATGCCGCCGCCGAGGGACTTGAACACGTCCGCGGCGGAGTTGGGCCGGTAGGCAACGAAGAAGATCAAGAACGCGATGCCGGCCCAGGTGAGGACCTTCTTGACCATAGCGGGCCATCCTCTCGCGCGGAGCCGGGTCCATTTACCGCAGCGGCACCCAGGGTATCAGCATGGTGTCGTACAGTGAATATCTGCGTCCGTTCCCCGACACCGCAGGTCAGACCGGTCAGGCCTGGCCCTGCAGATACGGGGACGGTGCGCCGTACACGAGTTCGGGCGGAGTCCACTCGGTGAGGTCGTGCAAGACGACGTCTTCCGCGAGGAGGTGACCCGCACTCGCCGGCCAGGCTATCGCATGGAGCCACATTCCCCGAGCCTCGCCGGCGTACGCGCTTCGATCTGTCGGAGAATTCACCAGCCACAGTGGAGTCGGATGACCACCCACACGGATCTTGGCGTGCGGTACGCGCTCGGCGTGACCAGGGCCGGGATCCGCCAGCGCCTCCTCGACCTCGGGCCCGGGGTCGGGTCCGGGCAGTCCCGCGAAGCGGGAACCGAGACCGACGCCCGGCTCCTCGGCGACGAACAGCAGATCCGCCGGTCCACCGTCGAGCGGGGCGGGACCGGCGCAGGCGACCGCGGTGGCGCGTACGCCGGTCCGCTCGTCGCCGGCCCAGGCCACCCCGGTCAGGGTCCAGCCCGGCGGCAGCGGCCAGGGGCACCAGAGGGGGATGCCGGGGCGGTCGGGGGGCTCGGCGGCGGCGGCGACCCGGTCCACCACGCTCGCCACGATGTCGCCGCCGATGTGCTCGGGCACGTGCAACGGGGACACCGGACCGCAGCGCAGGCAGCGGGACTCGGTGTGCATCAGGTCCGGCTCGCGTACCGGTCCCGCGCATCTGGGACAACTCACCAGGACACTCACCTTCCCACCGTCACCCCGCGTCGCCGGTCCGTCAAGCGGAGCGGGCCGGACCGGCGTGGGATTTCCGCCGGCCGGCGGAACTGACACCCGGGACGTGCGTCGGCCGGGCGACGCGCAGCGGTGGGTCAGTCCGGCGGTGGACCGGCGTGCGACCGGATCCAGGCGTGCATGGCGATGCCGCTGGCCACCCCGGCGTTGATCGACCGGGTGGAGCCGTACTGGGCGATGGAGATGAGCTGGTCGCAGGCCGCGCGGGCGGGGTCCGACAGGCCCGGACCCTCCTGACCGAACAGGAGCACGCAGCGGCGCGGCAGGGTGGTGCTCTCCAGCGGCTTCGAGCCGGGCAGGTTGTCGACACCGACCACCGGCAGGTGCCGCGCCGCCGCCCAGCCGACGAACTCCTCGATCGTCGGGTGGTGCCGGACGTGCTGGTAGCGGTCGGTCACCATGGCGCCCCGCCGGTTCCACCGCCGCCGACCGACGATGTGCACCTCGGCGGCGAGGAAGGCGTTGGCGTTGCGCACCACCGTGCCGATGTTGAAGTCGTGCTGCCAGTTCTCGATCGCCACGTGGAAGTCGTGCCGACGCCGGTCCAGGTCGGCCACCACGGCCTCCTGCCGCCAGTAGCGGTAACGGTCGACCACGTTGCGCCGGTCGCCCCCGGCGAGCAGCTCCGGGTCGTACCGCGGATCGTCCGGCGGGTCGCCGGGCCACGGCCCCACACCCACGTCGAGCTGGTCGTCGGTCACGGTTTCCAGAGGGTACGGCCCGGTGCCGCCCCCGCCGTCGCGACCCCGCCGGTCAGCGCAGCTCCAACGCCCCGCCGAGCCGGTCGAGGAAGCGCCGGTCGGCCGGGGCGGGCTCGCCGCCGGGGGCGGCGCGGCAGACCCGGACGGCGACCGACTCCACCCACTGCCGGTACGCCGCCGAGTCGGCCGGGTCGGCCCGGCGGCGCAGCACCCGTACCGCCGCCCGGGCGGCGGCCAGCAGGTCGACCAGGTCGGTGAGGTGCTCGTCGCGCGGGGCGGTCCCGTCGTGCCGGGCATAGATGGCGGCGACCACGGCGCGGACCAGATCGCTGTCGAAGCCCCGGCCGGCGGCGACCGCGTCCAGGCCGGCGAGCCCGGCGGCGACACCCCGGGGCGGTCGCCCGGGACCGGGCGAGGCGGCGGCGACGAGAACCCGGCCCGGCAGGTCGGTCAGCAGGTCCCACTCGACCGCGGAATAGACGGCGGTGGTCAGCGGTGCGGCACGGCGCCCGACAGGGGACGGCTCTGGAGCGACGGGGTGGCTCATGGGACCTACCTCCGGCGTCAGCATAAGCCCCGGGCAGCGCAGAGAGGCCCCTTCCCCACCGGATGCGGTGGGCAAGGGGCCCCTGGGTCGTACGGGAGGTCAGCGCGGCTCGGGGAAGCTCGGCCGCTCCGGGTCGACGCCGTCGGGCACGGCGGCGGCCGCGTACTCCTTCTTGGGGACCATGACCTTGCGGCGGAACACGCAGACCAGCGTGCCGTCCTGGTTGTAGCCGCGGGTCTCGACGGCGACCACGCCCCGGTCGGGCTTGGAGGCGGACTCGCGCTTGTCCAGCACGGTGGTCTCGCCGTAGATGGTGTCGCCGTGGAAGGTCGGGGCCACGTGTCGCAGCGACTCGATCTCCAGGTTGGCGATCGCCTTGCCGCTGACGTCCGGCACCGACATGCCGAGCAGCAGCGAGTAGATGTAGTTGCCGACCACCACGTTGCGCTTGAACTGGCTCGCCGTCTCGGCGTAGTGGGCGTCCATGTGCAGCGGATGGTGGTTCATGGTGAGCAGGCAGAAGAGGTGGTCGTCGTACTCGGTGACCGTCTTGCCGGGCCAGTGCCGGTAGACCGCGCCGACCTCGAACTCCTCGTAGTAGCGGCCGAACTGCATCCTTGTCCCCTCCGACGGGCGGCGATGGAGTTCGGCACAGCATGCCTTACCGCTTGTTAAGTCGATGTCGGGGGCGCTGGTGGTGAGGAAATGTCACACCGGCCACAACCGAGGGGAGACGCAATGAGCGGCGGGGCCCTCCCCGGCACCCGCCGCCCACGCTCTGATGGGACAGATTCTGCCGTACGCCGCCACCGGACGGACAGAGACCGACGTCACATTTATCTTTTTGTAACAATACGGAGCGTCACGGAGATCCACCATGGGAGCGATCTCTGCAGGCCCGATACGTGCTTGTCAATGGGCAAATTGCTAACTTCCCGCACGAACGCGGGGCGACGTCCGTGGAAACGCTCCCATCACGTCGGGTCACGCAAATGCGGCGTGCACTTGCGTTCCGCACGGCGGGGAAGAGAGATTCTTCTCGATGGCTCGGAGCGTCACCGCACCGTCGCGCGGCGTTTCGGTCCCCAGTCGGCGGGAATTCAAAGACACCCGCCCTGGTTCCAGTGGACGTAGGAAATCCGCGCTGATCGGAGAGTGCAATGGCAACGGTTGAGCTGACCACGGCCAACTTCGACGAGGTGACCGAGCGCGACGGCATCGTGCTGCTCGACTTCTGGGCCGACTGGTGCGGCCCGTGCAAGCGGTTCGCCCCGGTCTACGAGCGCTCCTCGGAGAAGCACCCGGAGATCGTCTTCGGCAAGGTCGACACCGAGGCGCAGCAGGAACTCGGCGCCAAGTTCAACATCCGCTCGATCCCGACCGTGATGGCGATCAAGGACGGCGTGATCGTCTACGCCCAGCCGGGCGCCCTGCCGGAGTCCGCGCTGGAGAACCTGATCGAGCAGGTCGAGAAGCTCGACATGGAAGAGGTCCGGGAGAAGTTGGCCGACCACGAGCACAAGCACTGACGCAGCAGCGATCCGGCACCGGCCGGGCCCCTGACCGGGGCCCGGCCGGAGTCGTCTCCGACCGACCCTCCCCTGCCACCCGGCCCATGCCCGACAGCGACACGGTCAGCGAGCAGTGGACGACGGAAGGGCATCCGGGGCTGCCCCGATCCCGTATCGTCACCAGCCGATGGAGACCTTGACCACCCGGGGCCGCGCGGTCCGGCTGGGCGCCACCGCCCTCGGACTCGCGCTGCTGCTCACCGGCACCCTCCGGGGCACCGACGACGACTTCCCGTTCGGGCCGTTCCGGATGTACTCCACCTCCGAACCCGCCGACGCCCCCGCTCCGGACACCCGCGTCGAGGGCGTCGACCGCACCGGCACGCTCGTCGACCTGGGCCAGGACGCCACCGGCATCCGCCGCGCCGAGATCGAGGGCCAGCAGTCCCGCTACACCGCCGACCCCGCTCTGCTGCGCCAGGTCGCCGACGCGTACGCCCAGCGCCACCCGGCGGCGCCCGCCCTGGTCGAGGTCCGCATCGTGATCCGCTGGTACGACATCCGCGGCGGCCGCCCGACCGGCCGGTGGACCGACGAGACCGCCGTGCGCTGGCAGGCCACCCGATGACCGGCTGGCTGACCGAGGCCGTCCCCCGGGGGCGGATCGCCGCCTTCCGTACCCTGGTCTATCTCTTCGTCGCCGCGGACCTGCTCGTCTTCACCCCCTGGGTACGCAGCCGGGTCGCCGTGCCCGGCGAGCTGTACCAGCCGCTGCTGATCGGCCGGCTGCTCCCGCTGCCGACCCCCACCCCGGTGGTGGTCGGGGTGATCTTCTGGGCCCTGCTGCTGCTCGCCCTGCTCGCCGCCACCGGACGCGCGCCGCGCCTGCTCGGCTGGGCGGTCTTCGCGCTCTACCTCGAGTGGATGATCGTCGCGATGAGCTACGGGAAGGTCGACCACGACCGGTTCGGGCTGCTGGTTGCGCTCGCCGCGCTCCCCACCGCCGGGCGCGCCCGGCACGGCGACCCGACCCGCACCGAGGCCGGGGGCTGGGCGCTCCGCGTCACCCAGCTCGCGGTGATCTGCACGTACTTCCTCGCCGCCTGGGCGAAGTTCCGCTTCGGCGGCCTGGACTGGGCGACCGGCTCGGTGCTGGCCCGCGCGATCATCCGGCGCGGCACCGACCTGGCCGACGTCATCGCCCAGGTGCCGCACCTGCTGATCGTGGCCCAGTTCGGCATCCTGGCCTTCGAACTGCTCAGCCCGGTGGTCTTCCTGCTGCCCGAGCGGTGGCGGCTGGCCATGGTCGGCTTCTTCTACTCGTTCCACCTGGTGACCATCGCGACGATCACCATCTCGTTCGCCCCGCACCTGGTCGCGATGACGAGCTTCCTGCCGCTGGAACGGGTCCGTCCGGTCGTCCTCGCGCGACGCCTGCTCACCCGCGGTCGGCCACGCACCGGCGAGGACCCGGCGACGCCGACCCCGCTGGCCGGTCCCGAGCCGGCGGTGGGGCCGGCCACCACCTGACCCGGCGGCTGCCGGTCAGGAGCCGGCGGCGGGACCGCCGGTCGGACCGTAGAGGCGCTCCCGGGCCTCCTGCGGGAGCGAGCAGGCGGCGGTGCCACCGGGAAGGCGGTGCCGGTTGCGGGCCACCCAGCGGTACGCCGGCCAGGCGGCGGCACGGACCGGCGGGAAGCGCAGCCCGGAGCCGGCGACCCGCCAGAGCGGCCCGCTGTCACCGAGCAGCTTGGCGATCGCGTCCGGGCCGGCGGCGCGGGAGCCGTCCGCACCGACCCACTGCACCGCCTCCTCGCACTCCGCCTCGGTCAGGCCGAGCGCGGCCAGGTCGGCGAACTGCCACGGCAGCACCCGGGCGCCGGTGGGGATCCGCCGCTCGATGAACTCGGCGCAGCGGCTGCAGAAGGCGCAGTCGCCGTCGTAGACGAAGGTGGACGTCTCCATGCCTCCCATCCTCCACCCGTCACGGGCGCTCCGGTGACCGGTGTCCGGCGGGTCACTTGCGCTTCATTGGTACGCATGTTCGAATAGTGGCCATGCGCTGGGACAACCTCTCCGCTCCCCCGGACGAGGGCCGTCCCGACGGGGCAGCGCCAGCGACTCCACCCCTGCCGCTGGCGCTCCCCGGCGCCGTCGCCCGCACCTTCGACACCCCCGGCTTCGCCGGCATGACGTTCTACGAGGTGCAGGCGAAATCGATCATCAATCGGGTGCCCGGCGAGTCCCGCGTCCCGTTCGAGTGGACGGTCAACCCGTACCGGGGCTGCAGTCATGCCTGCGTCTACTGCCTGGCGGGTGACACCCCGATCCTGATGGCGAACGGCCGCACCATGCCGATCAGTGAACTGGAGCCCGGCGACCGGATCTACGGGACCGCACGGCAAGGTGCCTACCGTCGCTATGTCGTCACCACCGTGCTCGACAAGTGGTCGACGATGAAGCCGGCCTATCGGATCACGCTCGCCGACGGCACCACCTTGATCGCCAGCGGCGACCATCGCTTCCTCTCGGACCGGGGTTGGAAATTCGTCACCGGCGCGATGTACGGCGCGGAAGAGCGTCCCTACCTCACCACCAAGAACAGACTGATCGGCACGGGCCGCTTCGAAGCTGCGCCGAAGTGCTCTTCCGACTACCGGCGGGGCTACCTCTGCGGGATGATCCGGGGCGACGCCAACCTCGGCACCTACTCGTACCCCTACGGCACGGTGCACCGGTTCCGATTGGCCCTTGCCGACGACGAGGCGCTCGGACGCACCGAACGGTTCCTCGCCGACGCGGGCATCACCACGCGGCGCTTCTCCGTCACCCCCGCGAGCGCCACGAGACGTGCGATGACCGCCATCCGCACCTCCAGGCAGTGCGACATCCAGGCCATCACCGAGGTGATCCGATGGCCGGAGCAACCCACGGACGACTGGACGAGCGGCTTCCTCGCCGGCATCTTCGACGCCGAGGGAAGTTGCAGCCGCGGCATCTTCCGGATCAGTAACAGCGATGACGACGTGCTTGATCAGACCGCCTCAGCGCTGACCCGTTTCGGGTTCAACTGGGTGCTGGAGGATCCCGGCCGTGCCGACCGCGTACGGTCGATCCGCCTGACCGGCGGCCTTCCCGCCAGGTTGCGCTTCTTCCACATGACCGATCCGGCCATCACCCGTAAGCGAACCATTGAGGGTGCGGCGCTGAAGTGCCAGTCCGAGCTGCGGGTGGTCGACATCGAGTCGCTCGGGTTGGAGCTTCCCCTGTGGGACATCACCACCGGCACGGGCGACTTCATCGCCAACGGGGTCGTCAGTCACAACTGCTTCGCGAGGAACACCCACACCTTTCTCGACCTGGACGCCGGTGAGGACTTCGACCGGAAGGTGATTGTCAAGGTCAACGCCGGTGAGCTGGTCCGGCGCGAGCTGGCCGCCCCGCGCTGGCGCGGTGCGCACGTCGCGATGGGCACCAACGTGGACTGCTACCAGCGCGCCGAGGGGCGCTACCGTCTGATGCCGCCGATCATCGAGGCGCTGCGCGACTTCGCCAACCCGTTCTCGATCCTCACCAAGGGCACCTTGATCCTGCGCGACCTGCCGCTGCTGCGCCAGGCCGCCGAGGCGACCCGGGTCGGCATCTCCTACTCGGTCGGCTTCGTCGACGAGGCGCTGTGGCGGGCGGTCGAGCCGGGCACCCCCAGCCCGCGACGCCGACTCGACGCGGTGCGGCAGCTCGCCGACGCCGGCTTCGAGGTGGGCGTGCTGATGGCGCCGATCCTGCCCGGGCTCAGCGACGACGACGCGTCGATCGACGCCACCGTGTCGGCGATCGCCGCCGCCGGGGCGGCCGGCGTGACCGCGCTGCCGCTGCACCTGCGCCCCGGCGCCCGCGAGTGGTACGCGCACTGGCTGGCCCGGGAGTTCCCGCAGCTGGTCCCCCGCTACCGCCGGCTCTATCAGGCGGGCGCGTACGCGCCGCAGGCGTACCAGCGGGAGGTGACGGCGCGGGTGCGGATGGCGGCCCGCCGGCACGGGCTGCACCGGGGCGAGGTCGGGGACAACCGGCGGTTGCCGGAGGCGTCCACACCGCCCGCCGCCGAGCAGCTCTCCCTCCTCTGAGGACGAAACCCGTCGACGGGCCCGCGCACGTTCCGGGCGTGCCGGAAATCGTCGGTGCGGCGCGGCGGTGGCAACGCCTCTCCCGCGCCAGGGCACCTGCCGCCGGCTGCGGGGTTAGGCTCGGTTGATGCGTTCAGCCCAGCAGATCCTCGCCGACTCCGCCGTCATCGCCGTCGTGGGCGCGTCCCGCGACCCGGGCAAGGCCGCGCACCGGGTGCCCCTGGAGATGCAGCGCCACGGCTGGCGGATCATCCCGGTGAACCCGACGGTGGACGAACTCTTCGGTGAGCGGGCGTACGCCTCGCTGGCCGACATCCCGCACCCGGTGGACCTGGTCGACGTGTTCCGCCCGGCGCGCGACGCCGTGGAGGTGGTCCGCCAGGCGGTGACGATCGGCGCCCCCGCCGTCTGGCTGCAGCTCGGCATCGTCTCCGCGGAGGCACGAAGGATCGCCGAGGAGGCCGACATCGACTACGTCGAGGACCGCTGCCTCATCATCGAACGCGCCGCCGCCAACCTGACCGGCCCCCGCCCGTCGCGTTGATCAAGAAGTTTGCGTCAGCCGAGCACTCGGATCTGACGCAAACTTCTTGATCAACCAGGAGAACAGGGTCAGAGCTTGTACTGCTTGAGGAGGCCGCGGGAGATGATGGTCTTCTGGATCTCCGAGGTGCCCTCGCCGATGAGCAGGAACGGGGCCTCCCGCATCAGCCGCTCGATCTCGTACTCCTTGGAGTAGCCGTAGCCGCCGTGGATGCGGAACGCCTCCTGGACGACCTCGGCGCAGTACTCCGAGGCGAGCAGCTTGGCCATGCCGGCCTCGACGTCGTTGCGCTGGCCGGCGTCCTTGAGCCGGGCGGCGTTGACCATGAGCGCGTGCGCGGCCTCGATCTTGGTGCCCATCTCGGCGAGCTTGAAGGCGATGGCCTGGTGCTTCGTCAGCGGCTGGCCGAAGGTCTTCCGCTGCTGGGCGTACGCGACGGCCAGCTCGAAGGCGCGGATGGAGATGCCGCAGGCGCGGGCGGCCACGTTGACCCGGCCGACCTCGATCCCGTCCATCATCTGATAGAAGCCACGGCCGACCTTGTCGGCGCCGCCGAGGACCGCCGAGTCGGGCACGGTCACCCCGTCGAGGACCATCTCGGTGGTCTCGACGCCCTTGTAACCCATCTTGTCGATCTTGCCGGGGATGGTCAGGCCGGGCGCGGTCTCGCCGAAGCCCGGCTCCTTCTCCAGCAGGAAGGTGCTCATGTTGCCGTAGACCGAGTCGGCGCCGGTTTCGGTCTTGACCAGGGTCGCCACCACCGACGAGTACGCCCCGTTGGTCAGCCACATCTTCTGGCCGTTGAGCACGTAGTTGTCGCCGTCGCGGACCGCCTTCGACTTGATCGCCGAGACGTCCGAGCCGCACTCCGGTTCCGACATCGAGAAGGCACCGCGCACCTCGCCGGTGGCCATCCTCGGCAGCAGCCGGAACTTCTGCTCCGCCGAGCCGTGCTGTGAGATCAGGTACGCGACGATGAAGTGGGTGTTGACGATGCCGGAGATCGACATCCAGCCCCGGGAGAGCTCCTCGACCACCAGGGCGTACGTCAGCAGGGACTCGCCGAGGCCGCCGTACTCCTCGTCGATGGTCAGGCCGAAGAGTCCCATCTCGCGCATCCCGTCGAGGATGTCGGTCGGGTACTCGTCGGCGTGCTCCAGCCGCTGGGCGTGCGGGATGATCTCCTTGTCCGCGAACTCCCGGACGGTTTCCAGGATCGACCGCTGCACATCGGTCAGGCCGGGCGTCTGGGCGAGTCGGGCCATCTCAGCCTCCGGGGGATCGGCGCATTACTCGTGGGTAACTGAACGCTCGGTCAGTATCTGTCCCCCGGCCTGCCGCGCCAAGGTGACCAGTCCACACAACCGCTGTGAAAAGGTTCACCGCTGCGGGTAGCGTCCGCAAGAGAGCAGGCCGTTGAGCTGGGACGGAAGGGGTGCAGGGGTGAGCCAACCACCGGGCGGCGAGCCGGAACAGCCACCGTCGCCGTACGAGCCGCCGACCCACGGGCAGCAGCCGCAGTGGGGCGAACAGGCGCCCCAGGGGCAGCAGTCGCCCTGGGGCGAACAGGCACCCCAGGGGCAGCAGCGGCAGTGGGGCGAACAGGCGCCCTACGGGCAGCAGCCGTCGTACGCCCCGCAGCCGCCCTACGGGCAGTACGGCCCGCCGCCCGGCCCGGGACCCCGACCGGGTGGCGGCCCCAACGTGCTGGCCATCCTGTCGCTGGTGCTCGCGTTCGTCTTCGCCCCGGCCGGCATCGTCTGCGGCCACCTCGCCAAGCGGCAGATCCGGCAGACCGGCGAGGAGGGGAACCAGCTCGCCACCTGGGGGCTGATCCTCAGCTACGTCTTCACCGCGCTCGGGCTGCTCGCCTGCTGCGGCTGGATCGCCTTCGCGTACTGGGCGAACTCCGACGGGGGCGGCTCCTACCGCTGAGGCTCAGCGGAACTCCGCCTCCCGCACGCTGTTGCCGCCGTCGACCACGAGCATCTGCCCGGTGATGTAGGAGGCGGCCGGCGAGCAGAGGAAGGCGATCGCCGCGGCCACCTCGTCGGGAGTCCCCGGCCGGCCGACCGGCGTGCCGAGGCCCTGCTTGATCTCGGCCATCGTCGAGGCCGCCGTGTAGATGGTGCCGGGCGCGACCGCGTTGACGGTCACCCCGTCGGCGATCATCTCCATCGCCAGGGCCCGGGTCAGCCCGACCACCCCCGCCTTCGCCGCCGCGTACGCGGCCTCGGTGGGGAGCGCGTTGACCGGGCCGGCGGTGGCCGCCAGGTTGACAATCCGGCCCCAGCCCCGCTCGGCCATCCCGCTGATGAACGCCCGACTGCACAGGAACGCGGTGGTCAGGTTCCGGTCGATCTCGCCGCGCCACTCGTCGTAGCTGAGCTGGGCCACCGGCCGCAGCACCTCCGGGCTGGCCCGGCTGGCCAGGCCGGCGTTGTTGACCAGCACCTCGACGTCACCGAGCTGGTCGGCCACCGCGTCGGCCAGCGCGCCCACCTCGGACTCGTCGGTCAGGTCGGCGACGAAACCGGTCACCCCCAGCTCCCCGGCCCGCTCGTGGATCCGGCGGGTGGTGGAGACGATGGCGACCCGGGCGCCCAGGTCGGCCAGGCGGCGGGCGGTCGCGTACCCGATGCCGTCCGCGCTGCCGGCCCCGGTGACCAGCGCGACCCGGCCGTCGAGCCGCATGGTGACCGGCTCGGCCAGCGGCGTCGGCTGGTCGGTCTCGGCGGAGCCCGTGGGGGCGGCGCCCCGGGTCCGACGGACCAGCCCCGGACGGCTCACGTCCCGTCTCGATCGGCCGCCGCGCGCGTCAAGTGCCATGCCGAGATCCTGCCCGCTGGGACCCCGCCGGGCAACGCGGCACCCGGAAAGGGGGTGCTCCGATTTGCCCCTGCCTGGCTACCCTGACGGCGCACCCGCACCCAACGGAGATGAACCTGATGAGCTATCCCCCGCCGTCCGGTGGTTGGCAGGACCCTTACGCACCTGACCCGCACTCGACGCCGCCGGCCGACCCGGCCTTCGCCGTGGGCGCCCCGATACCGAGCCAGCCGACGTCGGCCGACCCGTACGCCGGCTACGCGTTCGAGTCACCGCAGCCCACGGTCGACCCGTACGCCGTGGCCGGCTACCCGCCCGCGGCGTACCCGCCGGGCTACCGGCCGGCCCCGCCGCAGAACGGCCTCGCCATCGCCGCGATGATCGTCTCGATCGTCGGCGCGCTCGGGCTCTGCGGCTACGGCCTCGGCGGCTACGTCGGCCTGGTCGGCGCGGTCCTCGGCCACGTGTCGCGCAAGCAGATCCGGGAGCGCGGTGAGAGCGGCGAGGGCTTCGCCACGGCCGGCATCATCGTCGGCTGGTTCGCCACCGTGATCGCGGTGCTGGCGACCATCGCGCTGGTGATCTTCTTCGTCTGGATCGCCAACCAGGAGGCGAACCCCAACTGGGACAACCCCGGCTACTGACGCGCGAACGGGCCGTCCCGATCGACCGGGACGGCCCGACAGCGCACCGGCCGCCTACTGCGCCGGCGGGGTGAAGGTGGAGGTGCGGGTCATCCCCGCCGCCCGGCCCTTGGCCGCGATGACCAGCGCCATCTTCCGGGACGCCTCGTCGATCATCTCGTCGCCGAGCATCACCGCGCCGAGCTTGCCGCCCGCCTCCGAGGTGTAGAAGTCGTACGCGTCGAGGATCAGCTCGGCGTGGTCGTAGTCGGCCTGGGCCGGCGAGTAGACCTCGTTCGCCGCGTCGATCTGGCCCGGGTGCAGCACCCACTTGCCGTCGAAGCCCAGCGCCGCCGAGCGCTTCGCCACCTCACGGAACGCGTCGACGTCCCGGATCTGCAGGAACGGGCCGTCGATGGCCTGCTTGTCGTGCATCCGGGCGGCCATCAGGATCCGCATCAGGATGTAGTGGTAGGGGTCGCCCGGGTAGTCGGGGATCAGCGCGCCGACCACCAGCGACTTCATGTTGATCGAGGCCATGAAGTCGGCCGGGCCGAAGATGATCGTCTCCACCCGCGGCGAGGCGCCGGCGATCGCGTCGACGTTGACCAGGCCGGCGGCGTTCTCGATCTGCGCCTCGATGCCGATCCGGCCGACCTCCAGGCCGAGGGTCTTCTCGATCTGGGTGAGCAGCAGGTCCAGCCAGTGCACCTGCTCGGCGTTCTGCACCTTCGGCAGCATGATGCAGTCCAGGTTCGCGCCGGCACCCTCGACCACCTCGATGACGTCCCGGTACGTCCACGGCGTGGTCAGGTCGTTGACCCGGACCACCCGGGTCTTGCCGGCCCAGTCGCCCTCGTTCAGCGTGGCGACGATGTTCTTGCGGGCGTCCGGCTTCGCCAGCGGGGCGACCGCGTCCTCCAGGTCGAGGAAGACCTGGTCGGCGGGGAGGCCCTGGGCCTTGCCGAGCATCTTGACGCTGGAACCCGGCACGGCGAGGCAGGACCGGCGGGGGCGACCGACAGCGGCCATGGATGCGCTCCTTCCAGCGTCCGGCGGGCACGCCGACGCCGCCTGGAATGAAAGACGGGACTTAACGATCCCAAAGGTCGTAGTGACCACACGGTAACCTCGTGCCGTGACCGGGGTGAATGGACCTGTGGAAGATCTCACTGGGCGTCGGACCGTGGTGGTGACCGGGGCCAGCTCCGGCATCGGCCTGGCCGCCGCCGTCGACCTCGCCCGCCGGGGCGACCGGGTGGTGCTGGTCGGCCGGGACCCGGCCCGGCTCCAGTCGGCCGGGGACCGGGTCCGCGAGTCCTGCGGCGAGCGGCCGGAGCTGTTCCGGTCCGACTTCGCGGTCCTCGACGACGTCCGCCGGCTCGCCGAGCAGCTGCGCGCGACGTACGACCGGATCGACGTGCTCGCCAACAACGCCGGCGCGATCGTGCTGCAACCGGTCACCACCGTCGACGGGTTCGAGCTGAGCATGCAGGCCAACCACCTGGCCCCGTTCCTGCTGAGCAACCTGCTCGCCGACCGGATCGGACGGATGGTGGTCACCGCCTCCGCCGCGCACCGCAGCGGCACCGTCGACCCCGACGACCTCAACTCGTCGCTGCGCCGCTACCGCCCGATGCGCGCGTACGGGACCAGCAAGCAGGCGAACATCCTCTTCACCGCCGAGGCGGCCCGGCGCTGGCCGGACGTGCCGGCGTACTCCTTCCACCCGGGCGTGGTGCGGACCCGGTTCGGCAGCGACAGCCGGCTGGTCGCCCTGGGCATGCGGATGCTGCCGTTCCGCAGCCCGGAGAAGGGCGCGGAGACGCTGGTCTGGCTCGCCCACCAGGACCCGGCCCGGCTCGTCGACGGCGGCTACTACGCCGACCGGCGGGTGGCCCGGCCACGGGCGAAGGCGAGCGACCCCCGGCTCGCCGCCCGACTCTGGACGGCCAGCGCGAAGGCCGTCGGCCTCGACGCCTGACGGAAACGCGCTGTCCCGGCCTTCCGGGGCGCTGCCATACTCCGCCGCATGACGACGGGTGACCACGAGACGGTCCTGCGGGTCGGCGGCGAGGACGCGGAACTCTCCGCGCGGCTCGAACGCGAGCTGACCGCGTTCAACAACGCGGCGACCGGGGCGCACGACGAGGCCAGCCTGTCGGTGCGGGTGGTCGACGCCGACGGGGAGCTGGTCGGCGGGCTGACCGGCTGGACCTGGGGTGGCCGGGCCGGGATCAACATGCTCTGGGTGCGCGCCGACCGCCGGCACGAGGGCTGGGGCGGCCGACTGCTGCGGGCCACCGAGGAGGAGGCCCGACGGCGCGGCTGCACCGAGGTCTCCGTCTCGTCCCTCTCGTTCCAGGCGCCGGGCTTCTACCGTCGGCACGGCTACACCGACACCGGGATCCGGGACGGCATCCCCGGCGGCCACGTCGACCACCACTTCTGGAAGTCGCTGGTCGACGACCCGGCCGGCGTGGTGCGACTGGTCGCGCTGGTCGAGTTCGGCGCGGTCGAGCCGGGCCGACGGTACGAGGACAGCGTGCTCACCCTGCTCGGGCGGCACGGCGGACGGCTGGAGCGGCGGCTGCGTACCGGCGACGGGAGCGGCGAGGTGCACGTGATCCGGTTCGCGGGCCGGGCCGGCTACGAGTCGTTCCTGGCCGACCCGGAGCGGGCCGCGCTGCGCGCCACGCTCGGCGACGACGCGCCGCGCACCCGGGTCCTGGAGGTCACCGACGTCTGACCCTCACTCGGCGATGTGCACCGGGACGCTGGTGACCACCACCCCGGGCAGCGCCCGCAGCGCCGAGCGCAGCCGCTGCTCGGCCCGGCTGTGCAACGGCCGGTGCCAGCGGCGGCGCAGCACCACCTCCGGCACGATCACGGTCAGCGTCAGCTCCGCCCGGGAGGCGTGCAGCGCCTCCAGGTAGTGCGCCAGCGGCCCGATCACCGCCCGGTACGGCGACACGATCGTCTCCAGCCGCACCTGATCACCCCAGGCCGCCCACTGCTGCCGGAACCGGTCCGCCTCGCCCTCCTCGGGTGCGATGTGCACGGCCAGCGTCGGCTGTCCCAGCGACGCCGCGTACGCCAGGGCGCGCAGCGACGCCCGGTTCAGCCGGGCGACCGGCACCACCACCAGGTGGCGTACCTGTTGGGGCAGTTCCTCGCCCTCGGCCGGCACGCCCGGGACCTCGGCCGGCGCCGTCGGAGCCGGACCGGCGCCCGGCGGGTGCAGCGCCAGCGCCCGGTGCAGCGTGGCGTAGTGCCGGTGCACCCGGGCGAAGAGCAGCACCAGCAGCGGCACCGCCAGCACCACCAGCCAGGCCCCCTGGGTGAACTTCGCCAGCGCCGCCGTCACCAGCACCAGCCCCGACAGGGTCGCGCCGACCGCGTTGACGGCCGCCCGGCGACGCCAGCCCGCCCCGCGCCGGCGCCGCCAGTGCACCACCATGCCGGCCTGCGACAGGGTGAACGCGAGGAAGACCCCGACCGCGTAGAGCGGGATCAACGCCTCGGTCCGCCCGTCGAACGCAACGAACACCACGGTCGCCGCGACGGCCAGCGCCACCATGCCGTTGCTGAACGCCAGCCGGTCCCCCATGTGCAGGAAGCGGCGGGGCGCGTGGTCCGACCGGGCCATGAAGAACAGCAGCCGGGGGAAGCCGTTGAACGCGGTGTTCGCCGCGAGCAGCAGGATCAGCGTGGTCGCCACCTGGAGCAGCGCGTACCAGGGGCCGGTGGGAAAGGTGACCCGGCCGAGCTGGGAGAGCATCGTCTCGCCGGGGCGGGGCACCAGACCGTCCAGGTGGATCAGCACGGTCAGCCCGGCGAAGAGCAGCACCAGCAGCGCCACCATCCAGCCCAGGGTGGTGCGGGCGTTGCGCCACTCCGGCGGCCGGAACGCCGGCACCGCGTTGGAGACCGCCTCGATGCCGGTCATCGACACCGCCCCGGACGCGAACGCCCGCAGCACCAGCAGCAGCCCCAGCCCTTCGGCGGCCGGCACCGCCGGCGGCGGCACCGGCGCGAAACCCCGGCCCGCCGCCCGCAGCCAGCCCACCACCAGCACCGCCACGACCGCCAGCACGAAGGCGTACGTGGGGACCACGAAGATGTTGCCGGCGGTGCGGACGCCGCGCAGGTTCCCGGCCAGCAGCACGGCGATCACCAGCACCCCGAGCGGCACGGTGGCCCACGCCAGCCCCGGCAGCGCCGAGGTGACCGCGTGCACCCCGGCGGCCACCGACACCGAGACGGTGAGCACGTAGTCGACGATCAGCCCGGCCGCCGCGGCGAGTCCCGCCCCGGTGCCCAGGTTGTCGCCGGCCACCACGTACGACCCCGCGCCGTGCGGGTACGCGCGGATCGTCTGCCGGTAGGAGACGCCCACCGCCACCATCAGCACCACCAGCACGGCGGCCAGCGGCAGCGACAGCCCGAGCGATCCGCTGCCGGCCAGCACCAGCACGCTGAGCATCGCCTCCGGCCCGTACGCCACCGAGCTGAGCAGGTCCGAGGAGAGCACCGGCAGGGCGACCAGCTTGCGCATCCGCTCGTAGAGGACGGCGGCGCTGGACAGCGGCGGACCGAACAGCGTCCGGCGCAGCCGGGTGACCGCCCGGCCCCACCGGGAGCCGGGCAGGTTGGCCGGCTCGGTGGCGACCAGCTCGTCGGGCTCCTCCACCTTGAACAGCTCGATCGGGGCGAGGCGGCCGAAGCGGCCCGGCGGCCGTCGCCGGTACCGCCCCAGGGTCGGATCGACCGGCAGCTCCCCCCGCCGACCCCCCGCCCGCCACCGCGCCCCGATCCCGCGCAGCGTGGCCAGCTCCTCCTCGGCCAGCGGCGGGAACTCCGCCGACGGCGTCACCACCGTCCCGCCCTGCCCCTCCTCCCCCGCCATGCCCCACCCCCTCCCCTCGCACTTTCACGGAAAGCGGCGGCTCCGGCGGCGAAATGGCCACTCTTTCCGGGAAAGAGGCGGGCGGGGGTGGGTCAGTCGGCGGGGACGGGGACGGGGCGGCGGGGGGTGCGGGCGCCGGAGAGGACGACGACGGCGACGCCGGCCAGCAGGAGCGCCAGGCCGGGCAGGGCCAGGAGGCGGGGCAGCTGGCCGAGCCAGGCCCAGGCGATCAGGGCCGCGCCGGGGGCCTCCAGCAGGATCAGCACGCTGACCGTGGTGGCGGAGATCCGGCGCAGCGCGTAGTTGAACATCGAGTGGCCGAGCAGCTGGGCGCCGACCACCAGGCCGAGGATGGCCAGCCAGGTGTTCCGGTCGTAGCCGTGCAGGCGTACGCCGCCGACCAGGCAGACCAGCAGCAGGATCGCGGCGCACACCCCGTAGCAGATGGTGGTGTAGGTGGTGGTGCTGATGGTGGCGCGGGCGCGTTCTCCGAAGGCGGTGTAGACGGCCGCGAACATCCCGCCGGTGACGGCGAGCAGGTCGCCGGCGAAGGCCCGGCCGGAGGCGCCGAAGTCGGCGCCGGTGGCCAGCACCGCGCCGAGCACCGCCACGGCGATGCCGGCCCAGACCGCCGTGGGCAGGCGCCGGCCCTGCCAGCGGGCGATCAGCCCCTGCCACACCGGCTGGGTGGCGCCCAGCGCGGTGGCCGCGGCGACCGAGGTGAGCTGCGCGCTCGGCATCCAGGTGGCGAAGTGCGCGGCCAGCGCGACCCCGGAGAGTACGCAGTAGAGGCCCTCCCGTCGGCCGGCGCCCACGGTCAGCGCGCGGAACTCGGCCCGTCGCCGGGCCAGCGAGAACGGCCCGAGCACGGCGACCGAGAGCAGGTTCCGCCAGCAGGCGATGGCGAGGGCGGGCGCGGCGGCGAAGGCGATCAGCGGGGCGGACGACGAGACGGCCGCGACGGCGAGCACCACGACGCCGGTGGTCAGTGGGTCCAGGGGCGGACGGTGCGGAGCGGAGGACACGGAGAGCAATCCTCACACGCCACGGAACGTCAGCGTTCCGTTACGATCATCGACGTCCGCGCCGGCGATCCTCCCCTCGACGCCCGGAGGCGCTCCCCCATGCCCAGGTTCCAGGCCGTGCTCTTCGACTTCTTCGGCACGTTGACGTGCTCCGTCCAGCGCGGCGCGGCCCACCGGTCCACCGCCGAACTGCTGGGCTGCCCGGCGGACACCCTGACCGAGGTGCTCGACCGCACCTACTACCAGCGGGCCACCGGTGCGCTCGGCGACGCCGAGGCGACGCTGCGCTGGGTCTGCGCCCAGGCCGGCGTGCACCCCACCGACGGGGCCGTACGCGACGCCGTCGCCTCCCGGCACCGGGCCGTACGGGCGGACACCCGGCTGCGGGCCGAGGCGGTGCCGGTGCTGGCCGCGCTGCGCCAGCGGGGCGTACGGACCGGGCTGATCAGCGACTGCACCCACGAGCTGCCGGCGTTCCTGCCGCAACTGGCGGTCGCTCCGCTGCTGGACGTGCGGGTCTTCTCCGTCCAGCAGGGCCGCTGCAAGCCGGACCGGGCGCTCTATCTGGCCGCGTGCCGGCTGTTGGGGCTGGACCCGGCGGACTGCCTCTACGTGGGTGACGGCGGCAGCCAGGAACTGACCGGCGCGGAACGGGCCGGCCTGACCGCCGTCCGGTTGGTCGCTCCGGACCTGGCCGAACACATGGTCTTCAACGCCGACCGGTCCTGGTCCGGCCCGGTGCTGCACTCCCTCACCGAACTCCTCACCCTCGTCGTCGACGCCTCCGACCGGGCAGCGGTCCCCTGCTGACGCACCGGGTCAGCGGCGGCGGACCCGGTGCAGCCGGAACGGCTTGCGGGTGGCGCGTACGACGGGAGCGTCCCGCGGCTCCTCGGCCTGCGCGTCGGCCGGCAGGTCGGCCCCGGCGACCGGGGTGCCCGCCGGGGCCAGCCGGTTCACCGCGCAGCCGTCGGCCGCCCACCGCTGCACCAGGGCCGAGCTGGGCCCGGGGGCGTTGAGCCGCTTCGCCGCGACCAGCGGCGCGGCGGTGTCCCACTCCTCGGTGCCGGGGAGCAGCCGGGTCACCCGGGCGGGCCAGGTGACGATCCGCCCACCGTGGTCGCCGCGGAGGGTCACCTGCGCCTCGGTGGCGTCGGCGAGACCGGGGGCGGACTGCTCGCCCGGGCCGGTCACCACCAGCAGCGTGCCGTCCAGCGGGAGGCACCACAGCGCGTACGCCGGCCCGCCGGCCACCGCCACCCACGCGACGGCGGCCTTCTTGACCGCCTCGTCCACCAGCGGCGTGGCGACCCGCTCGTCCACCTCGTCAGTCACCCCGGCATCCTCCCGCATTCCCGACCGCCCCGGGACCTCAGCCGACGAAGGGCGGGACGGTGATCTCGCCCCGGGCGATCGGCACCACCTGACCGGCCACGGTCGCACCGACGACCGCGCCGTCGGCGGCGGTCACCGTGCAGGCCAGCACCGACGGCCGGTGGATCTCGATGCCCTGGTGGACCGTGTACGCGGAGTGCCCGTCGCCGGGGAGCTGCCCGCTGGCGACCAGCCACACGCCGAGCCCGAGGGCGGCGGAGCCGGTGGCCGGGTCCTCCGGCACACCGAGTCCGGGCACGAAGACGCGGGCGTGCGCGGTTTGCGCGGTGGGCTCCCAGGAGAAGACGCTGACGTGCTCCACGCCGTACCGTTCCGCCACCGCCGGGTTCACCTTGGCGCGGGCCACGGCGTCCGGGTGCACCGAGAGATAGGGGAACTCCAGTCCGCAGCCGGCCACCCGGGGTGCCGGCCCGGCGTGGTCCGCGACGGTGAGACCGACCAGCTCCAACAGCGGCTCCGGGTCGAGTTCGGGGCCGAGGGTGGGCGGGCCGCCGGTGAGGGTGGCCCCGGTCGGGGTGACCTCGATCGGCAGCACCCCCGCACCGCACTCCTGGGTGATCTGCCCCACACCGAACATCCCGCGCCGGCTGGCGGTGACCGCCGCGCCCACACTCGGGTGCCCGGCGAACGGCAGTTCCTCCACCGGGGTGAAGATCCGCGCCCGATATGTCGCACCGACCTGTGTGGGCGGCAGCACGAACACCGTCTCGGAGAGGTTGAACTCCAGCGCGAGCGACTGCATCTGCTCGGTCGCGAGCCCTTCCGCGCCGAACACCACGGCCAGCGGGTTGCCGGCGAACGGGCGGTCGGTGAAGACGTCCACGATCTCGTAGGCCAAGGTCGACATGTTGATAAACAGTAGGCGCTTAGGCTGGTCGACGTGAGTACGCCGAACCGGGTCTACATAGCCAGACTCGCCGGAGTCGCCGTCTTCGATCCGAACGGTGACCAGGTGGGTCGGGTTCGTGACGCGGTGGCACGACTCCGGCCCACCCAACGCCCGCCGGAGGTGGTCGGGCTGGTCGCCGAGATGCCGATGCGGCGACGGATCTTCCTCTCCATCAACCGGATCACCTCCATCGAAGCCGACGCCGTCGTGCTCGGCAGCGGAACACTCAATCTGCGCCGGTTCGAGAAGCGCCCCAACGAGCTGCTGGTGCTCCAGGAGCTGCTGGACCGGCGGGTGCAGCTCGATCCGGGTGGGCAGCCCGGCGCGGTGGTCGACGTGGCCATGGAGTGCAACCGGGGCGGCGAGTGGTCGCTGAGCCGGGTCGCGGTCCGCGAGCAGACCGGCCGGCTGACCCGCCGCGGCCACCTGCACCAGGTCGAGTGGGACCGGGTGCGCGGGCTCAGCGGCATCGCCGACAACCGGGGTACGGCGAACCTGCTGGCCGTGCTGGAGGACATGCGCCCCGCCGACCTGGCCAACGCCCTCCAGGACCTGCCCGACGCCCGGCGCAACGAGGTCGCCGCGGCGCTGGACGACGAGCGCCTCGCCGACGTGCTGAGCGAGCTGCCCGAGCACGACCAGGTGGAGATCCTGGCCGCGCTGGACCGGGAACGCGCCGCCGACGTGCTGGAGGAGATGGACCCGGACGACGCGGCCGACCTGCTCAACGAGCTGCCCCCGCCCGAGCAGGACGTGCTGCTCGACCTGATGGAGCCGAACGAGGCCGACCCGGTCCGGCAGCTGCTGCGCTACGCCTCCGGCACGGCGGGCAGCGTGATGACCTCCGAGCCGGTGATCATGCCGCCGGACGCCACGGTGGCGGAGGCGCTGGCCCGGATCCGGGAGGAGCAGCTCTCCCCGGCGGTCGCCGCGCAGGTCTTCGTCACCCGCGCCCCGATGACCACCCCGACCGGCCGCTACCTGGGCATGGTGCACTTCCAGCGGCTGCTCCGCGAGCCGCCGGCCGACCTGCTCGGCGGGGTCGTGGTCAACGACATCGACCCGCTCCGGCCGGCCACCCCGCTGCCGGAGATCACCCGCCGGATGGCCACGTACGACCTGGTCGCCATGCCGGTGGTGGACCGGAGCAACCGGCTGGTCGGCGCGGTGACCGTGGACGACGTGCTGGACCACTCGCTGCCGCGCGACTGGCGGGACCGGGACGCGCTGACCGGCGGGGCGACCGCCGACGAGACGATGGACGGCGCGGATGACTGACCAGCGGCGGGCCGAGCGGTTGGACCAGCCGCGCGAGCCCCGGGGCGTCAAGCTGCCCCGGTTCGACCCGGAGGCGTTCGGGCGCTGGTCCGAGGGGATCGCCCGGGGCATGGGCACGGCGAACTTCATCGTCTACATGACGGTGGTGATCGGCGCCTGGTTCGCCTGGAACACCCTGGCCCCGCCGGACCTGCGCTTCGACCCGTACACCTTCACGTTCCTGACCCTGGTCCTCTCCCTCCAGGCCTCCTACGCGGCCCCGCTGATCCTGCTCGCGCAGAACCGGCAGGCGGACCGCGACCGGGTGTCGCTGGAGGAGGACCGGCGGCGGGCGACCATGCAGAAGGCCGACACGGAATACCTGGCCCGGGAGATCGCCGCGCTGCGCATCGCGATGGGCGAGGTCGCCACCCGAGACTTCCTCCGCTCCGAGCTGGCCCGGCTGGCGGAGGAGCTGGACGAGGCGGCGCAGCGCCGGCAGCGGCTGGAGCGGCGGCAGCAGGAGCGGGCCGCCCGGGGCGGCGGCGAGCCGCTCGACGAGCCCCGGGACGAGCTGGACGACGACTTCGCCCGGGACGGCCGGCCGGAGGGCTGACGGCCCATCGATTCGCTCACACCGGGCCCGGTCAGCGCGGTGGCCGATCACCGCCGACGTAGCATTGCCGGCATGTCCGCACCTGTCAGCACCGTCTCCGACGCGATCCAGGCCGCGCTGGCCACCGTCAACGACCCGGAGATCCGTCGGCCCATCACCGAGCTGGGCATGGTCCGCTCCGCCGAGTTCGGCGACGACGGCGTGGTCCGGGTGGAGCTGCTGCTCACCGTGGCCGGCTGCCCGCTGAAGGACAAGCTGCGCACCGACATCACCACCGCCGTGGCGGCGGTGCCCGGGGTGACCGGCGTCGAGATCGAGTTCGGCGTGATGAGCCCCGAGCAGCGCCAGGAGCTCCAGTCCAAGCTGCGCGGCGGCGGCGCCTCCCAGGAGCCCGTCATCCCGTTCGCCCAGCCCGGCTCCCGCACCCGGGTGTACGCGGTCGCCAGCGGCAAGGGCGGCGTCGGCAAGTCCAGCGTCACGGTCAACCTGGCCGCCGCGCTGGCCGCCCGGGGGCTCTCCGTCGGCGTGGTCGACGCGGACATCTACGGCCACTCGGTGCCCCGGATGCTCGGCGCGGACGGCGCCCCCACCCGGGTCGAGGACATGATCATGCCGCCGCAGGCGCACGGCGTGAAGGTGATCTCGATCGGCATGTTCACCCCGGGCAACGCCGCCGTGGTGTGGCGCGGCCCGATGCTGCACCGGGCGTTGCAGCAGTTCCTCGCCGACGTCTACTGGGGCGACCTGGACGTGCTCCTGCTCGACCTGCCGCCGGGCACCGGCGACATCGCCATCTCGGTGGCCCAGCTGCTGCCCAACGCGGAGATCCTGGTCGTCACCACCCCGCAGACCGCCGCCGCCGAGGTGGCCGAGCGGGCCGGCGCGATCGCCCTGCAGACCCACCAGCGGGTGGTCGGAGTCATCGAGAACATGTCCTGGCTGGAGCTGCCGGACGGCTCGCGGATGGAGGTCTTCGGCGCCGGTGGCGGCGAGGCCGTCTCCGAGTCGCTGAGCCGGACGATCGGCGCGCAGGTGCCGGTGCTGGGGCAGATCCCCCTCGACACCCGGGTTCGGGAGGGCGGCGACGCCGGCACCCCGGTCGTGCTCTCCGACCCGGACGCCCCCGCCGCCAAGGCGCTCTACCAGGTCGCCGACCGCCTCGCGGTGCGCCGCGAGTCCCTCCTCGGCAAGCCCCTCGGCCTCAAGCCCGCCGGCCGCTGACCCCCGGGGCCGCGTCCCGCACCCCGCGCCCCGCACCCCGCGCCCCGCGTCAAGATCCGCCCAGTTTCACGGAAAGAGTGGCCTCCCCGAGCCGGGAGGCCACTCTTTCCGTGTTTGTGTGCCTTCCACACGCCGCGCGGGCGGCGCCGGGGCCGGTGGGTCAGGTGGCGTCGTCGTAGCTGGTGCGGGGGGCCGGGGCGGTGCCGCCGCCGGTGGCCGTCGCGGGGCGGGACCCGTTGGTACGCAGGTCGGCCGCGTTGGCGACGTCCTTCAGCTCGTTGTGCACGCCGGTGACGTCCGCCCGGAGGTTGTCGTACATGCCCTGGAGCGGCTTCCGGATGGCCTGCTCGTCCTCCTCGCTGAGCAGGTGCTTCCGGATGAACGCCTTCGGGTGCAGGTCCTCCAACTGGATGTCGGTGCCCAGCTCACGGCTCAGGTCGCCGGTGGCGTTACGGGCCATGGCGCGCAGGTTGCGGACCATCCGGAGACCATCGTTGATCACGGTGGGCAGCCGGTCCCCGAAGATCAGCAGCGCCAGGAGCAGCAGCGCCCCGATCTCCCACCAGTTCAGGTTGTCCAGCACCTCGGCCTCCTCGTGGCTGTCAGGGCAAGACTACGCACGTGGGAGGGGTCACCGGGAGGGGGTGACGGGTGCTCACTTCGCGTCTGCGGCGAGGGTCACCGAGGCGTTCTGCCGGCTGGATCCCCGCCGGTACTCGACGGTCACCACCGAGCCGGGCGCGTACTTGCGGACCAGGGCGACCAGGTCGGTGGGCTCGCTCAGCGGGTGCCCGTCGAGCCGCAGCACCACGTCGCCGGTCTTCAGTCCGGCCGCCGCCGCCGGGCCGGACGGCTCCACGGCGTTGAGGCGTACGCCGGCGCCGGCGGCCGTGCCGAGACCGCCCACCTGGGCGCCGATCACCGTACGGCGGGCCTTGCCGGTGCCGATGATGTCCTGGGTGACCCGCTTGGCCTGGTTGATCGGGATGGCGAAGGCGAGCCCGATGTTGCCGGCCTCCTGCCCGTCGGCGACCAGCGACTTGATCGTCGAGTTGACCCCGACGACCCGGCCGGCGGCGTCGACGAGCGGGCCGCCGGAGTTGCCGTGGTTGACCGCCGCGTCGGTCTGGATGGCCGCGTAGTAGCGGGTCGGGCCGCCCGGCTCGCCGGCCTGCATGGTCCGGTCCAGGGCGCTGACGATGCCGGCGGTGACCGTGTTCGCGAGCGAGAGCGGCGAGCCCATGGCGAGCACCGGGTCGCCCACGGCGAGCGCGTCCGAGTCGCCGAACTCGACCGGCTTGAGTCCACCCCGGGACACCTTGATCACCGCGATGTCGGACTCCGGGTCCTGCCCGACCACGGTGGCCGGGGCGGTGCTGCCGTCGTTGAAGACCACGGTCGCCTTGCCGGTGCCGCCGGCGACGACGTGGTCGTTAGTGACCACGTGCCCGTCGGCGCTGACGATGAAGCCGGAGCCCTCACTGATCCCGCCGAGGCTGGCCACCCGCACGGTGACCACGCTGGGCAGGACCCGTTCGGCGACCCCGGCCAGCGACTCCGGCTTGCGCTGGGCCAGCGCGGGGGCGTCGGCGGGGCGGGCGCCGAGCACCGTGGTGGCGCCGCTGCCGCGCAGGAAGGCGTACGTCAGGGCGCTGCCGAGCGAACCGGCGAGCAGGGCGGTGATCAGCGAGACCAGCACCACCTGTCGCAGCCTCGGCCGGTTCGGGGCGTCCGGGTCGCTCACCGGCTCCGGTTCGACGCCGCCGCCGGGAGCCACCGGCACCACGACGGCGGCCGGTGCGTTCGGGTCCCGCCACGGGTCGGCCAGCGCGTCGGACCACCAGGGCGAGGCCGTCGTCCCCCCGGCGCCGTGCGGCGAGCCCACCGGTGGCGCTCCGGGCGACGGTCCGCCCGCCGGTCCCGGGGTCCCGCCGGGCTGGCGCCAGTCCCAGCCGTCGGTCACGTCCGTGCCTCCCACTCCGTCCCGCCTCCCGTGCCGCGATGGGCGACCGCGTCACCGGGATACCGTCCAGGATTGCACGGATACCCCGGAGGGGGTCAGCGGTTGCGTGCCGTGATCCACGACGGGCCGACTCGCGGCTGCGCGCGTGGGGGCTCGGCTCTACGCTCATAGCGCCAACCCGCCCCTCGCCTCGACCACTCCAGCCCGGCGCGTCCGACACCGCGCCGCGACCGGGAGCGGTCGGCACCGACACCGCCCGGAGGTGTCCCATCGCCACGGTCGCCAGTTCCGGCAACCCGATGGCCCAGGCCCAGCAGTTCGCCGAGTCGTACGTCACCGAGGACCTCGTGCTGCGGACCGCCCGCAGCCTGGCCCGGGAGGTGGGCGTCGACGCGGTGACCCCGGGGGCCGGCGCGGCCCTGCGGCTGCTCGCCGCCGCCGGGAACGCCCGTGCGGTGGTGGAGATCGGCACCGGCACCGGGGTCAGCGGTGTCTGGCTGCTGCGCGGGATGCGCGCCGACGGGGTGCTCACCACGATCGACGTGGAGGTGGAGCACCAGCGGATCGCCCGACGGATCTTCGTCGAGGCGGGCTTCGCGTCGGGGCGTACCCGGATCATCACGGGCCGGGCCCTCGACGTGCTGCCGCGGCTCGCAGACGGCGCCTACGACCTGGTCTTCGTCGACGCCGAGGCGACCGGCTTCACCGCCTGCGTGGACGCCGCGCTGCGGCTGCTGCGCCCCGGCGGCGTGCTGGCGCTCAACGGCGCGCTGGCCGGCGGGCGGATCGGCGACCCGGCCGCCCGCGACGTCGAGACGGTCACCGTCCGGGAGGCGATCAAGGCGATCCGGGAGTCCGAGCACTGGATCCCCGCGCTGCTGCCGGTCGGGCACGGCCTGCTCGCCGCGGTGAAGTGCTGACCGGTCCGACCCGCGCCGTCGGGCGCGCGGTCGGACCGGACGGTCAGAGCGTCGCCAGCCAGCGCAGCAGTCCGCGTACGCCCCAGCCGGTGGCGCCCCGGGTCAGCTCGGCGTCGTCCCCCTCGCACCAGGAGGGGGCGGACATGTCGACGTGCACCCAGCGGTCCCGCAGGTCGCCGGTGAACTCGCGCAGATAGAGCGCCGCGGTCACCGAGCCGGCACCCGCGGCGGGGCTGCTGTGCAGGTCGGCCAGCTCGCTGCCGAGGTATTCGACGTAGTCGGCCGGGAGCGGCATCCGCCAGGCGTGCTCCCCGGCCGCCTCGACGGCGTCGAGCAGGTCGGCGGCGAGCTGGTCGTTGTCGCTGTAGAGGGCACCGTGCCGCTTGCCCAGCGCGATCGCGTTCGCGCCGGTGAGGGTGGCCAGGTCGACCAGCACGTCCGGGTTCAGCCGTTCGACGGCGTACGCCATCGCGTCGGCGAGCACCAGCCGACCCTCGGCGTCGGAGTTGGTGGTCTCGCTGGTCACGCCACCGTAGTGGCGGACGATGTCGCCGGGGCGGAACGCCGACCCGCTGACCATGTTCTCGGCCAGGGGGGCCAGCGTGGTGATCCGCACCGGCAGCCGCAGCGCGGCGGCGCCCAGGGTCGCGGCGACCACGGCGGCGGCGCCGGCCATGTCCTTGCGCATCAGCTTCATCGCCTCGACCGGCTTGATCGAGATGCCGCCGGTGTCGAAGGTGATCCCCTTGCCGACGAGCACCACGTGGGTACGCGCGTCGGCCGGCCGCCAGTCCAGCTCGACCAGGCGGGGGCCGCTGGCCGAGCCACGGCCGACGGCGAGGATGCCGCCGAAGCCCTCGGCCTCGAGTTCGTCGGGCTCGCGTACCCGCAGGTGCAGGTCGGGTTCCCCGGTGACGGCCGTGGCCACCTGCTCGGCGAACCACTGCGGGTTCTTCACCGAGGAGGGGGTGTTGGTGAGGTCGCGGGCCAGTCGGGTCATCTCGGCGGTGGTCCGGGCCGCCGCCAGGGTGGAGGCGAGCGCCGCCGGGTCGTCCACCACGAGGTCCACCTCGGCCAGCGCCGGGGTGTCGCCCGCCTCGGTCAGCCGGAACCGGTAGGAGCCGAGCAGCAGCCCCTCGACCAGACCGCGGACCGCCGCCGCCGGCTCACCCGGGAGCAGCAGCGTGACATGTGTCTCATTCTTGGCGGCCCGGGCGAGCGCGGCCCCGGCGGTGCGCCAGCCCGCCTCGTCGGCCGCGCCGACGCCGAGCAGCAGCAGCCGCAGCGGGGTGCCACCGGGGCGCAGGTGCTCGCGTACGTCACCGGCACGACCGGTGAGCCGGGTCGCCGGCAGGAGCGCGGTCGCCTCGGCCCGTACGTCGTCGGCGGGGGCCGCAACGGTCGGTACCAGCTCGGCCGGGACGTCCGCGTCCTCGGCGCGCCCGGTGGGACGGATGGGCAGGACGAGGGTGTCGAGCCGTTCGGGCCCGCTCAGCAGACGGATGGCCAGCACGCTGGACCGTACCTCCAGAAAAGGTCTCGAAGCGGCGCAGCTCGCCGCTTCCGACGCCGATGAAGACCCTGAGCCACCGGCGGGGCCGGTGGCTCAGGGCAGGACGAACCGCCGCACGGCATGCCGCGCGGACCGCTCCTCGATCAGCCGGCGGCTGCCTTCAACGCGTCACCCAGAGCGTTGGCCTCGTCGGGAGTCATCTCGACGACGAGCCGGCCACCACCCTCCAGCGGGACCCGCATCACGATGCCCCGGCCCTCCTTGGTGACTTCCAGCGGACCGTCGCCCGTCCGCGGCTTCATCGCCGCCATGTTGTCTCCCCTCAGACCTACACCAGGGTCGGTGGGTTGCCCCACAGCCACTTCGCCATAACCACCCGCAGCCATCGCGGGGGTGTCGACCAACGATTTTCCCTGATGAACACCGCCGGACCCAAACCGAAGCAGCATTGATGTAACAGCATCTAGCTTATCTTGGATAGGCCTGTCACAATGTGCGGTCATGCAGGCACGGTCGGCACTCTTCGACCTGTACGGCGACCACCTCCGGGCGAGGGGTGGCCGCGCACCGGTCGCCGCCCTGGTCAAGCTACTGGCACCGCTCGGGATCGCACCACCGGCCGTGCGCACCGCGGTCTCCCGGATGGTCCGCCAGGGCTGGCTGGACCCGCTCCGGTTGGCCTCCGGACCGGGATATTCGATCACACCGAAAGCGGCGCGGCGACTCGACGAGGCGGCCGCCCGGATCTATCGCACGGGCCGGGTCAGCTGGGACGGTCGCTTCGACCTCCTGGTGCTGGAGGCCCCCGCGTCCCGCCGGGACCGCCAGCGGCTCGCCGCCAACCTCACCTTCCTCGGCTACGGCACGCTCGACGACTGCAACTGGGTGGCCACCCGCCCCGGCGAGGACGTCGACATGCTGCTCACCGAGGCGGGGGTGCGCTACGAGCGGTTCACCGCCGCCCACGTCGCCGGCACCCCCGGCGCGATGGGGGTGGTCCGCCGGGCCTGGGACCTGGCCGAGATCGGCCGGGCGTACGAGGGGTTCGTCGCCGAGCAGAAGCCGCTGCTGGCCGGGGTGACCGTCCGCAGCAGCGACGAGGAGGCGTACGCGGCCCGGTTCCGGCTCGTGCACGCGTGGCGTACCTTCCTGTTCCGGGACCCGCAGCTGCCACCGGCGCTGCTGCCCGAGCGCTGGCCGGGCACCAGCGCGGCCAGTTTCTTCGACCGGCACGCCGCCCGGCTCCGGCCGGCCGCCGACCGGTACGTCGAGCAGTGCCTCGACGCCAGCCACCGCCTCGCCCGACAGAAGGGTCGTTGAACACGTGACCGAGCCGCTGCTCGTCGACCGCACCGATGCCGTCGTCACCCTGACGCTGAACCGCCCGACGGCGATGAACTCGCTCGACGTGGCGCTCAAGGAGGCGCTCCGGGACGTCCTGGCCGAGCTGGAGACCGACAAGTCCTGCCGGGCCGTGGTGCTGGCCGGCGCGGGCGGCTCGTTCAGCGCCGGGCAGGACCTGCGCGAGCACGTGCAGACCCTGGAGAACGCCGGCGGGGACCCGCTGGCCACGGTCCGGGCCCACTACAACCCGATCGCCGCCCGGCTGGCCAACCTGCCCAAGCCGGTGGTCGCCGCCGTCCGGGGCATGGCCGCCGGGGCGGGCGCCTCGCTGGCCTACCTGGCCGACTTCCGGATCGGCGGGCCGAAGACCCGCTTCCTGATGGCCTTCGCCGGGGTCGGGCTCGCCGCCGACACCGGCGCCTCCTGGACGCTGCCCCGGCTGGTCGGCCACGCCAAGGCCGTCGAGCTGCTGATGCTCGCCGAGCCGGTGGGCGCCGAGGAGGCGTGCCGGCTGGGCCTGCTGACCAGGCTGGTCGACGACGACGAGCAGGTGCTGCCGACCGCGCAGGAACTGGCCGCCCGGCTGGCCGCCGGCCCCACCGTCGCGTACGGGGCGATCAAGCGGCAGCTCTCCATCGCCGACGCCGGCACCCTCGCCGACGCCCTGGCCGCCGAGGCGCAGGCCCAGTCGATCTGCGGCGCCACCGCCGACCACCGCGCCGCCACCACCGCCTTCCTCAACAAGCAGAAGCCCGTCTTCGAAGGCCGCTGACCCACCCACCCCCTGACGCCCACCACCCGCCGAGATCGCGCACCCACCACCCGCCGCCGGGCACCCGCCGCCCGCCGAGATCGCGCAGATTCCCGGAAAGTGTGGTCATTCCGCGCCGGATGGCCACACTTTCCGGGAAACAGTCGCCACGCTCGGCCGCGGAGCGGCGTGGAGTGGGGCGGCCCGGCGCGGAGTGGGGCGGAGTGGCGCGGCGCCGAGCGTGGCGGAGCGGGGCGGAGCGGCGTGGCGCGGGGTGGGGGTGTCAGCGGGCGACGTAGCCGCCGTCGATGGGGATGGTGTGGCCGGTGATCCAGGCGGCGTCGTCGGAGGCCAGGAAGGCGACCACGCCGGCCACGTCGTCCGGGGTGGGGATGCCGGGCTTCGGGTTGAACGACTCCATCTGGCGGCGCATCTGGGCGGGGTCGGGCGCGGTGTCGATGAAGTGCTCGACCAGCGGGGTCATCACCACCGTCGGCGCGACCGCGTTGACCCGGACGTTGCGGGCCGCGTACTCGATCGCCGCCGACCGGGTCAGGCCGACGATGCCGGCCTTGGTGAAGGTGTACGGCGAGATGTTCTCCTGAGCGGCCAGCGCGGTGGTGGAGGAGGTGTTGACGACCGAGCCGCCGCCGCCGTGCAGCAGCGCCTCGATGCCGTACTTGAGGACGAAGAAGACGCCGTCGCCGTTGATCCGGCGGACCCGCTCCCAGTTCTCCACGTCCATCTCGTGCAGCGGCTGCTGTCGGCCGTCGATGCCGGCGTTGTTGAAGATGACGTCGATCCGGCCGTACCGCTGCATGGCGTCGGCGATGCCCTGCTCGACGGAGACGGCTTCGCCGGTGTCCACGGTCACCGCGTACGCGTCGGGCAGCCCGGCGGCCACCTGCTCGGCGCCCTCGATGTTGATGTCCGCGATCACCACCTTCGCGCCCTCGGCGGCGAACCGCCGGGCGGTCGCCGCGCCGAGCCCGGACGCCCCGCCGGTGACGAACGCGACTCTGTCCTGGAAGCGCATCGGACCCCCTCGCGCGGCCGGCCCGCGCCGGCCCTCCCCGGCACCGTAACCCGGCCGACGGTGGGTCAGTCGTCCTCTTCGGGATCCTGGTTGGCCTCCGCTCCGAGCACGAACGCCTGCATGGCCAGCTCGTCGCCGGAGGGCGAGACGAACGCCGGCAGCTCGCGCGGCCCCAGCTCCTGCACGTACGACCAGAAGATCCCGACCGCCTCGGCGGGCGAGGTCGCCTCGATCGGCAGATCCAGGCTGACCAGCCAGGTGCGGCGGGACGGCGGCGGGCCGAGCCGGTCGGCCAGCTCGCGCCAGGCGGCCACGTCGAGCGGGCTCACCGGCCCGTGCGGGGCCGGCCGGTCGACCGCCACCGGACGGTCGAAGGCCCGCCGGGTGTACGTCACCACCAGCGTCCCCGGCCCGGCCTCGGACTGCGGGTCGTCGGGATCCTCCCGGGTCTCCCCGGTGGCCGCCGCGACCCGGCCCAGCGCCACCAGTCGGGGCGGCGCGTCGACCAGCACCGCGACCGGCTCGCCGGGGCGGGGCCGGGCGACGCCGTCCAGGCCGGTCAGCTCCAGGGTGTCGTGGTGCACCAGCCGCTCGGCGTCGTACCGCTCGGCGGGCAGGAGCACGGCCCACGCGCCGGTCCCGGTGCCGCCGTCGATGGTGCCGGTGGCGCGCTGCTCGGTGTCGGTCATGTCCCAATCCCATCACGCCGGCAGGGGGTCGGTCCGGTCACGTCACGCTCCGGCCGCCGCCCGGGCGACGTGGCAGCCGGCGAGGTGGTCGTCGACCATCCCGGTGGCCTGCATCAGGGCGTACGCGGTGGTGGGGCCGACGAAGCGGAAGCCGCGCTTCTTGAGCGCCTTGGCCATCGCGGTGGACTCCGGGGTCAGCGCCGGCACCTGCGCGAACGACTCCGGTCGGGCGGCCCGGGGCGCCGGCGCGTACGACCACAGCAGCGCGGAGAGGCCGTCGGGCAGCTCCAGCGCGGCCCGGGCGTTGGCGACCGCCGCCTCGATCTTGGCGCGGTTGCGGACGATCCCCGCGTCGGCCATCAGTCGGGCCACCTCGGCTTCGCCGTAGCCGGCGACCGTGCCGATGCGGAACTCGTCGAAGGCGAGCCGGAACGCGGGCCGCTTGCGCAGGATGGTCAGCCAGGAGAGCCCCGACTGGAACGCCTCCAGGGTGAGCCGCTCATAGAGCGCGTCGTCGCCGCGCAACGGCCGGCCCCACTCCCGGTCGTGATAGACGGCGTAGTCCGGGGTGCTCGATCCCCAGGCGCACCGGGGCAGCCCGTCCGGGCCGGTAACCAGGTCACTCACGGCGTACACGCTAGGCCAGCCCACCGACAGCGGGCCGTGGGTCAGGGCAGTCGGCCCTGCTCCACCAGCCGGGCGAACTTCTTCAGCGCCTGGGTGAGGCTGAACTTCGAGCCGGGCCAGAGCACCGGCCAGGCGACCCGACCGGCGGCACCGCCGGGCAGGTGGAACCACTCGTGCCAGACGACCTGGGTCCGGTCCCGTTCCATCGGGGTGCAGCGCAGCACGCCCGGGCCGCGCAGCAGCTTGCCGCAGTGCACCACGCCCACCTCGTACGGGGCGTCGACCCGGACCACCCGCATCTCGTCGCGCAGCGCCGCCGGACCGAGCGCGGTGACCGCCTCGACCAGGCTCCCCTCGCCGCCGTCGCCCTCGACCACCCGGACGGTGGTGAACGGGATCCAGTCGGACTGCCGCTCCCAGGCGGTCAGCGCGGCGAAGACCCGCGCGGCGGGCGCGTTCACGATCACGGTGGCGGTGATCTCACCGGCACCGGGCTGGGCGGCCTCGGCGAACCCGTCGGCGTCCCCGGGCCCGGTCACGCCGACTCCGATCGCACCACCGGGCCGCGGTCCCGCTCGCCCTCGACGTCGTCCGCGCCGGCAGCGGTGGCGTCCACCCGCTCCGGGCCGGTCGCGTCGGCGCCGGTCGCCTCCGGACCGGTCCCGTCCACGGGCGCGGTCGCGTCGGCCACGGAACCGGCCTCGACCGGGGCGGGTTCGGCGAGGGCCGGCTCGGCGGGGGCGGTGGGATCGGCCGGCGGGCGCAGCGTCACGGCGGGTGCGGCGACGACGTCGGCGCCCGCCCCGGCCGTCGGGTCGGTGGCCGGGGCGGCGGACTCGTCGGCGGCCGGACCGTCCACCACGGCGGCGTCGCCCTCGGCGGGCGGGGTGTCGCCGTCGGCCCGGGCGCCGGCCGACTCCTCCCGTGCCCGGCGCAGCGCGTCCGCCTCGGCCGTACGGCCCTCGCGGAGCGCGGCGACCTCCGCCTCCAGCACGCCGATCAGCTCCGACTTGTAGCCGATGTCGTAGGCCGCCCGGCGCATCGCCTGGTCCACCTGCGCCATCCGGTAGCCGCGCAGGGCGGTGTCGAAGCGGACCTCGGCGACGTCGGCCTCGCGCAGCGGTCGGCTGCCGGGCAGCGGTACGGCCCGGCCGTCCGGCTCGGCCGGCGCCAGGCCGGGATCCCGTCCGGAGACGAGCACGGTCACGCCGAACACCACCGCCGCGACGGTGAGCGCGACGACCAAGAGGAGAAGAACCTCACCCATGGGGAGATCGTGGCACGCGGGCGGGCCGCGGGCGAGCCCTCCGCGCGCTCCGATCATGAATCGCAACCCGGCGTACCGGCCCGGCCGGGTGTCGGCGGACCGGCTAGCGTCGGGGGCGGCCGGCGGCACGGGCGACGGCCGGCGGAGACCAGGAGGCGGACATGACCGGGGCGCTGCGGCTCGGCGGGCGGACCTTCTCCCCCGGTGAGCTGGTGGTGATGGCGATCGTCAACCGGACGCCGGACTCGTTCTTCGACCGGGGCGCCACCTACGCGGCGGACAGCGCGCTGCGGGCGGTGGAGCGCGCGGTCGCCGAGGGCGCGGAGATCATCGACATCGGTGGGGTGAAGGCCGGTCCCGGTGACGAGGTCGACGTGGCCGAGGAGATCCGCCGGACGGTGGACACCATCGCCGCGGTCCGGGCCGCCTTCCCGGACGTGGTCATCTCGATCGACACCTGGCGGGCCGAGGTGGCGGTGGAGGCGGTCGCGGCCGGCGCCGACCTGCTCAACGACACCTGGTCGGGTGCCGATCCCGCGCTGGCCCGGGTGGCCGCGGAGACCGGGGCGGGGCTGGTCTGCTCGCACGCCGGTGGGCTCTCTCCGCGTACCCGGCCGCACCGGGCGGCCTTCGACGACGTGGTGGCCGACGTGGTGTCGACGGTGACCGGGCTCGCCGAACGCGCGGTCTCCCTCGGCGTACGCCCCGACGGCATCCTGATCGACCCGGCGCACGACTTCGGCAAGAACACCCGCCACTCGTTGGAGATCACCCGCCGGCTGGCGGAGCTCTCCGGCACGGGGTGGCCGTTGCTGGTCGCCCTGTCGAACAAGGACTTCATCGGCGAGACGCTCGACCTGTCGGTGCCGGAACGGCTGGAGGGCACCCTCGCGGCGACGGCGGTGTCGGCGTGGCTGGGTGCCCGGGTGTTCCGGGCGCACCAGGTGCTGCCGACCCGCCGGGTGCTGGACATGGTGGCCTCGATCCGCGGGGACCGGCCGCCCGTCGCCACCCGTCGCGGCCTGGCCTGAGCGGGGCCGCTCAGGTCCAGCGGAGGATGTTCTTCCGCCAGGCGTAGAGGATGCCGAGCGCCACCACGGCGACGAAGACACCCATCTCCACCACGGTCGTCACCCCGAATCCGGGCCGGTCGAAGACCAGCGCCCAGGGGAAGAGGAAGACCGCCTCGACCGCGAAGAGCACGTAGAGATAGGCGTAGACGTAGTAGCGGATCTGCATCTGCGCCCAGTCGCCGCCGACCGGGTCGAGGCCGCACTCATAGCTGGTCCGCTTACCCCAGGGATCAGCCGGACGGGCAGGACGTAACATCCGGTTGGCCGAGAACGCTGTGACGAAGAAGAGAACGCTCGCCACCAGAAGGAGACCGAGCGTGGCGTAGGAGCCGAGATAACCCGTCACGGTGGGTCAGCCTACCGGGCCGGTCGTCACGCGGAACGGAACACGTTACGGATTTGTTTCCTCGCCGGACTAGTGCCTTACGGCAACTATTACCGAATAATGAAGCCTCACTGAGTGTCACGGAGGACAGATGGCTCGCCCCCGCGTACGCCCGGCTCGGCGGGTCTCCGCCCCGCGCACCTCCGTACTGCTCGCCGCGTCGCTGGCGGTCGGACTCGCGACGGCGGTCGCGGTGGCACCCGGCTGGGCGACCGCGTCGCCCGTGGTCACCGGCTCCGGCACCACGGTGAACGACCCGCCCGCCGATCCCGGCGCCGACCCGACCGACGCCACCCCGACCGTGGACCCGACCGCGACCGATCCGGCGCCGACCACGCCGCCGCCGACCGAGAGCGCGCCCCCGGAGACCACGGCACCCCCGCCGCCGCCCCCGCCGACCACCGCGCCGGCGCCGGCCCCGACCACCACCGCGCCCGCCAACCCGGCGCCGACCACCACCGCCCCGGCTCCCCCGCCGCCCGCCCCGGCCCCGCCGCCGCCCGCCCCGGCGCCGCCGACGGTCCCGCCGGCGCAGCCCGGCCAGCCCGTCGGCCACCTCGGCGTACGGGTGACCACCGACGACGTCGTGCTCACCCCGGCCTACTGGAACGCCGAGACCACCGTGGCCACCCTGCGGGTCACCATCACGAACGTCGGCACCGCACCGGAACTGGTCCGCCTCGGCTACACGCTGCCCACCGGCCTCACCGACGCCGGCACCCCCGGCTGCGCCGCGGCGGGCGGCGGCAGCTACCGGTGCGGCGAGTGGGCGACCGCGCCGGGCGCGCGGTTCAGCAGCTCGATCCGGGTACGGGTCAGCGCCACCGCCTGGCGGGCCATGCCGCTCAGCGGCTCGGTCCAGGTGACCGCCACCGCCCCCGGGGTGACCGGCTCGACGGCCGACAACGAGGGCTTCGCGGTGCTCTTCCCGCCCGGCCCGCCCGTGCCGGGCATCTCGCTCCGCGCCGACGAGGTGGCCTTCGACATCAGCGGCGGCGCGAGCAGCCTCTCCGTACGCCTGGGCAACACCGGCTCGGTGGACGCCGCCGGTCGGGTCGAGGTGATCCTGCCGGACGGGGTGACCGCCCCGAACCCGCCGGCCGGCTGCGTCGCGGTGGCCCCGACCCGGACCCGGTGCGACGTCGGCGCGGTGCCCGCCGGCCGGTACGCCACCCTGCGGCTGCCGGTCTCCGCGACCGCCGAGGCGCAGCGGAACGCTCCGCTCTCCGGCGCGGTGGTCGGCCGGCTGGACCCGCGCAGCGGTCACGACAAGCAGGTGCAGATGACCTTCCGGATCACCGCGGCGGCGGCGCTGGCGACCCCGGTGGCGACGCCGGTCCCGACCGGTTCGCAGGGCGTGCTCGTCGCCGCGGGGCAGGGCGGCGGCGACGAGGGGCTCACCTCGGTGCAGCGGACGGCGATCACCCTGATCACGGTCTCCGGGTTGCTGGTGGTGCTCGCCCTCGCGCTGGCGACCACCTCGCTCCGCCGCCGGATGAGCGGGTCGAGGCGCGAGCCGACCCCGGCGCCCAGCGGTACGGAGTGACCCGTCGACCTTCTGGTGTGCGGTGATCTGGGTTACGGCCAGCGGTACTAAACGCCCGAAAGCCGGGCATACACCCGCCCGATCGGGTCCCACACGTCGGACCTCAGCCAAGGCGGCCCTAACCGCGCGACGTAGGCTCTGACGTGAGGAACGGAGCAAGCCGGACCACCTGCGGATGGACCGGCACGGCGTCGCGTCAAGGAGGTCACGTGGCCGGGCAAGGCGGGGTCACCATCATGTTCAGCCGCCCCTGCGTCGTGAGCGCGAGGAGCGAGTCGGTTCTGCGAGCCCCGCAGTCGCGAACGAAGGTGGCACAGTGACCAAGCAGATCCGTCAACTGGACCGGGTGGTCATCCGGTTCGCCGGCGACTCCGGCGACGGCATGCAGCTGACCGGCGACCGGTTCACGTCGGAGACGGCGCAGCTGGGCAACGACATCTCCACGTTGCCGAACTTCCCGGCGGAGATCCGGGCACCCGCCGGCACCCTGCCCGGCGTGTCGAGCTTCCAGGTGCACTTCGCCGACTACGACATCCTGACCCCGGGTGACGCGCCGAACGTGCTGGTGGCGATGAACCCGGCGGCGCTCAAGGCCAACCTGGCCGACCTGCCGCGCGGGGCCGACATCATCGTCAACACCGACGAGTTCACCAAGCGCAACCTGGCCAAGGTGGGTTACACGACCAGCCCCCTGGACGACGACTCGCTCGCCGGTTACGTGGTGCACCCGGTGGCGCTCACCTCGATGACGGTCGGCGCGCTGGCCGAGCAGGACGTGTCCAAGAAGGACGCCGAGCGGGCCAAGAACATGTTCGCCCTCGGCCTGCTGTCGTGGATGTACTCCCGGCCGTACTCCTCGACGCTGCGGTTCCTGGAGCGCAAGTTCGCCGCCCGGCCGGAGCTGGTCGCGGCGAACGTGGCCGCCTTCCGGGCCGGCTGGAACTTCGGCGAGACCACCGAGAACTTCTCCGTCCGGTACGAGGTGAAGCCGGCGAAGATGCTGCCGGGCACCTACCGGAACATCACCGGCAACGCGGCGCTGTCGCTGGGCCTGGTGGCCGCCGGGGTCCGCTCCGGCCTGCCGGTGTTCCTCGGGGCGTACCCGATCACGCCGGCGTCGGACATCCTGCACGAGCTGAGCAAGCACAAGCGGTTCGGCGTGGTGACCATGCAGGCCGAGGACGAGATCGCCGCGGTCGGCGCGGCGCTGGGCGCCTCGTACGGCGGCGCGCTCGGCGTCACCACCACCAGCGGTCCCGGCGTGGCGCTCAAGAGCGAGACCATCTCGCTGGCGGTGGCCCTGGAGCTGCCGCTGGTGGTCGTGGACGTGCAGCGGGCCGGGCCGTCGACGGGCATGCCGACCAAGACCGAGCAGGCCGACCTCAACATGGCGCTGCACGGCCGGCACGGCGAGGCCCCGGTCGCGGTGATCGCGCCGAAGTCGCCGTCGGACTGCTTCCACGCGGCGCTGGAGGCGGCGCGGATCGCGCTGACCTACCGCACCCCGGTCATCCTGCTGTCGGACAACTACGTCGCCAACGGCTCCGAGCCGTGGCTGCTGCCCGACGTGGAGAGCCTGCCCGACCTGCGGGTGGAGTTCGCCACCGAGCCCAACGGCGAGGACGGCACCTTCCTGCCCTACCTGCGGGACCCGCAGACCCTGGCCCGGCCGTGGGCCGTCCCGGGCACCCCGGGGCTGGAGCACCGCATCGGTGGCCTGGAGAAGGCCGACAAGACCGGTGACATCTCGTACGACCCGGCGAACCACGACTTCATGGTGCGCACCCGGGCGGCCCGGATCGAGACGATCCCGGTGCCGGACGTCGAGGTGGAGGACCCGGACGGCACCGCCCGGGTGCTGGTGCTCGGCTGGGGCTCCACGTACGGGCCGATCGGTGCGGCCTGCCGGGGGCTGCGTCAGCGTGGGCTCCCCGTGGCCCAGGCGCACCTGCGGCACCTGTCGCCGATGCCGGCCAACCTCGGTGAGGTGCTGCGGTCGTACGACCGGGTCGTCATCCCCGAGATGAACCTCGGCCAGCTCGCCCACGTGGTCCGGGCGAAGTACCTGGTCGACGCGATCGGCTACAACCAGGTCCGCGGTCTGCCGTTCACGGCCGCCGAGCTGGAGACGATGCTGGAAGAGGTCCTGAAGAATGTCTGAGCCCGTCACCCTCAAGCTCACCGCCAAGGACTTCAAGTCCGACCAGGAGGTGCGCTGGTGCCCCGGCTGCGGCGACTACGCGATCCTCGCCGCCGTGCAGCAGTTCATGCCGGAGCTGAACATCCCGCGCGAGAACATCGTCTTCGTCTCCGGGATCGGCTGCTCGTCGCGCTTCCCGTACTACATGAACACCTACGGGATGCACTCGATCCACGGGCGTGCCCCGGCGATCGCCACCGGCCTGTCGGTGTCCCGGCCGGACCTGTCGGTCTGGGTGGTCACCGGTGACGGCGACGCGCTCTCCATCGGCGGCAACCACCTGATCCACGCGCTGCGCCGCAACGTCAACCTGAAGATCCTGCTCTTCAACAACCGGATCTACGGCCTGACCAAGGGGCAGTATTCCCCGACCTCCGAGGTCGGCAAGATCACCAAGTCGACCCCGGTCGGCTCGGCGGACGCGCCGTTCAACCCGCTGTCGCTGGCGCTCGGCGCGGAGGCCACCTTCGTCGGCCGCACCATCGACTCGGACCGCAAGCACCTCCAGTCGGTGCTGCGGGCCGCCGCCGAGCACCAGGGCTCCGCGTTCGTGGAGATCTACCAGAACTGCAACATCTTCAACGACGGGGCGTTCGAGCCGCTCAAGGAGCCGGGCACCCGGGACGACTTCCTGATCCGGCTGGAGCACGGGCAGCCGATCGTCTTCGGCGCAGCCGGCAAGCCGAACAGCCAGGTCGGCGGCAAGGACGGGCAGTTCTGCGTCGTCCACCCGCCGGGTGGCTTCGGCCTGGAGGTCCGGGAGACCGCCTCGGTCCGCCCCGAGGAGATCGTGGTGCACGACGCCACGGTCGCCGACCCGGCGTACGCGTTCGCGCTCTCCCGCCTGCCCGGGCTCGACCTGCGGAACACCCCGATCGGCGTGTTCCGCTCGGTCGACCGCCCGTCGTACGACAGCGTCGTCCAGGAGCAGGTGGCGACCGCCCGCGCCACCGTCACGGAGACTCCCGAGCAGCAGCTCGCCGCCCTCCTCTCCAGCGGCGACACCTGGACGATCATGTAAGTGACCCACCCGTTTCCACGGAAAGAGGGGCCATTCCCTGAGGAATGGCCCCTCTTTCCGTGCAAGTGCCGCGTGCGAGCCTGCGGGGGGCGGGTCAGGGGGCGGTCGTGGTGGACGGGGGGCGGTCGTCGCGGACGTGGACGAGCATGTCGCCGGTCTCGATCACCGCGCCGGCGCGGTCGTTGAGGGCGACCACCTTGCCCCGGCGGACCAAGGCGATGACCAGCGCCTGCAGCTCGCGCGGGGAGCGGCCCACCTCGTCGCGTTCGGCGGAGCGCATCGCCAGCGCCATGCCCTGCCCGGGGGTGAGCAGATCCTCCACCACGTCGATCAGCGGCGGGGCGGAGGTGGAGAGGCCGAGCAGCCGACCGGCGGTGGCGGAGGAGACGATCACGTGGTGCGCGCCGCTCTGCTTGAGCAGCGGGGCGTTCTCGGCCTCGCGGACCGCCGCGATGATCCGGACCTGGCCGGCGGTGAGCTGCCGGACGGTGAGCGCCACCAGCACGGAGGCGTCGTCGCTGTCGGTCGCGATGATCACCGACTTGGCGGTCCGGACGTGCGCCTGCTCCAGCACCGCGGAGCGGGTCGCCGATCCCTCGATGGCGACCAGCCCGGCCGAGGTGGCCTGCCGCAGGGCGGCACCGCTGCGCTCCACCACCACGATCCGTGACCTGTCCAGGCCGTTCTCCAGCAGGGCGGAGACCGCGCTGCGGCCCTTCGTGCCGTAGCCGCAGATGATGACGTGGTCCTTCACGGTTCTCCTCCACCGCGACAGGCGACGGCCGGTCCGGTACTGCTCGGTCAGGACTTCCAGGGTGGTGCCGACCAGGATGATCAGGAAGAGCACCCGGGCGGGGGTGATGAACAGGACGTTGACCAGGCGGGCCGACTGCGCGAACGGGGTGATGTCGCCGTACCCGGTGGTCGAGAGGGTGACCACCGCGTAGTAGGCGCAGTCGAGCAGGGTCAGCCCGTTCTCGTCGACGTCCCGGTAGCCGTCCCGGTCGAGGTAGACCACCAGGACGGTGAGCAGGACCAGTCCGAGGGCGGCGGCCAGACGCAGACTCAGCGCGCTGAGCGGGCCACGCCGCTGGGCCGGAAAGTGGATCACCGCGGGACCTGTCCCGACCTCGCCGTCGCCTGCACGAGCACAACATATCCGTTGGTGGAGATTCCGCACGCCCGGGTGGCGCAGCGGGTCGGTGGGCGGGACCGGCAGCGGGCATGATGGGGGTGTCCCGGGACGCCGACCGCGAGGAGGCCCGCATGTCGTTGCTGCGACGGGTGATCGGCGGGGTGCTGCGCCGGGTGCGGCTGCGGCAGGGCCGCACGCTGCGCGAGGTCGCGGCGGCGGCCGGGGTCTCCCTGCCCTACCTCTCCGAGGTCGAACGCGGCCGCAAGGAGGCCTCCTCCGAGGTGCTGGCGGCGATCTGCCGGGCACTCGGGATCCACCTCTCCGACCTGCTGGAGGAGGCCCGCGACGAGCTGCGCCGGGTCGAGCGGCGGGTCCCCGCCGGCACGGTGGCGACCGCCCGGCCGGACCGGCTGCCCGTCGCCCGCAGCGAGGTCACCGGCCCGCGCCTGCGGATCGGCTTCCACCCCGACGGCGCACTGCCGCCCGCCGACCTGACTCCGGCCCGGCACACCGGGCTGGAGATCGCCCATCCGAGCCGGCACCAGGCGGGCCTCGGCGACCCGGCGGCACACCGCATCGGCGTGGCGGGACACCGGATCGGTGCCGTCGGGCGTCCGTCGGGCGGGCACGTCGTGCTGGCTGGCGGGACCGGAGACTTCCTCGGGGCGACCGTCGGCGGGTCCGGCCTGCGGGTGCGCCTGATCGCCTCCGTGCCGACCGTCCGCCGCCGTCCGCGTACCTCGGGAGTGCTGGCACGCCGACGGGCCCGGGCGGGCCGGCGGCGTGCGACCGCGGCGTAGGCCGCCCGGTTCTGCCCACGGCCGATCTGCGGCCGGCAGAATCGCTGGGCCCGGTCCGTCGTGCCGGCGCAGGCTGGAGACCGCCGGTTCCCCGGGCGGTGGGTCGCCCGCCGGTGGCGTGGAAGGCGGATCATGATGATCGGGTACGACATCCGGATGCTGGACGCCGGGCAGCCGTCCTTCGGCGACCAGGTCTTCGAACGGCTGCTCAGGGAGCGGATCATCTTCCTCGGCACCGAGGTCACCGACGCCTCGGCGAACCAGATCTGCGCACAGATCCTGCTGCTGGCGGCCGAGGACCCGGACCGGGACATCTACCTCTACATCAACTCGCCGGGCGGCTCGGTCAGCGCCGGCATGGCCGTCTACGACACCATGCGCTACGTGAAGAACGACGTGGGCACCCTGGCGCTGGGCTTCGCCGGCTCGATGGGGCAGTTCCTGCTCTCCGGGGGCGCGGCCGGGAAGCGCTTCGCGCTCCCCCACTCGCGGATCATGATGCATCAGCCGTCCGGCGGGATGGGTGGCACGGCTGCCGACATCACCATCCAGGCCGAGAACATGCTGCACGTGAAGCGGACGATGCAGGAGCTGATCGCCGAGCACAGCGGGCGCACGCTGGACGAGATCCAGCGCGACTGGGACCGGGACCGCTGGTTCACCGCCGAGCAGGCCCGTGACTACGGCCTCATCGACCGGGTGCTCAGCCGGGCGGAGCAGCTGCCCGTCTGACGCCCGCGTTCCGCCGGCCGGCACGGGGGCGGCCGGCGGGGTTCGCCCGCCGGCCGCCGGTGCTGCCCCTCCTCGCCGACCGCCACGGCCTCGACCGGCTGCCACCCGCCCGGACGGACCGGGCAGCGGCGTCCGGACATCGACGACGGCCGACGCCGGACCCGCCCCCTCGTTCGTGTCCGGTGCCCGGCGGCCGTGCGGAACCGGTCATCGAGATAGGACGGAGCCTATGACCGGCCATGGGGCCCCGCACGGGCCGGCGGGCACAGCGCTTTCGGACGAGTTTTCGTTACACGACCCGGATCAGGGGTAGCTCACCACCGGGCTGGTGCCGTACGACCCGACGACCGGGGTGCCGACCTCGTTGACGGTGTGCTCGATGCCGCCGCTGCCGTCGAGGAAGACGGTGACCGCGTCGTGGATCCGCACCCCCGCCCGGCGGGGCACCTCGATCGCCCGCGCGCAGCGGATGTCGACGCCCTGGTTGAAGTACGAGTAGACGCCGAGTCCCCACGCCTCGTGCTCGCGCACGTGGTCGGCGACCTTGTAGGACGCCCAGCCGTGCCCGGTGGGGCTGTCCCACGCCGCCTGGCTCGGCGGGTCGTAGGGCAGTTCGCTCTGGTAGAAGACGGTGCGCCCGCGCTCGCCGGCCCAGACGGTCTGCCACCGCTGGTAGTGCTCCACGAAGAGCCCGTACGCGGTCACGTCGTCGCCGGTGACCAGCACGCCGGTGTCGCCGGTGTTCGCGGTCCAGCCGATGCCGTTGCCGTGGTCGCCGCGCCAGGCCCAGATGTTGTCGACGATGGTGTGCCGGGCGTTGACCACCAGGCTGGTGACGGACTTGCCGACGCCGGGGCCGCCGACGCGGAAGAAGACGTCCTGGAGCGTGATCGGGTTGGCCGCGTGGTTGCGGTGGCTGTTGCGCTTGCCGACCTCGACCAGCACCTCCGACTCGACCGGCCCGGCGTCAACCAGCACGCCGGCGATCCGGACGCCGTCGACGTCCTCGATCCGCAGGGCGGCGTCACCGCTGGTCGGGGCGAGGCTCGGCATGCCGAGGCCGAGCACGACCGTGTCCGGGTGCTTGACCCGCAGCGCCCGCTCCAGGTGGTAGACGCCCGGGGTGAGCAGCAGGTGCCGACCCTGGGACAGCTCCTGGTTGATCTTGCTCGCGGAGTCGGTCGGCTTGGCGATGAAGAAGTCGGCGAGCGACAGCGACGGCACCGGCCGGTCACCGGCGGCCCAGGTGGTGCCGGCCGTGTCGTGGCGCAGCGCCGGCACGGCCACCCGCCAGGCCCCGGCGGGGTCGACGAAGAGGTACGGCTTCTCCCGGATCACCGGGCTGGTCGCCAGGGTGGTGTACGGCGGGTTCGGGAAGCCCTGGGCGGGTGCGCCGAGCACGCCGGAGAAGACCTGGTTCCAGACGCCGTTGGTCCAGTCGCCGCCCAGTTCGCTGTCCCGGGTCAGCCACTGCTGCTGGGAGCCGTTGATGGTGATGCCGTCCACCTTGCAGTCGGCGATGTAGCCGCCGCTGGAGTAGCCGCCGTTGCCGGGCTCCAGCCAGAGGATGCCCTTGATGTGCACGCGACGCATCGGGGACGCCTGGGAGACGGCCCACTGGTTCGACCAGTCGGTCGGGGTGACGGCGAGGTTCTCGGCGGAGCGCCAGAAGTTGGTCAGGGCGGAGATGCCGGCCGGCGAGTTGGGGTCGGCCTGGCCGACGACGCGTACCGCGCCGTGGATGTCGACGTCGTCGGGGTGGCTGCCCAGACCGGCCACGGTGGTGTAGTAGCCGAGCTTCGCGTTGACCTCGTAGCGGCCGGGCTTGAAGAGCACGGCGTAGCGGTCGGCGCCCATCTCGTTGTGTTCCTGTGCGGTGAAGAGCCGGTCCAGGGTGGACTGGATCTCGTCGGCGGGGGTGGCCGGGTCGTAGACGAAGACGTTCGGCCCGAAGTCGGGTTCGACGGCGTCCTCGCCCCCGGCGGGCGCGGCCGAGGCCGGCAGCGCGGGGAGTCCGAGGGCGGTCAGCGAAGCCGCCGACGCGGCGGTGAGGGTGAGGAAGCGGCGGCGGGAGCGGTCGAGTGGTCTCATCGGCCTGCCTGTCGAGGGGTGGGGGTACGGATCGACCGCAGAGCTGAGAGCGCTCTCACGGCCGGGACCTCCTGTTTCTACCCCGTGGACGCCGGTCGCGCCAGAGCACCCCGGTTCCGGAACTTCAGCGGGCGTCGTACCGGGCCCGGGCGGCTTCCACCTCGGCGAGATGGCCGGTGGCCCACGCCTCCAGGCCGGCGACCAGGTCGAGCAGGCTCCGGCCGAGTTCGGTTAGCGCATAGTCCACCCGGGGCGGGACGCTGGCGTGCACGGTGCGGGTGACGATCCCGTCGCGCTCCAGCCCACGCAGCGTCTGGGTGAGCATCTTCTGGCTGATCCCGTCGATCCGCTCCGCGAGATCGCCGTAGCGCCGCTGCCCGTCGGCGAGGGTCAGCACCACCAGGACACTCCAGCGGTCGCCGATCCGGTCGAGGACCTTCCGGCTGCCGCAGTTGCGGTCGAACGGATCCGGCTTCACAAGACGACTCTCTTTCAGTGCGTATCGAACTTCAAGGTGCCCACTCTCCAACGGGAAGTGAGGGCTGCGTGTTCCCGTTGCTGATCGGTGACAGGCCCACCACGAGTACCCCGGGAGTTCCCATGTCCATCGTCGTCACCGGCGCCACCGGCCAGCTCGGCCGCCTGATCGTCACCTCGCTGCTGCGCCGGGGCGTACCGGCCGAACGGATCGTGGCGCTCGGCCGGGACACCGATCGCCTCGCCGACCTGGCCGCGCGCGGGGTGGTCACCCGCCGGGCCGACTACGACGACGTCGAGTCGCTCCGGTCCGCCTTCGCCGGCGCCGAGAAGCTGATGTTCGTCTCCGGCAGTGAGGTCGGTCGCCGGCTGGCCCAGCACCACAATGTGATCACCGCGGCGCGGGCAACCGGCGTCGGGCTGGTCGTCTACACCAGCATCGTCCGGGCCGACACCTCCAGCCTGGTCCTCGCCGCCGACCACCGGGCCACCGAGGAGGAGCTACGCGGCAGCGGGCTGCCGTACGTCCTGCTGCGCAACAGCTGGTACCTGGAGAACTACACCGGCCAGCTCCCGACGTACCTCCGGCACGGCGTCGCCGGCGCGGCGGGCGACGGGCGGGTCAGCGCCGCCACCCGCGCGGACTACGCCGAGGCCGCCGCCGCGGTGCTCACCACCGAGGGTCACCCCGGCCGGGTGTACGAGCTGGGCGGCGCCCCCTTCACCATGGGCGACCTGGCCGCCGAGGTGTCCCGGCAGAGCGGCGCCGAGGTCGGCTACACCGACCTGCCGGTCGAGAAGTACACCGAAGTGCTGGTCGCGGCCGGCCTGCCCGAGGGGTACGCGGCCCTGCTGGCCGACGGCGACCGAGGGCTCGCCCAGGGCGAGCTGGAGGCACCCGGCGACGATCTGGCCAGCCTGCTCGGTCGCCCGCCGACCGGCCTGGCCGAGGCGATCCGCGCGGCCCTCTGAGCCGACCCGCCGCCCCGGGGCCGACCGGTCCCGGGGCGGCCGGCGGTCAGATCCGGTTCACCCGCCGCTGCACCAGGTCGTCGACGAGCGCCTCGACGTAGTCGGCGGTCTCCTCCCAGCGGGTGACGGCCACGCTGTGGATGCCCATCGCCTTGACCGGGTAGTCGTTGCCGCCGACGTCGAGCCGGTCACCGACGAAGAGCACGTTGTCGGTGCCCAGGTCCAGGAACTCCAGCAGCTTCCGCATGCCGTACGCCTTGTCCACGCCCTTGCGGGTGACGTCGATCGAGGTGGAGCCGCCGCCCCGCACCTCCAGGTCCGGCAGCTTCTCCGCCACCGCGTCCCGCAGCCGCTTCTTCTTGCCGCCGTCCGGGTCCCAGCCGTACTTCTCGGCCGGCGGGGCGGACTGGCCCAGCGCCGAGAAGGTGATCTGGCTGCCCCGGTCCTCGATGATGTCGCCCCAGGTCTTCGACTCCCAGAGCCCCAGCGCCTGCGCCGACTCGGTGAGCGCCGCGACCACCCGCGCCTTGTCCGCCTCGCTCAGGTCCTCCGCGTAGACCAGCCGCCAGTCGCCGTCCCACCAGCGGTAGTAGCGGGTGCCGCAGGTGGGCATCAGGTGCAGCCGGACGCGCTGCTCCTCGGTGAGCTCCAGGTGGGCGAGGACCTGCGCCTCGAACTGCTCGAACCGGCCGCCGGAGATGATCAGGACGTCGACCTCGGTGAGCAGGTGACCCAGCAGGTCGGCCATCCGCCGATCGATCCGGGACTTGGAGACCGCCAGCGTGTCGTCCAGGTCGAACGCCACCACTCGAAGATCGTTCATCAGGTACCACCATGTCGTCGCGGGCAGGCCAGGAGTAGCAGGGTACCGACGGTGACCCTCTGACACCCGGGAGGCCCAGGGCCGGCGTACGACCGAGGGCCGGTCGTCACGCGCCGCAGCCCTCTCCGACGCAGGCTAACAGCCGCGCGTCGGCGGGCACGGCGCGTTCGGCGATCCGGCGACGGCCGATCTGATCATCGCCGCACCGGTCGGACCGCCTCCGACCCCCGGACGGACAAGATCCAGAAGACAACCGGACACAAACCTTACTTTCCCTGCGGCAAGGGACCGAGGCAGCCGCAACCCCTGGTTACGCTCGCGCCCGCACCTGCTGCCCCGTGCAGCGGGCCGGTGCTGGGTTCCACCGGCCGGTGCTTCCGACATCCAGGGGGACGATGTGAAGAGAAGACTGATCAGCCTCGGTGCCGCGCTCGCCTTCGCCGTGGGCGGCTCGCTTGCCGCCGCCGCGCCGGCGCAGGCCGCGCCGGTGGTCACGATCAGCAAGGTCTACTACAACTCGCCGGGCAGCGACACCGGCACCAACACGAGCCTCAACGCCGAGTACGTCCGGCTGACCAACACGCGCAGCGTCGTCGTCAACCTCAAGGGCTACTACCTGCGCGACAAGACCGGCTACGTCTACACGTTCACCACCGACTACAAGGTCGCCGCGGGGAACAGCATCATCGTCCACACCGGCAAGGGCACCAACTCCGGCACGCACCGCTACTGGGGCCGCTCCTGGTACGTGTGGAACAACAGCGGTGACACCGCGTACCTGCGCAACGCGTCGGGCAGCCTGGTCGACAGCTGCACGTGGGGCAGCAGCGGCAGCTACACCAACTGCTGACACCACCACACCCTCGCGGGAACGCCGGCCCGGCGGCGGACGGGCCGGCGTTCCGCGATCCCTGACTGGGCTTCCGTGGTGGCGGTGACGTCACCCGTAGGGTGGCCTCGTGATCACCTGCGTCGTGCACTACACCATCGACCCGGCCTGGATCGAGGCGTTCGAGGAGTTCGCGCGGGCGTGGATGCGGCTGGTGGCCCGGCACGGCGGCGTGCACCACGGCTACTTCCTGCCGGCCGAGGGCGCCAGCGACAAGGCCGAGGCGCTGTTCAGTTTCGACAGCCTCGCCGCCTACGAGCGGTACCGGTCGCGGTTCGGCACCGATCCGGAGTTCGTCGCGGCCGACCGCATCCGGGACGACTCGGGTTGCGTCCTGCGATACGAGCGGACGTTCCTGCGCCCACTCCTGCCGACCGACTGAGCGCCGCCCCTCCACCGCTGCTCGCTGGCCGGATGCGGGCTGCCGGGAGTCGAAGCTCATGGACAGCATCCCGAGGTGCCCGGAGACGAGTTCAAGCTCCGTATCCCGGGCCTCCTGGTCCTGGCGGCCGTCTGGGTCATGCTCGGAGGCGTCATCGGCGTCGGCAGCTTCGGTCAGATCTATCCGCTCACCGACAAGGACGGTTGGAAGAATCCGGCAGGGATTGCCGCCGCGGGATTCGGCGCATGTCTGGTGGGCCTGCTCGTCCTCGAGCCGTGGTCATGGTTCCCCAGAGCACGGCCGCGACGCTCTACCCTCACCACCGTGACGACCATCGAGGAGTACGAGCGGAACGTCTGGCCCGACCCCGGCCCGGACGCCACCTCCCTCGTTCGGCGCTGTGCTGAGCTGCGACGTAAGCCGGTGGCCGACTTCACGGTCGAGGATCTGCGCGTCCTGCTCGGGCAGGAGATCGGCGTTCCCGCCCTGCTCCCCCGCGCGGTGGCGGTTCTGCTCCGCGATCCGCTGGCCGAGGGCGCCTACCACCCGGGCGATCTGCTCTCCAACGTGCTGCGGCTGCGGGATGCGGCATGGTCGGACCTGCAAACGGAGCGGACGCAGTTGGCAGCGGTGTTGACCGAACTCATCGCCAGGCCGCCGTTCTCCGATCCCGACCTCAAGCCTGCCCACCCGGACCGACTGCTGCGCGACGCCGTCATGCGGTTTCTCGGCCGATGAGAGCGGTGGCGAGGTGATCGGCACGCAAGCCTTAGTGGCGGGGGGGCGGGTCGCGGTGTCCCATATTCAATCCCGGGATCACTCCGGGGACCTACCAGTGCCCGCCCCCCGTAGCCGCGCTGTCCCACGTGGGGTTGCTCTGACCGGCCAACTGCGGCGCACCGTAACAGGCAGCCAGGACGTTGGGGTTCCTGAGCGGGGGGATCAGGCCCGAGGTCTTCGGGAGCCTGCCGGCAATTGATCTCTGCCGAAGACCCCGCCGGAGGCATCGGATCGTGTCCTTGGCGCAGTCTGCAACCGGCCGATGCCGGCGCTGGAGCCGCCAGCAGGCCGAACGCGGTCGGCATTTCCCGCTTGCGGGCCGCCTTGACACGGGTAGGAGTTGGCGAGGCGATCGGGCATGCAGCGGGCGTGAAAGTCCAGGACGGCCGAACAGTGATCGATGATCAAGGCTGTGGCCTGGTGCCCCCGGCAGGATTCGAACCTGCGACACACGGTTTAGGAAGGCGACTGAGGGGGCGCGACGAACACGGTCCTGAACTGGGCGTCTGCACGACTACCAGTCCGGGTCCGGCAAGATCCTTGCTGGCATTCTGCACGGCGTCCGTCGCCCCGACTTTCGGCAACGCCTGACCGTCACCTCACGGCGCGGGCCGCCCAGCCTATTATCCGGGTGGTGCGGTACTTGACGCGATCCTTCGCAGTCGGAGCACTACGACGCGGCAAGGGGATCGAACAGTTCCTCGGGGTTGCTCGCGTCGCGGAGACTGCAGCGATCCGCTGGGTGGCGGTGAACCCGTGGGGTGACCGGTACAGGGTTTCGGTGCACACCGTCGAGGATCCTGCGGACGAGAACTTTCGCGACCTGGCGAACCTGCTCTCTCTAGATCCACTGAACGAGGACTACGTCGGCCAAGGCCGCGAGCTTGCCTTGGTCGCCAGCGAGTCGGAGGCAATCGAGCAGGCAGAGACGCTCACCGGCGCTCGGCCGGACCGGTGGGTCAACTTCGGCGTCGCAGGCGAGGACTATGCCGACCTTGTCCGGTCCGGGCGCGGGGCCAGCTAGACAAGACACCAGTTTGGAAGATCGTTCCGGGTGATCCACTCTGCCCGAAGTGTCTGGTCAGGGCGGTGCGTTCGTGACCGATTATGACCGCTTGGAGCTGCTTCCGTCGCTAGTTTCTGGCACGCATCCGGCAGGGCGTTGCGGTGGTCGTGGCTGCCCGGCGTCGTGCGGCTTACCGCCCCGGCCTTCGGGCCGGGGGCGGCTTGCCGTCGCGCCGGCTGGTCCACGGCCTGGTCCTCGTCATCCGATGGCAAGCCGCGCAGCGGCGCGGCAGTGATCGCCCCGAGTTCGTTGGCGAGCGACCAGCCACGCGATCGTCACGGCGTAGAAATCCGGGTCGCGCTCGCCGGCTCCGCCGCTATCGTGGCCGGATGCCGATCCTCGAACCGGTGGTAAGCCGAGTAGCCGCAGACATTGTGGCGTTCGACCTGTGGCCGGTCACGACGTCGGATACCGGCTGGCTGTCGCTGCACGGGGGAATGACGTCTGCTGAGATTGGCATGGCTGTTTGGTCGCTTCTGTTTCATAGCCCACCAACGCGCGACGACCTGATCGTGCCTGAGACGCCCGAGGCCGCGTTTCGACTGCTCGCCGGCTTCGACACCCTCTACGCTCCCGGCGGACTGCTTCTCTCCGACCCCATGACGGGCGTCGTCATCGAACCTGGCTGCTGCTGCGACCTCTTCGAGTGGCGAGACTGGCTCGGAGCCCTGCGTGGCGAACCAATCGATCTGGGCCACAGCCCAGGGCCTGAGGTCGAGTACCGCGGTCAGGTTCTACGCGTATGGACGGATGGCGGCGACGGCGCCCCGCCTTCACCGGACAGGAAGTACGTGGATGTCGACCGAGCAGCCCTGCCCGAACTGCTGCAGACGGCCCAACGCGACCTGATCGACCTTCTGAGAGTGGCGCAGGGGTGGGCCAACGAGATTGCCCCGGGCCAAGGTGCGGGCCTCGCCGCTGCGCTCGACGCAGGCTTGCAGATCAGCGAACCACTGGCGCTGTAGGTTCGACAGCTGTTCGGGCCTCTGTGGCATCCCGTGTCTGCCCGCCGCGCCGGCCGATGCCGGCCGGAGGCCGCCAGCAGGCCGAGTGCGGCGGGCGCGCCGCGCTTGCGCGGCGCCTTGATCCTAAAGAGAGCGTTTCGGCAGTGGCGCTGCTTGCCGGGCAAGCTGGCAGGGCGCAGCCGACAACTCGCTTACAAGCTCTGTGCACACTGTCCGCCTGAGTTCCTGCCTGACTGCTGCCTCGGCAGACCGTCCGTCGGGCGTCGGCGTTGGTTATCTTCGTCCTGGCTCGTTGCTGTCACGACTGCTGTCAGTCTTGCCGTTGTCTGCTCTGTCATCCGGCGGCTACCTGCTGGAATGGGTGCTGCAGACTGTGCCGATGCGTCGAATCATGATCACGGTCGCGTCTGTCCTTGTATTGGCCAGCACGGCTTGCAGCAGCACCGAGTCCGCCGAACCTGCCAAGTCCGCCGCTGCCACCGCGGCTGCTCCTACCCAGGCTGAGATGACCGCCAAGGAGAAGAAGTACTTGGCGGGACTCAAGAAGATTGACGAGGGCCTGGCGGCCAACGAGGAGCGGGCGATCCGCCGGGCGCAGAACATCTGCCTCGACGTCAAGGGCGGCGAGTTCAACGACAAGCAGCTAGCTGACCGTGCGGCGGAGCGGCTGTCGGGCGGTGATGCCACCATCGACAGCGCCCAGGGTGCCAAGGTGGTGGCGTTGGCGAAGGCCAACATCTGCTGACCTCCGAAGCCCAGGCGGCACGGTGGTTCATCTTCGAGAAGATGATGCCGTGCCGCCTCCAATCCTCGACACCGAGGCGGCACTCCTCTTCGCCGAGAGCGAGGGTGACCTCCGTCGGGGGGTTGCGGACTCAAGCTGCCGCTTGCTGCCGACTGGTGACAGCACCCGTCGACAAGCAGGTGCCGGCCGTCATCGCTTCGCGTTCGGGGCCGGCTCGCATCGGGGCTCGCGCTGCCTTCCTGCTGCCTCGTGTGGAACTCCCACCACAACAACGTTGGGATCTATGAGTTCTCGGCCCCAGCCTTTCGAAGGGCGACATTAGACGCGTTGCTCCAAGCCATCCGGCCGCAGGGCATCCGATTCGCGCATCACAAGTCCCGCCTTCCGGCATGGGTCGAAGCGGTACCGGTTCGAACTCGCCCGACCGGAAGACCCCGACGTACCGCCCCTGGAACACCGCCTCCTACGCGCGATATCCGCCCGCATCCGCTGGCGTGCTGACCTCGACACCGCACGGCTACGAACAGCCGCCGCTGTTTCGGCAACTGCCGCTCCCCTCTCCCCTGCTGCCTGAACCACTCGGAGGACAGAACCCCTGATGGAAAGTGAGCTGTTGACCGTTCCGGAAGTCCTCACCGTGCTCAACGGTGTGTCGCGGCGGACCTTCTACCGCTGGCGTGAGCTGGGCATCGCTCCGGAGTGCATCAAGCTGCCCAACGGTGAGCTGCGCATCGAGCGGCGAGACCTGCGGGCCTGGCTGGAGCAGCACCGGGAGGCGGCGTGAAGTCGCGGTCCGTGTGGGTCTGGGACATCCGCGTCAACCAGGGCGCCGGTAAGAAGAAGACGTACACCGTGCGCTGGATTGTCGGCGGGCGGGAGAAGTCGCGGAACTTCGCCACCCGCGCTCTGGCGGACAACCACCGATCGGACCTGATGCAGGCGATCAACCGGGGCGAAGCGTTCGACGTCGCCACCGGCCTGCCTGACTCAATGGTGCAGAGCAAGGGCGCGGTGTCGTGGCTGGAGTTCATGCAGTCGTACATCGACATGAAGTGGCCGGGTGCGGCGGCGAAGTCCCGGGGGAGCATGGTCGATGCGTTGGTGACGGTCACTCCAGTGCTGGTGCGTGACCAGGCGGGGCGGCCCTCGGCGGACCACCTGCGGCGGGTGCTACGGGATCACCTGCTGCCGCCCGGTCTCCGGGGATCGGAGGTCCCAGCGGAGTTAGGTCCAGCGTCGCGGTGGTTGCGGCGGGCTTCGCTGCCGGTGAGCGAGGTGGGCCAGCCTGCGGTCATACGCGCCGCGCTCGACGCCCTGGCGCTACGCCTCGACGGGCGGCCGGCGGCACCGACGACGGTGCGACGGAAGCGATCGGTCTTCTACAACGTGCTTCAGTACGCCGTCGAACTGGAGGCGCTGGAGTTCAACCCGGTCGACAAGATCCGGGTACGGGCACAGCGCGCGAAGATCGCAGAGGCGGTCGACCGGCGGGTGGTGGTGAACGGCCGTCAGGCCCGGGAACTGCTGACCGCCGTGTCCTACGTCGGCGAGCGGGGTCGGGTCGGCCGCGGTGAGCGCCTGGTCGCGTTCTTCGCATGTCTGTACTTCGCGGCGCTACGACCGAGTGAGGCGCTGGCGCTGCGCGAGCAGGACTGCCACCTTCCGCCGACCGGGTGGGGCCGGCTGACGCTGGTCGACAACCGGCCCCAGGCGGGCAAGCGATGGACCGACAGCGGCGAGGTACACGACCGGCGCGGATTGAAGCATCGGGCGGCGGCGGAGTCCCGGGTCGTGCCGATCCCGCCAGAACTGGTCGGCATTCTGCGGCGGCACATCGAGCGGTTCGGCGTCGCCGAAGACGGCCGGCTGTTCCGTAGCAGCAAGGGCAACGTGGTGGCCGCGTCGACGTACTCGCGGGTCTGGAAGGCGGCGCGGAAGCTGGCGCTGACTCCGGTGCAGGTGGCCTCCCCGCTGGCCGGGCGCCCGTACGACCTGCGGCACGCGGCGGTCTCGCTCTGGCTGAACTCCAGCGTTCCGGCGACCGACGTCGCGGCCCGCGCCGGGCACTCCGTCGATGTACTGCTGAAGGTGTACGCCAAGTGCATCGACGGACAGGAAGCGACGGTCAACCAGCGGATTGAGGCGGCTCTAGCCACAACCTAAGCTGGGCGACGAGCCTGGGGCATCAGGGCCGCTCACCTCAACGCCTATAGCCACAAGCGCAGTCTTCCACGCTATGCCAGCTCAGCATGTGGCGCTCGGCCCCTTCACTAGAGCTTGAGCGGCGAAGATCCTTACTTTGAGCCGACGAAGCGTGCCCGCTTTGGCAGTAATTTAAGATGACGAGTAGTAACCCTAGATCACGTTGCGTTTCTTGCGAATTGGACGCATGCTAGCCCCATGACAGCCGCAGCCCGCGTCATGGATGAGCAGACAATCCTGCCCGATGCCGCCAACAGCGCGGAAGTCGTAGACCTGCTCCAGGTCCTACGCGACCGTGGCCACAACGTGCCCGAGGCGCGAGCACGCCTGGTGAGCGCAGACGGCACTAGCACCAAGCCCCTACCCGACGGCCTGCACGACATCTTGGTCAAAGCGCTTGAAGCCTTGGCCAGCGGCTACGCCGTCACGATCGCGCCGCAACACACCACACTCACCACACAGCAAGCAGCAGACATGCTCGGGGTATCACGACCAACTCTCACCAAGCTGCTGAACGAGGGAAAAATTCCGTACGAACGGCCAAATAGTCACCGCCGGATCAAGCTAGCCGACGTGCTCAAGTACCAAGAGCAGCGGCGGCAGGAGCGGCGGCAGCTGCTTCAGAGCATGACGGCAGAGAGCCTTGACATGGGGCTCTACGACTTGCCGGCTGGCAACCTTGAGGAAGGCGGCGACAACAGAACGTGAAGCCGAAGCTTCCGCCAGGCATCCGCACCGCCTAGGCTCACTTGGTGCCGTTCTCTGCCCTACTCGATGCGAACGTCCTGGTTCCAAACGCGCTCCGCGACACTCTTTTACGAGTCGCAGAGGCGGACTTCTACCGTCCGCTTTGGAGCCAGGACATCCTCGCAGAGACGCGGCGAACGATCCTAAGACTCCGCCCAGACGTGGACCCCCACCGGCTCGACACGATGTTCACGTGCATGAACGCGGCGTTCAATGACGCCCTCGTCACGGGCTACGAGCCTCTCGTTGAGGGCATGACGAATGACATGGGTGACCGACATGTCCTAGCTGCGGCCGTCGCGGGCCGGGCGGACGTCATCGTGACCAACAACGTTAAACACTTCCCGCAGGCTGCGGTAGGACCCCTCAACATAGAAGTACTGAGGCCCGACCGCTTCCTCTGCCTGCAATACGACCTAGCCCCGGCTCCGGTCGTGGAGATCATCAAGAGGCAAAGCGACGAGACTGGCCGCGCGGCCGGGAAGCCCCGACTGAGCGTCGAGGAGCTGCTTGAGGTGCTCAGCAACGGGGGCGCACCTAGGTTTGTTGAACACATCCGAGGCCACCTAGCAGCAGCGAGGCTCCGACCGCGCTCCCCGAAGGAGCCCACCCCTCGTCTGGTCGAGTCGTAGCAGCCACCAGGCAGGGCCCACTCCCGTCTCGGACGGTTAGTGATAACCGCGACGCTGTTCCAGCGCGCCTCGCTGCTGCGGACGCGAGGCACTGGAGGGCGCCCCTCTACGAGTCAAGATCGATCCGTGAATAGTCCGCGAACGGCGACAATCAGCGACTCAGGGTGGCATGCGGCTGCTCATGCCTCCCGATCGATGCGGAAGCATGCCCGCAGTTCAAGGCAGGTATTAACCGATCTTCGAGGTGCCCCCGGCAGGATTCGAACCTGCGACACACGGTTTAGGAAACCGATGCTCTATCCCCTGAGCTACGAGGGCGCGAGGGCCTAGTCTAGCGACCTGGGGTTCACCTGGGGTGGCAGGGAGTGGCCCACGTTCACCCGCGTTCCCCGGAACCCCGTTCGCCCAGCCCAGGACCACAGCCCGAGCACACGAACCCCGGTTTGCGACCGGCGGTCGGCCATGGTGACCCACGTTGGCACCGGTTCGCCCGGGTTGGCATCCGCTGGAGAGCACACACCGCGCACATCATCGAAGATCATGATGCCCGCTCCCCCGCCCAGGATCCGCCGGCCGGCAGTAGCGCGGCTCGGCGGCAAACCCTCCGCAAGCTATGTTCGCCGGCTCAGCTCAAGACGCCGACGCTGGGTCAGCGCTCGGGATGAGTCCAGCACAACACTCAGCGCCCGGATCGACCGCGGGCTGTGCTGGACTCGCTCCCGCAGCCCGCCCTTCTGCGAGTCCCCTGAGTCGGATCTTTCCGCTCATGAGGTGCGCCACCACTGTCACAGGCGTCGGCGCGCGTCACGGGTTCGGCAGGGTGGTGCGCCAGGCGGCGGCGAGTGCTGCCACGTCGGGGTGTCGGTCGGCGGGTGCCGTGGTGGTGGCGCGGACGGCTACCTGTTGCTGGTGGCGGGAGCCGCGCCAGCCGTGTGAGGAGTCGAGGAGGTGGTGGATGGTGCGGCCGAGGGTGTAGACGGTGGTGCGCTGGTCGATGACGGCGCCACGGACGAGTTCTTCGGGGGCCATGTACCGGCGGGATCCGGGGAGGCGGTCGGTGTCGAGGGTGAACGGCCCGGGACGGTACTCGTCGAGGTCGATCAGGTGTAGTCGACGGGCGCCGAAGTCGTAGAGGAAGCAGCCGTCGTAGAGGTCGACCGCGACGTAGCCGGCGACGGCGACGGCCAAGTGCGCGTCGAGGATGGTGTCGATAGCCCTTTCGACGTCGCGCAGGGGTAGTTGCTGGAACCGGTACAGGGCGCTGCGGTCCGAACCGTGAACGGTGGCGTGGTTCAGCACGCTGCCGTCATGCCACGGGTAGACAAGTGTCGGCCCGTCGAGGACGTATTGGGGGCGCACGATGGCCGGGTGCCGGACCGCGGCGTGGAACCGGGCGGCCCGCCGCAGGGAACGGCGGCTTCGTACGGTGGTGGCTGTCTTGACGAACCAGCGGCGTCCGGATACCTCAACGCCGTAGGAGACGCACCCGGAGTCCTGGGCGTCGAAGACCACGAACGCGGAGTCCAGGGTTAGCTCCATCACGTAGAGAACAGTAGGGCGATATCCGTTCGCAGAGCGCAAACGCCGCCCGCAGCGGACGTGGAGAGTCCCATGGTTGTGGCATCGTGTCACCGCAGAGGGAGGTGACGCAGGTGGATGTGTCGTCCGCGCCGACAAGGTACGCCGAAGCGTTGCTGTTCGCCGCGGAAGTGGTCGATGCGGCCACCCGCCCTCCACACGGTGACCACGGCGAGGAAGTGCTGCGCGATCCCTACGCGCGGGAGATGTTGAGGCATCAGCGCGACTGGTCGTGGTGCGACAGCCGGCAGGATGTCGACCTTGCCGCCAGCGGGGCGCTGCGGGCCACCGTCGAGTACGTCGCTCGTCGTCACGCCACAGCGCTGCCCGACTACACCGGTCGCGCCGGTGAACACTGGCCCGACGTCGATGACCGCCTGGCCCGGCTGGCCTCGGCGCTACGCTTTGCCGCCGAGGCCGCCGAGCAGGCCTGGCCGCACCGGCTGCAGCAGGTCCTGGCCCCCTGGGTACGCCAGCGGCTCGCCGCGCTACTGACCACCACAGGACGGGCGGAAGGGCTGGGCAGCCTGGACGCCCGCGTGCGGCGCGCGGTCGCGCTGGCCTTGCAGTACCGGTCGGTGCGGCACGAGCTGTTCGCCGACCACCACTGGCAGGGGCGACCGGCGGCACCGTGGTGGTGCCTCGACGGCACGCTCGCCGCCCGCTCGCCGTTCGACGGCTACGCCACCGGCCAGGTGCCGTCCTACGCCCTGCGACTGACCCACCTCGACCTCACCACGGGGCGAGGCAAAGGTGAGCTGACCGTCGCCCACTCCGGCACCACCCCACTCACGGCATACCCGGTCACCATCACCGACAGCGCACCGACACTGACCACCGACACGGAGGCCGAACACCGGACAGCGGTGTGCGACGCGATGTCGGCCCTCGGCGTCACACACGCCGGAAGAGAATAAGGACCGTCTGATCACTGGCGTCCCTGCGTTTCCTCCGACCAAACGTTCGGCACCTCTACAAGCCGCGCGAATCTGCTCATCTGACAGAAGGCGGACCTTAATAAACAGCCGCAATAGCTGCATTAATGGCGCGGTCGTGGACAACCCCCGATCTCGTAATCCTCGCCTGCATTTCGGCGCAGTCGACGATAGTTAGGTGATTGGCGAGTGGACTGACGCCACCATCAATGCAGTACGCGACGCTGATCTCAGACTCCGCTACGAAGCTTTCAACCTCCACAGCTGTGATCGCTGGACCTAACGTGTTAGCTGGGTCCGAAAGGTTGGCCGTGGTGGCAGCGACAGGAACGCGGCTTTGCCGGGCAAGTTGACCGAGTAGGCCTGAGTCGAGGGTTACGAGAGCGTTGGGTACGCCGACAGGCTGGAGCTGCTGGGCGTGTTCGGAGTCTCGCCAACGGAGAATCATAGCCAGATCGCCGGGCCAGAAAGCTGAGGCGAGTCGGATCGCGGCCGGTGTCATGACGAACAATTCGTTGGCTGCGACGAGCGATGGCAGTATGTAGGCCAACGACTTCGACCGTGGCCGACCCTTGCCAGCGTAGATGCGCGCGCAGGCGTCGTGGTCGCGCGCGTTGGCGCAGATCATGTACCAGCGTCGGGTTGGGACAACGACAAGCTCGCCGGCTTCGAGCGCTTCAATCGCGAGCGGGAGTTCGTCGGGACGGATCAATTTCACGGCATCAGCCCTTCAACCCTCGGAGTGATATTCTGCTCTGCACGAATCTGGTGCTGCCCAACTGCGGCATCGGCCGGGATGTTGCGAACCGTGGCCGCGAACGCAGGACGGTGCTGACCGTGCCCGACGCCACCTGATTCGCCATTGTGTCGGCCTTGGACGCCGGAATCTCTATCGCACTCGAGCGGCAAGTGGCGGGAAGTCGAGCCACGGGTCGCGAAGCGCGTCGAGACGGCGGCTGGCATGGCGCACGTGGGATACCCGGAAGTAGGCCATGATCCGCGGGTGGGGGGTCAAGTTGCGGCCAACGGCGTGAGGGACCAAGTGGTGCATCAGCAGTACATCACCGGGCTTGCCGAGTAGCGGGGTACCCTGCTCGGCATCGATGTGCGGGGGCACTTGGGCGGTGACGCCTAGCGACCACTGAGTCCGGAACCACTCCGCCATCCGCAGGTGTCCGCCGATGACGTAACGCAGGGCGCCACCGGCTGGGTCGCTGATGTTGGAAAGCACGACACCCACGAGAAGCGAGAAGGTGCGTAGTTCGGCGGGGTCAAGGTGTGGGCAAGCGACGCCGTCCACGTGCATGGCCTTTTCGGGCTGCGCCTGGCCACAGTCGCGTTCCGGAACGCGGATCTGGATCTGCGTAGTGGCCACCGGTGCCACGTCGCCAAGGAGTTCGCCTGCGAGCCCGGCCACACCGGACTGAGCGAACAGCGCGAGCAGGTCCTGATGGTCGCTCAGGTGCGGGGCGAAGGTCCGCTGCGTGAACTCAGCGAGCCGGCGTTGATCTAAGTCGGTGCGGTACCAGTCGGTTACCAGCGCCGTCGCGCAGTCAATCAAGTGCGCCGGAACGAAGTTGCGTTTGACGACCAATCCCTTGGTGGTGAAGGTGGACAGATCGTCAGCGGTGAGGGACATGGTCGTTTCCCATCATTGGCGGACTACAGATGTTGTAGAACCTGATCGGATGCGTCCAGGGCGCTGGAGATGATGGCTTCCCCCAGTTCGGCGGAGGCCAGCCGCGGGTCACCGCCAATGATGCCGAGGCTGGCGATGCGGTCATCGCCCGAACTCCACGGCCACGTGGTTCCGCGGTCGAGGATGAGTCGCTGGGTTTCGTTGTGACGGGCCGGGTCGTCGGCGAACGTCTCGGGTAGTCGATTCAGGTGCACGTCGTTGGGGGCGAGGGTCAGCATGATGCTGGTCTCTTTCACGCCGGCGTGGATCTCCGGCGGGGCCGACGTCGCGTCTGCGGTAGAGAGTGAGCTGGGGTGGATGATGCAGACCCGCACCTGATGCGTGGCCTGCAGTTCGTAGCCAACTGCCTCGAGTACGCCGCGGTTGCCGCCGTGCCCGTTGACGATGAGCAGCCGACGGGCTGGGGTGGCTCGCGCGAACTCACCAACGATGGCATTGAGCAAGGTCGCAAGTGCGCCGATCCTGAGGGAGACGGTGCCGAGCGCCCACGAATGCTCCATAGAAAGGCCGTACGGCAGCGCGGGGAGCGCCCAGAGGTCGTGTTGGTTGCCGTAGCGGTCGATGAGACGGTTGGTGAATTGCGTGGCGATGACGGTGTCGGTGTGCAGGGGCAAGTGCGGGCCGTGCTGTTCATATGAGCCGATCGGCAGACACAGGACCGATTTCTCGGTTAGCTGCGTCGCGATCTCCGGCGCGGGGAGCGATCCGTACCAACGGTTCATGCCCGTTCTCGCCGGCCGATGCGGATGAGGAACTCGTTGTCCTCGGCGAAGGTGTCGGTGTCGCTGTATCGGGCAAGGGTGGCACGGACAGCGCTGTCGAACTCGCCGAGTCGGTCGCCAAACAGTTGTGGCGCGGCGAACGAGGTGGAGTGCAGGTACCCAAGGACGCTGTCGGCGGTCCAGGTCCGGTTGACGGGCACAGTGTGCTCCTCGACCTGGCTGAACGGCGACTCACGCATGATTTCGCTGTACGGGCGGTTGTGATGCTGGAACGTGCGTTCGCCAGCGCGACGCTGCTCGCCGAGGAAGTCCTGGATGACCGCGCGGATTGCGGCCTTCCAGTCGCTGGTAGCGGTCCAGAAACTGTTGTCGCCGAAGATCGCGACCGCGCCGTCCGGGCTGACCTGCGCGTCCAATCGGGTCAGGATCGCGGCCTGGTCGAGCCAGTGGAACGCTCGGCAGATCGTCACCAGTTCGGCCTGCCATCCCGCCGGTGGTGTGAACTCCTCCGCCGTGACCTCCTGCAGCCGCAGCTGAGCGTCTGCGGGTAGCTGCGGGCGGAGCGCGTCTTCGGCAGCGGCGAGCATGTCTGGGTCGTTGTCGATGGCGATGATGTCATCGAAACGGCCGAGCAGAGCCTCTACCACGAGGCCGGTGCCGGTGCCTACGTCGAGTAGGCGCCGCGGCTCACCGGTAGGGACCGCGGCATCCAACACGTCGGCCACGGTCGCCGGGATGCCGGGCCGGTACTGCCGGTAGAAACCGACGGTTCCGTGAAACAGACCCATGATCATCTCCATGTAGCGAGTTCGGTGAGGTGCTGGCTGGCGGCGGTGAGATCAGCTGCCACGAGCAGGTCAACGTCGTCGAGCCGTTCGGGCTGGGGCACTGGTCGTCCGTTCGACACCCAGATGACGGTCGTGCCGGCAGTTCGGGCACCGATGACGTCACAATCCCAGTCGTCGCCGATGTGCACCATATTCGCCGGGCTGCTTTGGCACGCGGTGGCCACGCAATGGAAAGCGGCTGGATCGGGTTTGGCGTAGCCGGTCCGACAGGAGGGGAAGTAGTCGGTCACCCACGGAGACAGCAGGGTCCGCAAACGGTCAGTATCGGCCTCCAGGCAGCTCGCATTCGACAACGTGACGATGGTGGCGTGCCGACTCATAGTCCGCAGTGCCGCTCCTGCCCCTGGCAGGAGCTGCGCCGGGGGCGACTTGGTGGGTGTCGGGAAGGCGCTCACGGGGATCTGCAGCGCATCGCAGACCTCCGCAATGACTGCGGGATCGATCGAGGCTCGGGTGTACAGCTGCTGGCGGATGATCGAGCGCGCGTCGGCGGGCTTGAGCGGCGAAGCCTTCGCCAAGATCGTGGCCACTGTGGGTCCTTCGAACTGGCAAAGGGTGCCCCCGACATCGATGCTTAGCAGTATCCGTTTCACGAGGCACTATCCACTGCTGGCAGGGCAGTGACAATCGCGTCGATCCTGGCCTGCCGGATCGCCGGAGTGTTTGCCTCGGCGAGGAAGGTGAGCGCGTAGCGGCGCTCGGCCTCGTCTAGGACGGTTAGGTCACGGCGCGCGGCATGGACTGCGGTCGCCAGGTCGTCGGGTATCGACCGGGTGCGCCAGTCGTGCGGTAGGTGCAGGATGCCGGCCCACGGTCCGGCGGGAGGTGCGTGCGTCGAGTCGTTCGGACAGCACGAGCAACGTGCCGTTCGAGTCTGCTGCGACGGTCCCGGTGATGGGCAGGCGCTGAATGGTTTCGGGCATCAGCAACTCCTCGGCGTGGCGCCCAAGCCCGGAGACTTGGGAACGGTGATCACTCCGTGTGAGGGCAGCCAAGGCTGTGCATACCTTCGCTGCCGTACCGGTTCCCAATGCAACCGGTACTCGACCGCGGTGATCGCATTCGGATAGGCAGCGGCGAGGTGAACGGCCGGAACAAATGAGCGGCCGTGCGGGTAGACCGGCACGCCGAGCGTTTGCGCCGCGGTCACCAGGTCGACCGCGCGTGTGAGTCCGCCGCACGCCACCACGTCAAGTGTGAACGCCTGTAGCTTGAGTCGGAGAATCGCCGCAGCGTCGGCATGCACGAGAAGCCGTTCACCGAGGGCCAACGGGATGTTCATCGCCAATGCCCCATACGTGTTGAGATCACATTGTGGTAGTGGGTCCTCCAGCCAGCGCAACGAAGCCGGGTCCAGCTCATCGAGGAACAGGGAGGCGAGTTCGGGATCCCAGGTGAAGACGGCGTCGAATGCGGCGTCCCGCCTGAGCGCTGCCTCCATCGCCCGTACCGCCACGGCGAGCCGGACGGCCTCCGCCTTGCGGTCGTCGGTTGCTGGATTCTTGCGCAGGCCCCATTTCGTAAATTGCCATCCGTCGCGGTTGACGCGCTCGACGGCCGCGACGGGTATGCCATTTGTTACGTCGAGGCTCAGCCATGAGGCGTAGAGCGACACCCGCCGCTGCGGTGTCGCTGCAAGCAGGTCAGCGACAGGGACTTGGGCAAGTTGGCTATGTAGGTCCCAAGCGGCGCAATCCACCGCACCGACGGCCCACGATGCCACCACGCTTGTGTCTGCCCGGATCGCCCTACATAGGGCCGCATGGAGTCTCTGGTGGTCGTACACCGGCTCGCCGAGGACTGGGAGCGCCAGGACAGCCTCCACGTACCGTCCAATCTCCGCCGCCACCGGCCCGTACCAGCCGATCGCCCCGGCCGTGTGAAGGGCAACGAACGTGGCGTCCTCGCCCAACCCGGCTTCGGTCGTGACGACGCGGACAGCCCCAATCCTGGCTACCATCAGCGCTTCCGTTTGGCTAGTAGGGCCTCGGACGCCGAGGTAACGCCGGCGACATCGAACCCGGCGTGCGCCGCCAGCCTCTCCTGTGGCATCGGGACCGACGGCTCGGCCCAGCCGATTACGTCAACGTCGCGGTTCAGCCGACCGCCGAGCAGCCCCCAGATCGCGGCCGCGTGCCCTAGCGTCACGATGAGGACGGCGGCGTGACTTCCGAGGTAGTGATGCAGGTCCGGGTCTGCAAGCGCCGCCAGGTCGTGGACGTTGACCACCCGGATCCGAAAACCAGAGCAGCTGCGGATCCCCGCAACGGCGTCGGTGACCACCGCCGCGGCCAGATCGCCGGCGCACACGAGCGTCAGGTCTGGCTCGCCCTGGTCGCTCAGGTGGTGCCAGACCGCCAGGCCGCAGTGACGCTCTTCATCGATCGTCTCCCGGGGGTGGGTCATGGTGGTGTGCTTGCCAGCGACGATGACATTGACGCGCCCCGTTGACCGTAACGCCTCATCGAGTGCGACAGCGACCCGGCCTGAGTCGGCGGGTGTGAAAACGCGTACGGCCGGGTCGCCCGTCGCTAACAGCGCCGTGATCAGGGAAGGGTCTCCGTGGCTGTACACGTTGTGCCAGCCATACGAGGTCAACAGCAGGTTGATGCTCGGCAAGGCATGCTTGATGAGCCGCCGTTGCTTGAGCTGCCCGACCAATCCGGTCAGCAACAGCGAAGCGAATGCCTCGTACGAGACAATCAGGCCGCGATGGCCTGCCGCCGTCCACCCGGCAGCCCAGCCGAGGAGCACTTCCTCAGCAAGCACCTCATGCGTCCAAGCTTCGCCCTCCAGGTCGCCCAGCCGGTTCGACCGCAGTTCGTCCGGGCTGAAGACCTTGAGGTGGCCGGTTGCGGCGTGCGCCCGCAGAACCGCGGTTACCTCCGTTGCGAAACCCCTGCCCGCTGCCGGTGCTGACGGAGGCAACGGCGGGGTGTCCGGTACCACGCTGCCAACGTCAATGAGGTCCAGCGCGGACGCGAGCGCACCAAGGGGATGAGCGTCGGCGTCGAACAGTTCGCTGGGCCGGTAGGACGACAGCCAGGCACGCAGCGCCGCCAGCTGACAGGGATCGCCAGTGAGGTTTGTGAGCGGTGTTTTGTGCTCCCCAATGGGGCCGGACCAGCCCTTCACGCAGCGTAGGAATACCACACGCTGTGCTCCATTTGCGGTTGCCTCGACGCCGGCCACGAGGACCCGGTGAAACTCGGCATGCTCGACCAAACCGGCGCCTGTCCCAACTTCTACGACGACCGGCTCCCAGCCCAGACCGCGTGCGTAAGCGCTCACCTCCTCGTCGCTCATGCCACCCAGCAGCGACGGGCCGCCCATTCGATGGCCGTTGAGATGTACGACCGGTAGCACCCTGCTGCCGGATAGCGCGCGGTGTGCCAGCCAGGACGCCGCTGCGGTCGGTGTCTCGCATTCACCGTCACCGATGATCGGCACGACGACACGGTTCGGGTGGTCCAGCGCCAGGCCCTGGGCGAAGGCGAACGCGCCTCCGAGCCACCCGCCCATATACGCACCGGCCGGCAACTCGGGATGAACCTCCGAGCCGAGCGCGTCTCCGTCCGGGAACGCCGCAGCCAGCGCCGCCAGCCCATCAGCGTCGCGCCCGTACCGTGGATCCATTTTGGCGATGTCGCCAGTCATCCAGGCCAATGCACGCTGGACGACACCAGCATGGCCGGCTCCCAGAATTGGAACTAACTGCACACCGATGCCGCAGCCTGCGGCGAGGCCGGCATGCGCTAGCACCCAAGCCGTGCCGGGCACTGTGCCCCAATGACCTGCCGGGCGCGGCTTAACGTCGGACTCGTCAAGGCAGTCGACAGCGAGCACGTTCGACCGAAGGTGAAGCTGTGCAACCGACAGGTACGTGAGCGCCCGCCAAAGGGCATCCGCAAGATGGGCGAAATCCACCGACACTTCAGACTCTCACCAGTCGTTCGCCAGCAAAGGTGAAGTACCACAACGGCCGGTAGCACTCCCACGCCTGCGGCCGCAACCCACGCCCACCCAGAATCTGTTCGATCGATGCCCTGGCTTGCAGATAGAACTCCAACTGTTCGGCGCCCGGCGTCCGCAAACCCGCCATGATCGAGTTGTGGGCCTGGTACACCTGGAAGTTGGGAAACTCGGTCACGTGTTCGCCGAGTGCGGCCACACCGGCTCGCATTTCGGTGAGTGGATCGAGGCCCACGATGTAGGTAAACGAGGTGTCGAGTCCCGCTTGGCGGGCCCGACGGAGCAGGTCGGGCATGTCGACCCGTCGGAGCCGTGCCTTGCTCGCCTTCAACAGCAGGTCACGCCGGGTGAAGCACTCGGCCGTCAACCGCAGCACGAACGGCGCGACGCGAGCAGCAAGATCGGCGAAGGCGGCGTCGGACTGGATGACCGACGTCAGGAAGCCGATCCGGGCGCCGATACCCTGCGAACCGAGCGCGGCCCGCAGGCCTACCAGATGAGCAACGGCGGCGTCTTCCCGCTCGAAGCACCCAGTCGAGACAGTCACCTCGCGGAGTTCGTTCAAGTTCCGGCGCGGGTGCTGCTCAACCAATGCCGCCAGCAGTTCGGTGAGCTCCCGCTCCTCCGAGAAACGCGGGTCAGCGGCAGCTTCCAGCGTGTTCGGGCAGAACGCGCAGCCCACACAGCGGCTCCGGGCGTTCGGGTTCAACGTCGCGGCCCTGCCACCATCGCGGAAGTAGCCTCCAACCGCCTCGTCGGCATCGATCCGCTGGACAGTGCCAATACACTGCCGCCCCAAATGCAGATCGTGATCCACAAGACGGAACGGCGACCCTGCCGCATTCAGCGGCACGATTACCTTCCATGAAACCCTCGGCACCGAGACAACTGTTACGCCCACTCGAGCTCGGTGCTGACAGCTATCCGACGAAATTCCGTATAGGTTCAGCGCGATCAGCACAGCATCCTCGACTGGCACCTCGTACCGAGCGGCCAGCCTGGCTACCTCATCCATCTCCAGCTTGATGTTGGACGTCGCTATAGGCATCCGAGCCTGCCTTCGAATCGTGGACCAAGTCCCGCATGCATCGTGGTCGGCGGAACTCCGCTGGCCTCCGACGAGGCCAGCCTGACAACCAGACCCCCTTGCTTGCGTCGATCTCTACGGATCGGCAGTTTCACCCCGGACATGGGCGCCGGAGGCGATCGGCGATCTTGCGCGGTCGCGGTAGCCGTTGCCTTACGCCGGTGGCCCCCTCGCGCAGTTAAGCTGGGCGACCCGCGGAATTGAGTCTGACATTTCTGGGAATTGCCTCGGCTCCAGTCTGATACAGCACGTCTCACCATGCCGCTTCTTGTCCATCGACGGAAGCCGCTCCAGTCTCTCGAAGACGGGGCCCGCTGTCGACCCCCATGGTGGGGGGCCACGATGGGGGTAGCGGTCGCCACTGCGGCGAGGATCATTTGAGGCACCGGCGCTTTCGGTAAGGCGCCGAACCGCTTGTCGCCAGCGACACGAAGTGATCACATATCGATCAAGGTCGTTCGTTTGACGGGAGGTTGTCGTGGGCGTCCAGGTCGATCCGTCTTGGTGGACGTCGGGCGTCTGGGAGGGTCGACCGATCCGCGACTTCCTGGAGCGCCGTGACGTCGCCGCCACGTTTCGATTCCTACATGCGCGTGGGGTCTCCTACGGCACCATCGCCGCGTTGGTCGGCGTGTCCGCGAATCGAGCCGCCGAGATCACCAAGGGCAAGCGTCAGGTAACGGCCTACGACGTCCTCGAACGCATCGCGGTCGGACTAGGTGTTCCCCGGGCCTGGATGGGCTTGGGCCAGGACGCGACGGGCGATGCGAGGCCCTCGTTCGACCGGGAGATGGAAGGTTCAGCGGACCTCCCAACCAGCGGGCGACCAGCAGGAGGCCGGCCCGATGAAATGATCACCGCGCTCGTCCGGCTTCGTACCGGGCTGGACGAGGCGCTCGCCTCATCAACCGTCGCTCCGCGACAACTCGACCTGATCGAGGAAGCGGCCGGCGAGCACATGCGGATCTATCCGGCAGCCCCGCCTAGGGTGATGCTGTCGCGGCTGGCCGCCGAGTGTGTCGAGGTGCAGACTCTGTCCCGGCGTAGACAGCCAGCGGCGGTTCAGTCGCGGCTCTCCGGCGCGGCGGCTCTGTTAGCGACCATGTGTGCCGACGCGCTCATGCGGCTCGGGAACGTGGGCGAGGCACGCCTGTGGTACCGGACAGCGATCCACGCGGCAGATGACAGCTCGGACAGCCGGCTACGGGTGCTGGTCCGCGCCCAAGCGGCGATGCTGCCCTACTACTTCGGTGACCTGCAGCAGACGGTCGTCCTGGCGGAGGCAGCGCTGGCGGTCACCGCGACGCCGTCGTCCTCCGCGGCGCTTGCCGCGGCGGGACGCGCCCGGGCGCTGGCCCGGCTCGGATCGGCCGAGCAGGCGCGGCAGGCGATCGTCCAGGCCCGGCAGATGTTCGACCAGGTCGGCGATGACGACAGTGACACGGCCTTCCGCTTTCCGATGAAGCGCATGCTGTTCTACCTGTCCGGAGCGAGTACCTGGCTGGGCGACACGAGCGAGGCCTACCGGGTGCAGGACGAGGCACTGCGCCTCTACGGGCCGTCGCCTTCGGTGCCGATCGATCCCGCTCTCCTCGCGCTCGACCGATCGATGTGCCTGGTGCGTGACCGGCGAGCGGCAGAGGCCGCAGCGTCGGCGCTCGACGCCGTCGCCACCCTGCCCGAGGCGCAGCGCACGGAGATCGTCCTGACGAGGGCGAGCGACGTGGTCTCGGCGATTCCGGTGAGACATCGCGGCAGCGAGACCACCGAGTTGACGGACTATGTGCGCGCCTGCCGGGAGCGCGCCCGTACGCTTGCTGCCGGAACTGCCGCGCTCGATTCCTAGGGGCCCCATGTTCGTCGAAGCGCGAACACGTCCGGCGCTCGCCGAGGTGTGTCGTCGCCTGGAGCTGTCCGACGCCGACGCTGTCCTGATCCGGCATCACACGAACGCGGTGTACGCGGTCGGCGACGTGGTGGTCAAGATCGCTCCGGCGGAATTCGGCGTGGAGCGTATGAGTGCCGTGGTGGCCGTCGTGCGGTGGCTGGTTGGTCAGGGGTTCCCAACTGTTGGCCTCAGCTCGCGCCTGCCTCAACCCATGCTGGTGGGCGAGCATGCCGTGACTGTCTGGCAGCGGCTCGATCCGGCGAACGACACTCCGGTGACAATGGCCGAGTTGGGTACTCTGCTCCGGCAGTTGCACGCCCTGCCGGCTCCTCCGGTGAGCCTGCCGACCTTGGAGCCGGTGGACAGCATCCGACGGTCAGTGCAAAGGTCGACCATCCTCACCGCGAGGGACCGTGACCTGCTGCTGAAGCGTCTCGAACCACTCGCGGCCCGCTGGCGTGAGATGAGCTTTCCTCGGGGCGCGAGCCTGATCCAGTCCGATCCCCAGACGCGCAACGCACTACGCCGCTTCGACGGCACGCCAGTACTTTCCGACTGGGACGGCGCCGCCGTCGGTCCGCGGGAATGGGACCTGGCCACCGTCGCTGTGCACTGTCGCCGATTTACCCCACCGGGCCCTGCCGCCTTCTCTGACTTCACCGCTACATACGGCTGGGATGTCACCTCGTGGCGCGGCTTCGAGGAGTTGTGCCAACTCCGCGAACTACAGATGATCGCCACCAACGCCCGCAAGTCCCGTCCCGGCACCGATGCCGAGGCCGAGGTGCTCCGCCGCATCATCGCCCTCAGACGGGGCGACCAGGAAGTCGTCCGGTGGCGCATCCTCTAACCTCCCGGCCCGGCTTGACGGTCGGGCAGTCAGAGCCCTCCGCCGGGACAGTCCGTTCCGCCTCCAGTCGTCGGCGATACAGACCATGGGCCGGGCCAACCAGTCTCACGTCGAATGTCACGGAGGGGGTTGCTCGTCGGCGTCGAGCCGACCCAGTGTTCGGCGGGCATGCGCCTTGAGAAGTGGCTCTGCTCGCTGGATCGCCCGATGAACGGGGCTCTGCGGAGGATACCGGTGAAGGATTTCCTCGATGCGCTCGGCGACCTCGAGACGTTGTCCCTGCGGTCCGACCGTGAGGTCTGCAGTGACGAGCGCGTCCATCAGGGGTCCCTCTTCGAGCGGAAAGACCGCGAGTTGGTCCGCCAGGCCGCGCTCAGCCGCTTCGATGCGGGCGCAGGTGTGATGGGCGACCAGCCCGACGAGCCGCAGCGGGTAGCCGTTACGTCTCAGGTATCGGGCGCCGTCGAGGGAGTGTAGGCCGGTGTCCACGAGGTCAGGCGCATAACCAACGTCGTGTAGCCAGGCGGCTGCCACCAGCAGGTCACGATCGGCTGGCACCACCGTGCTCGTGAGTTCCGTGGCCCGCTCGCCGACACCCTGGACGTGAGCCCAACGCCGGGCCATCTGTGGGAAGTCGAGAAGACCAGCAGCAAGGTCCTTGGCGTTGGCCGTTAGGTCAGACACCCTCCGAACGTAGCGGCACAGCGGGCCGCCGCCCTACCAGCTCGGCGAGACGCTTGGGACGTCCCCGGGCCGGGAAACGCCCCCTCCGACGTCAGCCGATATACGGCGCGGTCCGACCGTCGAGGGCGTGGTCGATACGCAGTCGCATTGAGGGATGGATGTCCAACTGGTCGAGTTCGGCGGGATCTACCCAGCGGACCTGACGCGACTCGCTGGAGGTCCTCAGATTCCCACCGACAGGTCTGGCGGTGAAGCACAGCGAGAATTGCTGGCGCACCTCACCGTCGTCGTAGGCCATCACATGATGGGGATTGGTGTACGTGCCGACCAGGCCCGTGACCTCCACCTCGATGCCCGTCTCCTCGCGCACCTCCCGCACTACCGTGTCAGAGATCGACTCACCGATGTCGTGTCCGCCGCCAGGAAGAGCCCACAGGTTGTTGTCGGTGCGGTGGATCATCAACAACTCGCCCTGCTCGTTACGAACCGCCGCGACCACCGACGGCACCACGCTGTTGGCTTTAGGGGCGTCAGGGTCGTTGAAGAAGTCGCGGCGTGGCATCCGTCATCTCCCGTCGAACGCGGCGATCACCGCGTTGATGTCCGAGGTGCGCTTAGCATGGGTCCAAACCCGGTCAAAGCTGGTGAGGTAGTGGTCAACGACTCGGCCGCCAGGCACGCGCCGTAGGTGTAACACCGGGTTGTGAGCAGCAGTAGATCCGTACACGTGGGTGTTGACCAGCATGGTTTCGTCCACCCTGAAGATGGACGCGTACAACGTCGTGTCGTGCAGCCGGACCTCCACGCCAGGGATGGCCAGGATGGGCTCGTAGTAACGCAGGCTCAGCAGCACCCGGTGGGCCAGCCCAACCCCGAAGCCCTCTTCGTCTCCCCGGCGACGCACTGCGGCACCATTCGGATCGGCCAGCAGGACCCGTATTCGGCAGCCTTGGCGGGCTCGCTCACCGAGTTGGGTGATGTCGTGAAGCTCGGGCAGAAACAACCCGGCGAAGACGAGGATGTCGACCGACTCCCGCGCCTGCTGGATCAGCGACCTCCACAGCTCCAGCGGCACCGCCGACCTGGACGGATAGAACTCAACCATCTCGGCACGCCCTGCGGACACCGTCCTGAGATCGTCCACCACCGACGGCCACAGATATGTCTCGTCTACACCCAGCAGGTCTGCAGCCGCAACGCGGTGAGCGCGGTGCGGAACGCGATCACGGGTGATCCAGCGCTCCACGGTCTTCGGATCGACCCCGAGCAGCTCTGCGCAGCGCTGAGTAGTCAGCTCTCTTGCTGACACGGCTCCCCGCAGACGCTCGTTCGGCATCAGAGGCCGAGAGCCGAAGAGGGACGCATAGGGGCGTTTATACCCCCGTCGAGACGTCCGCGAAAGTCCCTGACCGGCGGTGGCCGGATCCCCACGATCAGCGATCGGATGGCGGGGGGCGCGGTTGGACGCAAGTAAGCCGCACATCTGTCATCGCCGAGGCTGGCTCGCAGCAGCTCTCGGGTTGGCATCACAGCACGTTCCGGGGGAGGACGCCTTGACCACGATGGCCCTGAACACCGGCACCACCACGACCGCTGCGGTGAGGGAGCAGACCACGAGGTATCCGGAGTGGCAGGCCCACGGCCAGACCGATCCGAGCTGGTGGATCGACGGGCACCTCGGTGGCCGGTCACTTGCCGAACTGCTGCGTCAGCGTGACATCGGGTCCCTGTTCCGCTTCCTCAAATCGCGGGGATGGAGCCAGGCGGCGATCGCCGCAGCCACCGGAACCACGGAAAACCAGGTTCGAGCGGTCATTCAGGGGCGCCAACGAGTCACCTCCTATGACGTGCTCGAACGGATCGCCGAAAGACTCGACATCCCACGGGGTCTGATGGGGCTCGCGTACGAGAAGTGACGCACGTCAGCCGGCGGCACCGTAGGTCTGCGGCGCATCGCGGTCCTTCACCGCCGAGGGGACTCATGGTGGCCGGCCACCGTGGGGCTGGTTTCGACTCGGGAAGCACGCAATCGTCGATGGTCACCATGCATCGACGATTAGCTGTCGGTGCTTCTCCTCCTGGTGGACGTAATTCATCAAACTATTGTGCTTGAGAAAGGTTTCTAGGTGTACGAACAGAGCGAGCTTGAGCGTTACGGCTATCGCCAGGAGTTGGCGCGCCAGCTTCGATTTCGGGACCTGCTGGCCTACGGGCTGGTGTACATGGTGCCGATCGCGCCGATGGCGATCTTCGGCAGCGTGTACGCCGGCTCCGGCGGGATGGTGGCCCTGGCGTACGCGGTTGGTGTGGTGGCGTTGGTGTTCACCGCGTTCTCCTACGCCCAGATGGTGAAGGCGTTCCCCATGTCGGGCAGTGTCTACAACTACGCCGGCCGAGGCATCAGCGCGCCGGTCGGGTTCCTGGCTGGCTGGGTGATCCTGCTCGACTACGTGCTCGTGCCGGGTCTGCTGTATCTGGTGGCGTCGGTGGCGATGCACGCCACCGTGCCTGCGGTGCCGGTGTGGGTGTGGTTGCTCGGGTTCGTCGCGGTCAATACGGTCGTCAACTCGGTGGGGATCCGTATGACCGCCGTGGTGACCCGGGTGATGCTCGTCGGCGAGTTGATCGTCCTGGCGGTCTTCCTCGCGGTCGCCGGTTGGGCTCTCGCCTCGGGCAGGGGCCGGTTCAGCTGGGACGCGTTCTACAACTCCGACACGTTCACCTGGTCTCTCGTGGCGGGCGCCGTGTCGATCGCGGTGCTGTCCTTCCTCGGCTTCGACGGGATCAGCATGCTGGCGGAGGAGACCAAGGGCGGTTCCCGGCAGATCGGCCGGGCGATGGCCGCCGTCCTCGTCCTGGCCGGCGTGCTGTTCATCGCCCAGACTTGGCTGGCCGCGATGCTCGTCCCCGAGCCGGCCTCGCTGCTCAGTGCCGGTGATCCGAACGGCACCGCCTTCTACGATGCCGCGCAGGTGGCTGGCGGAGGCTGGCTGGCGACGTTGTGCGCGGTCGCGACCGCGATCGCGTGGGGCCTGCCGAACTCGATGGTCGCCCAGGTCGCCACGTCCCGGCTGCTGTACGCGATGGCCCGGGACCGGCAGCTTCCCGCCTTCTTGGCGAAGGTGTCGATCCGCCGCAACGTGCCCCTCAACGCCACCCTGCTCACCGGCGCCGTCTCCCTCGCCCTCGGCCTGTACATGGCCACCCGCGCCGACGGGATCACGCTGCTGTCGTCGCTGATCAATTTCGGGGCGATGGTCGCGTTCCTGGTCCTGCACGTCTCCGTCGTTGTGCACCACCTCATCCGCCGACGTAGCGGCAACTGGTGGGCGCACCTGGTCATGCCTGGTATCGGCTTCGTGATCCTCGCCTACGTGGTGGTCAACGCGAACATCGCCGCGCAGCGGCTCGGTCTGGCCTGGCTCGCCCTCGGCGTGGTCGTGCTCGCCGGCCTGTACCTGTCCGGCCGCAGACCCGCCCTGTCGGGTCTGGCGCCCGCGCAGCCGCAGGCCCGCCACGTCGAGCGGGTGTGACGACCATGGACACGATTACCTACCGGCCCGCCCGCGACGAGCTGGCCTATACCTTCGGCGGGCGGATGCCGGTGGCCCACGTCCGCTCCGGCGACGTGCTACGGGTGCACACGGAGGATTGCTTCGGCGGATTGGTGCGCGGTCCGGCGGACCTGCCGTCGCAGGTGTGCCGCATGCCCTACCTGAACCCGGTGTCCGGGCCGTTCTTCGTCGAGGATGCAGAGCCAGGCGACACCCTCGCCGTCCACCTCGCCTCGATCGTTCCGGCCCGCGACTGGGGAGTCTCCTCGACGTTCCCGCACTTCGGGGCACTGACCTCCACCTCACATACGGCGACCCTGCAGCCGCCTCTCGAGGAGCGGGTGTGGGTATACGACATCGACCAGCAGGCCGGCACGGTCCGCTTCCACGCCACCGACAGCGACCACACGGTCGACCTGCCGCTGGACCCGATGATCGGCACCGTCGGCGTGGCGCCGGGCGGTTTCGAGGCGCGTTCGACAATCGTGCCCGACAGCCATGGCGGGAACCTCGACACACCGGAGCTGCGCGCCGGTACCACCCTGTACCTGGGGGTGAATGTGCACGGGGCGATGCTGGCCCTCGGCGACGGCCACGCCTGCCAGGGCGAGGGTGAGGCCTGTGGCGTCGGGGTGGAGATCGCCACAACCACCAGCCTGATCATCGAGGTCATCAAAGGCGTCCCGACGGTGTGGCCCCGCCTGGAGACCGACACGTCGATCATGTCGGTCGGCTGCGCCCGTCCCCTTGAAGACGCGTACCGGATTGCGCACCGCGACCTGGTCGGCTGGGTGGTAGACCTCACCGGCCTGGAGCAGCTCGACGCCTACCAGCTGGTGTCACAGGCGGGACGGGCGCCGATCGGCAACGTCTGCGACCCGAACTACACACTCCTCGCCGCCGTCGACAAGGTACTGCTTCCGCAGCCGCAAGCCGCCTACGACGGGGTGCACGCCCGCTTCCGGCAGCACACCGACGGGCCGAGGTAGAGGGCGGGATCCACATGGCCTCCTCCATCCCCCAGCTGCCGTTGCGGGACGAGTTGTTCCTGCTCGGTCACGACGACGACACCGGCCAGCCACACATCCACCGCCAGGCCCTCGCACTCGGCCTGGCGGGTGCGGTGCTCATCGACCTCTTTCTCGCCGGGCGGATCGGTCTCGACACCACGGACGACACCCAATCGGGCGAGGAGCAGCGGCTGTGGCTGCACCTGGACCGCCCGGTCGGGGACTTGATCGCCGACACCGCCCTGGCCTCCATCCGCTACGCCCACCCGACCCCGCCGCTGCGGAGGTGGCTGCGCGGGTTCGCCGACGACCTGTACGACCGCACCCGCGCCGGCCTGCACGCTGGCGGGATCCTGCGCCACGACGTGCGTCGCCGCCTGGGAGGGCTCGCCCGCACCGACCGCTACCTGCCCACGGACCTCAAGTGGCCGGTCGTCGCCCGCGCCCGGTTGCACTACATCGCCGCCGGCCGTGACCAGCCCGACAACCACACCGCCGCCCTCGGCGGCCTCGTCGCGACCCTCGGCCTGACCAACCACCTGTACCTCGCCGACGACATCGCCGCCCTCACCGTGCAACTGCGCACCATTGCCGCGCAGCACCACCGGCAGGTACGCGACATCACCGCCGCGGTCGACGCCGCCGTCGGTGACCTCGCCACCGCCGCCTACCGGTGAGCCCGCACCATCCCACCCGATCCGCTGCCCCTTGGAGGCATCTTATGGACGTCATTCCGCGTATCCGTGCCGCCCGGTGGGCGGACAAGGAACCGGTCGCCGCGCTGATCGCCGACGCCCTGCATTCCGGCCCTCTCGCCCAGTGGCTGGTGCCCGATCCGACCTGCCGACGGCGGATCCTGGCCGACGTGGCGGTGATCTGGGTGGAACACGCCATGTTCTTCGGCGACATCCAGATCACCGACGACCTGAGCGCCGCCGCGATGGGGTTTCACCGCTACCGCAGCATCCCGCCACCGTCGAACTACCGCAGCCGACTGGCCGACGCCGCCGGCCCGCACGCGCGGCAGTTCGAACTCCTCGACCAACTACTCACCCAGGTCCGACCCACCGAACCTCACTACCACCTGGCAGTTCTCGCCGTCCTTCCCGCCGCCCGGCGGCGCGGTGTCGGCGCGGCGATGCTCACCCACCATGAGAGCCGCCTCGACCGCATCGACATGCCCTCGTGGACCGAAACCGCGCCCAACAGCCAGGACCTGTACCACCGGTACGGCTACCTCCCGAGGCCCGCGCTCGCCCTGCCCGACGGGCCGGTCATCGCTCCGATGCGCCGCAACCCTCACCCGAACCGCGGCTCTTGGCCGGTGAACACCGCCACGCCAGCGACCGTCACCGCCGCGGCGCGCGCCCAGTCCGACGCCCAACGCTAGGCCCCGGGTTCCGGCGGCCAGGTCACAGCTCGCACCGCATTCTCTCTGACACCGCCCCGTGTCGCCGCCCACATCTGCGCTGGGCCCACATCGGGGTGTTCGAGCCGGTCGCCCGCCCGTTGAGGGAGGGCAGCGGCGACCGACGTGGCCGGCGACGACAGCCCCCCACTGTCGTCGCCGGCCACACCCTCCGCCCACATGCGCCGTCTGCGGGGTCATTACGAACTTCACAAACCCGGCGCTGCTCCCACCGCCTGAACGCAACCATGAACCCCAAGGGAAGGAACGCCGATGCCGACGCGGACGACAGCCGTCCCCGCGTGGACACCCGCCTTCGTCGCCGAGGTCGTCGCCGCGACCATCGAACAAGCCGCCGTCCACGGCCTGCACCAAGCGCCCCGGGACGTTGCCCGCAGCCACCACCTGTCGCCCGCGACGGTTGAGGAATGGGTCTCGCGGGCCCGCGCCGTGCAGGCCGCGCCCGTGCCACCCGACCTCCTGGCCTGCCACACCTGCGCGCGATCCATGATCCTCATCCAGCTGCCCGGCAGCGGCAGGGTCTACCTGTGCGCGCCGTCCTGCGGGCGCACACCGGTACCGGCCGATGAGATCCGCGACGCCGTCGCCGCAGTGATCCTGCACCGCACCCCACACCTCGTCCCAACCGGCAAGACGACCCAGGCCGCCTCCTACGCGCTCGGCCCCATCCAACGCGTCACCGTCGGCGCCACCGGCACAGACCTGCACATCACCTGGAGAGCCATCTCCCTACAGGTCACCGGCCCGATGATGGCCATGGCCCAGCGTCTACACCTAGCCCAGCGCCACACCGCCAACAACAAGCCCGAGCGTGCCATCGACGTCCTGCACAGCGGGCTCCTGCACATCGACCCCACCAGCGCCACGCTCGCCCTGGACACCGCGACCGCCCGCGCCGCCACGCTCCTGGCCACCCTCACCCTCACCAACGGCGACCCAGCCGCCGCGCTCCCCTGGGCCCAATGGGGACACCGCAGCCTGCGCCACCTCCTCCGAGACCCCACCAACCCCGAAGTCCGCGCCGCCCTGCGCGTCCTGGCCGCCACCCACCGCGCCGCCGGGAACCTCACCACCGCCGCCGACTGCTACAGCGACCTCATCCGCCACCACACCCAAGCCGACGGACCCTACGCACTACCCACCCTCGCCACCCAAGCCACCCTCGCCGTCGTCCTGTACGAACACGGCCGCCAGGAACCGGCGCAGCAACTCCTCGCCCGCACCATCGCCGACCACCGCCGTGTCCATCCCCACCACCCCGCCATCGCGCGCATGACAGCCGCCCTGTACCGCATGCACACCACAGCTACCGGCCCGCCGGGTCATCCCCCGCACATCGCAACGCCCGCCACGCCCGGCGCCAGCTAGACCGCCGCGCACCTGACCACCCACAACCGGGACAACCGGCCTGGGCGCACCCGAAACAAATGCGCATCGAAAGGACACCAAACACCTTGCTCCGCACCACCCCCACCACGCGCCGATGGTCGGCAGGACTGATCGCTGGCCTCCTCCTCGCCGGCTGCCAACCCGGACCCGCCAGCCCGACACCGGCCACACCATCCCCCACGACGCCTCCGGCGCCCCCATCCCCGGCACTCGTAGCGACCGCGCCCGGCCTCACCCCACCGCAGCGCCTGCGTCTGCTCGCCGGCACCATCACGGTCGCCCCCGCCGATCGCACCATCGACCTGCCCTACACCTACCTCCACACCCAATCCTGGACTCGTGCCACCAATGTCATCACCCGCTCGGACCTACAGCGCTGGCGCCGCGACGCCGACGACTCCGGCCGCGAGGTGACGCGCCGGCTCCCCGACGTGCGTGGCCTCGCCCACCGTCCGACACCTGACGAGCGCCGCCAGTTCGCCGCTGCCGGGACGAAGACGACGCGATACGTCAGCGGCGAACTCGAGCCCTACCTTCCCGAACCGCTGACCACCGACATCGCCGAGCTTGCTGGTGCGCTGGCCCCACGCGAACTGGCTGGTGAGCCCGCGTACCCGCGCATGCTCGTCCAAGGCGTCGTCGGTGTCGCCACCAGCCAGTACCTCAATCAGGAACAGCGCGCAGCCGCACTGGGAGTCCTCGCAGACGTGCCGGCCATCTCCTACCAGGGCGAGCAGACTGACCTCGCCGGACGAACTGGCCTCGGCTTCACCGTGAGTGCCGACAACTCCCAGACGCAGCTCATCGTCCACCCCCGCACAGGCGAGATCCTCTCTGCCGAAGAACGAGTGCACGGCGCGAAGGCGGGCTTGTTCTCCTACGTGCTGATCCTCGAACACGGCCACACCGGCACCGACACCGCAACGCTTGGCGGGCGGCCCTGAGCTGCCCCGTCCGCTCGAGGGCGTGCACCGGCGCATCGGCTCCGCACGGTGGTGACGTCGCCCTCGATGACGGTCACGTCGTGGCCCGCCAGGTTCGCTCGCCGCCGGGCCGCCAGCCGACCACCGATCTCCACGGCCAGCGCCGACGCGCCAGCGGCCATGAGGGGACCGAGTCACCTGCCCCGCTCTGGGCCCTAATCTCCGAGACGCGCGCACCCGGTCGCAGCCCGCACCCGGCAAGCACCTCATACCCTACGCAGCTACCCCGGCCGAGCTGCCTGAAATTGTCGGGATCATCGTCGAAGCTGCCCGCTGCCTCATTCACTGGCCGTCACCTCTCACGGCGCGAGCGTCGTCCGGGGGAATGACCGAGGCCTCGTAGGAGGGCGGCCTGCTACAGCTCGGCGACGATAGTGGTATCACCCTGCGAGGCGGGGACTGCGGCGCTTCCGGTTGATCTTCTTGGCGACGGCATCGGCGGCGTCTTGGTGCATCCGCTTGGTGACGCTCTGGTAGGTGTCGCGGGTCAGGGTTGTGGTGGAGTGGCCGAGTTGCTCGGAGACGACCTTGATGTCGACGCCGGCGTCGAGGGCGATGGTGGCGGCGCTGTGGCGCAGGTCGTGCAGCCGGATGGGGGGCAGCCCTGCTTTGCGGACGAGTTTGCGGAACCGTTGGGTGACGGCGTTGGGGTGCCATGGTTGCCCGTCGGGGCGGACGAAGAACAGGCCGGTGTCGGGCCATGTGTCGCCGGCGGCGAGTTGCCAGGCGGCGCGGCGGGCCTTGTAGGCGGTGAGGACTTTGGTCGTGTCGATGTCGAGGGCGACGTCGCGGTTTCCGGCCCTGCTCTTCGGCGGTTTCTGCACGGCGGTGTAGCCGTGGGTGGCGATTTGGTTGTTGATCGTGGTCTCGCGGCGGTGCAGGCGTACCTCGCTGTCGCGCAGGCCGCACGCCTCGCCGCGGCGGGGCCCGCGGTAGGCCATGTAGTGCCACATCGGGTGCAGGTCGGGGGCGTGTACGGCGGCGTAGTCGAGGAACTGCCCGACCTGGGAGTCGGTCCACACCATCACCGGTCCGGGGACCTCGCCGGTGGCCTTCCACCGCCGTATGCGTTCGTCCTCCCACACGATCGGTAGGGGCCGGTCGGCGGGGACCTTGACCAGGGCGGCGGGGTTGGCGCCGACGATGAGTTCGTCGGCGAGGGCGTCGTTGATCGCCTTGCGCAGGCAGGCGCGGATGCGCTGGCGTGTGCTGGCACCAGTGGGTCGCACGCCGGTGACGGACGCGCGGACGGCTGGGTCGGTGCTCGCTTTCGCGGCGGCGATCTCGTCGTTGCGGCGCTCGATGGCGGCGAACATGGCGCGGATGTGGGTGGTGCGCAGCTTGTCCAGCGGGATGTCGCCCAGGTGTGGGATCAAGTGGACCCGAGCGATCGATTCGTAGCCGCGCTGCGTGTTCGCGTCGATCGTGAGGTGGGTCAGCCAGCCGGTGAGGTACTCGGCGACGGTGGGCATGTCGGCCAGCGCACCGTCGCCGCGCAGCCGCTGGCGGACGCGGTCGACCTCGGGCAGGGGACGCTTGGCGCGTACGGCGGTTTGCAGCAGGTCGGCGATCTCGGTACGGCGGCGCCGGTCACCGTCGGCGAGGGCGAGCAGGTCGCGGGCCTGGTCGAGTTCGTCGGCGGCGGCACGCCGGGTGGGAAAGCTGGAGCGGCGTAACTGCCGGCGCCCGCCATCGGTGGTGGGTGGTAGTTCAAGTTGGTAGGCCCAGTGGCCGTGGTCGGAGCTCCAGGCTCGGTTCGCGCGGCGTAGTTTCGGGCAGTCGTTTCCCAGTGGCTTGCCGGTGTCGGGGTGGCGGCAGCCGCAACGCTTGAAGATGCTTCCGTCTGGCATCGGAGGTGGTGCTCCCGTTCGTCTGGGTGGTGGGGCATCGGTTTGGTCGATCGACATCCACGCGTGACCGGCGGCCACGATCAAGTCGCCGCGGTTCCAGGCCCGGTGGGTGGGCCATGCGCTGGGGCCGGTGACCGGCGAAAGTCAGATGCGCCCTGCTGGGGAGTCTGGGATCCTGTCCGGTTCGCGTGAGATCGGGCATGGAGGACGGCCAATGGTGGCGGCAGATGACGTGGCAAGGGGTCGGGTGCGACGCCCGGAGCTGCGGGCGGCAGTAGCCCAGCTGATGGCGACGGTGCTCAGCGACCTCGCGGCTCGCGACGGCGTGCCGGTGTTCGCGACCGTTCCCGACTTTCGCGAGTGGCACCGCTGCGACCAAGAGTCATTCGTCGCGATTCGGCGCGACGCCTGGCAGATGCCGGGCCGGGTCACCGACTACCGGTTCTTGGACACCTTCGCCGAGATGGGGCCGGTGCGGGCCGTCGTGGTCGCCGATCAGGTGCTGCGCGAGCGGGTGGATTGCCTCGTCGGCGTGGAGTTCGCCCTCACGCTCCGGCAACTGGGGTGGACGCTGGTTAAGCACGTCCTCGAACCCATGGTTGCCGCCGTCGGGGGTTACCGGTTCGACCAGGAGGCATTCGACGCCGCGTACAGCAGGTTGGAGGAAGGTCTGCTGGCCACGCGGGCGCGGCTGGTCGAGGTGGTCCCGCTCAACGCCTTCACCCCCACCGCGGGCGTCGAGGCGGTCACGTTGCCGGACGGCCTGGTGCTGCAAGCGATGAGCGACCGGCAGGTGAGCGCCGCGATCGGCTACCTCGCGGTGCCGATCGCCTTCGCGGGCGGCCCGAATTCGGTGACCGTGTCGCGGTTCCACCAGTGAACCCTGACCCGCTGCACCTCGTACCCGGTTTGCTCGGCCATGGACGTGCCCGCCCAACCGACGGCGCCGGATTCAGGCGCGCTGGTCGAGCCAGCCAGCCGTCTCGTGGCTGCGCTTCGGCTGGTGTGCGGCGGGTCCGTCACCGCGACTCGGGCGATCCGCTGCCCACCGGACGACGACTTTCCCCAGGGCCTGGGGCCGACGGCGTCACTGTCGGCGCTACCCACCTTCGACGAGGAGCGACCGACGATCCTTGGGCAAGAGCAGGTGGAGGCGGTGCGCGAGGTGTACGACCTCCTCGCGCATCCCGCGGTCCGGGCGAACCGGGGTCTGCAAACCGCGCTGCGCCGGCTGGTCCTGGCCGGGGCCGACCGGGTACCGACCGACCGGCTCATCGACCTGATCGTCTGCGCCGAAGTGCTGTTCATCAAACTGCCAGGCCTGCCAGCGGATCCCGGCAAGCAGGACAAGATCGTTGCCGGAGCGACCGCGCTCTTGGCGGACGACCCTGTCCTGCAGGCGCCGCCCGAGCGGCTCGAGGCACTCCTGCGTCTGGGATACCGGCTCCGCAACGACGAGATGCACGGCGACGACCCGAGCAGGCGGGAACTGCGCACGCTGACCGGTCAGCCGACAGACGACCTGTCAGCCGTCGTGGATGACATCGAGCGGGTGTTGCGCCGCGCCCTGGTCCGGCTCCTCTCCGGCATCGTCGAGCAGTAGTCGGCGCGACTGCACCGGCATGGCGTACGGAGCCGCGCATTGGGCCTCCTACCCGCGGGGTCACGGCCGAGGGCTGCAGCCCGTGGTGTCCCTGGCCCCGCCCGAATACCCACCGTCCTCGTCGGCACCCGCCCCGCAGGTGTCACCAGATGTCGGTACCGGCGGCGAATCGAGGTGCAGTTTCCGCCGGATCGGGGCGGTCGGCACGCGGTAGTACGCGCCGGCTCGGAACACTGGCACCGGGAAGGCGTCGCGAGCGGCCAGCTTGTAGGCCGCCGAGCGGGAGATGCCGAGGATGGCGGCGGCGGTGGCGAGATCCGTGGTCGCCCCTAGCGCCAGGATGCGCTCCGTGGTCCAGGTACAAGCTGCGTCGTCGCTGTCGGGGTTGGCGGCAGGGGTGAGGTTGCGGGTTCGTCGTGCTGATCGCATGGGCTTGACTCCTAATCTCGGACCGGCAGCCGCAGGGGCGGTGGGGTCCTGGGTTCAGATAAGGGCTGGCTATCCGCAGGCGGCACCGCCGTCACGTCGGACTGGCGGTGCCGCCTGCGGAGCGAGGCCGTGGAGGCACGGAGCACGCCGATGCTGGTTAGCGGGATCTCACTGGCACCCTGGCCTCGACCGGCGCCATCACTGGCCATGTCAATAGGCCAAGGAACCTTCTGCCGTTACCACCTGTGTGGGCACAGCAGCAGCTGCAGGGCGGCGGCGGCCTGTTGGGGGACGACGCCGTTGCCGAGGACCCGCAGCGCGCGCGTGCGCGGCAGCCCCAGGTCGGGGCCGGTGACATGGCCTGGGTTGAGGCCCATGAGCCACTCCACAAACGGCGGCGCGAGGACGGGCTTGCCGTGCCGGCCGATCTGCGTGGGTGCCGGTGCGGGCCGGCCGAGCAACAGCTCCCAGCGGGCGACTGCGTCGGCGTAGGCGCCCCACCGCTGCTCGTCGGGCTGCCCGAGCCCAGCAACGGTGGTGCGCAGGTCCGCGCCACCGTCGCCATGCCGCCCGGGACCGCACCCGTCGTACACGCGCGGGGTGGGCAGGAGCCGGGTCGGGACCCGCACCGCCGCGGAAGGGAGAGTCAGGTCGCCGTGTGAGCCGCGCTGCCCAGGGCAACCTTTCTCGCCGTCGGTGGCCCGTGGGGTGGGCAGGAGCACCTGGGATAGCGGGGGCCGAAACCCGGCCCCCGCACGTCGTCCGGGCGTCCCGGTGTCACTCGCCCTGGGGGTGGGCAGCAGACGCGCGCCGTCGGCCCGCGCATGCCGGTGCTCAACGTCGCGTGCGCTGCGCCCCGCAGTGGAGGTGGATAGGAGGCCGTAGGTCGAGCCTGACGGTTCGATGAGGTCGGGCAGCCCGTACGGAAGGCCGGGTCCTTTGCCGTCACGGGCGCACGGTGTCGGCAGCGTCCGCACCTCCTCCCACTCGTCCGGCGGGTGCGGCCAGCAGGAACAGCCGGTCGCGGCGGTGGGCGGCGCCGATGTCGGACGCGCGTAGGCACGTCCAGCTCGTGTCGTACCCGATCGCGGCCAGGTCGGCTTCGACGACGTCGAACCCTCGCCGTAGGAGCGCGGCGACGTTCTCCACGAACACGAGCGGCGGTCGAAGGACGCGAACGGCGTCGACGACGGCACTCCACAGGCTGGAGTGCGCTCCGGTGATGCCGGCGCGCTTGCCGGCGTTGGAGATGTCCTGGCAGGGGAACCCGGCGGTGAGGACGTCGACGGGTGCGACGCGGGTCCAGTCGACGGTGCGGATGTCACCGAGGTTGGGTGTGTTGGGCCAGTGGTGGGCGCAGACGGTGGCGGCGTGCCGGTCAGTTTCGGCGTACCAGGTGAGCTGGCCGCCGAGCACCAGCTCGACGGCCAGGTCAAGGCCGCCGTAGCCGGTGCACAGCGATCCGATGCGCGGTGGGGGTTGGTGGTCAATCACGCACCTCCGCCGCGTCGAGCGTCGGATCCTCACCGCGCGCCGCCAACCGCAGAATGCGGCAGGTCTGCGCTCGAGAAATGCGGCTCGGGTGGCGGTGGGCAGGCGCACTCACGCGACCACCCCTCCCCCGAGGGTGTCCTTTGGGCTTCCTACATCCGAATCGGTCTGGCTCTTGATGAACACGAGGACGTCCTCGTGGGCGATCAGGTGCATGGGGGTGCCGGCGGCCCGTGCCTTACGGACGGCCTGGAGTTGGAAGAACGACGGGCGGGCGACGAGCCCGCCGTCGCGGACGGCGGCGAGCAGCGCCACGCACCGGTCGACCGGGGTGAGGCCGGCCCGGATGCCGGCGCCGATGACCGCGCTGGGCAGGTCGACCAGTTCACCGTGCTTGCGCCACGGTCGGGCGGTCACCACGACGACCCCACCAGGCTTGAGGAGGGTGTGGCAACCGGCGAGGATCTGAGCGAACCCGTCGGCGAGTCCGGTGAGGTCGCGGTAGGCAAGGTTCCCGCGGTCGGTGCCGTCGTTGTAGGCGTTGTCGAACTTCGCCACCCCGTCCGCGCCGGGCCGGACCAGGCCGTGCACGGTCGGCCCGTACGGCGGCGAGGTCACCACGAGGGCGACCTGCCCGGCCAGGGCTCCGGGTACGAGCGACAGGATGCTGGTGGCGTCGCCGCGGATGACGCCGGCCCGGCCGGTCGCGCCCTGGGTGTGGGCGTGGGTGATGTTGGCGTCGGCGATGTCGGACCAGCGGGACTCGTACTCCACCCCGATCGCGTCGCGGCCGGCGTGGATCGCCTCAACCAGGGTGGTGCCGATCCCACACATCGGGTCGAGCACCAAGTCCCCCGGTTGGGTGTAGGCGGTCACGGCGTGCGCCGCGATCGCCGGGAGCATCCGCGCCGGGTGCTGCACCGACTCGCGGACGTACCGACCGCGGCGCTGGACCGGTCCAGTGGCCTGCGCGGTCGCCCACACCGACAGGCTCTCCGGGCCGGGAACAGCCCGATGACGTCCGATCGGGCTGACGCTCGTGGCGGCAGCCGGCGTGCTCTGCTCGTCGGGCTCGGCCGGTGCGGCGTCTACGCGGTGCTTAGCCACGGCGACCACCGCCCTCCCGCCCGCCCCGCCGAGGCGGGGCGTGGCGCTGGCTCTGGGCCTGGCTGAAGACCATCAGATCCGCGTGGACGCGCAGGTGCGCCACCTGCCACCGCTGATCGACGGCGGTGGTGAGGGTGAGCAATTCCTCGTCGGTGACGTGGTAGACGAACGCGTCCCCGTCGGTGTCGGCGGTGACGGCGACAAGGTGCTGCAGGTAGCCCAGTCCGATACCGGCGGCGGCCTGCACCACGCCGGAGAAGTCTTCCGGGCCGGCGGTGGCGCCGGCCGGGACGGTGACGACGAGGATCAGGCAGCCGCCCGGTTGCAGCAACGCGGCGCAGCCGGTCAGCAGCCACGCCAGCCGCACCCGGTTGGCGGCGGCGCTCTCGTGGAGGGGCCAGCAGGCGACCACGAGACTGGTCGCTGCCTGCAGGGAGCCGCCGGGTGGCAGGGCGGCCGCCGTGCCGGCCGGTGAGTGCAGCTGCGGGTCGGTGAGATCGTCACCGAACCAGGCGCCCATCTCAGGCAGGTCGTCCTCCCCGTCCAGATCCGCACCGCCGGTGGTGCCGGCGGGCGGGACCGCAGTGGCCGGGCCGATGATCAGGCTGGACGCGTCGGTGAACCACGCCGGGTGGTGACGGCGCGCCCCGGCCGCGCAGGCCTGGATGAGGGCATGGTCGGTGGTGAGGTCGACGACCGCCTCGCCGGGGCGGCTGTAGGCGCTGATGAGGCGGCCGGCCAGTCGGGTGCCGATGCTGCGTCCGGCGTCGTCCGGGGTGCGGGCGGTGCGCCAGACAGTGAGCGGTACCGGCGGGTCGCCGGCGACCAGGTCGGTCGGTGTCGGGTCGACTTCGGCCCGAGGGCCGGTGTCGACGGTGGGATCGGGATGCGGGTTGTGGTGCCGCGGCGTGTGCTCGCTCATGTGGTGTCGGCTCCGCGCCGCGCCGTGGTGCGCTGACACCCTCAAACCGGTGTTTGTCAGCTGTGGCGAACACCTGCCGATCTCACGGTGATCTCACCGATGTCTGACAGCGGGTCCGTGTCCACGTGGCTCGTCGTAGCCATCCGGGATGCCCTCGCAGACTGTCTTTTGCGATTGAACTGCATGTTCTCCGTTAGGGCTCGGGCCGCTGGGTTCGTCAATCAGGCGGCCCACTACGGATCAACTGCTCGACGCCCTCCGCGGTGGACAGACCCTTGCCTTAAAGAGGGGCTAGTGGTTCTATGGTCTTTGTTCCAAGCACGCATCGGCCGCTAGGAGGTCTAAGTTGTTGCGGATCAAGCTGAGTCAGCGCACATACGTAGGGGACGAGCAGGGCTCGCACCCCTTCCTGCCTCGTCAGCACGCTGGATGGGATCCGACCATGTCGGAGAAGGAGGTCTACGATGCCGCCCGCGGTTGGTGGCGCCTCAATCAGCGCGCCGAACAGGAGCGCTACGCCGTCGTCGTAGCGGGCGGGCAGAGCGTGATGGCCATCCGGATCGCAGAGTGGCGGCAGGAGGGTGACCGGCGCGCGTTCGCTGGCGACATCCTTCAGTCCGGCGACCCCGTGCATGACAAGTTCGTGGGCAAACCGGACCCGGCGGAGTCCACCAGCCGGTTCCCGGTGCTGTATCTGGCCGACCCGGTTGACATGGCCACCTGCCGCTGCGGATGCGGCTCGACCGTCGCCCGCGGCGAGTGGGTGCAGGGCCACGACCAGCGGGCGATCCATGACCGCATCCGCGCCGACTTCGGCGGGTCAGTTAGCAAGTTCATTGACTGGTATGACGCCAACGGTCCTTTCGCGGCCGACGAGTGACCATTCGGGGCCCGGCCGGCGGGCCGGGCCCGTCCTTCATCCCGGAAGTCGATGTAACTCCTCAGCGAAGGTGCCCCCACTACAGTGAGGCTGAGCTGAGCTCGAGCAAGTTGGATGAGACGGGCAGAGTCGCGGCCGTCGCATCCAAGTCAACGTTGTCGGGCAGCTCGGCAGCTGAGACCTTTCGCTTGATGTCAGCGCTCGGTTGTCACCTCGATGTCCGTAGCACTGCTCATCTCAACCAGGCTCGAGCGCGATGAGGGCGATAGCCTGCCGTTCTGGTGGCGACACAGGCGGAACGGTCCGCTCTGGTTATGTCTAACGTGGCGAGCGTGGAGTAGAACCGTTGGTCATGACCAATCCCGTTCCGATGGCAGTCCCTCCACCAAGCGCACCGGCACTCGGCCTTGAGGCCTTCGGGTTTGCCCGGGTCCTCAAACCCCGTTGCGACGTCGCTCCAGTCGGCACCCGCACCGGGTGGGCAGAGCCGTGATGAACAGAAAGGCCGCAAGCAGGAGGATTGAGCAACTGCTCCGCGATCATCGTGGTACCCCCAAGGAGGTCCTGACCGACCCCGACTACCCGCCCCACGACCCCCACAACATCCCTGGGGTCTATTTCATCGTTGAGTATCGCGACAGGCTCAACGGCGGGACACCCGACCGGGTCAAGATCGGTCAAGGCAACGACCCTCGTCTCAGACTCGCTAACCTCCAGACCGGCAACTCGGCCGAACTGCACTTGGCGCACGTCATCTACGAGCCCGACCGGGATCGGCGCCATGCGACTGAGACCGACCTGCAGCACCGCTTCCGTCACCTTCGCGTCGGGGCAGGCCGCGAGTGGTTCCTATGGACTTACGAGCTGAGGGACTTCGTCACCACTTCGTGCAGAGAGCAATGCTGGAAGTGAAGTTGTGGCAGGCCGGCTGCTGGCAGGCTCAGGTGCCCGAGATCAACTGAGGTCTGTCAGACACCTAGGGTCACGACCACCTCGACCCCGACAGCGGCATGCGCCGATGACAGGGGATGCTGAACGACATTGTCAGACCGGCTGTCTGGCTTTTCGGACGGCAGCGGTGTCACCGAGGACACGGGCTCCGGGTCTGTCATTCGGACAGCGGCTTGTCAGATCGTCTCGGCCCGCCGGGCGGACGCTGTCAGCCGACGCGGTGGCGCCCGGGACGCCGACAGTCGGCGGGGACCTCCAGCCGGTCGCGGTCTGACACCGTTGCGCCGTGAGGCGCTGTCAGGCGCTGTGAGACCGGCCGGGATGCGTTATCAGACCCCCGCGGCGGTGCCGCGTCCTCACCGGCCGGCCGCCGCTGCGGACCATGTCCGCCGTCTCCGGTCGTGTCAGCGCGCAGGTCAACGTGGCTTTGTCAGAACGATGACGCACGTCGACGTCGATCGTCAGTGAGGGGTGGCCGGTGGGCGGCTGACGGCGTCGACCCCGATGTCCACACCTGCGCAGCCTGCGCTGTCAGGGGTCCGTGAGACCGGGGTGGCGCAATGGCGGTCAGGCGCGCCGGCTGCACAGCTCCGGCCCGTCATCGACATTCGTCTTTGACATGGGAGTTCGTGACATGACCGCCTCCGCCAAGGACTGGCCCGACTCGCCGCTGGACGCCGTGGACACCGCGTTCGCCGACCTGACATGCGACCCCGACCCGTTGTCACTGGACCTCGGCCCGCTTGTCGGCCAGCTCGGCGATGACAGCAGTCTGCCCCGCGGTGTCATCGGGCTGTCGGCGTTGCGGCAGTGGCTGCTGGCACATCCCCGCGCCTACACGGCGCGGGACGTGGTGTGGCGGGAGCTGATCCGCCGCGCCCGCCTCGACGGACCCGCCTGGGTCATTGCCGCCGTCGCCCTGGCGATGCCCGCACTGCGCCGCTACGCCGGCCGGCTGCACACCGGCTGGGCCGGCGACGCCCACGACCTGGACGCGGAGATCCTCACCGGCTTCCTGACCGCCCTGCGCGACCGGGTCGACCTGGCCAAACCGGCGCCGTACGCGGCGCTGTGCATGGCGGCCTGGCGGGCTGGCCACGAGCTGCGGCAGCGTGACGGCGCCGAGGCCGTGCCGGTGGACGACCTCGAACACGTCACTGGCCCCCGCACCCCGACGCGGCCCTACGGGCATCCGGACCTCCTCGTACGTCGGGCCGTCGAGCTGGGCATCGTCGACGCGTGTGACGAGCAGCCCTACATTGACGTGCGGCTGGGCCACCGGGCCATCGAACCCATCGCCGCCCGCCTCGGCCTGGAGGTCGACACGCTGCGGCGACGTGTCGAGCGCATCGACGTCCGCATCGCCGACGCGCTCGTCGCCGGGATGCTCACCGAGGCGACCTCACCCCGGGCGCGGGAGGACCTCGCCGCCGCGGCCGAGCGACGCCAGCACATCCGGGCTGCCCGCGGCGGCAGCGCGCGGCATCCTGCGGCGCAGGTGACGCTGGCAGCCGCCTGACCGCCGACCATCCCGCAGGCTCTCCGCTCGCGGGCCCGACCATCTGGTCGGGCCCGCGAGCGCGTGCGACGAACCCGCCACCTCTCACCGCTGCTACCGGCCCCCACCCCCGTACGGGGAAGACCCGCCGTGGCCATTGCCAAGCGGGTCTGACGGATCTCTCACGGATCTGACAGCGGCCCCGGTGGGGCGTTGATCCGGCGGCTGTGAGATTCCGGCGCCGACGCCGACTGCGAGGTCCGCCACCAGCGGCACGATCGTCGGACAGGCCGCTGACCAGGGCTGTCAGAGGTCTGTGAGGTCGTGTCGGAGCGCTGTGGGATCGGCAGGTGTTCGCCACAGCTCACAAACGCCGGTTTGAGGGTGCGGAACTCCTCCGACGCCACCACGGCGTCAGGCAGGGGGTTGATTCCGCCCGCCGCCGGGCCGGGAGGCCGGGTCGGCACGGGACCGGGTGCCTCGGGTGCCGCGCCACGTTGATGCGCTGACACCTCATCGATCATCGCCAACCCGAACGGGAGGACGAGCTCCTCCCGAGGTTCACCACGGTTCCCGGCCGACGTGTGTCTCCCGAGCCCGGCGGTGGCTCTCCGCCCACCGTTTCGACGAATCGCCCCGGCGCGAGCCGGGGCGGGAGGTGCAGCCATCATGTTCCGCCCGCTGTTGGCACGTTCCCGTGCCCTGACCACCGCCCTCTCCCACGCACCGATGACGACCCGCGCGCTCCGCCTCGTCGCCCGGGTCGCCGCGCCTGCCGCGGCGGCAGCTGTGGTGACGCTGGCCGTGCCGGCCGTCGCTTACGCCGACCCCGGCGGCCCGGTCGTCCTGGCCGCCAACGACCTGCCCACCGTCATCGCCAACCTGCAGACCTGGGTGATGGGCATCCTGGCCGCCGTCGCCACCCTGTTCCTGGTCCTGGCCGGGGTGTACTGGGCCACCGCCGGCGGCGACCCGGCCCAGGTCGACAAGGCCAAGGGCGCACTGAAGAACGCCCTGATCGGCTACGGCCTGGCCGTGCTCGCGCCCATCCTGCTGGAGGTCGTCCAGGGAATCGTCGGAGGCTGACGATGGCCTGGGCGCTCAACCAGATCCTCGACTGGTTCGCCGGCCTGCTGCTGGACTGTCTGAACGGGCTCATCACCGCGGTCACCCACGCGCTGCTGATCACCCCGGACGTCACCAGCCTGCCGCAGGTGCAGGCCCTGACCGGACGGTCGATCTGGGTCGTCGACACCGTCTTCGTCCTGGTGTTCGTCGCCGCCGGTGTCCTGACCATGGTCGCCGGCGGCGACGAACGCGCCCGCTACACCGCCAAGGATCTCCTGCCGCGGTGCGTCGTCGGGTTCGTCACCGCCCACTTCTCCCAACTGATCGCCGGCACGCTCATCGAGTACGCCAACGCGTTCACCGCTGCCCTGACCGCGCAGGACTTCAACGGCGACGGGGCCCTCGACGCCGTCAAGACCCACCTGATGGCCGCGCGTGACCAGACCGCCGGTCTGCTGTTCGTCGTCTGTCTGGCGATCATCGTGTTCCTACTCGCCGCCACCGCCTGCAGTGTGATCGTCCGCTTCGCGGTCGCGCTGGTGCTCACCGCGGTCGCGCCGATCGCGCTGGCCTGCCACGCGCTGCCGCAGACCGACGGCGTGGCCCGCCTGTGGTGGCGGTCGTACGTCGCCATGCTGGCGATCCCGGTGGTGCAGGCGTTCGTGCTGTTCGCCGGCCAGTGGATGCTGCTGGACACCAGCACCATGCTGCCGCTGCTCGGCCTGCCGGTCGAACCGGGTGGAGTGCTCAACCTGTTCGTCGTGATGGTCCTGCTGTGGACCACGCTCAAGGTGCCGGGTCTGATGCGCCGCTACGCCACCAGCGGCGCAGGCGGGCGTGGCGGCAACGCACTCGGCGCGGTCGTGCGGGTCGTCGTGGTGCAGCAACTCACCCGCGGGCTGCGCATCCCCGGCCTTGGGGCGGTGCGACGATGAGCCGCGCCCGCCGCGACGAACAGGCCGTCACCGCCCGCATGCCCGCCGACGTGGACGCGCCGGACAAGGTGCTCTACGGGCTGACGTTCCGGCAACTGGCGATCTTGGCGGTGGCCGCCGTCGTCTTCTACGGCGGCTGGAAGGCCCTGCACACCGTGGTGCCCGCACCGGTGCTGCTCGGCGCGGCCGTCGTTCTCGGCGGCTTGGTGTTCGGCCTCGCTGTCGGCCGCCGCGACGGACTGCCCATGGACATGTGGCTGGCCGCCGCGGTGCGCCACTCCCGGGCGCCGCGCGCGTTGTCCACCACCGACACCACCGCGAAGACACCCGATTGGGTGCAGGCCCCGGCGTCGAAGGTGATGCTGCCGGCGCCGCTGAAACTGCCCGCCGACGCCATCGACGACCACGGGGAGATCAGCCTCGGCGGGGTGAAGGCGGCGATGGTCGCGGCAACCAGCGTCAACCTCGCTCTGCGCACCGCCGACGAGCAGGCCGCCCTGGTCGACACCTTCGGCCGGTGGCTCAACAGCCTGTCCACGCCGACGCAGATCGTGGTGTCGGCGCAGCCGGTCGACCTGCACTCCGCCGCCCGCACCCTCGCCCAAACGGCGGACGAGATGCCGCACCCGGCTCTCGCCGACGCGGCAGCCGACCACGCACGGTTCCTCGACGACCTCGCCGAACGGCGCGACCCGCTACGCCGGCAGGTCCTCATCGTCACCCGCACCACCAGCGGTGAACGGAGCGAGCACGCCGCCCGGCGCCGCGCCGACCAGACGGTCCGGTCGCTGGCCGGGCTGGGCGTCACCACCCGCGCCCTGGATGGCCATGCGACCACCGCCGCCCTAGCGGCCGCGGCGGACCCCTACCGGCCGCCCCGCCCCGGCGGCCTCGCCGCCCCCGACACCACCATCACCGCGCCTCCGGCGAGGAGGCCACGTACCAGGAGGACATCATGATCTCCGTCAAGCGCCGACGCGCCCCGATCGACGACAGCACCAGCCCGCCGTCCGCAGGACTCGCGGCGACGGTGGCCCCGGCCTCGGTGGAGGTGACGCCGCGGTTCCTGCGGGTCGGGGACGGCTACGCGGCCACCCTGGTGGTGACCGGGTATCCGGCCGAGGTCGGGCCGGCGTGGCTGGAGCCGCTGCTGTCCTGGCCGGGCCGGCTGGACCTGGCCCTGCACATCGACCCGATCCCCGCACCGGTGGCGGCGTCGCGGCTGCGCAACCAGCGGGCCCGGTTCGAGTCGTCCCGGCGGGCGGACGAGCAGAAGGGCAAGCTGACCGACCCGTACGTGGAGGCCGCCGCCGAGGACGCCGCGGACCTCGCCGAACGCCTGGCACGGGGTGCGGCGAAGCTGTTCCGCGTGGGCCTGTACCTGACCGTGCACGCCCGCACCGAGGCTGAACTCCTCGAGGCGTGCGCGCAGGTGAAGGCCGCCGCCGCGTCCACGCTGATCGAGGTGCAGCCCGCGACGTGGCGGCACCTGCCCGGCTGGACCACCACCCTCCCCTTGGCGACCGATTCGCTGCAGATGCGCCGCACCATGGACACCCAGGCCCTGGCCGCCGCGTTCCCCCTCGCCAGCGCGGACCTGCCGGCACCGCTGCCCGGCGACCCCGCCACCACCGGCGGCGTGCTCTACGGGGTCAACCCGGACTCCCAGGGCATCGTCTGGTGGGACCGCTGGAGCTGCGAGAACCACAACAGCGTGATCTTGGCCCGCTCCGGCGCCGGGAAGTCCTACTTCGTCAAACTCGACATCCTCCGCCAGCTCTACCAGGGGGTGCAGGTCGCCGTCGTCGACCCGGAGGACGAATACCTCCGGTTGGCCGACGCGGTCGGCGGCACCATCGTCCGACTCGGCGCACCCGGCGTGAAGATCAACCCCCTGGACCTGCCGGCCGCGGACACCCGCCCGGACGTGCTCACCCGCCGCGGCCTGTTCCTGCACACCCTCATCTCGGTGCTGCTGGGGCAGCTGCCGCCGCCGGCCGAGAGCGCCGCCCTGGACCGGGCGATCCTGCAGGTGTACCGGCAGGCGGGCATCACCGCCGACCCGGCCACCCACCACCGGCCCGCGCCGCTGCTGCGCGATCTGGCCGCGACCCTACGGGCCGACGACAACGCCGCCGCCCACGAACTGGCCGCCCGACTCGCCCCGTGGGTGGCCGGCTCGTTCTCCGACCTGTTCGACTCACCGACCACGACCCGCCCGCAGGGGCACCTCGTCGTCTGGAGCCTGCGAAACCTGCCAGACGAACTGCGCGCCGTCGGCACCCTCCTCGCCCTAGACGAGATCTGGCGGCAGGTCGACCTCCCACCCCAACACCGGCGGTCCCACGAAGGATCCCGCCCGCAAGGCCGGCGGCTGGTCGTGGTGGATGAGGCGTGGCTGCTGATGCGAGACGGTGAAGGCGCCCGGTTCCTGTTCAAGATGTCGAAGGCCAGCCGGAAGCGCAACGCCGGCCTGTCGGTCATCACCCAGGACGTCGCCGACGTGCTCGGCACCGACCTCGGCCACGCCGTCGTGTCGAACGCGGCCACGCAGGTGCTGCTCAAGCAGGCCCCGCAGGCCATCGACCAGGTCGCCGACGCGTTCGGCCTGACCGGCGGGGAGCGGCGGATGCTGCTGTCGGCCCGGGTCGGGCACGGCCTGCTGATCTCCGGTACGAACCGGACCGCGTTCGAGTCGATCTCGTCGCAGGCCGAACATCTTCTCGCGACCACGAAGCCGTCCGACTTGGCCGACCTCGACTCCGACGACGGGGAGGAGGACCTGTGACACCCCTGCGTGCCCTATCGCCGATGCCTGCGCCTAGCCCGTCCGGGCCGGGCGCCGGTCTGATCTCTCCGCCGGGCGCGCCCACGCGGTGGGTTCTGCACGCCGCGCAGTGGGCGGTAGACCGGCCGTGGCTGCTCGGCGTCGCCGCCGCCCTGCTCGTCGTCTACGTCGCCGGGCGCAACCTGCTCGACGGGTGGCGGCACCGCCGCCACGCCGACGGCGCCCGCCTCGTTACGGTCGCCCCGCCGCCGGAGGTCGACCCGCACAGCGCCGCAGCGCTGTGGGCGAACCTGCACGGCACGCTCACCCCGTCCCGCCGACGCCGGCTGCTGTACGGCAGCCCGCACGTGGTGTGGCAGTACACCTGGACCGGCCGGCAACTCCTCATTTCGATCTGGGTGCCCGGCAGCGTGCCGGCCGGGGCGGTCGAGGCCACCGTGCGGGCCGCGTGGCCAGGCGCCGCCTGCACCACCGACGGCCAGGCGCCACCGCCGATCCCGCTCGACGTGCCGGCCGCCGTCGGCGGGCACCTGCTGCCGACGGCCGCCGAGTGGCTGCCGTTCGAAACCGACCACGACAACGACCCGCTCCGAGCACTCATGTCGGCCGGGTCGCAGCTCAAGCCGGACGAGTACGCGTGCGTGCAGGTCCTCGCCCGCCCCGCCACCCCCCGCCGCGCCGCACGAGCCCGCCGCGCCGCCGGCCGGCTCCGAGACGGCAAGACCGCCGTACCGGCCATCAATCCCGCCGCCCCACTCCTGTGGCTCATCGAGGCGTTCCTACCTGGCCGCACCGCCACCACCCGCGGCGGCGGCCAGCCGGCCGGCCGCCGGGACCCCGGTGTGGAGCGCGACGTGCGGGCGATCCTCGACAAGACCACCCACCCGCTGTGGACGATCGGCATCCGCTACGCCATCGCGAAGAACAACCACCGCGGCGGCTCCCGGCCGGAGGCCAGGCTGCGCGGTGTCTCGGACGCGGTCGCCTCGTCGTTCGCCGTGTACGCCGGCCGCAACCGGCTCGCCCACCGGGCGCGGATGGCGCAACCGGTGGCCGTGCTGGCCACACGGCGGCTCGGAGCGGGGTTCCTGGCCTCCACGCCCGAGCTGGCCGTCCTCGCGGCGCTGCCCCGGGATCTGGCCGTACCGGGGCTGGACCGGGCGCGGGCGAAGTCCATGCCCGCCCCGGTGGCGGTGCCGACCGGCGGCCGCGGAATGAAGGTCCTCGGTGACGCCGAAGTCGGTGGGCACGCGGTGGCCCTGTCCGTCGCCGATGCGAGGTATCACATGCATGTGGTCGGATCGACGGGCTCCGGGAAGACGACCCTGCTGGTCAACATGGCCGTCGAGGACATCAAAGCCGGCCGGGGCACCGTGGTCATCGACCCGCACGGCGACATGGTCCTGGACATCCTCGACCGGCTCCCCGCCAGTGTCGCGGGTCGGGTGGTGCTGTTCGACCCCGACCAGCTCAACCCGCCCACCCTCAACCCGCTGTCCGGCAGCGACCCGGACCTGGTCGTGGACAACCTCGTGTCGATCTTCGGGAACATCTTCGCGAAGGCGTGGGGGCCGCGGATGGACGACGTCATGCGGGTGGCCTGCCTGACCCTGCTGCGGCACGCCAACGTCACCCTCCAGCACATCCCGCCCCTGCTCAACTCAGCGCAGTTCAGAAGCGCAATGACCGTCGGCCTGGACGACCCGGCCGGCCTGTCCGGGTTCTGGCAGTGGTACGACGACCTCAACCCGGCCCTGCGCTCCCAGGTCATCGGCCCGGTCCTGGCCCGCCTGCGGGCGTTCCTGCTGCGGGACTTCGTCAAGCGCACCATGCGCTACCCCCGGTCCAGCTTCGACATGGGCAAGGTCCTCGACGGCGGCGCGCTCCTCGTCAGAATTCCGAAAGGCCAGCTGGGTGAGGACACCAGCAAGCTGCTCGGCTCCCTCGTGCTGGCGCAGGTGTGGCAGGCCGCGACCGCCCGCGCGGCCGTGCCGGCGGACAGACGCCGCGACGCCACGTTGATCATCGACGAGTGCCAGAACTTCCTGACCCTCGCCAACAGCCTGGACTCGATGTTGGCGGAGGCGCGGAAGTACCGGCTGTCGATGGTCCTCGCCCACCAGGACCTCGCCCAGTTCCCGAAGGACCTCCTGGCAGCGGCGTCGGCGAACGCCCGCAACAAGCTGTACTTTTCCGTCGCCCCGGAGGACGCCCGCGTGCTGGCCCGGCACACCCTGCCCGAGCTCGATGAGCACGACCTGACGCACCTGGACGCCTACACCGCTGTCGGGCGGCTCGTCGTCGGTGGGCGGCAGACGCCGGCGTTCACCCTCAAGACCCGGCCGCCGAAGCCGGTCGTGGGCGAGGCGACGGCGATCCGTCAGGCCGCGGCGCAGGCGGTTCCGGCCCAGGACACCAGCGCGATCGACGACCTCGTCGACCGGTTCTCGGCCCGACCCGACGACAACCGCCGGTCCCGAGGCAAGAGCGCTCCGAAGGCGAACACCTGAACGCCGCAGGACGGTTGAAGCAAGATCGACAGATCGGTCGACCGAGGTCGACCGAGTCCCGGTCGCCCCTTCCGTGCGGGGTTCACCAGCCCTTCACCACCGATCACCACACCGCACTGACAGATCCGGCCGTCCGGGTCTGTCAGTGCCGCTCACCGGCCGTGTCCGGCCTCCGGTGACCACCTCACCGAACTCAGACACCCTCCCTCGGAGGGAACTCCTCTTCCGCTTGGAGCATCCACCGTGTCCACCAACAACTCCGTTTCCCGCTCGGCTTCTGCCTCTTCCTCCGGCTCTTCGCCTGGTTCCCGTTCGTCGTCTCGTCTTGCTCGTCTTGACCGGCTTCGTCGGTTGACCGCCCGTGATCATCAGCTGTTGCGGTGGCTCGCCGAGCACTACGTGCTGTCCACCGACCAGATCACCACGGCGCTGTTCCCATCGCGTCGCTCGGCCCGGCTCCGACTCGCCCAGTTGCACCAGATGGAGGCGGTCAGCCGGTTCGTCGACGTCACCACCGGCAGCGGCCAGTACCTCTACACTCTCGGACCGCTCGGCGCCGTGGTCCACCCCACCCAGTTCAACGACCCGAACCAGGCCGGCGCCCGCGCCCCGCGGACCAGCATCGACCGCACCGAACGCATCATCGGCAGCCGCCGCCTGGCCCACCTGCTCGGCACCAACCAGCTGTTCGTCGACCTGATCGGCTACGCCCGCGCCGACGAGCACGCTCGTCTGGCGCGGTGGTGGTCCGAACAGCACACCACCGCCGCCTTCGCCGCCGCCTCCTACGCCGCCGGCAGCGGCACCGGTGTCCAGCCCGACGGACACGGCATCTGGCACGCCGGTGGGCGCACCGTCGGGTTCTTCCTCGAACACGACAACGGCACCGAACCCCTCGGCACCGTGCTGCGCAAGCTGCGCGGCTACGAGCAGCTCGCCCGCTACGGGCCGCGGTACCCGGTGCTGCTGCGCGTCCCCGGCCGCCGCCGCGAACAGCACCTCCTCGACGCCCTCGCCGGAGTGCCCACCGCCATGCCCGTCGCCACCGGCCTGCACGGCGAGCACCCCGCCGGGCCCGCCTGGACCCTCACCACCGATCCGGGCCTGCGCCGCTGGCTGCATGAACTGCCCTCAGATCACGGCCCGGACAACCCGGCCACCAACCCGCACCGCTTCACCGACACCGACCCCACCGACCCGGAGCCCTGACGCCCACCTTCACCGCACGCGGAGGCGGGTCGACCACCGTCGTGGGCGGCTGTGAGGCCGACCGGATCTCACAGCCTCACCGGGCCTCACCCAATTAATCGAGCGGTCGTCTGACAGTGCAGGTCAACCGCACTTCTGACGATCGTGACGGCGGCCGGCGCTGACAGATCCGGCCGCTACCTTCATCGGCACCACCTTCACCCATATATCGCTCCACCCGGTCCGGTCCCACCTCGGGAACCACCGCCGCACCTCACGGTGCGCTCCGCCCACCCGCCTTCTCGGCCGGTCGGCGCCCGCGCCGCGCGGCGACCCCAGGTCGCACCGCACCACCCGCACCAACCCGCACCACCAGCACCAACCCGCTTCACCAGCAGCCCTCTGCTGCGCCCATCCGCTGTTCGTTCCGTGAGTCGACCCATGTACCCGGTGGGCCGGCCGCTTCCGCGCGCCCGACAACGCGCCCTACCGAAGGAGGAACCCCAGATGACCGCAACCAACGGTGCCGCGACCCCGCTGAGCCGCTACGGCACCCGCGTGCCGACGGTGACGCCCCGCCCGGGCCGCAAGCCCGCCCCCGCGGCCACCACCGTCGCCACCACGGCGTCCACCAGCCCGGTGGTCACGCCGACCGCGACGATCAACACCATGATCGTCTGCCTGCCCGACGGCCTGCCGTCGCAGGCACTGACCGCCACCCAGCTCGACCGGCACTTCGGCGTATCCGGCACTCTGCAACCGCGTTTCTGGGCGACCCCGGACATGTGGCTGTGGCAGCGGCGCGACCTGATCGCACCGCGGAAGGGACGTCCGGTGTACTGCGCCGGCGGACCGGTCAAGCTGCTCGACTTCGCCGCCATGCGTCACGCCGCCGGCGTCGGCGCCGGCATCCGCCACGAGGTGTGGCAGCGGGTCGTGCACGGCACCCGGCCGGCCACCCCGTGGCCGACCCTGCTGGCCCGCCACCTGGCGGACCCCGCCCGCTACCCGCGCGAGCGGGCCGAGGCGGACTTCCACAACCAGGCCCGCGTCAACGCGATGCGGATGCACAACGCGGCCAGCTACGGCGCCGCCCACCTCGCCGTGGGGGAGCTGGAGATGTTCCAGGCAGGCCCGATGGCCTACCAGCACTACAGCGCCACCACCGCCGTGTGCGGCGACGCCCTGCTCACGCCGGACGGGCACAAGCTCGCACCCGCGAGCGACGCCCTCACCCACCGGGTGACCTACCTCGAGCAGGCGACACGGTACCTCGACACCATCGAGGCCGACCAGCGGCTGCTCGCCGTCGCCCTGTAGCACCACCGGATCTGGAACCGGTCGGGCACTGCCACCCATCCCTCTTCCCTGGAATCGGCGGCGGCCCGACCGGCTCCACCCCATTGCACCCGCGCCGCGCTGCGCACCAGCAGCAGACGCGAGTTCTGCAGCCGCGTCCCTGAGCGTCCCGGCCCTGCGACGCACACCCTCCGCGACGAGTGCGGCCACACCCCCACACGACATTGACCACAACCTGAACCACGCCCGCCTGCACTACATCCGACCCGCTCCTGCGGGCCATCCGCCGTACCCACGGGGGGCCAAAGCGGCGTGGCGTGGACCCACTGCCGGCCCCGTATGGCACCCGCCCGGCGCCCCGGGCTGGGGCTCCCTGCAAGCCCGGCCGGCGAACGGCCGACCTTTCCCTCTTCCCCTATCAGGAGGTTCCTTCGCCATGTCCAACCGACTGTGGTTCCGCGTCGACGACGTCCTGCCCCTCGCCGAACACGCCGCCGCCACCCACGCCCACCTGAAGACCTGGCAGCAGTACCGGGCCGGTGTCCCGGACCAGGCCGCGCTCATCTGGTCCCACGACACCGACGGTGACTGGCTGTCCTCCAACGGGATCCCCCGCTGGTACGACGCCGACGGCGCCGACCACCGGGCCCTCGCCGAAACCTGGACCCACACTGCCACCGGCGCCACCGGCAACCCGGTCCCCGCCGACGACGGGCACGGATTCCTACCCCTGCACGCCAACCACGTCGACGGGCGGCGGAACCTGCTCGACCTGCTCCGCTTCGCTCGCCGCCACGGGGTGCACTGGTTCGGGCTGCACCCCGACCCGGCGAGCGAGGCCACCGGCGACCGCTACCGCATTTCCCGCCACCGCGGCGACATCACCCCGCCGCTGTCCACCTGGACCCCGGCGGCTGTCACCTGCGACGTGGTCGGCGGCGGCGCCTACCGCGCCATGGTCGCCACCGGCTACACCACCCTCACCCGCACCGGACTGCTGTGCCGCTTCCCCCGGTTCGCGGTGCAGCGCATGGCCGCCCACCTCGACGGCCTCTACCCCGGCGACATGCCGGGCGAGCACCCCCGGCTGCGGTTCGACGGCGACGAGGTCGCCGTCGAGTGGGAGCACGACGACGGCCTGGACGGCCGCTGGATCGAGGACGACCGAGTCGCCCCGGACGCCAACCGCTGCTACGCCATCGGCGCCTACCAGTGGCCCTGGACCCTCGTCGCGGCGACCGCCCCCACCACCAGCACTGAGGACGGTTCGCGGTGACCGTCGACGAGGTGTTCCACCAGGGCGGTCCTGGCTGCTACGAGCTGACCCGGGTGCACCACACCGACGGGTACGTCCTGCGGGTACGGGTCTACCGGGACAGCTACGCCAAGCAGAGCAGCGCGGTCGCCGAGGTCCTTACCCCACTGTTCACCTGGACCATCATCGCCAGCAGCCCCGGTCACAGCTGGCACCGCACCACCCCGACCACCGCGCCGAACGCAGGGACGCTGATCCCGGTCGCCGACGAGGTGCTGCAGCGGGCGCGGCGGATCCTTCCCGTGTCGCCGCCGTTCACCACGCCCGGCCGGTAACCCCACCAAGGCCGCACCCTGCCGCGCTGCCCGCCGCTCGGTCGCACCTCGCGCACCAGCCGGCGCAGCCCGGCCCCGCTCCTCGCAAATGTCCATCCACCCGCCGCACCACGGCGGCTGACCCGCGCGTCCACGGCCTACCGCCGTTGACCCGCTTTCTCACTGGCACGACCTGGCCGATGCCCGGCCACCCGCGCACTCGCGCAGACCCGGGCACGGCCGTGCCCGGGTTCCCACCCCTGCCGAAGGGAACCCTCATGACATCCACCAGCAGGCCCCGTATCGCGGTCGTCGGCGGCAGCGTCACCGGCCCCGTCACCGCGCTGCTGTTGCTGCACGCCGGATTCGACGACGTCACCGTCTACGAGGCGGCGCCGGCGTCCGCGCCCCTGGGCGGCGGCCTCATCGGCCTGGAACACCCCGCCCTCGACGTGCTCGACCGCCTCGACATCCCGCAACACGAGTTCGTCGCCCACGACTCCGAGGCCATCGTCCAGATGACCATCCGCGACCGCCACCCCGCCGAGACCATCCGACGCACCTACCCGGGCCGCAACACCACCTGGACGCTGCTGCACCAGGCGCTGACTTGCCGCCTCCCCGCCGGGGTCCTGCACACCGGAATGAAGGTCACCGCCCTGGCCGAACACGCCGGCCGGCCCGAGCTGTGGTTCCGCGACGGCCACACCGAGGCCGCCGACCTGGTCGTGTTCGCCGACGGCCGGTCCTCCACCGGCCGCCGGCTGCTCGATCCCGACCGGAACTTGCGGTACGCCGGCTACGTCGCCCACCGCGGCATCGCCAACATCACCCCCGAACCCGGGCTGCGGGACTTCCTGCGGCTGCAGCCCTGCCCCGGCGTGCAGTTCAACCTCGCCCCGGTACCCGGCGGCTGCGACTGGACCTTCTACCTCAACTGCACCAGCACCGAATACACGCAGCGGTTCGGCGCCGACCCCACCCGCCGGGTCTTCGCCCTACCCCGACACGTCAGCCCCGCCGCCCGCACCCACGTCGACACCCACGCCGACCTGCTGCTGCCGGCCGACCACGCCGCCGTCGTCCACGCCACCACCACCCGGATGGCGGTACCGGTCCTCGACATCACCCCACCGCAGCGCATGGTCTGGCCCGTCGGCGCAGGCCACGCCGTGCTGCTCGGCGACGCCCTCGCCCCCGTCCGCCCGCACACCGCCCGCGGCGCCAACAACGGCATCGAACAGGCCGCCGGCCTCGTCGCCGCCCTCACCCAGCACCGCAAGTACGCCGCCGACATCACCGCCGCCCTGCACGGCTGGCAACGCCGACACCTGCCCGCCGCCGTCGCCGCCGTGCACCGCGGGCCCGCCATCGGCCACCAGCTCGGCCTCGGCACCCAGACCGCCCAGTAACCCGCCCCTCGAAGGAAGGAGGTGGCCCTCGTGGCCACCCACACCACCGCGATCGTCGTCGACGACCTCGACGGCACCACCGACGACGTCGGCACCTACCAGTTCACCTTCAACGGCGTCACCTACGAGATCGACCTGTCCGCCAGCAACTTCGACCGTATGGCCGCCGCCTTCGCCCCCTTCATCACCGCCGGACGCCGCCTGCCGAAACAGGCCAAGGCGCCACGGCGGCAGCGCGGCACCACCACCAGCCGCACCCAGGAGATCCGCACCTGGTGGTGGACCACGAACTGGCGGGAGCTGAACCTGCCCCGACCACGAACCGGCGGCGTCATCCCCGCCGCGGTGCGCGACGCCTACCACGCCGCGCACTGACCCCCGGTCCCAACGTGCCGCCCGGCGTGAGAACGCCGGGCGGCACACGTCGCCGAAGTCCCGCAGTGCGGGCAGACGACTTGATCAATGCCCGATTCGAAGCGTGGATCAGTGCACGCACCTCACTTACCAACGCCTGCCCACGGCAGGAGAAAGGGGGCCACGCGCCCATGACCAGCACACCGACCGACACGACCACCGGTACGGCCGTCACACCACCGCCAGCGCCCAGCGTGGCGAAGGTTCTCACCGCGCTGCACCGGCTCGGTGAGGCCACCGCCGCCGCCATCGCCACCGAAGCCGGCCTCGGCTACTCGACCACCACCCCGAAACTGCGCACCCTGGAAACGGCCGGACTGGCCGAACCCACCCGCGACGAGCGCGGACGCAGCCTGTGGCGGCTGACCGACACCGGCCGCGCCCACGCCGAACAGGGCGACGAGCACGGCCAGCCCGAGCCGGAGCCCGCCCTCCGCGACGCCGCCGCAGAACCCGGGCCGCGCGGCGACGACCCGCAGGAAACCGGAGAGGCTACCGGGCAGGACCACGACCAGCAACCAGCAACCGAGGCCCTCGCCGACGAGCAGCCCGATGCCGCCCAGGCGCCGACATCGCCCGCTGCGAACGACGTCGAGGTGGCAGTCGACGAAGCCACCGAAACCGACGACGACGAGACCGGCGACGGCGGAGACAGCGACCGCTCCACCGCCGAACCCGAGGTGCCGGTCACGACCGACGACACCGACCCGGCCATCGGGACACCTCCGGCGAACGAGGCGGACCCCGGACAGGCCACACCCGCCTTGCCTCCCGCCAGCACGGCCGCCGACAGCACCACGGGCGACGCCGCCACGGAAGGATCACCCGCCGTGCCCTCGGGCACGGAGGCGGCGGGCGAGGCGGCGCAGGCCCCTACCCGGCGGGCGTCGGGCACGCTGCGCGGCGCGATCCTCGACATCCTCGAGGCCAACCCCGACCAGCAGTACAAGGTCAGCGAGCTGTGCAAGCTGGTCGACCGGGCCAACGAGGGAACAGGCGCGAAGAAGGCCAGCGCCGGCGCGGTCCACAACGCCGCCGTGAAACTCGTCGAGGCCGGGCGGGTGGTCCTGGCCGCCGAGAAACCCGTCACGTTCGCCCTCACCGACCCCGCCGCCTGAACGACCCCGCCCTGCCGGTAGCCCGGAGGCGGGCGTCGAACTTCCCGGAACCACGCCCGCCCCCGGTGCTCCTTCACAGACAAGGAGCTCCCGAAGTGTCTCCCATCCTGACCTCGATCGTCACCGCAGCCGGTGGAATCCTCGCCGGTCTCGCCCTCGCCGCAGCGCTGCTGTGGCGCCAGCAGCAGGCGCTAACCCGCGCCCGCTACGCCGCCGACCACGACGACACCACCGGCCTGCCCAACCGGCGGGCCCTGCTCGCCGCCCTCACCCGCGCCACCCGCACCGATGGCCCGTTCGGGCTCGTCCTCCTCGACCTCGACCATTTCAAGGCCATCAACGACACCTTCGGCCACGAGGCCGGCAACGACGTCCTCACCGAGGTCGGCCGACGGCTGGCCGCCCTGCGAGGGCCGGTGCGGCTCGCCGCGCGCCTGTCCGGCGACGAGTACGCCCTGCTGATCGACGGCGGCGCCGACGACGTCGCCGCAGCAGCCCGCGCCGCTTGGCGGACGGTCGGCCGTCACCCCGTCGACCTCGGCGCACACATCGTGGCCGTACGCGCCAGCGTCGGGCACACCACCGCCGCCCTCGGCGTCGACCCCCGCACCCTGCTGCGTCAGGCCGACATCGCCATGTACCAGGCCAAGGAGACCGGATCCGGGGTTCACGGCGCGAGCGCCACCACCGGTCATACCGGTCTGCCACCGGGCACCCGCCTGCGGGACCTGCGGCGCCGCTGACCGCTCACGGTCGCACCAGGAAGACCTCGCGCCCGTCGACGGGCGCGAGGTCCTCACCGTGCCCCATCTCCACCCCGCCCCCGACTGCTGTCCCCGTCCTCGGCGACGGTCGCCGAGAACCCGTATAAGGAGCGCACCCACCATGAGCAGCCCCCACACCTACACCGTCGGCGACCGGGTGATCATCGACCCGGCGGTGGCCCGCGCCAGCACCCGGGGCGTCACCTACCGCGTCACCCGGCTCCTGCCGGTCAACGTCGTCGTCGAACCCGTCGACGGCGGCCGACCCGTGAAGGTCAACCCCACCTACCTGCGGCCCGCCCCCGCAGCGGACATCACCACCAGCGGTAGCACCACCAGCGCTAGTACCGGCGGCGAGTGGACCATGATCCACGAGGCGCCGCTGCATCCGGGCACCCTCGTCACCGTCGCCGGAGCGGGCTGGAAGCAGCCTCCCGGCGAGCTGTACGTGGTGCTGCGCGATACCGGGACCGGCCGCGTTTCCCTCGTCCCGCTCGGCGGTAACAACGGCCGCTACTGGCGCGGCGTCTCCCGCCATCTGCTCACCACCATCGACGCCACCCGCGTGCGCCTCGACCCCGAGCAGACCACCTGAACCACGACTGCACGCCGCCGTGCAGGGCGAGCAAGGTCCCCGCCCGCCCGGCACGACTTGACCTTCGTCAAGAGATGAGCGTCGATCAGCGCTGGTCGTCGTCCGCCGTCCGGACATCAGCATCCCCAAAGGCCCCGACACGAGTCGGGCGGCGACCGCGCACACCACGCGATCCGCCGACCGAAGGGCCACCCGCCATGGCACACCCCGCACATCCCAAGGGCCGCAGCCGGCGCCCCAGCGAGCGCATCGCCGTCCCGGACGACGTCACCGACCGGCTCCTGTGGGCCCTCGCGGTCGACGTCGCCGCCGCCCACCAACCCGGACCCGACGGCGCCTGCACGAACCTGCAGTGCCGAGGGCAGGACGGCCCCTGCTGGGCGCTGCGCACCGCCCGCCGCGCCGAACAACAGGCCCGGCGCGCACCCACCACCCTCGCCCCGGCACCCCCGCCGCCGTCGCCGCGCCCGGCCGGGGTCGCACGGGGACGCGCCGCCGTGCCCGCCCCGCCGCGTCGCTTCCCCGGCTGGTTCACCCCCGCTCGCCCGCCGGCACCCCTGGTGCAGCCCGCGCCCGTGCCGGACACGGTGCCGCCGGAATCCCGCGTCTACCGACGTCCACCCGTGGCGGCCTTGGCCGCCTGAACACGCACTTGGAGGCAACTAGTGAATTTCCTACCGAACGACACCCTCGCCGGCTACGCCCGCACCGCCGTCGACCTGCGTGCCCGCATGGTCGACTACCACCGCAGCCCGCTCGCGGCGAAGTACCTGCAGGCGTTCTTCGGCAGCCGCCTGGCCAACCACCCCAGCCCCAGCCCAGCGGGCATGGCGAAGGTCCTCACCGCGGTGCGCGCCATCACCGGCAACCCGTGGCGATTCGGCGAGCCGTACGTCATCGCCCCGGCGATGACCGCGATCATCGCCGCCGCCGCGGCGGCCCTCGACCTGACCGGCGAGGTGCTCCCGGCCGACGTCGCCCCTGACGACGGCGGGGTGCTGTTCCTTCCCGAACCGATCTACCACCGCAGCCTCAGCGGCGAGGTGTCCTCGATCGGTGCGATCACCTGGGCCCGCACCACCAACACCGGAAGCGGCCGGTCGTTCTGGGCCATCGCTGGCTGGGCCGACCACCGCGACCCGCACGACCCGGCGGCCGTGCGCCGCCGGCAGCAGCTCACCGAGCGGCCCGATCTCGCCCGCCAGTTCGGCCCCTACGTGCTGACCGACTTCACCGAGATTCCCATCGGCCAACCCGTCGACCCCCGCCCCGACCTGCCCGTCCTCGACGCAGAAGACCGCGACTGGGAACCGGCACCCGACGGCCGGTTCTGCATCGACGAGACCACCACCCCGATGCGCGCCTGCGCCGCCGTCGCCTACGCCTTCTGGCGCATCCAGGCCCAACCCCTCGCCACCGTCGCCGCCGCCCCCCTGGACCGCGCCGCCCGCCGCCGCGCCGTACGCGCCAGCATCCGCCACGACACCCGCGTGGTCATGCTGCGCCGCACCCACCCCCTCGCCGAACCCACCGACGGCGAGCCCAAGTGGCACTACCGGGTGCGGTTCGTCGTGCGCGGCCACTGGCGACGCCTGATCGACCGCGACGGCCACCCGTACCGGATCTGGATCAACGCCCACGTCAAAGGCCCCGACGGGGCGCCCCTGCTGCACGGCGAAAAGGTGGCCGTCCTCGCCCGCTGATTCCCGCACCCGGCCGAAGGCCGCGCAACGCCCCTCCACCGGCTCGCGCGGCCTTCGCCGTCCCCGCGCCCCGCCGGCCCGTCCCGTCCTTGAAGGAGTCCAGTCATGACCACCCGCGTGCTGTCCGGGATCGCCATCGCGGTCGTCGGTGTCCTGCTGCTGTGCTCCGGACTGGCCACCACCCTGATCTTCGGCGGCGGCGCCAGCGCGTGCGGGCCGACCACCAGCGTCACGCCCACCGCCTCAGCGGCTTCGCCCACCCCCACCCCGGGCGGGATCGGCCCGATCGGTGACTGGAACACCGAGCAGGTCGGCAACGCCGCCACCATCACCGCCGTCGGCATGCGCCTCGGCGTCCCGCCCCGCGGCTGGGTCATCGCCGTGGCCACCGCGATGCAGGAATCCTCCCTGATCAACACCCCGGGCGGGGACCGCGACTCGGTCGGCCTGTTCCAACAGCGCCCCTCCCAGGGCTGGGGCACCCCCGAGCAGCTGCACGACCCGCAGTACGCGGCGACGAAGTTCTACCAGAAGTTGCAGGCCGTCGACGGCTGGCAGGCGATGGCGCTGACCGAGGCCGCCCAGGCGGTGCAGCGGTCGGCCTACCCGGACGCCTACGCGAGGTGGGAACCCGACGCTACCCGCATCGTCACCGCCCTCACCGGGGTCACCGCCGGCTTGGCCGCCTGCGGCGTGAGCGTCAGCGCGCAGGGCTGGACCCAACCGGTGCACGCAGACGTCGGCTCCGGTTTCCGCACCGAGGGCCGACCCGGGCACGACGGCGTCGACCTGATCGTGGGCAAGGGCACCCCGATCCACGCCGCGTCCGCCGGCACCGTCACCGTCGTGCGCTGCAACGCCGTCGACGTGCGAACCGGCCGGGACTGGGGCTGCGACCGCGACGGCGACCCCGCACTCACCCGCGGCTGCGGCTGGTACGTCGACATCACCCACACCGGTGGGGTGATCACCCGCTACTGCCACATGCTCACCCACCCCTCCGTCGCCGAGGGCCAACAGGTCGCGGCCGGTGACGTCATCGGCGTCTCCGGCAGCTCCGGCCACTCGTCCGGACCGCACCTGCACTTCGAGGTGCACCTCGGTGACCACACCTCCGGCACGGCCGTCGACCCGGTCGCCTTCATGGCCTCCGTCGGCGCGCCCCTCAACCAGTGATCGCCATCGCGAACGCCGGCGGCGGCTGCGTGATCCACCCCCAGCTCGGCGGTCGTCCCGCCCCGGGGACGAGCGCCGCAACCCCCATCCACACAACCCTGAGGAGGAAAAGCCCGTGAGCACACCCACGCTCATCGGTATCGCCGCGCTCCGCGGCAGGTACACCGCCCGCTTGATCCAGTTCGGCGAGGACCCGCAGGTTCTGGTGCCGCTGCTGCGCCGGATCTGGACCGACACGTTCGGCCGTGACACCGGCGCCATGGCTGCCGCGCTGCTGGCCCACGACTGGTGGTCCCTCGCCGTCAACCCCAAGCCCCGCCGCTGGGACCAGCAGCCGCCCGTACCGGGCCTGGGCCACCCCGCCGACAACGACACCATCCGGCGCGGCGCGCTGCGCGAGGACGTCGGCGGGGCCCTCGAGTGGCTGTACCTGCTGCACCTCGATCAGCGGCGGCTGGTGGTGTACGAGGCGACGGTCCACGGCCGCTGGCTGCGGCACAGCGCCCACCACCTCGACCCCGCCGACGAACTGTTCATCACCGAACCCGCCGACGACGACGGCGGCGGCCCGGAGATGACGGTGTGCACCGTCTGCGGCGCGGTCGACGAGATCGACCACGTCGAGGTGCCGTCCATGGCCGGCTACGGCTACGACACCGCCACCAGCTGCACCCGCTGCGGCTCCTCGGTCGCCACCGACCCGATGTTCGGCGACCACGTCACCCGCAAGCCCTGGCCGCCGCACAACCCCACGACGGGTGACGCGACGGGCAGCGCCCGATGAACACACCCGACCCCACGCCGTCGCCGCCCACCAGCGGCAGCGATGGCCCGTCCACTCGCCGATCGGAGACCACCATGAGCTACCAGCCTGGCCAGCGCGTCGCGCTGGTCCACACCAGCGACCCACATACCCGGCTGCGTGCCGGCGACACCGGCACCGTCCGCCGCCACGACCAGCGGCAGAACATCGTCGAGGTCGCCTGGGACAGCGGCTCGACGCTGTCGATGTGCCTCGACGACGGCGACCGCATCGCACCAGCCACCACCTCGCCGCCCCTCGGCGATCCGGTCGCCGAGGCCACCGAATGGGCCGCCGCGCTGCGGCGCATGCGGGCCGCCGGCACCGAGGCCGGCCAAACCGCCGCCGAGTGGTGGGCGCAGGACACCATCGGCGCCCGAGCCAGCGGCGACACCCGCCTGACCGCCCGCCGGATCCTGGCCGGCATCCACGACGGCGATCCCGCCGTCCTCGACACGTTGCCCCACTTCTCCTCGGCTGGAGACTCGGTCGATGCCGCCGGGTGGGAACTGTTCGCCGACGCCACCGGCGATGTCTCCGGCTGGTTCGGGCTGCGCATCCAGCAGCGCGACGAGGCGACGACCGTCTACCGCGACGCCTTCGCCACCGCCGCCGAAGAGCGTGTCGCCGACCTGTGTCACCTCGCGGCCAGCCCCACCGGCCGCGACGTGTCCCACCTGCACCCCGACCGGGTGCACCTCGGCGACGTCGGCGTGTTCTCGGGCGAGTGGGCAATGACCGCCGGCCCGGACGGCGATGACCGCTTCGAGATCGGGTTCGTCGGCACTCTGATCGACCACTGGAACGGGTGGGCGGTGTTCTCCTGCACTCGCCCGGTGGCGGAGGCGATCGTCGCCGACCAGTACCGGCTCCGCGACCAGCACCGCCGCAGCCTGCGCGAGCAGGGCGTACCGGAGGACGACCTGGATCGCCGGGTCGACGCGGATCTGGCCGACCTGTCCTTCGACGGAGACGTCCTCGTCGCCGACCAGCGCGCACTGTCCGATGATCCGGAAGCCATCGAACGCGTCGCCCCGGACGGTGACGGCCGGTACGTGGTGATGGGCCGTAGCTGGTGCTGGGAGGCCGTCGACCCGTACGCCTGCGACCGGATCGTCGGCGACCTGCCCGACCCGAACCAGGCATAGGCCGGGGCCCCCGACCAAGGTCGCGCCACGTCACCCGAAGCCGAGCCGTCTCCGGCAGCGGCACACCACCACGACAGGTAGGACCAACAGGAAGGAAGACCACGTGACCATCCGTACTCAAGAGGAGATCGTCACCCGGGTCTGGGCTCTGCGGGCCAACCGCGGGGACGTCTTCGGCTTCCGGGAGGAGGTGCTCGTGGAGGCACTCGACCTCGACCACGCCCGCCAGGTCATCACCCCCCGCCACCCGGTTGAGTGGGCCCAGCGGGTCGACCACGAGACCTACGCCCGGGGCTACCTCGATTTCGCCGTCGGGAAGATCCTCGACCACCGGGGCAACTCGGCGAGCCGGTCGGTGGACAAGCTCAGCGAACTCGCCTGGCTCCTTGGCCGCGACGACATTGTGGCGGCGATGGACCACGCCGGCTACCCGATGTACGGGGCGCCCAAGGTTCGGGCGTTCGCCGACGGGTTCGGCTGGCCGTTCCTCGACGGCGACGACGGGCTGGCCCTGGCCCGGATGGCCGACGGTCAGCAGTGCGACCCGCAGGGCTGTGAACGGGGCTGCGCCGACTGACCACGACCTGGCCACCGGCCCAGCTCCCGACCTTCGACGTGCCCGCGTAGACAGCCGGCACGTCAGCATCCCGCGCCCCGCACCAATTCGACTTGATCGATTGGGCGGGTGGGGCGTTCCATCGTCGGCGCAGACACCGCCCGCGCGGCGTCGACACCGACCAGCACGCACCGGCGGCGACCCACGTGTCGCCGTAACCCTTCAGCGCCACCGGGGTGTGGTCGCCCACCCGCCCGGCCCGACCAGGCCGGCACGGGGTTGGCCCCACCCGTCTCCGCTGTGCGGTACCCACCGCCCGCGCACCCGGAGACGGGTGCGCGGGCCCGACCCTGGAATCGAGGCATCACCATGACCACACCAACCCCACCGGCCCCCCAGGCCGGCGCGCCGCAGAACAACCCGACCTCGGACGGCACGCCCACCGCTGAGGCCGCCTCTGGCCGGTCCGGCTACCTGTACCGGAAGGTGGCCCTGCACCTGGCCGACCACCCCGACCAGATTCTCAAGGTCGGCGAGATCACCCGGGCGATCGGCGCCCCGTCGTCCGGGGCGGTGTTCGAGGCGTTGAAGAAGATGACCACCGCCGGACACGCCACCCACCACCGCGACCCGCACCACCGCTTCCAGATCACCCAGGCCGGCATCGACGCCGCCGGCACCCTCCCACCCGCCGCGCCCCGCACCCGCTCCATCAGCAGCGGTGGTGGTGGTGGTGGTGGTGGCCGGCAGGGACGGCCCGCGCCGGTACCGCGCCCGAACGGCACGCTGTACCACCCGCGTCGGCTCGGGAGGGGCTGGGACGTCGAGGAACTACAGCGACTGCGCGCCCAGCAGGTGCCCGTGCTGCTGTACGGGCCGCCCGGCACCGGCAAGACCGCCATGGTCGAGGCCGCGTTCCCCGACCTGCTCACCGTCGCCGGCACCGGCGACACCGTCGTCGACGACTTCCTCGGCTCGTACAACCCGATCCCCGGCGGCGGCTACGAGTTCGTCCACGGACCGCTGGTCACCGCGATGCGGGAGGGGCGGGTGCTGCTGGTCGACGACGCCACCCTCATCCCGCCCCGCGTCCTGGCCGTGCTGTATCCGGCCATGGACGGCCGCGGGGTGATCACCATCCCGGCCAACGGCAACGAGACCGTGGAAGCCGTTGACGGGTTCTACATCGTCGCCGGCCACAACCCGGGCGTGCACGGCGCGGTGCTCACCGAGGCCCTGGCCTCCCGGTTCACCGTCCACCTGCACGTCACCACCGACTGGGACCTCGCCCGCCAACTCGGCGTCCCCAAGCAGGTCGTGGCCGCGGCGATCGACCTCAACGCCGACCTCGCCGCCGGCAAGACCGTGTGGGCGCCGCAGCTGCGCGAACTGCTCGGCTTCGTGAAGGTCCGCGACCACCTGGGCATGCCCGCCGCCCTGGCCAACCTGGCCGGCATCGCCCCAGAGGACGCCCGCGACGACGTCACCGCCGCCCTGTCCCGACACACCGGCACGCCCATCACCGCGCTCGCACTCGGCAAGCGCTAACCGCCGCCCACCCCTTCTGGAAGGAGCCCATCCGTGTCACACCCCAGCACCCACCTACAGCAAGGCGCACCGCCGACGCCGGCCGGCGCCAGCGACTGGCATGACTGGTCCGCGGCGTGGACCCAGCACGTCCCGCTGCTGACCGGCCTTACCGACCTCACCGTCCTCGTCGCCCCCGGCGCCGCCGGGGACGCACCCGAGTGCTTCTACCCGGCCCTGAACCGGATCGAGGTCGACGCCACCTACATCGCCGACAGCCCCGACGTCACCGACCCGGCCAAGCCACGGCACAAGCGGATCGTGCCCACCGGCTACGGGCTACTCGTGCACGGCGCCGCGCACGCCGCGCACAGCCGCTGGACCACCCCGCCCGGCACCCCGCCGATCCTCGCCGCCGTCGCCGACATGCTGGAGGAATCCCGGGCCGAAGGACGCCAACGCGCCCGCCGCCGCGGCGACCGCCGGTGGCTGCGCCACGTCGTGACCACCCTCCTCGACCCCGACCAGGCGGCCGTTGACGACCCGTGGCACGCCGGGCAACTTGCCGCCCTGCTCCTGGCCCGCGTCGACGCCCGCATCGTCACCAGCAAAGACGTCCGCCCGGTCCGGGCCGCCGTCACCGGCGTCCTCGGACGCAAACGCCTGCGGCAACTGCGGGACATCTGGCGCGAGGCCCACACCTGCGACGACACCGACGCCGACACCATGATCTGCCTGGCCCGCCGGTGGTGTCAGGTCCTCGGCATCGACCCCGACCAGCAGTACGACACCCCCGTACCGGACGCCGGGCAGTTCGCCGGCCGCCTCGCTGCGGCCCTCGTCGACTACCTCGCCGTCGCCGTCGGCTTCACCCCGGCCGAGTACGCCGCGGCGCTGCTGGCCCACCGGCACAGCCCACCGTCGGAGTGGGACCGCCGGGACCCGACCGAGCAGGAACACCACGCGGCCCGCGACCTCGCCAACCGGCTGCGGCAGGCCCGCACCCAACACCCCGAACCCGGCCGGCGGCCCTCCGCGATCCCACCCGGCCGGCTGCGAACCCGGCAGGCCATCACCGCCGAAGCACAAATCGCCGCCGGGCAACTCCCGACCGCCGCTCCATGGCAGCAACGCGCCCAGCTGCCACCGGAGAAACCCCGTTTGCACCTGGCCGTCCTGGTCGACCTGTCCGGCTCGATGGACCGCTACACCGACGCGATGTCGTCGGCCGCGTGGATCTTCGCCAACGCGGCCCGCCGCGCCGACGCGACGACCACCACCATCGGTTTCGGGGACCGCACCACCGTCCTGGTACCCCCACGCACCCGCCCCACGCAGGTGCTGACCATGCGCACCGGCCTCGCCACCGCCACCTTCCCGGAAGCGGTCAAGGTCGCCGACCAACTCCTCGACCTACGCCACGGCCGCACCCTGCGGATGCTCGCCGTCGTCTCCGACGGCTACCTCGACGACATCCCCGCCGGGCAACAACTCGTCACCACCCTGCACCAGGCCGGCTGTGCCGTGCTGTGGCTGCACCCCGCCGACCCGCTCGCCGACAGCGAACTGACCGGCCCCGACCAGATGTGGAGGCACACCTTCACGCACACCACCACCCTCACTGTCGCCGATCCCGTCGAGGCCGTCGCGGCGATCGCCGACGCCGCCGTCGCCGCGCTCACCCAGGCCTAGCCCAGCCGCGCCGTTCGGCGACCGACCAGCTCACCCCCGCGCCGCGGCGCTGCAACGGCCGTGGCCGGGCAGCGCCGCGCGCGGCCACCTTCAACGACGTACCCAAGCCCCGCAGAGGCGGGCTGCCGCCGGCAACCCGCCACGTCTCGCGGGGCCGGCAGCGGACGGCCCTCGCCGCCGGTCGGCGACTTGACCATCCCGCGCCATCGAAGCGTCCATGCATCGCGTCCCCAATGACCCGGTGGGCCAGGTCCGGACGCGATACGACGCCGCCCATCACAAGGAGCTCATCTCATGCGTTTCGGCACCGACAACGACCACCCCTTCGACACCGACAACCGCGCCTGGCGACGTCTCGCCGACGTCACCAGCGAACACTTCGACGTGATCACCTGGACCCGCGACCCGGACGGACGGCCGGTCCTGCTCACCCTGGGCGACCTGCGAACCGGGGACATGATCACCCTCGCCGTCCTGGACTCCCTGGAGATCCGCGACCCGTATGCGCTGCTCGCCGTTCACACCGGCGGCGAACTCGCCGCCCACGGCCCCACCAGCGGCGCCGAAACAGCCCACTCCCTCGCCCCCATGCTCGCCCTCGACAGCACCACACTCGCCGTGACCAAACCCGTGCCGCTGCACGACCCCGCCACCACAGCCCTACCCGCCACCTGCTGGGTCGACCTGCCCACCACCTTCGCCGCGGCCCTACGGCCCGCCCTCGACGACGCCCGCACCGCCGTCCTCGTGCTGCTCGACCGCACCCAAGGCTGGCTCGCCGCCGTCGGCCCGTTCCCCACCCACGCCGCCGCCGACACGTGGCAACCCGACGACGGACCCGGCCGCGCAGCCGACCGGCTCATCGTGCCGCTGCACCCGGTCACCCTCCAGGAGGCCCAGCCGTGACCAGCACCCGACCCCTGGCACACCCAGAGCTTCCGCCGATCGTGGCCCTCGACGTCGACGGCGTCCTCAACCCCGCCAACCCGGCCCACGCCGCAGCGCTCGGCTACCAGCCGCACCGCTACGACGGGCCCGGACCCGACGGGCAGCACGCGGTCGGCACCGTCTGGCTCCACCCCGACCACGGGCCATGGCTGCGGGAACTGGCCGACCACGCCCAACCGGTGTGGTGCACCAGCTGGAACCACCTCGCCGCCCAATGGATCGCCCCACGACTCGACCTGCCGACCACCTGGCCGCACGTCCCCGTCCACGCGGGCGGTGTCCGCTTCGGCCACCAGAGCAAACTCTCCGCCCTCTACCCCTGGGCCACGCGGCGGGCACTCGCCGTCCTCGACGACGAGTTCGGCGGCAAGGACCCCACCACCGTCGACCAGCGCACCCGCGACGGCGCACCCACCCTGCTCCACCCCGTCGACCCGTCTCACGGGCTGCGCCGTGCCGACATCGACACGGTGCTGACCTGGCTGCGCCGGCTCTGACCAGGCCACACCGGCGCCGCCCGGGCGCCGGAGGCCTTCCGCTCACTCGGATTCGTGGGGCCCGCATCGACGGATGCGGGCCCCACGCCGTTACGCCAAGGAGTTGATGATGGACAGCATGTTCGACCCCGCCGACGAACCGGGTACCGACCGGTCACCCCGGCTCAGCGTCGGCGACCCGGAACTGCGCAAGACCCGCCTGCTCGCCCGCGAGTGCTCCACCTGCATCTTCAAGCCCGGCAACCCGATGCACCTCGACCCCGGCCGACTCAGGCAGATGGTCGCCGAGGCACGGGGTGCGGCGGGATACATCATCTGCCACTCCACACTGCCCTACGCCGATAGTCCGGTCCCGCCCGCTGTCTGCCGTGGCTTCGCCGACCGCTACCGCACCTGGCAACTCCAGGTCATGGAACGACTCTGGGGCTTCGTCGACGTCGAGCCACCCGACCAGGACTCCACCCGTACGCCCGAATGACCAGGAGACAGCACGTGCCAAGCACCGACGACTTCCTCCAACGCCAAGAACGGATCATCGACACCACCGGCTGGGCCGTCACCCACGTCCTGCCCACCGACGACGACCCCGACACCACCGCTCCGTTCGCCTACACCGTCGGGCTCACCGCCCACGACTACCCCGAACTGATCACCGCCGGACTGCCACCCGAGGTCGCCCACAGCCTGCTCAACGACCTTGCCCGCCGGGTCTACGACAAGGCCGAACGGTTCACCCACGGCCAGCGCATCAGCGACCTCATCGCCGGCTACGACGCGATCATCATCGACGGACCACCCACCGACGAGCTGCTGCCCGCGATGGCGATCAACCGCTACGGCCGAGAGAAAACCCGCCTCCAGCAGCTCGTGTGGCCCGACCGAGAGGGCCGATTCCCCTGGGACAGCGGGTACGACTTCGAACCGCAGGCACAGCCGCTCATCGCCCAGCTGTAACAGAGCACGCCAGCTGCCGCCGGGATCCGGGCGCCCCCTATCGGCGCTCGGATTCCGGCCACGACCGGATGCGCTCGCCTATGTCGGCTCGGGCTGTGTCGCCATCGACGTCAACGCCGTCACTGGGGTCAACACCGGTAGTCAGTTACTGAGCATTAGCGAGTGCCCGGCCCCTCCCGGTGGTTGGGCAGGCATGGAGTGAAAAGGCGGGGTCTTTCGTCGTCCGCCGTGCCGTGCGTTCGGATAGTCCGCGTGGTCTCGGCCAGCTCGCTGCCGTCGTCACCCCACAGCCGCCCGGATCCTCGCCGACGCGGCAAGGACCAGCTACCCATAGCAATGGGGCACTGAACATCCGCACGCTCGAGCGTCCGCAAGTCTGTTCGTCGCTGCTTGGCGCCTCTTGCTCTATTCTCCGTTCACAGCGATACTGCGGTTCGACCGCAGCGCGCGGCGAGACCTGGCATCTGCGGAGGCCTATCGTGCCTAATCACCACGACGATCTTCAGGCGTTTGCGACTCTTGAGTCCGAATTTCGGGCGGTATGTGAGATCGCGATCGAGACATGCCTCCGCCTCTCTCCGCCCTACCGGCCAACGGCATGGAAAGGGATGATTTCCACCCTGGGTGCAGCGGAGGCTGCGCGACGCTTGGTCGTTAGCGGGGACATCCAGACAGGCTTCGGTCGGCTTGTCCAAGCTGGTCGCCCCGAGCTAACTATCGAATGGGAGATCCTTAACCCAAGGTGGGATCCGTTATTCAGCGAGCAGCACCGAGCAGCCGCACGCTGGCGGCTTCAGCGAGCGGGCATCGAGCCACCGAACCGCTAATCGCCGCCAGCACAGTTCGGCGAGTGGCTGCGGGGGGTCGCCGAGCTGAAAGACCAAATCGCAACAGCTCCGTAAGCGAATGTGAGAGATGTCCGACTACTACAAAGCCATCGTCGATGCCGGTCACGAACTTGCAGCGTCAACCAGGAACCTCGGCGCTTTAAGCTCGAATACTTTCAATGCTGCTCGCAGCCTCGGCCGCGTCGACTTGCTATCGGCGGATGCCGAAATAGCGAAGCTGCTTGCACAAAGCAAGCTGAAGGGCGTAATCATTGGGGCTGTCGCCACTGGCGGGATCATCGCAGTCGCCACCGGCGGGATTATCGCAGCAGTCAAGTCGGCGCCATACGTCAAGGACTGGTTCAACGATCTGAAGTCGAAGTCGAGTGGGAACTCCGAGATGAGCGAGGGCGAGAGTCAACCCGCCCTGGACGGCGCCGCCGCGAAGAACTTCTCGCAACAGGTAGAGGCCTCGCTGGACGACCTCCGGACCGATATGAGCAGCGAGGAAGCCCAACGGCGACTCGCGATGATCATGATCGCCGCGGCGTTCATCGCCGATCAGATGCGGACCCTATCCCGTGCTCGCGTCGAAGACGCCGACGCTGCGCCGGAACTGAAGAGCGCGCTGGAGAGACTCTCCGCCCTAGACCTCACGGACACCCTCAACCGGATGCTGGAGGCGAACTCCTCCCTGCTCAGCGACGAGACCACGGCCGCGCTCATGAAGATCTTCGAAGGCGGCCGTTTCATCGAGGGCGAATACCTGCCCCTGCGCAACGACAAGATCAAGGACGCGCTTCGCCTGACCGACGGCGAGGAGTGAACCGGAAAGACTCCTAAGGATCTGGCAGCACCGCCCCGCACTTTGAGCCGCACCCTGCCGGGTGCTTGCGCCAGCGGGCCCACAGGTTGCCGTGGCGCCGCCCCAAGGCACGAGGGTGGTCACGAGGCGCCAATTTGCTCGGCGACACGACTTGTGTCGTGCCCGTTCGCGGTTCGCGGCACGGGTGGCCAGTACCGGCGGACGGTGCGCTCGGACCGGCCGATTCTGGTGGCGATCTCGGCTGAGTGCAGGGACGGGTCCTGGCGATGCCAGTAGGCCACGGCCCCGGCGGTGTCGGGCGGCACCTTTGCGCTGCTTGTGCCATCGTCCCGGTCGGAATTTCGACCCTGGCCTTCGACAGAGTCCAACTCAATCTCTTGGGCAGCGCCCGGAGGGTTGGCCGTGTCCTGCTCGTCGGGATTCTCGACCGGCGTGCCTGGAGAGCCGGTGGTGCCGGACCTGCTGATTCCAGACCGGTCCGTGGCGTGGTGTGAGGGGTCCGCACCCCGCAACGGCGGCGTGTGCGGGGACGGTATGGCGTCCTTACCGGTCTGGACGAGGTGAGCGTCCTCGTGGTCGCGTGTATCGTCCTGCGGCAGCTCAGGTGCAACTTCCTCGGTGTCGCGCGCATCGGTCGGCGCGTGCACGGTGGCGTCCGCATTCGAATGCTCGCCCTCGTCGCCGCGGATCGCAGCCTCCGGCCATTCCGGCGGCGATACGTCGAAGCCTCGTAACGTCTGCGCTGCACGGGGCGGCCCTGATACGAGGGCCGGTGCCCTCAGGCTCGGCGATTCGGCCGTCGGGGACGGCGTCTCCGTTGGCGTGGTGGCGGACTGCAGGCGGCCAACCTGACTGACGGAGGGGGTGCGGATCCGTCCAGCGATCTCGACCAGGCTGATGCTGGCTACGACGACGAGCCCGTCAACGGAGATGGGCAGCAGGTAGGAGGCGGCGGCGCCAGTTTCGCCGTATCGGGCGGCGACGCCGACCATGTGCCAGTAACTCACCCAGGCGGCGATGCCGGCGATGACGGCGGCGGCGATCAGCCGGGCGGCGGCCAGGCCGCGGCGGTCCGCGGGTACGCGGGAGATGAGTTCGACGGTCAGCAGCAGTGCCAGCGGCGGCCACGCGGCGATGACCTGGCTGATGAGGTTCGGCCGGGCGTGTAGGACGTTCGCCGCGATCGACGCGGCGACGCCGAGGGCGAGCACGGCCCGCACGGCCCACCGCAGCCGGATCAGGTGCCGCGTGTCGACCTCCGCTACCTCCGGGGTACGGGCGGAGGTGTGCCGGGGTAGCGGTGTGGCGGTCATGCGGCAGCTCCGTCACCGGGCCGGGGCGCCGGCCGCAGGTCTGGTCGGCGGGCGGGACGCTGGACCTGGGCGACCAACTCGTCGGCCAAGGCGATGGTGTCGTCGCTGGGTTCGGCGTCGATCTCGCCGAGGGCGCGGGTCAGGGCGCGGCGCAGGCTGCGGATGGCGTCGAGGTGCCCGAGCGCGGCGCGGGCCCGCATCGCCTGCTGGTACAGCTCTTCCGCGTACGGGTTGTGGCCGATCGCGGCGTCCAGGACGGTGAGCTGCTCGGCGGGGTTGCCGGTGAGGGCATCAACCAGGGCGAGGTAGGCGTCAAGTGCCTGCTGCCGGACGGCTTCGCGGTAGGGCTCGATCCATTCGTAGTCGGCGCCGTCGGCCAGGTGTCCGCGGTAGGTGTCGACCGCGCGGCGTAGCGCGGCGAGGCGCTCGGTTGGGTCGGTGGCCTGGTTGGCGTCGCGGATCGTGGCGCGCATGCGCCACAGGTCCACGTCGACGGCGTCGCGGTTGAGGACGTACCGCTGGTGGGGGTGGGTGAGATAGGTGCCGCGTCCTGCGGTGCGGCGCATGATGGTGCGCAGGTCGGACACGTAGGTGTAGAGCCGGCCGGGTGCTTTGTTGGCGGGAGCGTCGGGGAGCAGGTCGTCGAGGATCGCCTCGGCGGAGGCGTCGCCGTCGTGCACGGCCAGGTAGACGAGCACTTCGAGGGATTTCTTGCGCAGTGTCGGCCCTGGCGGCACGTCGACGATCGCGGCGGTGCCCAGTACGGTGACCTGAACCCTCCCGTGGCTGGTCTCCTGGCTTTCCTCGGCCGCGCCGTCGGTGTCCGGTTCTTCCACGGCGGGCGGGGGCGCACCGTCGCGGGCAGTGTCCGCGCCGCCGGCATGGGCGTCGGTGGGCGGAGCTGTCTGGGTGGCTGGGGTGGTCTCGCTGCTGGCGCTGCTTGCTGTTGCTGTCGGGGCGGCGGACACGGGCTCGGCGCCGGTTGCCGGCAGGTGGTCACCCTCGCGGACGGGGACGTCGGGTGGCGCCGGCTCGGTGTCGGGAGGAGGTTGCTCATCGGGTGCGGCGTTCGTGGCCTGGGCGGTGGTGACGGGTTCGATCGGGGCGGGAGCCTGCGGCTGGCCGGTGTGGGATTCGGCGAGGGTGACGAGCAGGTCGCTGGTCTCGGACGGGGTGAGGACGGCCAGTCGGCCGATGTCGGCCGGGTGGCCACCGTGGCGGGAGCCTTCCCCCTGGGCGCGGCTCGTGGTGCCGTCTTCGGCGACGACGACGGTGTCGCCGTCGGGCCATGCGCCCAGCAGCACGCCGTGGATGTCAAGGCGCTGGCCCTGGGCGAGGAGCGCGGCGATACGGGTGCGCTGGTGGCGGGTGTCGGCGTCGGCCAGCAGCAGGACTGGCGGCATCGGCTCCCCGGTCGGGTCCGCCGCGCGTGCCTCGGCGGCGGTGTCGACCTCGTGGGCGTAGGCGATGCGGCTGCGGTGCAGGGTCTGCGCCTCGAGCAGGTCGAGTGCCTCGTCCAGGCCACCGGTGACGGTCAGCCGCGGGGTGCGGGGCAGCGCGACGGCACCGGCGCCGAGCAGCGTCGCCGCGGTCGCTGATGGCATGACCAGCCAGGTGCGGTCTTCCGGTGCATCGAGGCCCCCGGCGGCCAGGGCGGCGGCCATGAACCCGCGGGCGGCGGCCTCCGCGCCGGGACCGGTGAGCCCCAGGCCGGCGGGCGGCCAGACCGCGGCGAGCGGGTGCGCCAGCGACGGCACCACCGGGCGCAGCGCAGTGTCGTCTCCTGCGCTCAGGTTCGCGACAGGCGCCGACTTCTCGTCGTCGTCCTCATCGTCGAGACCGGCGTCGTCGAGGGCGCCGGTCTTGTCGTGCCGCCCGGCGATCTCCAGACGGTCGTCGTCGAGAAGGCCGGCGTCCTGATCGGAGGTGTCAGGGCCGTCCGGTACGGAGGTGTTGTCGTGTGCTTCGGTGCCGTCGGGGTCGGTGAACAGCCCGAGGTCGCCGTCCGGACCTTCGTAGCCGGCCGGGTCGGTGGGGGTCGTGGTGGCGTGGCGCAGGCGGCGGCGGATCTGGTTCACCACGGGCGGCATGGGCGCCACGTCGGGGTCGTCCAGGCGCAGGTCGGCCGACACGGGCCGGCGGGTGTAGCGGCGGCGGCGGTGGGCCCAGACGAGGGCGACGGCCGCGAGGATCGCGGCAACGAGCCCGGCGTCGAGCCAGCTGCCGGTGCCGAGTGAGACACCGGGTGACGCCTCCGTTTGCGGCCCGGGTGTCTGCTGCCCGTCGACCGAGGGACGGGGCGTCGTCGAGCCTCCGGAGGCCGACGGCTGCTCAGCGGGCGCGGTGGAGACCGGCGGCGAGGGGACGTGGACTATGCCGTCATCACCGTCGTGCGGCGCCGGGGTGGTGGAGCCTGTCGACGGTCTCGCGGACGGCGCGTCGGGTGGCGGCTGGGTGGGTTGGCGCGGTGGTGTCGGCGGGGGCGCGGCGGTGCCGGGTGTCGGCTGCTCGGGGCCTGCCGCCGGGGGGTCGGCGGGTGGCGGGGTCCGGGGTGTGCCGGCGGATGGTGTGGCGTCGTCGGGCAGTTCGAGGGTCCAGCCGGGGTAGATCAGGTTCGGGTTGGTGAGGGTGCCGCCGACGTCGCGGAAGTGGGTGCCCCGGTTGAGGGCGAAGATCTCCGGCCACCGGTTGGCGTCGCCGAGCCACTGCTGGGCGATCTTCGACAGGGTGTCCCCGCGCCGCACCTCGCAGGTGTAGGTCTGCCCGGACGACACAAGCGTTACGTGGCCCGCTACCAGCCGGGCCGGCACCGGATCCCTCATGTCCGGCAGGGCGGACGTCGACACGGCTGCCTGCCAGGCCTGCGTGTGGTGCCCGTCCGTGGTCACCAGCCGCATGGTGCTGCTGGGCACGGCGGTCGCCGTAGCCGTAGCCGGAGCGGTGGCGTTGGTGTGGGTGGTTGTCGCCTGCGCTGGCTGGGTGAGGGTCGGTGCGGCCTGGGCGGCGGTGGCGAGGACGCCGCCGCTGATGGCGGCCACCAGGATTGCGGCGAGCCCGCGGGCCGGCGCGATGGCTCGGGGTTGCGGCAGGCGGATGCCCGTAACGGTTTCGGCGACCTCGGCGATCAGCGACCAGATGAACGCTGCCCACACCGCCCAGAGCAGGCAGACGAGGGCGTTGCCGAGCATGGCGTCGGTCAGCGGTGAGGTGAGGGCGGTGCCGACGTCCTGCCAGGTGGGGACCTCGCGGGGTAGCGGCCAGCCGACGTATCGGATGAGCGCGTACGGCACGCCGGCGGTGAGCAGCACCAGGGTCCCGAGTCCGGCCAGCCGGCGGGCGGTGGCGGCGAGGAATGCGAACACTGGGGCTCCCGGTGGGGTGGCGGTCCTGGTCAGTTCGGTGCGGTGACGCCGGTCAGAGGGCTGGCGGTCGCGGTCGCGGACACCGGCAGGGCGCTGATCCCGACGAGGTGCAGCAGCTGCGTGGGCCGGGTGCCGCTGATGGTGACGGTGACGGCGGTGGGGGTGGCGGACGCGGTCACCTGCCCGTCGACGCCGGCCTGTTGGGCGAAGCTCCGCGCGGCTGCGGCGGCCTGGGCGGGCTGGAGCTGGACAGTGCCGGTGGCCCGGTAGGTGGCAAGGTCAATCTCGCGGGCGCCTGCCCGGGCGGCGCCCTGTGCGACGTCGAGGAGCCGCACCTTGTCCGACATGCCCAGGCCCAGGTCGAGCACCAGGCCAGCGAGGATGAGGACGAGAACGACGCCGAAGATCGTCCACGGGGTGATCTGGCCGCGGTCGTCGTGGCGGGCCTGCCGCAGGCGGGTACTCAGCCGGTTCATGGCGCCGTTGTCCCGCGGTAGGTGTCGAGGGGCTGGTGGGAGGTGCCGCGGATGGTGATGGTGCCGGGCAGGCCGAGGCCGTAGAGGTCTTCGAGGCGGACGGTGCACGCCACGGTGGCGCTGACCTGCCCGCCGGGGACGAACGCGCCGGCGTCGACGGTGACGTTGGACGGCTGGCAGGTGAAGGCCCGCCCAGCCAGGGTCGCGGAGGCGCCGTCGGCACCTGCTGCGCGGGCCTCGCCGGGGGTGTGGGCGAGGGACGCCTGGCGGGCCGCGGCGGCGGCGGCGGAGTTGACGTCGATGGCGGCCGAGGCCAGGCGCAGGCACGCCACCACCGCGAGGGCGGCCAGGACCATCAGCGGTACGTAGCTCAGCGCCATCTCGACGCTGACCGAACCGCGGTCTCCCCGCAGCCGAGGCACCCGGCGGCGTGGGTGTCGGCTGCGGCGCTGCTCGCGGGTCACGTCGAGTCTCCTTCCACTCCAGGCGGCGAGGGGGCCAGCGACAGGGTCGAGGGGCGGAAACGCTCGACCGGGGCGCTGGCCTGGGTGCTGACCTGCAGGCGCAGGAACGGCACGACGGCGGGCACCCGGCCGGCCACGGCCACCGTGGCGGTGTCGGCGGTGCGGGTGACCGACACCCGCGGGTCGACGACGACCTGCCCCGCGACCTGGTCGAGGACGGTGGCGGCGTCGGCACGGCCGGCGGCGGCGGTGCCGCCGGACACCCTGGTGGTCTGCAGGGCGTGGTTCGCGGCGTGTTGGACGCCGAGTTGGGCCAGGGCCCACAGGGCGAACTGCACGCCGACGAGGACAAGCAGGAACAGCAGGGGCGCGTAGATGACCACCTCGGTGGTGACCGACCCGCGGTCACCACCGAGCCGGCGTCGCCTGCCTCGTCGCGTGCGGTGCATGGCTAGAGGTTGATTCCGGTGATCTTGGTGATGATCTTGCCCTGGAAGATGGCGTAGACGGCCAGGACGAGGGTGACGAGCAGGGCGATCCACATGACCTTCTCGGTGGTCTCGCTGCCCCGGTCGCCGGAGTCACGCAGCCGGCGAGCCCGGTCGACGAGGGTGAGGTGTGCCAGGGTCAGCAGGGCCATCAGCTTGCTGGGGTGCACGGCGTTTCTCCTTCTGGTGTGTCGGGGTCAGAAGCTGTCCACGGCGGTGACAGCCGGGTAGAGGAGGAACAGCATGTAGGCGGCGGCCAGGAGCATGACCGGCATAGACATGCGTTCGGTGGCGGAGTTGGCCCGGGCCTCCAGGGCGGCGGCCTGGTGGGCGCGCAGGGTGGCGGCGCGGATGGTGAGGGAGTCGCGGATACGGGCGCCTTCGGTGCCGGCGAGACTCATCGTCGCGGCGAGTTCCTGCAGTTCGACGACGCCGGTGTCCTCGCCGAGCTGGCCGAGGGCCTGCCAGGGCGGGATGCGCAACAGCCGGGCGGTGGCCACGGCACGGTTCAGGCGTCCGGCGGCCCAGCCGTGGGTGTCGGCGCAGGCGTCGTCGAGGGCTTGTTCGAGACCGGCGCCGCCGGCGAGGGAGATGACGACGAGATCGAGCACGGCGGACAGGGCGTAGCGCAGCTCGTCGCGGCGCCGCTGCGCCTCGGCGTGCACGGTGGTCTCGGCCAGCCACCAGCCGCCGGCCGCGCCAGCCAGCGACGCCCACAGCGGCATGCCGGCGGCGAAGCTGACCCCGCCGGAGGCGAGGACGGCCATCGCGACCGGGGGCAGCAGCAGGCCGGCGAGGACCGCGAGGGCCTGGTCGGCCAGGTGGGTGGCGGTCGGCCGTCCGAGTACGGCGAGGTCGGCGCGCATCCGCTGCCGGGGCAGGCCGAGGGCACGCAGGGGCGCGGCGAGCAGCCGGGTCCTGGCCCCCACCGGTTCTTCCGAGGCAGCCGGGGTGCGGCGCAGAGCGTCGAGGGCCTGAGCGAGGCTGGGGCGGGCGGGATGCAGGCCGGTGCCGGCCAGGACCAGTCCGAGCCCGGCGACGACGCCGCACGCCACCACGAAAGCGGCCATCACGCCACCTGCCCGAGCTGGTCGGCCGAGAGCACCCGTGGCGGTTGCGGCACGCGGGAGGCGCGGGCCAGCCACCAGAACCCGCCGGCGAACACCGCCCCGACGACAAGGAGCACGAGCTGCCCGGTGACGCTGCGGTACGGGGCGAGGAACCCGCGGTTGAGCAGGATCAGCCCGGCGACCATCGCCACCGACGTGCCGGTGATCACCCGGGCGGCCGTGCGGGTCGCGGCCCGTTTGGTGGCCACCCGCATCCGGATGCCGGCGAGCTCGCGGGCGGTGGCGGCGAGGCTGGTCAGGCACTGGGACAGTTGCCCGCCGTGGTAGCCGGCGGCCTGCGTGAGAGCGCGCACGACGAGGTCGGCGGTGGGGTCGGCGAGGTCGGCGGCGAACGCGCGCAGCGCGTCGGGCAGCCGCACACCGCCGCGCACCGCCCCCGCGAGGGCCTGCACCTGGGGGCGGATGGGCTGGGGGGTAACAGGGGCGGTGGCGGTGATGGCCTGCTCCAGGCCGGCGGCCGACGACAGGGTGTCGCGCAGCAGCTCAGCCCAGGTGGCGATCGCCTCGATCCGGGCGATCGCGCGGGTGTGCTCCCGGTCGGGGCCCAGGACGCGGGGCAGCGCCCACACCGCGGCGGCGGTCAGCAGCGCCGCGACCGGCCAACGGGTCGCCGCCGCGGCGGCGAATCCAGCGACGATGGCCGCGAGGAGCCGGGTCCGGTCGGCCGACGTCCACCGTGTCCGGGTGCTCGGGATGCCGGGTGGGCGGCGGCGCAGCCCGTCGGCGACGAGGATCAGGCCGGCCGCGCAGCCCAAGCCGAGCAGGATCGGCAGCAGGTCCATGCTCACCACCGGTCCCGGACGAGGATGTCGGGGTTGAGGCCGGCGGCCGTGAGCTCATCGAGGGTGTCGGCGCGGATCGGCGCGGCGGGGACGGCGCGCCGGTCCGGGCCAGGGCGGTAGATCTCGTTGGAGGGAATCTGGGTGCCGTCGGTCTCCAGGACCTGGCGGATGGACGACACCACCCGGGTGCCGTCGGTGGCAACATCCAGGTGGACGACGAAGTCGACGGCCTGGCCGATGAGCACGTTCGCCGCGTCGAAGGTCAGCTTCTCCGGCGCCTGCATGACGTACATGGCCAGCCGGGTCAGCGCCTGCTTACTGGAGGAGGCATGCAGGGTGCACATGCTGCCGTCGTTGCCCTGCGACATAGCCAGGAGCATCGGTACGGCCTCGGCGCCGCGGGTCTCACCGACGATGACCCGGTCCGGGCGCATCCGCAGGCCCCAACGCACCATCGTGGACATGTCGATGCCACCGACGCCTTCCAGGTTCGGTTCCCGCTGCTGCAGGGCAGTGGTGTTCGGGTGCGCGTCGCTGTCCTCGTCAAGACCGAGTTCGTAGGCGTCCTCGACGGTGACGATCCGCTCGTGCGGGCTAATCGCGCCGGCGGCGGCGCGCAGCATGGTGGTCTTGCCGACGCCGACACCTCCGCAGATCACGATGTTCTTGCGCGCCCGCACCAGCGCCCGGATGAGCTCCCGCAACCCCACCGTGATCTCCCCGCGATGCAGCAGGTCCTCCAGGGTCACCCGGTGCAGGGTGTTGCGGCGGATCGACAGCGAGGGCCGTTTCGCCACCGCCATCACGGCGAACAGGCGTTGCCCGCCGGGCAGCCGCAGCGACAGGCCCGGCGAACCGCGGTCGAATCGGCGCTCCTCCTGCCCGCTGCGCGCCGCCGCAACCCGCACCAGGTCGACCAGGTCGTCGTCGGAGGCGGCCACCGGCGGCACTCGCTGCACCCGCCCGTCAGTGGTGCGGATCCACACGTTGTCGCAGCCGTTGGCGAAGATGTCCTCCACCCGCGGGTCGTCGATCAACCTCTGCAAGCCGCCCAGCCCGGTGAAGGTGTCCCGCAACGCCCGCGCCAAGGCCGCCTCGGCCTGCGGAGTGAGCGGGACACGGCCAGCGGAGATGTCCTCGCGGGCGTGGACGACGAGTTCCTCCGCGATGTATCCCGCGATCACCGCGTGCCGCTCGCCGTCGGGAAGTTGCGCGCCGTGCGCGGCAAGGCGGTCACTGACCCGGGCCCGCAGCCGCGCCACCACCTCCGGCGGCGCCGCCGTCGTGCCGCCGTTCAGGGTCGGGGCAGTCACCGCACGACCTCCAACGCCGCACCGGCGGGCCGCCCGCCGGCCGCGAGAGACGCGGCGAGGGCGCGCAAAGCTTGGGCGAGGCGGGTACGTGTCCACGCCCGCCCCGTCATCCGCCCGGCGAGGACGCCCGCACCCCACCGGTCGGTGGGCAGCTGCGCCCACACCGGGACACCGAGGCGCCCGCTGATCTCCGCCGGGGTGTAGGCGGACCGGCCGCAGACCGCCAGCCCGACACCACCCGACCTTGCCGCGGCGCGCAGCGCCGGCAGGCGGGTGTCCAGATGGTCCAGGTACTCCGTCGACCCTGAGGTGACCAGCACGACCGCGTCGGCGGAGCGCAGCAGGCCCCACGCGGGGCTGTTGGCGTAGAGGCGGCCCACATCGGCGACCACCGCTGGCGCCAGCCCCGCGACCGCGTCGGCCTGGCCGGCGAGGACCGACACCGCCCCCGCGGCGGTCTCGGCCGCACCCGGCCCGACGAGGACGTGCAAGCCCAACGGCACCTGCTGCACGTACGGCACCGCCCCACCGGCGTGCCCACCGTGCCGGGCCGCCGCCGCCAGGGACGCCAGGCCCGGCTCCTGCGCCAGCCCAAACCTCGCCGCGACCACCCCACCACCGGGATCGGCCTCCACCAGCAACGCCGGGCGCTCCGGCCACAACGCCGCCATCCCCAACGCGGCCGTCGACGCACCCGGCGCGCCGGACACCGACGCCACCACCACCAACATCTCCCGCACCTCCTCACGTCTCACTGGGACGAGCCGAGCTGCACCAGCGACACGTCCCCCGGAGCCGCCGCGACCGCTTCCGCCGCATCCGCGGCGAGCAGCACCGTCACCAACTGCGTGCCCACCTGGTCCGCGCCCGCCGCCACGGACACGACCGTGGCCACCGCCCGACGCACACCGCTGTTCTGCTGCGGCGCCTGCTGCCCACCCCCCGCAGGCGGGGCGACCAGCACCACCACCCGCGACCCGGCGGTCAGGCTCGTCGGGGCCCGGCCCGGCTTGACCGGCACCGCGATCACCGCCTGCCCCGCCGCAGGCCACGCCGCCGGCCCGACCTGCCCCGACACCAGCAGGCTCCCTGCCGCCAGCGGCACCGCCGCCGAACGGCCAACGATCCCGCCGCGCCGCTCGGCCGGGACCAGGTCCAGGCCGGACGGGTTCGCCACCCGCACCACCCGCACATCCGCGTCGGCGATGACCTGACCCGCCGCCACGTTCCGCGCGACGGCGAGGAACTGCTCATCGGCGTGCCGGCGCAGGTCCACCTGCCAAAACGTCACCACCGTCGCCAAGACCAGCACCATGCCGGCGACCACACGCCGGCCGCTGCGCCGCCCCACCCGCCGCATACCGGTGGACACCGGCGGCAGATCTGCAGCGGCGATGCTCCCCGGCCGGGGACGGTCCGTCGTGACGCTCACCGGACACCTCCGACGATCGCCTGGGACTCCGCCACCCGCACAGACACCGTCGAGGTCGTCGTGAGCGGAGCGAGAGTGCCCCCACTACCGGCACCAGACCAGGTGACCGACCACGTCACCGTCGCCCGCAGCCGGAACGCCGCCCCCACTGCGACAGCGGACGAGGAGGTGTAGGTATGCCCGCACGGCGACGACGCCCGCGGGTCCGTGCCCGGCTTCCACGGCTTGCCCGGACCAGTGCACGTCAGGTCGTCGCTGCCGTCGCCGAAGGACCACACCACCTGCGTCGGCGTCGCGGTCGCGGTCACCGACACCCCAGGCACCGACGCGGTCGCCGACCGAGCCCCCCACGTCACCGGGTCCACCCACAGCCACACCGGCACCTGCACCAGCACGAACGGCGCGGTGGTGGGATTCGTGTGAATCTGCGGCGAGGGCAGGCGCAGCCGAGACCGCGCCGTCTGCGCCAACGCCGTCAGATTCACCGTCGGCGCCTGGTCCAGCCACACCGGCACCTCCTGCGACCCGAGCCCGTTGGCTACGCAAGTCCGCGAATACCAACCGCCCTCTGGGCCCTTGCCCGGCGGAGGCGGGAGACCCACGTCGACCGGCGCCCAGTAGCAGCCGTCGCCACCGCCGCCGCCCGAGCCGTCGTCACCGGACCCGCCGCCTTGGTTGCCGCCGGTGGAGCCGCCAGACCCGCCGGGGGTGCCGGCGCTGATCTCGCATTCGGGAGCTGACGGGTTCTGGGTGCAGCTGACCCCGCCGATGCCACCGTCAGCACGTGCTTCCAGGCTTCCAGTCATCAGTACGATCGCTGCCGCGCCCGCGGCGATCAGGCATCGAGCGGTGCGACGCATCAGCACGACCCCACGTCCTGGACGCCGAAGCTGGTGACCTTCCAGCCGCCGGCCTCGAGGTCCGTGACCGTTGCCCGCGCGCTCCGCCGGCCCCCGGGCACGTCGTTGATCGGCTTGCCCGCCAGGTTGTAGACCAGGAAGGCGCTGTCGTCGATGCAGTCGGTGACGGTCACCGTCGCAGGTGAGGCGTTGAGCGCGACGTCGGTGGCCTGAGGGTCTAGGACGTACTTGCCCTTGAGTACCTGCTTTTTGCTCCGGTAGGTGGCCAGCCCGTTTCGCAACGTCTTCAGCGCGCCGTCGCTGGCGAACCTGCTGAGGTCGGGCTCGTCGGGGTTGGCGGTAAGACCGGCCTTCGCGTACGCGGCCCACATACCGCGGTACGCATCCATCGCTGCGCCTTCGGCGGCGCCGCGCGGATCCTGGCTGGGCGCGGGAACAGTGACGGAGGTGGTGGGAGAAGTTTCTTGCCCGGTGTTCCCGGCGTCGCACGCTCCGGTGCCGACCACCAGGCACAGGCCGATCGCCGAGCCCGCCACGCGAGAGCGGCGGCCTCGCGATCGAACGGTGGAAGTTCGCTGTCTGTTACGGCTCGTCATCTGCCGGCCTGCCTCCTGACGGTTCCTGGCCACAGCGACGCGGGGCCGTCCCGCTGTCGTGGAAGTTGCACGCACGGATGCCTGAACTCACCTCTACACCCGGCCCCCACGGTTACCGCAACGTGCTTACCTTCCGGTGATTACCGTCAGGTGCTCACCTCGAGGCCACCGATAATGCGAGTCTTTCGACGCAATCCGACCAGCCGGTGTCGGATTCGCGACACTATGCCCGCAGGGATTGAAGGCCCTAGAATCCTCGGAAAATGTCAAGGGAGAGCGCCCACCATGAGCCGCATCGCCGAGGGCCCTCAGCCCGCCGACCTCGCCGAGGAGCTCGCCCGCCGATCCACCGCCATCGCAACTCTGGTGACTATGCGTGATCGCGCGGCTGTCACGATCGGGGATCTCGGTGGCGTGGACGAGGCGTCCCGCGAGGCGCTGCGGGCCGACCTGTGCTGGCTCGCGGCGACTGGACTCCTGCGGCGGGAACCGCACGGCAGTTGGGACGTGATCGCCGCCACAGGTGCCTACCGCTTGTCCAACATGGGGCGCGCGCTGGCCGATGCCCTGAATGCGCTGGCCGAGGGCTGCCGCCACCGGACCAGCGCGCCAGCTATCCAACGACGTGACTCGATACCGCGATGATCTCCGCTTGACTCAACGTGAATTCTTTGTTCACGTAGAGCAGTCGATCACCTAGACTCGTCCTCTGGCCGACCTTGACGGGGAGGGGAGGCGGATGGACGACGACCTTCACGCCGTGCACGACGCGATCAAACTGTGCGCCCAGCGGTGGACCCTGGAGATCCTCACGGCACTCGGCCAACGGCCGATGCGATTCTCAGAGCTGCTGCGCGAGATCCACCCGGCGCCGAGTTCGAAATCGCTCAACGACGCCCTGCGCCGCCTGCGCGACAGTGGCTTGGTGCACCACACCGACGACGTGGGCGCCGGTACCTACACCCTGACCGCCGCCGGCACCCACCTGCTGCCGCTGCTCTCATCGTTCATGCGCGAGATGCGGCGCTGGTCAGACACCTATCGCGACGGCTACGCGCAGCCGACCGGCGCGGACGCCGGGCCGGCGTAGGCCCGTCGCGCACCACGACGACGGCAGCTGATGAACCCCTCGGCGCTGGGGCTGGCGCTCTGCTGCGGCGCCCTTGCCGGCTTGGCGTTGCCACACGCCTACACCCGGCTGGTGGCCAACCCCCCAGCGAGCGCGGGGACGCCACCGTCCCGTGCGGTCGGAGACGGCACCGCGGCACCCCGCGGTGTCTCGGTCAGAGGTTCCCTGATGCTGGTGGCCGCCTCGGAGCTGTGTGGCATCGGGCTGGCTGTCGCCTCCGCGGGCCTAGCCTGGCTGCTGCGCGACGCCTCCGGCGGCCTGCCGCTACTGGCGGTCTGGCTCGTGGTGATGCACACCGGCGTGCTGCTCGCCGCCGTCGACGTCGCGGTCCGCAGGCTGCCCACGCCCGCGATCGGTGCCGCCGCCCTGGCCGTCGGCGTCGTGCTGGCCGGCCGAGCGGCGGCCACGGGCCAGGCCCGAACGCTGGCCGCCGCGGCGCTCGCCGCGGCGGCGCTCGGCAGTCTGTACCTGGCCTTGGTCCTCGTCGCGGGAAGCGGAATGGGGATGGGTGACGTGCGGCTGGCCGCGCTGCTCGGCGCGGCGCTGGGCGCCACCGGCTGGCCCACGGTGTTGCTCGGCGGCCTGCTGCCCTTCGTGCTCGCCGTTCCCGAAGCGCTGGCGCACCTAGCGCTGCGCCGCGCGCCCAGCCTCGCCTTCGGCCCGTATCTGGTCACCGGGGCGCTCGTGGCGGCCGTAGCCGGCAGCTGATCACTTGCCGAGAACGGCGTGTGTTGCGCGTGCCCCACGGCTACGTCCTGTCCAGATTTTCGGGGCGCAACCAGCGCGGGGAGCGGAACTCGGGACGTCAGGTACGGGGACCATCAACCACTCGCCCGTCGGCGCACTTAGCTGCGCGGCTTCTCCAGGTCAGTCGCCGGCCGTGGCCAGCGGACCGTCGATAGGGATGATCGCGGCGCGAGCCGCGCCGGTGTGTAACGCACTCAAGAGCCATACCCGATCCGAGTTGCTCTGGGGCCTAGTGAAGTACACCAGTGTGGCGTCGTGCAGTAGCGACTCATCAGCGTCCAGGCCGTTGCGGGTGGCGACGATGACGGAAGGTGGGCGGTCGCCACCCGCGACCGCCTTACCTTTCCGTGGCTCGTGCAACGTCAACTGCTCGGTGCGGACGCCGTGGGCGGCGAGGTGGTCCCGTACGTACTCGACCTCGGCGCGTAAGGGTCCGGTTACCACTATGACCGGGCCGGACCGGTGCCTTTGCAGGACCGTTTCTGTCATTGCCTCCAGCCGGGGGTCTGGGCCGAGGGCTTCGAGGGAGTCCACGAGGTTCCACGCCATATCGATGTCGTTCATGTCGCCGTGGCTCGTCCCATGTGTACTGATGAGTCGCATTAGTGCTGAGTGCACAGCGGGGCGACTGCGGGTGCTGTTGCGCTTGTCCAGCAGCCTCGCTGCCTGTTCGAAGAGCGAGCGCTCGGCGGGGCTGAGCGACACCGGGTACGTCTCGGGATCGGGGTGCCGGTCACCGCTCATGGTGATGGCCTCGTCCAAGGTGAGCTCAACTAGCGTGGGGTGGTGGAGCCATGTGGGCAGACCCTGGCCCGGTTCTTGGTCAACCACGATGGTCTGGCGAGCCTGCTCGACGATGTCGAGAACGGCGGGCGTGGTTGAACTGTCCGGTCGAGGACCAGCGTCGAGAACAGCCAGGGCCAGGGGTAGCGATTTCAACGCGATCCGCACGGGACCGCGGCGGATGTCTAGCACGGTGGTGAGGAAGATGCCCCGATGAGGCTCTGCCGGCAGTCGGTTAGCGAGTTCCAGGGCGAGGTCAGGCTTCAGGAGGCGTACCGGCGCGGCATTGCGACTCTCGAGAACAAAGGCCCACTGCTCGAGCAGCGCACGACGCGACGACACGACCACGACGAAACCGGAAGCTGCGCTGCGCGCGGCGAATTCCGCCACTGTCGTCGTGATACCGGAGCCGACAGGGGCACGCAGCACGATGTGTCGCGCATCGCGGACACGGTCCAACCGCTCCGCAAGTAGGGCTTGGGCTGAAGCGCGAGCAGTCATTGCAACATCCTGACCCTGCGCTGCAGCCACACGCGGGCATTCATGACCAGGTCAACCTCGTCGGGTGTCACTGCATCGCGAAAATGGAAGACCTTGTTGCGGACGTCGCGCACGGGTTCAAGCATGGAAAAGACCAGCTCGCGGCTGCTACCGAATGTTCGGCTAAAGACCCTGCCGAAACGCTCCGGGCCATTGATCACCGAAATCAACTCGCCGAAGGTCAGGTCCTCCAGCCGTTCGGCCGGGGTGCCCTCCACGCCTGCCGGTCGGGCCGCAGCGACGAGTGCACTGAGCTCGTCCTCGGTGGCGCATGCTCGTCGGGCCAGGTAGCGCGTCGCCAGCTCGACGTCACGAACGATCATGAACTGCCTTGTCGCTGTCCACAGGTAGCTGCTGATGTCAGCGGTAGTGACAACGGCGAGCAGCCGCTCCTCATCACCCACCAACACCGCCCCCTTGTGGTGGATCGCCTCCAACGCGTCCTCGACCTCCGAGCCGGACCTGACGAACGTCAGGTCCTCAAGGAAATCGCCGACCGGATACGACAGGGGGTCGTCCTGGCGGCGCACGATCCCAAGATTCAGCGCGAGCGATCGGTAGCTGAACACACCCACCACCACATCGTTAGATGTCACCGGCAGCTGATCGAATCCGCAACGAGCCATCAGTGCGAGCGCCTTTGAGACCAGTGTAGTGACCTCAACAGTGGCAACCTCTTGGTCAGTCGGCACCACCTGGCCTACACGCAGGAAGTGATGCTGCGGCGTCATGCGGCTCAGCCGTGCCCCTCCCCTGATCTTCGCCTGCGCGTCGGAACCCGACGAGGCTATCGGCCGGCTACGTCCCTCAGCCAGCCGTCTAGGCCGACGAGACGTCCAGACTCGATGTGTCCCAGCGCCCGCCTGATGCCCTTACCGCGGGCAGGAACGGGTGCTCGATAGGCAGCATGGGGTCCAGCCGGGTTGACGTGGACGACGGCGGAGAACAACGGGCTGTTCTGGCGGCGAACTTCGCAAGCCGCAGCAAGCCTGGCAGGGTCGAACTCGTTGGTGATGAGCACATAGTCGAAGTCCTCACCAGCCTCCTCAAGCTCGGCATAGTCCCGGAAATCGCTGACGAACTGCTCTTCCCGGTCGCTTCTTACACTCCACTTGCAGGAAACGAGCGTCCGCCTCCCGGTGGCCCCCTGAACTAGCGCGAGATCCACCTGCCGCGGCTTGCTGTTGGCCCTTGGCCTGCGGAACCCCGGCACCTGGTGCAACAGCGGGCGGACATGAATGGTGTGGGTGCGGGCGATGGCCGGGATGCGGCTCAGGAGGGCACTCACAGTGTCCTCGAAACCTTCGCCGACCAGGTTCTTCCGCTTGTTCTCCAGGCCGACGTGGGCGTAGATCCTCTCCGCCAGTTCCCTGAGGGCGGCGGGTGACGGCCGCTGCGCGAGGAACGGGTCAAGCACCTCGGCGATGATCGACTCCAGCTCAGGGTCCTCACCCGGTTCGGGCAGCCCCATCCCTTCGTACGGCCGGCGCTGGCCAGAGACGGTATCCAGCAAGCGCGCACGATTCCGGGCGGCGACATGCGCCAGATCAGCGGTGGCGTGCCGAAAGAGGTAGTCGATGTGCTTGTCCAGCTCGCCCGGCGCGACCCCCAGGGCCTCCGCAGACCAGACATGGAAAGCAAGGCTGCGCGCGTACCAGGGGCGACCGGGCTGGCACTTGTCGCTCTCGTAGCAGTGGGCTAGGCCTGTGGTCCGGTCGATCCAGAGCAGCAGGCGGTAGACGTGTCGCCAGGCGTTCTCCGGGTTCACCGCCTCGGCGCTCGAGAAGTATCGTTTCAGGAGCCGGGCGCGGTTCTCCTCACCGAAGGCGCGGGCACTAGCTTCGCTCGTCGAGCCCCCGGGGGCACTACCCAGTCCCGGTATGGCCACCTGGTCTCCAACCACTCGCCGAGAGTACTAGGCATGCCCATCCTTCGGTGTCCCGCACCGCAGGCCGAGCTGTCCATGCGCATGCCGTGGCAGGTGGCGCACGTTGTGCAATAGTTGCTCAGCAGCCAATCCGGGACCGAGGCGTCTCGTCGCCCGTTGCGATCGGGTTGGATTCAGGAGACCTGGACAGAGTGTACGGAGCTATGCCAGACCACTTGTCGAAAGCGGGACGCTCACGTGTGATGGCCGCCATCCGTTCCAAGAACACCAAGCCCGAGCTCATGCTCCGGCAGGCATTGAGAGCCTCGGGCGTGACAGGCTACCGCATTCACCTCGCGACTCTCCCCGGAAAGCCGGACATCGCCTTTACGCGCTGGCGCTTGGCTGTATTCGTGGACGGTGTTTTCTGGCACGGGCACCCGGACCATTTCAAGCCGCAGCTGGCCAGTCCCTACTGGAGGGAGAAGATCGCACGGAACCAGGAAAGGGACGTCAAAAACGACGCCGCGCTGGCGGCCATTGGCTGGACGGTCTTAAGGGTCTGGGACACGCACGTCAAGGAAGACCTTGGTGATGTTACCCGGACGGTGACCGATGCACTTAGGGCGCTGGGTCGGCCTGACGTGCCGCGATGATGGCTAGCCGCTGGCCTCAGCAAGACCGACCAACGTCTCGATGGGCGGCGACTGCTGCGGCTGCCCGCCCTGCTCGCCCTGCTCGCGCCGAGCGATGATAAGGGTTCTCACCCGTTGTGCGATGGCCTCTGCCAGCAGCGGTGGCACGGCGTTGCCCACCTGCCGGTAACGAGAATGTGCCTGCCCTCCGTCGATGCGTCCAGGCAGGGCACCACGCCGCGGGTCGGTGCTGAAGACGAAGTGGTCAGGGAAAGACTGCAACCGCGCGAACTCCCTGACGCTGAGGGCGCGTGGCATCCGGTAGTGGTAAGCCGAGTCGGCCTTCGTGTTCAGCGTCCAGGCCCAGACTGCGGGGTGCAGGCGCCGATATGCATAGAAGTGGGCACGCCCGAGCTTGCCGCTGTCAGTACTAGGTCCCCACTTCTCGCCACTGATGTAGCGAGCAGTCAGGGCCTCAGTAAGATCACGATGATTGCCGCCGGCTGGGATCCCCTTTAGTCGCGTGACGGTGTCTGAATTGATTCTAGGAACGCTGACGTTCCATATCTTGCCCTCCAGCTGCTTCCGCATCAGGCGCTGGTATGCCGATTCAGCTTCCTTCATTTCGCCAATGGGCATCGCCTCCTCGCGTCGCCCCGCCTTGAGGTTCCGCAGGTCGGAAATCGCCTGGTCAGCCGAGACGACGGCGAGATTATCCGGGTCCTCCAGAGCCTTCAACAGTGCGGTTGCCCGCATTTCGTCTCGACGCGTCTCGAGAGCGTACTTGCCCTTCCCGTGGCGAACGAGGGCGAGATGGAGAGTCGCATGAGTACCCTCGAAAACCGGCGGCGTCTCACCAAGGTCGCTTCGTAAGCCTACGAATACCAGACGCTTGCGGGTCTGCGGAACGCCGAAGTCGGCGGCGTCGAGAAGGTTCGGCTGCACATTATAGGCGCCGCCAAGCTCGAGGTCTTCTTTCACTTGCTCCAGGACGCCCATCTGGGCCATACCCGGTACGTTCTCCATGACAAATGCGAGCGGCCGGATCTGCCCGACTGTTTTCACGAATTCCCGGTACAGCGAATTACGCGGGTCGTCGATAATCCTTGAATGGTTGCGAACTTGCGAGAAGGCTTGGCACGGCGGCCCACCCACAACCACGTTAACGCCCCGCCCCACCTCGATGATGCGTTCATGCACCTCAGGTAGCCGAATATCGCCACAAATGGCTTGGGCGTTCGGGAAGTTGAGGGCGAACGTGGCGCACGCGTCCGGGTCGATGTCGCTGGCACCCACGATTTCAAAGCCGGCCTGCTGGAACCCTTGGGACAGGCCGCCAGCCCCAGCGAAGAGGTCCAGCACGCGCGGCTGCTGCACGGACAGGAAGTCGACTTCAGCGCACGACGCCACGTCGGCTTCGAGTCCAGGCAATGGCAGTGCCAGTTGCGTGACCACGCAGCCCCCTTCAACCCGCCCCGTCACGCCGCGTACGCGCGGTGTTACCGCAGGGCCAATTCTGGTCCCGACCGCACCTAAGTCACGGCCGCCGCGCCGGATGACGCGCCCGCCATATTTGATCCTCTCCTACACCCGTTCGACAAGTCATCGCCCGGCTCGCCCACCAGTCCGTGGGAGCGATCACCCTTATGGCCACCGGCGCGCGCCCCTAACTGGCTCGTCCGCGCCGCTCCGGGCTGGATAGAACGCGTTCCCCTGTCACCGCCGGCGCGAGGATCTCTGCCGCCGGCTGCCAGCACGCCGCCCTCGTTCATGGCTGACAGGGGGAGCATGCGACGTGGTGGCCGGCCATGCTCTCGACGACCATTGGGCCTGCGTCGGCCCCTCCTGGTGATCGCCGTCCCGCGGCCTAAAAGTCGCTGGCCTCTGGGGCTCGCCACCGGGTGGCGACCGCATGGGCTCAGTCCGCCGCACCTACCAGCGCGAACGGCAGCGATGTCCATCGGAAGGCTCTGATACGCGTTGATGAGGTCGACGATGATGCCTCTGTCCCACGGAATGCTACTCGGGGCAGGTTGGTGCGACAGAGTGGTTCGTCGACTGGACAGGGTGGCCACGGGGGGAGCCGCCCTGCCCAGCGATGTCATCACGGTAGAACCGGCCGTCGACGCAGGGCAACCCCCGAGGCGACGCAATGTAACGCTATCTGCACGGATTGTTCAACCCGAGCGTTCCCGGCCCTCGCCGTACGTGTCGCCGTGGCCATTCGGTCAACTCGTCATGATGTGGGGCCGAGGGAGGACTCAGCCTCAACCCCTGTCGGCGTGGAACCTGCCTCGACCAGTGTCGGGTTCCCTTTTAGGGACAGTGTTTGCTCGACGTCTGGGGTGTTCACGCCTGTGGCAGGAGCTTCAGGTCAGCGCTCATGCGAGTTGCGACTTTTCTGTGGAGTGGCTGCCGACCGTGGGGGACGAAAGTCCAGCGGCCATCACGGAGGTTGGCTATGGTCTGGTTCAGTGCGCGTCGTGCGTAGACGACGCTTTCGTCGCTCCAAAGCACGACAGCGCCCTGTGCTGTGGTGTGGCTGTTGCCCACGGCTTCGCCGAGCAGCGGCAGGCAGTCACTGGCGTCGTCGAGGACACCGACGGCCCCCCACTTGTCGCGGCGTCCTTCCGTAAGCCGCTCGTGGTTGAGGCTGACGCATCGCACCGCTTAGGCAAGGGACGCGATGAGCCGGCCGGCGCTCTCCAAGCTGACCACCGCAGGGGAAGCGGCAGCTACCTCGCGCTTCTGCGCGTCATCCGCCTGCTAGAAGTGGGCCACGAGGTCGGCCGGGTCGACGGCCGGAAGATGAGACCGCACGAACGTCTCTTTGCGAATCCGAGAACGGCGGCGCTGGTGGTGGCGAGGTCAGCGAGGGGGTCCTGAGCGGTGGCCACAGAGATGTCGAGACCATGACGGCGGCCTTCCTCGCGCTGCCGCTCGACCGTTTGCTGGAACCTCATCATCCGGCGCACGTATCCTCCGGCGGTGGCGGTCGATCCACACGATATCCGTGGTCGTGGCTTCTTCTGGCGAACCGGAAGGCTGGTACACGGGGCAGCTCCCAGTTCGCCGCAAGGGCCGGCTCGCGGCGGCTAACCACCGGGCCCCCTGGAACGATGAGGAGCAGTCGTCAACCCGTCACTTTGGTGGCTCACCTTGCCTCGATGCAGGCGATGGGGCTGCAGAGGCGCTGTCGCAGCGGATCGGTGGGCATGTCGAGCCGCGTCAGCGGGCAGTGGCCGAGTCGCTCAGACCGTTTGGGGGGGTCACTGTGGGCCACCCAGTCGGGCTGGCCCGCACGGGAAACCGTTCGGTCGAGGCCCTTACAGATCTTGAATGGTCAGGTTGTGTCGGGTTCGAGGGTCAGGCCGGTGTGGGCGAGGAACCCGTCGAGCAGGTCGGGGCGGTACTGGATGCTCTTGAGCCGGTTGCGGATGATCGCGAGGAGGTGGTCGACGCCGGTGACGGCGAGGTCGCCGATGCTGCGTTTCAGGTGAGACCAGACGCCCTCGATCGGGTTCAGGTCGGGGGCGTAGGCGGGTAGCCGGATGACGTGAAGCCAGTCCCGGGCGTCGATCATCTGCCGCATAGCGGCGGAGACGTGGGTGTTCAGGTTGTCCCAGACGCACACGATCGGGCCGCCGAGTTGTTGGTGGGCGGCGTCGAGCAGGGCGATGTAGTCACGTTCGCTGAAGCTGCGTCGTTCGTTCTTGCGGCCGCGGTGCACGATCGTGCGGTAGATCAGCCGGGACCGCTCGCCGGGCCGGTAACAGGTCAACCCGGCGATCGAGACCCGACCGGACCCCTTGCCGGACACCGGGACGACCGAGGTGCGGCCACGTCGGCCCAGGTGCGGACCTTGGGTGGGCGCAGCGTCTGACCGGCCTCGTCCGCGAAGACCAGCCACGCCTGCCGCTGCGCCGCTACCGTTTTCCCGCAGGCCACGTCTCCTTACGCCACGCGGCGATCGCGGCCTCGTCACGCTCGACCGCACGGTGTTTGGGCACCTGCACCGACCAGCCCAGCCGGTACATCACATTCGCGGTGCCGCGCAGCGTGTAGCGGACGCGGAACATCCGGGTGACCAGGTCTGACACCCGCGCCAGGGTCCACCGCTGATCGGCACCGAACCCGTGCGCCGCCGGGCCGTTTTCCAAGGCATCGGCCAGGCGCTGCAATCGGGCCTCATCAAGGCGACAGCGAGACCCGCCAGGCCCCTTCGAGGCCAGAGCGTCCTCACCACCGGCCCGCCACCGCTTACGCCAGCCATACACCGCGGTCTGCGACACCCGCAGCCTGCGCGCGACCTCCGGCACCGACACGCCCTCAGCGAACCAACCGGCCGCCCGCCGCCGTACCACCTCACGCTTCGCCCGCCCCCGCGAGGACAGCCCACCTCCGTCGGGATACGTCATTACCCCGGCCTACGTGGTCAATCCCCGAAGGTCATGCCGACACGCCGAGCCCCCGTCAGAACGATGAGGCTCCGGCTACGAGCGCCCGCGCTATATCCGTCCACCAGTAGAGGACTTCCCGGCCCGACCGGCGCTTCTGGAGCAGACCGGCCTCAGTCAGCACGCGCAGGTGACCACTGACCGTGCCGAGCGGCAGTCCGGTCGCGGCGACCACGGCCGTGGTGCTGACCGGCTCGGCCGCCTGCACCAGAACTATGCTCCTTGCGTTCCCGAGCAGGCGGCGCAGAGGATCCGGCGTGGTGAGAGCCGCCTCGGTGAAGATCCCCGTCACCGGATAGACGATCCCGAAGCGGTCGGGCAACCTCCAGGAGATCCAGCCTCCCCGGCAGTGAGCCGCGAAGAACGTCACCGTCCCGCCCCGCACGTCGCACGGTGGGTACGGTCGCTCCTCGACCTGCAGCCGGCCGTCGCCGAGCCAGCGCATGCCCGGCCGCATGTCGTTGATGACCCCGGACCATCCGTCCCTGCCCAGGCGGGAGATCCGGGACACCACATCGGCGCGTAGCACCGATTGCCTGCGCGGCCAGTCCGCCTCAATCGTGTGGTGCCAGACCCAGCGCAACAGAGCGGCCGTCCGGCTGGCCAACCCTGTACCGCGTAATTCCGGGGCCAGCGGGGAACGTACGCGGGCCAGATCCTCACGGATTCGGTCGTCCGGCAGCGACTCCAGCTCCACGAGCTCGTCGTCCAGCGTCATGTCCGGACGGGCGGGCGGCACCGTCAGGAAGTCAGCCATCCAGGAGGACGAGATCGCGTGCGCCAGAATGGCCGCGGTCATCGGGTCACTGTCGAGATAGCCATGGAAGGCATCGACATGCTGGTCCCGCCAGACCCGGTGCCACGGAAGCGGCTGACCCCGGCGCAGGATATTGAGCGCCCCCAACGTCTCGGTGAGCTGTGAACTGCCGAAACGCGCGCGCGCCATCACATCGCCGTCGACCAGGAACACTGCCACGTTTCGCCTCCAGTCGAAAAACTAGGGTGGCGGCGCGGGATACCGCAAGCTCCTGGCCATGCAGAGCGACACCCAGCCAAGCGATCCGACGACCGTGAGCGCGCGGAACTTCAGGGCTCTGTGGGCCGGCGCCGCGGTCACCAACCTGGCCGACGGTGTCGTCAAGCTGGCCCTGCCTCTGGTGGCCGTCTCGATGACGGACTCCCCGGCCCTGGTCGCCGGAATCACCTTGGCTAACACTCTGCCCTGGCTGTTGTTCTCGCTGCTCGCCGGCGCGCTCGCCGACCGGGTCGACCGCCGGCGCCTGATCATGACAATGGCCGCCGCGCGGGCCCTGGTCCTCGCCGTGCTCGTGGGTGCCATCCTCGCCGACATGCTGCCGCTGGCCGGCCTGTATGCGGGGGCGCTGCTCCTCGGCGCCGCCGAGGTGTTCGCCGACACAACCCGGATGTCGGTCGTGCCGATGGTCGTGCCCCGCAATCGCATGGAATCCGCGTTCGCGAAGTTGACCGCGACCGAGACCGCGGCCAACGAGTTCATCGGGCCGCCTCTGGGTGGCCTGCTGGCCGCCGCCGGACTGGCCGTCGCGCTCGGCGCCGGCGGCGTGGGCTATGCAGGCGCGCTGCTCGCCTTGGCAATCATGACCGGCCACTACCGCAGCAACGGTTACCCCAGACCGGCGACGAGCGCGTCCGGCCTCCGCGCCGACATCTGGGAGGGCATCCAATACGTGTGGCGGGAAAAAGTCCTGCGGACCCTGCTGCTGGTGGCCGGCGCGGCGAGCGGATGCTGGGCGGCCTGGATGGCGGTCATCGTCGTCTATGCGGTCGCACCCGGGCCGATGGGCCTGAGCCGCTCAGAATACGGACTGCTGATCGGCGCCCTGGGAGTGGGCGGCGTCGTGGGAGCCTCCGCCGCGCCCGCCCTGGTTCGCCGGCTGGGTCGGCAGGTCGTCCTCGCCACGTCGATGGCTAGCTTCGCCGTGCTGCTGGCAGCACCAGCGATCACCTCGTCCCCCCGGCTGATCGCCGTGACGACCGTCCTGGGCGGCGCCGGCTCCGGCGCATGGAACGTCACCTACAGCTCGCTGCGCGCACTCGTCGTGCCCGACGAGATGATGGGCCGCTACAGCGGAGTCAGCCGCCTGACCAGCTGGGGATCAATGCCGCTCGGGGCTCTGGTCGCCGGCTTCACCGCGGAACTGATCAGCGTAAGAGCGGTCTTCTTGGGCGGAGCAGCACTCTGCGCCCTCGTGCTCGCAGCGACGTTACGAACGGTCACATCACCCGAATTCCGACGGGTAGAAGCCCGCGCGACCGCCTCTCACCAACCTGCGCCGGCCCAGCCGCACCGATCCTGACTTCCCGGTCACCCCGGCGAGGTCGACTCTCACTCGGACCCACCGGTCTGACCCTCGATCTCGAACCGCAGTAATCCTGACCTTTCAACCTCTGTAACTTCTGTCCGCATTGACTGCCTTCAAATGGCGAATGCGGTCGCTTATCGGAGGCATGTGCCCCGCCGTCTTGCCGCCGGCTATAAGGTTGAGTATTGGTCGGTCAGTGACAGTGCCAAGTAGCTGCCGGATCCGTTCAGGTGGCCAGTGTAGTTCCTGCGCCAGCGCGGTGATGGTCAGCCCGTGCTCGGAGGCCAGTTCGAAGGCCTTTCTTAGGATCGTCGGCTGTTCGCCGGGGAAGCCATCGATGGGTTCGAGGGCCGGCTTGGACTGATTGAGGCGTTGGTAAGCGCGAGTCGCAGTGGTGTCGGTGTAGAGACCTACTTCTCGGCAGCGGTAGATCAAACTCTGGATCGACGTTCCCCATGTCCGCTGCAGCTCAGCGAACGCCGCGAAGTTCACCCTTGCGGGCAGGAGTGGTGTGATGCTGTCGCGCGGAGTGAGGAATTCCGCGGCAAAGGCGTCTGCGTCCCGTTCATGCCTGGAGTCACCGGGAAGAGCGTCGGCGTGGAGTACGAGGTGGGCGAGTTCGTGCGCGGCGGTGAAGCGCTGCCGGTATACATCCTGGGATCGATCGCGACTGATAATAATGAACGGCCGCGGTAGCCGTGAGGTCGAGAAAGCATCCACGGTACGGAAGTCGCCATCGGCTGGCGCATGGACGACGACGATGCCGTGGACCTCGAGAGTGCGCACGAGGTGCGGAATGGGCGCGGTGCCGAGATTCCAGTGCTGGCGAAGAGCTCGGGCGGCTTGGACTGGCTCGGTGGGAAGGCTTGCGCCGGGATGAATCTCGCCGCCGGCGAACCCAGGAAGGTCTACGTGGGGCAGGAAGACGCGCCGTTCGAGGGCGTAGATGAGTTCCCAGACCTGCTCGGTGAAGGAGACGGCCTTGGCGCGCTGGTATGAGCGTGTCTCACGGAGATGGCGGAAGTGCGCTGCAGAGGAGTCGAGGCGGGCATAGGGACGCCCGACCTGGAAGAAGCCAACGGGGTAGCCGAGGTGTTCGGCGAGGGCGATCAAAATCTCGGGTCGTGGCCGGGCCCCTGATTCGTACTGGCCGATGGCCGCAGCGCTGACCCCGACTCGGTCGGAGAGTTCCTTCTTGGTTAGCCCGGCGAGCTGGCGAGCCTGTGTCAGGCGTGCCGAGTCGAACTGCCTGGCGACAGCACTGGCTGACCCTGAGGGCAACTCCACGGGGAGACCGCCGGCAGAGAACAGGTCATCGGGCTCGTCAGTTCTGGGCATCGCTTCGCTGTTGGTGGTCGCTATGTTCGGCTACGGGGCTGACGGTGGCCTGCTCAGTGGCGGTACGGGGGCGCAGCGTCGGGCTGGCCAGCTCCGCCTGGTCGAATCGCGGGGACGCGGTTGGGGCCGACGGCTGGGTTACCAGGCGAAGCCCAGGGATCGGGTCTGCGGACGGGACGAGGAGGGGTTGTGCGGATACCCAGCTCGCTGCGCCGGTCTGGCTCACGCTGATCTGGCCCCATCCGATGTTGAGCAGCCCGTGCCGCTCGTGCGCCGCGTAGTAGATGATCACGATACCGTCTGGTTCCAGCCCTCGCAGAACGTCGGTGGCATGGGCGTCCGACTCGTACTCCATCCCTTCGAAGGCCGGCTGCTCATGATCGGGTTTGGGGCCGAAGAGCCGCGCCAGCTCCAGCGTCGTCTTGTTGATCTTCTTCAGGGCGCGAGGGCTGTCGTAGGCGGTCGCGAGGTCCTTCGCGTACTCAACCGGCAGCACGGCGACGTTGTTGATGACAACGATGCGATAGCTCTTGCCTAACGGGCGGACTGTCTGGGCGCCGGGGACCTCGCCGAGGTGGTTGACCAGTTCCTCGTACCGCGCGGGCCAGCCTCCGCCGAAGGCGTGGCGCGACGTCAGGCGGACCGCGTGGTGGCCGTCCATCTGCCGTCCGACGGCGGCCTGAATGGCCGCCGGAATGGCCTCCGTCAGCGTGGCTGCCACGTCGCGGCCGAACAGGGACGCTGCCCACGCTGCCGGCCGAATCTTCTTCGACACGGTTCTCCCCTCATGCTTTACCTGCGTGCAGAAGGCTAACATCTGTGCTTTAGTTTTGAGCGCGATCACGCCACTTTGGTCGCGGTGAGCGTGTTCCCGCAGATCACGCCGCCTGCTGTGTGGCGTGATCTGCGGTGCGCCGCGGTAGCGGCGGATGCCGAGCGGGCCGCACATGGTGTCCGGTTGCGGCGTTGCGGGTCGCGCACGATGAGCGGCCGGGGAGGAAGGGGACGCATGACGGCGGATCTGACCAGGTTCGGCCGGGACGCAGTCGTGACCACGGTGACGCAGGCCGCCAGTGTCTGGATGTCGCCGGGAACCCCCGGCGAGCGCTGGCGGCAGGTGGCTGAACTGCACGGACGGGTCGCACTGGCGTACCTGGCGCACGGTGAACCTCTGCTGCCCTTGGTGGCCTTCACCGACCTGTTGACCGGCCCGCTGTCCGGGCTTCTGCCGGACGCGCTGAGGGAAGCGTGCGACGAGGTCTTGTTGGTGGAGGACGGACAGCTGAGTGCTGCTGCCGTTGACCTGCTGATGGAGAACCTCGCGCCGTCGATGACGGCCTCCGATGTCGTCGGCTGGTCGGTGCCGCGTCTGAGCGCGGAGAAGGTGCAGGGCTGGCTCTACGGACAGATGCTGGCGACCGGTACGGAGGAGGGGTACCGGCGGGCGCGACGGACCGTCATCGAACACGCGGCGGGGGAGATGTCGGAGGTGATCGACGCGATCAAGGCCGCAGGACTGCCCCGCGAGGGCCTGGTCGAGGAGATCCCCGCGTGGGCGTGGGTGGCGCACGAGGGAGAGCACTACTGGTTCGGGTGCCCTGTGTGCCGGTACCCGATGCGGTACCAGCTCGGTCGGCTTGCCTGTGCCTACCCGCCGCACACGAAGGCTCTCGGCGGTTCGATCACCGTGAAGGCGGCGAAGGGCCGCCCACCGGTGGCCGGCGCGTGGAACGTCGAGCGTGCCGCGCAGTTGGGCGGACCACAGGTCACCACTGCGGTTCCGGTCAAGGGCCAGGTGTGCCTCGTCCGGCCGGCTTGGCGGTACTCGACCATCCCCGGTTGCGAGGAGGTCCGTCTGCACCGCGAGCTCGAGATGATGCCGGGCGTCACCGCGAGACTGTGGCCGCACGTCGACCGGTACGACCTGGAGGTGAGGGCACCAGGACGACGGCGGCCCTGGCGGGTCGATGTCAAGGACTACACCGACCCCGCGCGGCTGGCCAACGAGCTGCTGCGTCGGGGCGGCATCGGCGAGTCTGACCTGTTGATCGTCGTCCCCGACTACCGGGCGGGCCATGTGGCGGTCCTCAACGAACGGCTGCGCTTTGCCACCGGATCACGGCGCCGGTTCGCCACGACGTCTCACCGATTCCTCACTGAGGTGAAGAGGGCCGCAGCCAGATGAGCAACCGTTCGCGTTTCCACAGAACCGCCAACCGGTTCCTCGTCGGACCGTCGCTACGTCTGGCGCTCGGCCTGGCCGAACAGCTATTCCCCACCGAGACCTGGGAAGGCGCGCCCGCGGTGGACCCCCGCGACGCGCGGTTCCTCCTCTCCGGCCAGCTCGGGGTGTGGAGCCTCTGGCGCGACGGCCTCACCGCCACGCAACGACATGCGATCGACCGTCTCATCCATCTGCGCCCTCGCCGTCTGGCCACAGAAGGTGGCCTGCGCGTCAGCCTCGACGAGCACCTGCGCAACAACCGATCGCCCCGCTACCTTGAGGCCGGAGACTTCCTGCAGGTGATAGACGGTGTGCCGGTCGGTGATCTGATCACAGCTGCGCTGCAGGAGCTGGAGGATGCCTCATCCCCGCTGCGCGTCCCCCCAGAGGCGCTGGCCGACAGGCGCTACAGCTCGTCGGTCTTCCTCGCCGGCCCCAGCCGCGACGAGTTCCGGCGCAACACCTACCTCATCCCGCGGGCGCCGATGCCCTACCCGCCCGTCCCGGTTCTGGACGCCACCGCGCCAGCCGAGGTGGTGGCCGACCTCGCGGACATGCACGCCACCGCCGAACTGATCGACAAGAAGCGGGGTGACGATGCCTTCCGCCTGGCGGAGGTCCTGGACGGATTCTCGCGGAAGCTGCGGACGCCACTGGGCCAACCCGTCGAACGGCTGAAGCTCGCGGCAGGGCCCCTTCAGCTCATGATCGCTCCCACTGGTTCCGGCAAGAGCGTCTGGATGCGTGTCGCCGCCACCCACCTCGCCAGCTACCGAGGAGGCCGCCGCACCGTTGTCCTGCTTACCCCTGATGTCGAGAGCACGCTGGATCTTGTTGCGGCCATCCGCAGTGACCTCGCGGCGCTGAACCTCGACATCCCCGTTGTCGCACTCATGTCCCACCGACGGCTCATCGAGGTGGCCGTCCAGCGCACTAACGACGCACCGGAGGATCCGGCCGGTGCCAGGTGGACCTGGCAGGAGCTCGGCTACTCCTGCCTGCTGAGCGACGAAGAAGGCGCCGCATGGCAGCCCGGCCAGGAACCCTGCACGGATCTGCACGAGCCCGGCGTCGAAGGACGCCACCGATGCCCTCTGATCGGAGCCTGCGAGAAGTGGGCGCCATGGCGGCAAGCCGCCGGCCCAGCCAAGATCATCGTCACCAACCACGCCTACTTCCAGCAGGGCTCGGTGCCGTTTCCCGTCATCACGAACGGCACACTCCACGGACGGATGAGCGCGCAGGAGCTGCTGCTGCGGCGCGCCGACATCGTCCTTGTCGACGAGGTCGACGCCTTTCAGGGACATGCGGTCGCTCAGTCCGGCCGCACCCTCGTCCTGGCCCGTCGTGACACGTCGAAGCTGCTCCTGGAGAAGCTCGACGACCAGCGCAAGGAACAGGTCGAATCCGACAACGTGCCGGGCGAACTCGAACTCGCCTTCCAGCGGGCCATCCACCGCGTCGAGTTCCTCTCCGAGCGCTACCTGGCCGCCGTCGTCAACGGGTTCATCGACCCGCAGGACCCGCTCGGCCCCAAACAGGCCAGGCTGCACCTGCCACGCCGATGGGACAACCTCCTCGCCTGCCGCCTCTTCGGCCTCAACGAACTCGAAGACCGCCCCAGCGACGACCAGCACGACAGGTTCAAATCCCTGTTCACCCAGAACGAACCCGACCCTGACGCGCTACCCGCCGGCTGGGCGGACCTACGCAAGGAACTGCGCCTCGTCGTCGCCGACGAACCGGAATCCGACCTGATCCACAAAAGAAGCCAAGGCATCATCAGCGCGATCCAAACGATCACCGCGCCCACCACCGACGAGGGCGAACCGGACACCGACGTCGACCTGAACGAAACGGACGGCCCCTCTCAGGCAGGAAAGGACGACGATCCAGCAGACCCCACCGTCTCGGCTTGGCAGCTCCAGACCGCCCACCTTCTCCTACGCAGGGCGTTCCTCGGCGAACTCCAGCAAGGGCTCGCCGAACTGGAAGCCCTACTGCCGCTGATGCGCGACAGCGGCATGCGGCTCGCCGACGACGTCGAAGCCGCGCTGGACCGAGCCCCCTCCTGGCAGGCAACACCCGAAGGACCGATCGGCCGAACGGTCTTCGGATTCGCCGTCACCGGCGACCCGGAGAGCCGCTCCGACCGGCAGTTCACCGCAGAGATCCTCTCCGGCGACCCGCACGCCTACACCGCAGACCTCGGAATCACCACCGCTCCCGCGCTCACAGGCGCGCCCAGAATCATCGTCGGACTCTCCGCGACCGCCTACCTACCCGGTTCCCCCACCAACCACGTCCATGCCGACGTCGCCTGCTACTACCCCGACAACGCCGGCACTGGCACTGGCACTGGCACTGGCACTGGCACTGGCACTGGCACTGGCACTGGCACTGGCAGACTGACCGTCAGCAACGCGTCCGTCAACGACCACACGACCAACCGCGGGATCGTCATCTCCGGAGCAGCCCGCAACCGTAAGGCCCAACTACTCGAAGGCATCGGATCCGGCCTCTGGGACCAGATCCTCGAACAGAGACTGCGGGACCTGCACGACCACCGGGACGCCGAACGCCGCGCCCGTGCCCGGGTCCTACTCGTCACGAACTCCTACAACCAAATGCTCGCCCTCTGCCGCGGCCTGATCGCCGGGGGCGCCCACCGCACCCGCATCGCCGTCGCCGTCCCCGCCGGTGACCGCCGCGGCCTGCAAATCCCCGACGACGTACTCGCCATCCCCGCCAGCCGGCTGCGGACCTTCCCGGGCACGGGCAGGGACGTGCTGATCTCACCTTTCGCACGGGTCGCCCGCGGGCTCAACATCGTCGTCGGCCACCGGTCCGCGCTCGACTCCATCTGGGTATGCGTCCGACCCATCAAGCTCATCGACGAACCGTCCGCACTGGTTGCCCACACCGGTGCCCACGCCCGCCGCAACCGGCACCCCAGCGAGGACCCGCGCAAGGAACTCGACGAACGCCACCGCATCGCCGCCAAACATCTGGAGCTCATCAACAGGTCCAACCCCGCCTTCGGGCGCCTGCCCCCCGACGTGCGAACCGCGATCTTCGCCGACGTCCTGGCCGACCTGATCCAACTCGCCGGGCGCGCCCGCCGTGGTGGCACCAACACAACTCTTCACCTGGTCGACAACGCCTTTCACCGAGGAGGCGCCGCACCGGGCAGCGACTTCGCCTCCCTCATCCGCAACCTCCACCAGCGATGGCGCGACGACAACCAACTGGAGCAGGTCCGCTCCATCTACGGCACCACCATCGACGCGTTCTTCATGTTCGCCGGCATCAACGACAGGAACCCCTGATGCGCACCCTGGCCTTTCCCTACACCGAAGCGATGGCGGAGAAGATCCACGGGTACACCCTCGGCAGCGAGGTCAACGACACCTGGCAGGACCTGAACCGCCGATACACCCGCCACCCGAAGAACCTGCCGTACAGGGACCTGAGCCTCGGCCTGCGCTACGTGTCCAGCGACTACGCCACCATCTGCAAGGACCCCGACGGCCCCGGCACGCTGCTCCTGATGCGCAAGAAGATCGACACCGCCATCATCAGCCGGCTCTTCGCCGCCTTCGAACGAGACCTCGCGGCCCGCCACGGCGCACCATTCGAAGACCTCCTCGCCCCACTGCTACGCCGTACCAAGCCACGCACGATTCACATCGCCAAGTACCTCCAGGCGGGCACGGCGACGCACGCCGACATCCCGAACTGGATCTTCGACGTCGCCACCTGGCGCACCATCGAACTCCTCCGAGGCACGCTCAAGCTCCCCGAGGGTACGGACCTGCTTCTCCGTCCCGACACCGACGGCAACCTCGTCGCCTTCAACCGCCCGCTTCCCGAGACGCACCCCAGGGCCGAACAAGGCATCCACTACATCAGTCTCGAACCCATCACCGTCCCCGGCTACCCCGGCATCCTGCTCAACCTCGACGCCCACATCAGCGCCACCACCGGCTTCCCCGGCAACGCCAAGAGCCTCTGGATCGCCACCGACGACACCGGCATGCTGCTCACCGCCAAACACCGCTACGACCGCCCCACCAACCGAAACGTGATCACCGGGCTCCTTCCCCAACTCGTCGACTCCTTCAGCATCCGCGGCGTGCCCGCCAGCTTCACCGCAGATGACCTCCTCGCGACCCACCCCCGCATCCGCGCCCGGCACGCCACCACCCCCGACAGGCACCCCATCGGCTCCGGACCGGGCCGCCGATTCCTCGACTGCGTGCTCGAGTACGCCACCGCCAGGCTCAACACAGAGTCGCTCGTCCTGGAAACCACACCCATACGCAACATCGATGCCCCCGGCGACCCCGACCGGCACGCGAAACTCGCCTCGGCCGTCGACGCGGCAGCACGGCCGATCCACATCAGCGTCGTCTACCAGGACGACCTGCAGCGCCACCGGTCCGCCCAGGCGCTCACCGAAGTACTCAACCTTCCCGAGAACAGCCTCACAACCGCGGAGAGCACCTTCCTCGACGGCGCGCTCACCATCACCTTCGACAGCGCCAAGACCGACATGCTGGTCGCTCCCGGACCCACGCATCTCCGGAACACCCTCGCCGAGCAGATCATCTCCACCAGGACCCCGGACGCCCTGCACCTCGTACTCGCCGAGAGCAACAAGGAACTCGCCGCAGCCAAGCCCGCCGAAGACCCCAAGCCACAGCTTCGCCGCGCCCTGGCCGCCCACGGCACCGTCAGCCAGTTCATCGATCCAGCGTCAACGCCCAAGCCCAACGCCGTCGACCACCCCGCCAATGCCGCCGTACGAGACCTCCTCCGGGCAGCGGGACTCACCGCCACCACACCCACCCGGGTGTTCTCGCGCCCCCTGCAGCCGCAGCCATGCGTCATCGTCGGTCTCTACACCCGCGAACAGAACCAACCCGCCACCCGCATGATCAGCCTCTCCGCCCTCATCAGCGACGGAACCGACACCCCCTGGCACATGCTCGGCTACCACCCCGACGCCCACGGCTGGAACGACCTCCCCACTGCCATCGCCGCACATCACGCCACCGACCTGAGCCAGTTCAACGACCCGAACCCTGCCACCCGCACAGCACTGGCGCGGGCCTACACAGAACGGGCCCTGCACCAGCTCCGCACCCGCTACGACGACATCCCGATGATCATCTACATCGACGGCTCTAACCGGTACCCACTGTGGTCCGGCACCACCAACAAGAACCTGGGTAACGGACAGCTCGACGCGCTGCCCCACCTCGGAATGATCAACCCAGCCGACATCTCACTGGTCAGGGTCAACACGGCATCAGACGGCAAGCTGCCACAACCCGTCAGGGCAACCGGAAAGCGGGCGAACGCCGACGACGGTGCAGTCCCAGCCACCGAACGGCTCCACCACCTTCCCGGCGCACACCAGGACACCTACTACTTGATCAACCGATCGCGCAGCGACAAGGCGTTCCAGTCCAGCGTCAGAGCCGGCCATCGTCAGACGCGATTCGACCTCGCGCAAGGAAAAGAGCTCCGGACACCCTGGCACGCGATGACCTGCACGGAGTTCCTTATCCTCAACCACGGCGCCTTCGAACGCCAACAGCTAGCGGCGCTCAGCGCACGGTTGTGTGGACACCCGCTGGCCTGGGACGGACGAACAGCCCGACCCGCGCCAGCGCACCTCGCCCGACAGATCATCGAGGACCACCCAGGGCGCAAGACGGCCGCACGCTGAGCGATGCGCGGCCAGACTCTCGGTTGACCCCGCGAATCTGCGACGCTCCCATACCGCGCCTCTGTCACCGCGGCTGCGCATTCCTCGTGCTCGTTAGCTGCGACAAAGCGTGGAACGCTCTACCAATATTCGTCTGAACAATCTTGCCAGCGCTCGGCGTGGACTGAGGTGCTCGGCCCTCCGGAGGGGAGTTCCCACCAGCATGTCCACAGCACCGACCACGCTCAGCGCGCCGACCACGGGCAGCGGCATGTATCTCGCCGGCCTGAGGCTCACGAACTTCCGCTCGTGTCGCGGCGTGGAGATCACGCTTCAGCCCGGCCTGACGCTGCTCGTCGGCGATAACAACTCCGGCAAGTCCAACTTCATCGACGCGATGCGGCTGCTGACCACGCCGCTGAGCGGGCGACGGGTCCGCTACCTGGAGATCGACGACGTCTCCACCGGCGCGGATGGGCCGATCGAGATCGTGGGCGAGTTCGATGGTCTGACGCGGTTTCAGCAAGGCCAGTACATCGGCGCGCTCGATATCGCGACGAACAAGGCGTACTACACGACCCGGTTCCGGCCGGACGTGGACGTACCCCGCCGGTCCAAGGTGGAAAATTTAGTCGGCCGGGCCGCCGGGCCCGACGCCGAACCTGAGAAGCGCGACCAGATCCGGCACGTCTACCTGGCGCCGCTGCGCGACGCCAAGCGTGAGCTGGACTCCGCCACCGGCAACCGCATGGCGCTCATCATCAAGTACCTGACGAGCGAGGCCGACCGCACGGACTTTCTCGACCAGGCGATCGACGGGCTGCGCAAGCTCGAGGAGCACGATGTCATCACCGGCACCCAGAAGCGGCTGCAGGAGCACGTCAGCGACCTCACCGATCCGGTCCGTGGGCAGGTGATCGGTCTGAGCTTCCGCGACGTCCGGCTGCAGCGGCTCGCTCGCGGCCTGCGCCTAAAGATGGCCGAGCACGGCGTCGACCTCGCCGACATCGAGGACTCGGGCCTCGGCTACGCCAACCTGCTCTATATGGCGTCGGTCATCATCGAGTTGCGCAATGCCCAGGACGCCGAGCTTACGCTCTTCCTCGTAGAGGAGCCGGAGGCCCACCTTCACCCGCAGCTGCAGGCCGTGCTGCTGGATTACCTCCAGGAGCAGGCCGTCAATTCGCTGCGCGACGACACGGACGGCCCGGCGGGTCGCATCCAGGTGGTCGCCACGACCCACTCGCCGAACCTGGCCAGCGCGGTGGGCATCCGCAGCATCGTGGTCCTGCGCACCCAGGAGACCCCGACACCGAAGATCACCGAGGATTCCTCGGCCACCGAGGTCAAGATGGCGCCGACGGGCATCCAACGCGGCACCGCAGCGATCGCCCTGTGCGACATCGACCTGACCGATGAGGAACGCCGCAAAATCGACCAGTATCTCGACGTGAGTCGTGCCGAGCTGCTGTTCACCCGGCGTGCGGTCCTTGTGGAGGGTGTCTCCGAAGCCGTCATCCTGCCGCCGCTCGCACGCCACTGCGTCCTCGATAAGACGGCAGCCAACTACGGGGCGAAGTGCCGCGAATTCCGGGCCGTTTCGATCATTAGCATCGGCAGCGTCGACTTCGGCCCGTACCTCAAGCTCCTCCTGCAGCAGGTCAACGGCGTTCGGCTCGTCGACCGGCTGGTGGTCATCACCGACGGCGACCCCGACGTCGATGACGAGGTCGACCAGGACGACGACCTCAACGAGAAGCTGAAGGCCGGCGAGCCAGAGACGGAGGACGAGCCGGCCGCCACACTCAGCCGCAAGGACCGGCTGGAAGAGATCGCCACCCAGCTGGGCGCCGACTCGATACTCGCCGTGTTCGCCGCCGAGTTCACGCTCGAGGCCGACCTGATGAACCCGTTCACGGTCAACGGCCCGCTGCTGGAGACCGCGTTCAAACGCCAGAAGCCCAGGTCGGGTAAGTTCTGGAGCACGCTCACGACGAGCACGAACCCGGCGGAGGTCTTCTACCGCAAGCTGCGCACCACCAAGCGGTACATCGGCAAGGGCGAGTTCGCCCACGACGTCGCCGAGCTGATCCAGAGCGGCGGCACGTTCGAGTGCCCCGCCTACCTCACACGGGCCATCCAGTCGGCGATGCGGTAAGCGGGCATGGACGACATCGACTTCTCGCCGGCTCAGCGTGCCCTCATCGACAAGCCGGGCAGCGTCTTTGTTCCAGCGTGCCCGGGCGCCGGGAAGACCCAGAGCATCGTCGAGCGCTTCACCCAACGCCCCGGCGTCCCCGCCCGGCAGGGCGTCGCCCTGTTGTCGTTCACCAACGCCGCGATCAACGAGGCGCGTCAGCGGTGCGCCCAACGGCCAGACCTCATCACCGCCCCGAACTACGTCGGCACCATCGACGGCTTCATCAACCGGTTCATCGTCACGCCCCTGTACAAGGCGCTGACGGGCACGGTCCCCACGTTCAAGGACTCGTGGCACACCGTCCAGGGCACCACGTTCGGGGTGGCGGGGGTGCCGCTGGAGTTCCAGCTCGGCTGGTTTGCCTTCGACCACGACGGCGGCAACGCCCGGCTGGTCAACCACCAAGTCCCGTACGCCCAGCGAAGCACCGTAACCAACCTCCTGGACTGGCAGCGGAATAAGGCCAACACCAGTGCCTCGCGCCTGGCTCGCCGGTTCCTCGCGAATGGGGTGATGGACTGCGCGGCGACGCGGGTGCTGATGGAGCACTACCTCGCCAACCCGACCAACCGGGCCCGTCTGGGCCAGCTGATGAGCGCCCGGTTCGGGTCGGTCATCGTCGACGAGGTGCAGGACTGCGACAGCAGCGACATTCTCCTCATCAACTTCCTGCTCGACTGCGGCATCGAGACCGTCATGGTGGGCGACCTCGACCAGTCCATCTACGGCTTCCGCGGCTCCACCATCGAGGCGGTCAAGAACCTCGTCGGCCGGGTCCCCGAAGGAACCCGGTTCGACGGCAACTACCGAAGCTCCCCGGCGATCTGCGCCGCCGTTGACAGCTTGCGCGCCGACGCCGGCACCGACATTCCGCTCGGGAGATGGAAGGACGACCAGCACCCCGTCGTGGTCCTGCCCGTGAGCGGGTTCGGCCACGCTCGCTCAAAGATCATCGAGGTCGCCGGGTCGATGGGCTTCACCCACGAGGAAATCAAGGTGCTCGCCTACGCCGAGAAGGACGCCCGCGAGTGCGCCGGCGCTTCACCGCCGGGCGACAAGAGCGGGGGCAAACTCGTCCAGCTCGCCCAGGCCGCAGCAACCCTTCAAGATCTCCGCGCCAGCGCCCGGGCCCGTACCCAGGCCATGCAGACGATCGAAGGCATCCTCCGCGGGCTCGGCCAAGACGACGACCGTGTGCTCGCCGACGCCGAGTTTCTGGACTCCGTCGGGCTCACCCCCCGCACGTTCCGGGATGGATGCCTGCGGCTCGCCAGTAGGACCTCACCCTTCGACGGCCCACCCAGCGCCTTCCGCGCCGAGATGCGCAACGGTATCAAGGCGTTGGGGTGGGACGACTGGATCAACGCCGGCAGCCTCCGCTCTCCGAACGGCGACACCTGGCCGGTCCTCATGGTCGACGAACCCGATGCGCTCGACTGGTCGACGATCCACGGCTTCAAGGGCCTCCAGGCAACGGTCACCGCGGTCGCGATCCCGCCGCTGCCGAAACGCGCCACCTCCATCGACGGGGTCGGGCTCTGGGGCCAGGGCAATCCCGGCGAAAGCCGGCGGGTGCTGTACGTCGGCGCATCCCGCGCCCAGCGCCTGCTCATCCTGGTAACCGCCGACACGCAGGTGCCCGCCGTGACGTCCTGCCTTCAACGGGATGCGGTGCCGTTCATGGTCGTCCACGACACTCGCGACACCGGGGGCACGAATGCCTGACACCCCCGCCGCTTTAGCGCGGCAATCCATGGCCTGTTCATCGGTATCAACGCGTCTGCCGCGTTAGGCGAAAGCATAATCGACTTCAGTTTCGCCTGGTGTGGTCGGAGTGTCGAGACAACGGCTGATCTTGGTTGTTGAGGTAGTTCGCGGTTGGCTGGAGTGAGCCTGGATGATCTTGCGGCGATGGCGTCGGCCGACGAGAACCATCGCTACCGGCTCAGCCTTGAGGGATGTTGGCGGTCGCGCCGGCAGCGGATCCCGGTCACGCGCTGCTGGTGTCTCGGATCTTCGCCCGGCTCCTGTAACGGCTACAGCCCTGAGACAGTGGTCGTCGACTGGGGTATCGCAGTCGGCGGCGCGTGGGTGTCTGACTTGAGCGAGTCGGCTGTCGGCGAAGGGATCACCGCCGCGATCGAGCCGATCGAGCTACGCGGGCGGGTTAGAACCGCTGCACTCTCAGTCCATTCGCGCCGCCGCCCGCCTGCCGCATGGCGTGCAGCCGGACCTGGGGTTAGGCTGGCGCGGTTGGTGAGTGTCGGCTGACCGCGGGCGGCCCGTCTATTCCTTCTTCGGGTGGAGCGGGCTCCATCCGTTCAGGTGTGGGCGTAGATCTTCCGGGCTCGGCTCGATGGTGAAGGCGACCGTTGTGAGCGTGGGTGTACCGACAGTAGGGTCGATCTCGTTGGGATGGGCGCGTGCCCAGGACAACCAGGCGGCGATTTCGCCATCTCCGGCCACCTGATCAGCTAAAGCTTGTTCCAGGGCGTCGCAGAACGCCCGCATGTTCGCGGCTTCTTCCCACTGTTCCATCGCGGTTTTGAATGTCGTCCTGCGGCGCTCCTCGACGGCGAGTCCGCGAGCTTTCGTGATGGCGCGCTCCCACCTTGCTTTGCGTTCGATGTCGCGGCGGCGGCGTTCCTCTGTTGCCTGCTGTTCGGCGAGTCTCGCCGCGGCCTGCCGTTCCTTCTCACGCTGGTGGAAGGCGGCGGAGACTTGTTTCTGCTCTTCGATGGAGTTGATGATGTCGGCGACGATGCGACTGGCCTGTTGTTCCAGGCTCCTGGTCGGAGTGTCGCGCCAGGTGAGGCGCTGGTTGGACTGGAACTTGATGACTTCGAGCCGGAGGCGGCCGGTGGCAACGCTGTCGAACTCCGGAATGTGTGCCCAGGGGCGGAGTCGTTTCGTTCGGCGTTCGTCGGCGGTGAGCACGTGGGGTACCTGGTCGTACTCCTCGAAGAACTCTAGCGACCGCCGCGCGCTGCCGAACTTGACGTACGGTTTCGGGTTTTTCGTCGTGAGATTGATGCCGACGCGGCATTTTCGGTTCACCCCGGCGTCGTTGATCGCCCGGAGCAGAGCGAGCACGCGGGGGATCGATTCCGGTGCCACCCGCAGGGTGGTGGGGTCCTGTTCGAGGGCGTCGTAGTCGGCGGCCGCAGTGGCGCGAGTGTCGCTTTGGTCGAGGCGTAGCCGATTCCAGTCGGTGTCGTAGGGTTGCGCCGCCGAGTACAGACGAACGACGAGGTCACCGGTGTTGCGGCCGGTGTGCCGCAGGTCGTAGCCGTCGGGCACGAGTTTGTGCTGCTTGGCAGCGTGGATGGCGCGCCGATAGCTCGCGCGGGTGTCGGTGTCCGGATCCGACACGACCACGGTGCCGCCGCTGGTCTGGAGCCGCTCAATCAGCACTGTCGCTTCCTGGATCACCGATGGTTGCGCCGTCGGCTGCCCGACCTTTCCGCCAGAGGTCGCCTGCGTGGGTGAACTCTCCAACAGGTCACTGGTCGCCGTGCTGGTCACCGCGGGGTACCGGCCGTTGTCGAGGTAGTAGCGGCCACGCTCGGTCAAGGTCGCGGACCACCGGCCGTCCCGACGTGACACCGTGACCAGGCGGCGGCCCTGCAACGCCCTCGCGGTGTGTTTCGCGCCATCGCCTGGCATACCCGGGTCGGGGCATCCAGCCTCTACCCAGCGCAGCACCTCGACTTGGTGCGGCTTCAGCGGCGCGGCGATGTCGACCATCGGTCAGTTATACCGACCGGGTCCCTCCCGGGCATAGGCCCTCATCATCCCGGTAGGCGTTGGCCATCCGTCGATGTCAGAGTGGTTCTGCACACCCGGTCACACTGCCTTGTGGCAGGTCGGCATCCGAGGGGCGGTTCAGGTGGCGTTCGATGTATCGCGGTACGTCGTTGGCGATGAATGGGCGTACCGGCTTCGAGACACGGCATCCTCGGAGCGCGTACGCATCAAGGCCGTCACACCGAAGAAGACCACCGCGAGCGTCGAGGTGGAGTTCCCCGACGACGGCCACCGTGTGCAGACCGTGCCGTCATCCCGGCTGAAGGCCCGGTGGGCGGACGTTGAAGCCTACGACGCCCAGCAAGCGGGCTGGCAGCGCATCGCAGATTTCGAGCTTGACTCCGTCGAGCGGAGCGCGGTTCTTACCGTCTACTCCGCTCTCATCCCGGTGCAGGTGGCCGAGGTGGACTGGCGTCCGGTCGAGAACGCGACGATCATCAGGGATCGGGCAGCGCTGTCCGAAATCCTTCAGGTGACCGTCGAGGAGATTCTCGCGAAGGTCCAGTGGTTCACCACCGACGAGGGCATGATCGTTTCGCCCGCTGGCACGGTTGTGATCGCGGGGGTCGCCTGCCGCGCCCACTCGCACACCATCCTGCAGCACGTGATCGAGGAGGAGGTGGAGGCTCGACACAAGTGCAAGCATGGTGGCCCGCACCCGTTCCGCAAGGGCGAAGAGTCCAGGCCGGAATGGGAGTACCAGTGGTACCGCAGGCACGTTCGACCCGTACACGAGCTGCTGCGGCAATGGTGCGGACACCGCGCCGTCGCCGCCCACGAACGCCTTACGGCCGCTGAAGCCGAGAACCACCGCCTCGACCTACTCGTCGTGGAGCTCATCAAAGCGCTCGACCTCGCCGGCGAAACCACGCAAGCCGAACAGTTCGCGGAGGAACACGAACGGGACCGGATCACCCCCTACCTCGCCCGCCCCGTCGTTGATCGCCCACTGCACTGGTCCGAGATGCCCGTACGTGAAGTCCAGGTCTACCGGCGTCGCCACTGGTAGACAGCCGTCCGCCGCAGTCTCTCCTGCTCGGTGCACCCGCACGACACCTGACAAGCTCGTTGCGGGGTACGAACTAAATGCCCGGCGGCATCCCCGATCCGGCGCTGGGCCGACAAGGCTGGCAGCAAGCCAGTGCCGGCGGTGCGGGGCACGTGCGCGGTGTGCGACGGCCCGAGGCCGAGGCACCGGTGATGGCAGGTCGTTCCCTGGGCATCTTTGAAGAAACCCGTCACGAGACGACGAGGCGAACCGGTCCGCTTTCACCCAGGTGCGGCACGTTTGACCAGGTTAAGCCTGCAGCTCGGGCTCAGTCCCCTGGGGGCGTGCCGTGAACTCGGTCCGCCGCTGAGCCTCGGCGGCGGCGATCATGGTCTTCTCCTCGGGCGTGAGGTGGATACGGCACGACTCGATAGGCGTCGGATAGGTGATCGCGTCGGCCTGGCACGGTCGCCCGGCTCGGGTAGGCCTACTACAGATCGGTACTCGTTTGCGTTGCTCGCGCCGCAGAGCATGCACCTGTTCGTCGAGCCGTTCGTTCTGCCTGCGGAGATTCGCGACGGTGTCCCGGAGCTGGCTCATCTCGTTCTGGAGGCGCTGGTACTCCTCACCGCGGGCGCGACGGACCCGGTGCTTGGACGCTCCGCTGCAGCGGTCGCCCGGGGTGGCACCGCACTGCGGGCACGGCCAGTCCAAGTCCGGATCCTCGACTGTGACAACGCCCTCAGGCAGCGTGCGGACGTCGAAGCCGCGGCCGAGTTGGGCGCTGATGAATACCGTCTCTCCGAAACACACCCGGCGGAATCCTCCCTGCGGACCGACGACCCACTCGCTGATCGGCCCGTACACCCCGATGGCCTCCGCGACGGTCAGGAGATGGGTGTAGGCGATCGGGCCTGAGCCGCCGTACAGGGTGCCGGCGACGGGCTCGCCGACCGACAGCCAGGCGACCGGCTCGCCGCAGTAACCATCCCAGGCCACGGGGCGACCCTCTCGGCTCAGCTGCGATCCGTCATCTTCCACCATCCGGAACCCCCGCTCCAACGATCAGCTCAGATCGGTCGACGCCGGATTTTAGCGCGCAGTGCTTTACAAGAAGTCGGCAGAATCCGGCACCGCCTGCCCGGAACACCGCAACGCCTGCGAGTTGGCGGGTACGGCGTCCGTGGCAACGAGCCTGAATGTCAGCGCTGCCCTACGCTCGTCAGGTGACCTATCCGCCACGGGCCGGTACCCACTCGACCGGTCAGGGACCGAGTGCCGGCAAGGATGAGAATTACCTCAGACAAATCGCCGAAGCGTTAGAACGTATTGCCGACGCGATCGCCGGCCCGGTGGCTCGTATCGAATCCGACCCGCTGCCGGACTATCCCGTCCTTGACGTCGACCACACCGGGACGTCCCGCCCCCATGCGGCTGGACCCCATATTGGCTGCTCATCAGGGCGGCTTTACTTCGCTGTATGCACCTACTGCCCGGCAAGCCGCGGGAAGACCGCCGATCCAGCCGTCCCGTCCACCTGGCTTGAGTACGAGGACTCCTCTCACGACCTGGACGAGCAACGCGCCATCCTGGCTCGCCACCTGGCTCACCACCGGCAGCAGGCCGACCCCACCGCGGCACTGCCAATCTGGACGTGGGCAGATCAGCCCTGCCCACGCTGCCACGCCGCAGCCGAGCGCACATGCCGCACCATCTCAGGACGGCCGAGTAACACCATCCACGCCGCGCGGTGGCGAGACCACTCAAGTCGATACTGGTGAGCCACCGCACGCCCGACCCCACCGAGGCCGGTAACCGCCTTGCCGCCCTCATCCGGGCCGAGCGGACACCAGCCGCCGCAACCTGATCCGGCCCGCGCGAATAGATCACTGACCAGGGTCGGACCTGCCGGACCGATGCGTTGGTGCTCCGTTGGTGCTCCGATGTTCGACACCGGACGAGCACGATTGCAACTGTTCCAGCACAACGCCGTCGTCACGACCTGCCACCAAGCCGGACCTGTCGAGTGCAGCCCACGGACCAGTGGAAGAGGTCGGCTACCCTTCCGCCTACGGATCAGAATGCTCGAGTCAGGGGTCCATCGCATGGTCAGAGGCAACGAGGCACTGTCCACCGTGGGCCTCCGCCTCACGTTTAAACCATGACGAACGACGCCTGGCTGATCTTTAGCAAGCGATCACAGCAAGGCCCCGCTGCGACCGGCATACGCAGGCAGAAAACGAAAAGCCGCAGGTCATCAGCCTGCGGCCACAAGCGGAGCCTCGGGTTAGGAGTCTCCATGTGACTCCGGTTGATCTTGGCGGGCAGGGTGCAGCGGCCGGCGCGAGGGGGTTGCGTCGGCCGGGAGCGGTCTGGTTCAGGCTGCGGCGTGGATCGCTGGTGCCGGTCGGATAAAGGTCTTGCGGTCACGGACAAGCGCCCAGAGGACGTCGACGCGCCGTCGGGCGAGGGCGAGTATCGCTTGACGGTGGTTCTTTCCTTCCGCACGTTTCCTCTCGTAGTAGGCACGGGAGGTGGGGCATTCGCGGGCAGCGGTGAATGCGGCCATCCACATGATGTGCCGCAGTCGCCGGTGGAAGCGGCGGGGCTGCCGATGGTTGCCGGAAACTGTGCCGGAATCACGGGAGACGGGTGCCAGGCCAGCGTGGGCGGCGAGTTTGGCGGGGCTGTCGTATTCGGTCATGCCGGCGGTGTGCACGAGCAGTTCGGCGGTGAGCAGGTTTCCCATGCCCGGCAGACTTCCGATGATCGGCGCGAGGGGGTGCTGGTCGAGTTGGTCGGCGATGAGGTCGTCGACGGCGGCGATGCGTTGTTCGATGGCGAGGATCTCGGTGGCCATCTGCCCGACGACCACGGCGGCGGCGCGTTGGCCGGGCAGGGTGACGGTCTGCTGCCGGGCGGCGGCGACCATCGCCTCGGCGACCTGGGCGGCGTTCTTGACGTGCCCACGCCGGAGCAGGGCGGTGATCCGGTCGACCCCGGCGTGCCGGATCGCGGCCGGGGTCTGCCAGCACGCGAGGATCATCATCGGGGCCTTCATGTTCAGGTCCACGGCCCGCTCCAGGGCAGGGCTGATCCCGGTGAGCAGCTCCTGCAACCGGAACAGGGTCGCGACACGCTGGCCGACGAGGTCGGCACGGTAGCCGGTCAGCACTGTCAGCTCGGCGAGGAGCCGGTCGGAGGGTTCCAGGATCGGGATGTCGGGGCGCATGCGGATGGTCTGGGCGATGACGACCGCGTCGCGGGCGTCGGTCTTGTTCTCGCCGGCGAACGCGGCGGCCATGTGGAACGCGACGGTGCCGGAGACGTAGCGGACCTGGACCTGGCGCCGCCACAGCAGGGTCAGCAGCAGCGCCGACAGGCCAGTGGTGACGTCGACCGCCCAGCAGACCACACGGCCATGCGTCGACACCTCCGCCATGACCGTCAGCAGGGCGGTCTCGTCGTTGGCTACCCGGCGGGAGTAGACGAGCCGGCCGTCGCCGTCGACGGCGGCCACGTGGTGGTGGGTCTTGCCGATGTCCACGCCGATCCACAGCTTCGCCATCGTCGTGCTCTCCTTCATCGGTCGGTTTGCTCCGAACGTGCCTCGTCTGTGGGTTCGGGTTTGCCGGCACCTTCTACGGATGCGAACGCAGGTCGCGGGTCTCCATCAGCGGTCTACCGAATCTCGCAGGCGACGAAGCGGCGGGTGGCATCTCCTACCGTGAGCCAAGCGATCTCGACGAAACACACGCAGCCATACCCACCGCTCCCGGGCATCGGGGTCTACGGCCACCAGGGCCGCGCCCGTTCAACCAATGTGCCCGCGGGGCAGGAGCGGGCGGCACCTCGAAGTTCAGCCACGATTACGGCGGAACACACACAGCCATCCCCACTCCCGGCCCCGCGGGCACGGCGACCCCAGCTTCCCGCCGTCGCCAGCCGGCACCTCGGACCCGATGTGCGAGGACCGCCGGAATCACGCTTTGCTGCCTCTGGAAGATCGTCGCGCTCGACCCGGCGAGGGTGTTGCGGTCAGCAGGAACGAGGTGTTGGCTCGGCCACGCCGTCGCCCGCGGCACTGATGACGTGTCACGTCGGCCGCCGGTTGTCGGTAGATCAATGACGGCTGTGTGGTCGTTCAGAAGCCGAGCAGGAACAGCACGCCGGCGGCGACGAGGCCGATCTCGACCAGGATGACGAAGACTCGGTCGGTGACGCGTCCGACGACCTTCTTGCCGGCCCACGCGCCGAGCAGGGTCGCCGGGGTCAATGCGACGCCGTAGAGCAGTACGGTGCGGGTGAGCAGACTTCCGGCGCCGTACGCGGCGATCTTGGAGGTGTGCATGATCAGGGCGCTGGCGGCTTCCGTGCCGATGTATGCGGCGCGGGTCAGTCCGTAGGCGAGGAAGAACGGCGCGGTCAGCGGCCCGACGGATCCGAGGAGTGCCGATCCCAGCCCGGATGCCGCCCCCACCGCGGCGAAGGTGCGGTCGGCGGGGCGCCGGGGGTAAGGGTTGAGTCGACGCCACAGGACCACGGCGATGAGGAAGACGCCGAGGATCCGCTTGAGTGGTTCCAGTGGGGCGTGGGCGAGCAGGAGACCTCCGACGACGGCGCATGGGGCCGCACCGAGTGTGAACCAGCCGACGAGCGGCCAGTTCAGGTCCCGCCGGTTGAACCACACCCGGGCGCCGTTGCTGGACAACTGAGTGAGGGTCAGCATCGGCACCGCCATCCGGAGCCCGAACAGGGCGGTGAACACGGGCAGTAGCAGGACCCCGCCGCCGAATCCGGCCACGGCGGAGAGCCAGGCCAGCGCGAATGCCGCCGCTGACGCCGCCGCGAGCGTGCCGAGTGTGTCGGCGTTCATCCGGGACCGGCGGGGGTGGGGGTTGCGCTGGTGCCGGGACGGCGGACCGGTCGGGACACCGCGGAGCCCACTACGGGCGCTCCCTTCGTCTTGGGCTGGTGCACGTGCCCGATGGGGCGGGGGTGGTGGGCTGAAAAAGTACGGCGTGACGTTACGCCTCGTGGCATCGGGCGCATGGCACCGCCGTGGGACGGCTACCGCAGGCGAGGATCTCCGCGGCGATCATCAGGTTCACCGCCGTCGTTGAACCATGCCGCCATGCCCATGTGCTGCCGCGGGCAGGCTGCCACGTTGATCCACAGCGGGCGTGGTCGCGTACTGATCAGAAGACCGCCGGCACAGTCGCCTACGGTACGCTTCCCCGCAGTCACTACTACGCAGCGTCGTGCTGCTGTTCGGCTCGGCCGAGCGGGCAGAGCGCGACCGGAGGTACTCGATGGCGGACGACGCGGAGATCACCGCTTGGGCGCTGGCGGCCGGGCGGGGTGATCGGGCTGCTGCCGCTCGGTTCGTGGCCGCCACCCAGGATCAGGTGCGCCGGTTCCTGGCCGCGTTGATCTCCCCAGGTGAGGCGGAGGACCTGGCGCAGGAGACATTCTTGCGGGCGGTGCGGTCGTTGCCGTCGTTCGCGGGGCGGTCCTCGGCGCGGACGTGGCTGTTGTCGATCGCCCGCCGGGTGGCGGTGGATCATGTCCGCACGGCGATGTCCCGGCCGCGTACGGTGCCGATGGCGGATGGGTACGACGTGGCGGACCCGGCGCGGGCCGGCTTCGACCGGCAGGTCGTGGTGGAGCGGCTGATCGCGGCGTTGCCGGCGGAGCGGCGGGAGGCGTTCGTCGCCACGCAGGTGCTGGGCCTGTCGTACGTCGAGGCCGCCGAGGTGTGTGGTTGCCCGGTGGGCACCATCCGGTCGCGGGTGGCGCGGGCCCGCGAGGATCTCGTCGCGGCGATGGGTGACCCGCGGGGTGCGAGCACACGCGGTACGACAGCCGGCTGAGCTGATCGCTTGACCTGCGCCGATACCTGAACTCGTGGGAACTGGCGCCGCCTGCGGGCCGACTACCGGTGTATGGGGTGTGAGCAGTGGCGTGAGGTGCTGTCGGCGCACCTGGACGGGCAGGAGTCGCCCGACGAGCGCGCTGGGGCCGAGGAGCACCTGGCCGGCTGTGACGGCTGCCGGGTGTGGCTGGACCAGGCAGCGGCGGTGACGCGGCGGGCGAGGATGTCGGTGCACGTCGCCGGTCCCGACCTCACTGACCTGGTCCTCGGCGCGCTACCCGCGCCCCCCGCGCGTCGCTGGCGGGAGCGGGTAGCGAGCTCGCTGCGGGTGGCGCTCGGGCTGATCGGCGCGGTTCAGGTGGTGTTGGGTCTGGTCCAGGTGGGTCGGAGTGCCGCCGGCCCGCACGTGCACGCGGCGGGTCCGCTGGCGTCGGGGCATCTGTGGCACGAGGCGGCGGCGTGGAACGTGGCCGTCGGCGCGGGGTTTTTGTTCGTGGCGGCCCGCCGGACGCCGCCTACGGGGCTGGTGCCGATGTTGAGCGCGTTCGTCGCCACGCTGGTGCTGCTGTCGGTCAACGACCTGGCGACCGGGCGGGTCGACACCTCCCGGCTGGTCAGCCACGCCTTCCTCCTCGCCGGGTACGCGATCGTGGTCGCGATGTCCCGGCCGGGCCTGCGCCCCGGCGGCCCCTCCTCGCGGGTACGGCCGGACGTGCCCCGCTGGCGGATCCCCGCCGAGGACGAGGCACCTACCCCGGGCCTGCGACTGCTACCATCACCGCACCCCGGCACCGCACGGCACCGGGGGCGCACCGCGGCCTGACCACCGCGTGAACCTGTTCGCGTTCGAAGGGGCTGCGCGACGTGCAGGAGCTGTCGAACCTCGTCGAGCGGCGGGGATCGGCTTACCAGGCCGGCGTCGGCGGCAGCCTCACCGTCGGCGAAGGCTCCTGACCCCCGGCGACGCCGAAGCGGGGTCCCCCGCACCGCGGAGAGGCGCGCACCTCCGCCGCGGACGGTGTCGCCTCGGCGAGGACCTCGGGGGATCCTCGCCGAGGCGAAACCCGAACCGCGAACCGATGGAGGTGTGGATGGCGTCCGGTCAGTTCGAGTGGTTCGCGCGGCGGTAGGCGAGGAGTCCGGCGACCAGGCCGGCGAGGCCGAGGAGGATGCCGGCGATGCCGTAGGCGGTGCCGTTGCTGCCGTCGGGGCCGGTGTCCTCGCTGGTCTGGGCTGCCGCGGCGACGGGCTGGGCGGACGCCTTGTCGTCCTTGCCGGCGGTGAGCGTGAGCACGGGGGCGGGGTGCTCGGGCTCTTGACCGGCGGCGGGCTCGTCGATCCAGCGCACGATGTCGCCGTTGGAGTAGGTCTGCAGGGCCTTGAAGACGACCTGGCCGGTCTTCGGCAGCGGGCCGAGGGAGACGTCGAATTCCTGGAACTGGTGCGGCTTGATCGCCGCGCCGGGCCCTGCGGTCCAGGTGATCTTTGTGACGGCTTCGGTGATCTCCCCGTCGTCGGTCTTGATCGGCGTGGCCAGCTTGGTGGTCTCGGTGGCCGCCGTCCAGCCGGTGAGGGGTTTGAGGGACACCGACGCGATCGGCGTCGCCGTCGGTAGGTTGACCTCGACCTTGGTGGTGTCGGCGGTGTCGGTTTCGTTCGGCACCCGGAACGACACCTTCGTCCACCCGCCTTGCACGGCGGTGGACGGGTTGACGGTCACGTGGGCCGCGGCCGGGCCGGCCAGCCCGAGGGTGAGCGCGGCGGCGCCCGCGGCGATGGTCGCCGCCCGGGCGAGCACAGTCCGGTTCATGATCAGCGCATCCTTTGCGTCCGGTTCTGCGGGCCGGTCCTCCGGCACCGGGAAGGTGGTCGGCGGCGAGACAGGAAAAGTTCCCCGACTCCACCGAAGGGTGGAACCTTCCGCCGCGGTCGGCGGGTGCGGGAACCAGGGCGCGTTGCGCGCCGACTAGGACAGCCGACGCCCTTGCCCGCGCGAGATCGGATGGACGCATGACGGTTCCCGCTGACACCCCACCACCCCAGGCCCGACCTTCAGGATGGGGTGGGCTGCTGCTGCGGCTGCACTTCTACGCCGGGATCCTGGTGGCGCCGTTCCTGCTGGTCGCCGCCCTGACCGGGCTGGCTTACACGGTCACCCCACAGCTGGACCGAGCCCTCTACGGCGACCAGCTCACCGTCGACCGCGTGGGTGACCAGGCGCGGCCCCTGGCCGAGCAGATCGGCGCGGCGCGGGCCGCGCACCCGGATGGCACGGTGGCCAGCGTCGCCCCGGGCGAGGGGGACGCCACGACCCGGGTGGTGTTCGACGTGCCGACGCTCGGCGAGAAGCAGCACACCGTCTACGTCGACCCGTACACCGCGCGGGTCGAGGGCACCCTCACCACCTGGTTCGGGTCGACGCCGGCCACCACCTGGCTGGACGACCTGCACCGCAACCTGCACCTCGGCGTCGTCGGGCGCTACTACTCGGAGCTGGCCGCGAGCTGGCTGTGGGTCCTCGTCCTCGGCGGGCTCATCCTTTGGTGGCGGCGCCACCGCACCAGCGCCAACCGGACGCGGCGGCTGGTCGCCCCGGACCTGGCCGCGAAGCGGGGTGTGCGGCGCACCCGCGGCTGGCACGCCGCGACCGGGGTGTGGCTCGCCGTCGGACTGCTGTTCCTGTCCGCGACCGGGCTGACCTGGTCCCGCTACGCCGGGGGGAACTTCAGCTCCGCCCTCGACGCGCTCGACGCGCACGCTCCCGAGCTGTCGACCACGCTGCCCGGGGCGGTCACCCCGGTCGCCGACACCGGCCACCACGGCGGCGGCGGAGAGGGTGGCGGCGCGACGCCGGTCGACCCGGCCGACACCGACCGGGTCCTCGCGCTGGCCCGCGGCGCCGGTCTCGACGGGCCGGTGGAGATCACCGCACCGGCCGAGGCGGGCACCGCGTGGAGTGTTGTGCAGGTCGACAACTACTGGCCGGTGCGCAAGGACGCCGTCGCCGTCGACCCGGCCACCGGTGCCATCACCGCCCGCAACGACTTCGAGTCGTGGCCGATGTTGGCGCAGGTCAGCGGCCTCGGCATCCAGGCGCACATGGGGCTGCTGTTCGGCCCGGTCAACCAGATCCTGCTCGCCGCCTTGGCCCTCGGCCTGCTCTGCGTCACCGTGTGGGGGTACCGGATGTGGTGGCAGCGCCGCCCCACCCGCCACGACCGTCGTGCCCCGCTCGGCGCCCCACCGGACCGAGGGGCGTGGCAACGGCTGCCCGCCTGGGGCATCGCGGTCGGCGTACCCCTGGTCTTCGCGATCGGGTGGGCGTTGCCGCTGCTGGGGGTGAGCCTGCTGGCCTTCCTCGTGGTCGACCTGCTACTCGGCGCTCGTCGACGACGGGACACGGCGGCTGCCCAGGCGACCGGCGGTGCCGCTACCAGGTGACCGGTTCGGCTGTCGGGGGCCGTACGGGGGCGGCGCGCAACGCGCACGCCGCACCCGCGCGACCGCCGTACGGGTGCGATGACGTCACCGCAGCCCCCTCGCTTCGTACACGCAGGTGCGCGTGCGGGTTCAGGTCACGTCGATCGTGTATTCGGCGGTGTGCACCGTGCCGTCGACCTCGAAGTCGAGGAACGCCGCGTAGCGGCCCGCGCCGGGTGCGGTGAGCCAGAACGAGATCGCCCCGTTGACCAGTTCCGGTTCGGGATGGACGTGCACGTAGCCGAGGTCGCCCTCCCGGATGACGACCAGGTGCCCGTACGCGCCGAGGTAGCGCTGCACCGCCACCGGACCGGAGCTGCCTGTGCGGCCGACAGCGAACGCCATCGGGACGGTGCTACCGGCTGTGGGGGTGCCGGCCATGGTCACCGTGAACGGCCCGGCCGTGGCCTGCGGCCGCGGCGCGGGCGGGGCGGCCGGGGCGTACGCGCCCGGGACGTGGTGGTCGACGCCGAGCACCAGCGGCGTCGCAGCCCCGCTGGGGCCGAGCAGGGAAAAGTCCGCGTAGACGCGGTAGGTGCCGGCACGGGCAAGTGTCAGCGGCACGCTCCAGGTGCCGTCGGGCGCCATGCTGGGGTGCAGGTGCTGGTAGCCGGTGAGGTCGCGGCCCACCACCACGAGGTGCAGGGGCTTGTCGTGGACGACGGCGAAGCGGGTCACCGGCTGCCCGTCGGCTCCTACGACGCGGAAGCGGTAGTTCTCGGTCCGGCCGGCGGGCTGGGAGCGCCGCTCGGGCCGCAGGGTGTATCCGCCGGCGCTGACCGTGGTCCCGGTCGCCTGCGTACGGTCGGCGCCGTCACCGGGGTGCGTGTGCACGCCCGCGCCGGACGGATGCTGGTGTCCATCTCCGGCCGCCTCGGCGGTGCCGGTCGCGGCCGGTGCGGTGGCGCCGGCCGGCCGTGCGGTGCCGGCGGTCGCTACGCCGGTGCCGAGGCGTCCCAGCCCGAACCCGGCCAGCATGCTCACCACCAGCGCGCCCACCAGTAGCGCGAGCCGGGCGTTGCTCGGACCGACGCCGGGCAGCGCGGCGGCGGCTTGCTGCGGTGGCCCGTCCGCGGGCACCGCGGCCGCAGCCCGGTTCCGGCCCTTCGGCGACAAGCGGACCCGCCGGTCGGTGCGACCGTGAGCGGGCGTACGCGCCCCGACAACGGGACTGACGACCGGCCGCCGCGGCCTCGTCCCTGCCCGCTGACGCACAGGCGTCTCACCAGCCCGGTTCGGCCGGCGTCGCCACAGCACGAGACCGCCGATGACCGCGACCAGCGCCACCCCCGCGCCGAGCCAGCCGATCAGGGCGACACCACCCTCGTCGGTAGGAGCCGCGGTGACGGCGGGCGACGACGCGGCGACGGCCGGCGCGGGGGCCGAGGAGGTCGCCGCACCCGACGCGTGCCCGGAGCTCTCGTGCTGCGCCACCGCCGCCAGCAACGCTGGGTCGGGCTGGTCGGTCGGCGGGCGCCAACCGGTCGGAGCCGCCGTCACCGGGCCTGCGTACCGGAAGGTCAGCGTGCCGCGTACCGGTTCGCCGTCGGAGGCGACCGACAGGTAGCTGGCGGTGTACTCACCCGTCGCCGGCAGGTACGCGACGGTCACCACGGCCGGGAAGCCGGTCTTGTATTCGCGTGGCTGGAACAGCCCGTCGGTCAGCACGTACTCGGTGACCGGTTTGGGCAGCGGTTGCGGCTCGCCGTAGCTCCAGCCGCCGTCGACGCGCCCGCCGCCGGGAGCGGTGATGGTGAAGTGGGCGTTGGAGGCGGGCTTCTCGGTGAAGTAGAGCCGCACCTCGGTCAACGGCTTCGACACCGTGGCGCCCGCTGCGGGGACGGACATCGCGAGCGTTCCGTGCGCCGCCGCGGGCCGCGCCGATGCCAGGAGCAGGACGGCCACGAGCAGCAGGGCCGAGAGCCCGGCGAGCGGCCGGACAGGTGCGGGGGTGAGACGACGCATCGGACCATGGTCGCGACGACAACGACTTCCGTCCATACATAGTTATCTTTTTGCTCTCATGGCAAAAGTTCTCGCCGGTCGTGAGAAATGGTGAGCGGCGGATACCGGACAGGCGTGTGCGAGGCGGCGAAGCACAGTAGACCCGCGATCGAACGAGGGGCACGCTAACTTGCGATGACCGTCCGATGCCGGGGGGTCGAGTTTCGGGGCGCCGGAAGGTCCACAGGCCGCGTCGCCCAGCGGGTCATCAGGACCGGCTCGTGGATGATGAGCCGGACTCTGGCGCTATGCCGCCGTGTCGGCGTCCGTTTAGCTGTGACCTTGTGGCAGAGCAGGTAGTCAAGCCGGTGGACGAAAGCGCGTGCAGGCAGGCGCGTTGCAGTTGCCCGTCGCCGAACGCATGGGAACGGCGGGCCAGCAGGTCTGGGGTGAGATCGCCCAAGTCGGCCAGCTCAGCGGTGGGGGTTGCCTATTCACCGGTGCGTCGGTGGCACCGGGCGGTTCGGCGATGAGGTCGGCGAGGCTCAGCCGGGGGTTGGTGGCGGCGCGGGGCTGGAACAGGATCATTCGGTGACCGCGGGAGCCAGGTTGGCCGACCAGCGTTCCTCGACCCGGCCGAGCCGCCAGACCGCGATGGCGACGAGCCAGGCAACGACGAACAGGCCCACGATGCCGTAGCCGGCGTAGTCGAGGGGGATGTCGGCGATCGCCGCCAGCGGGCCGGAGGTGATGTGGGCTTGGTCGGCGAGGACGCCGATCAGCTCGATGGTGCCGATGATCAGGGCGACGGCGACGGAGATGCTGGTGATGGTGATGTTGTAGAAGACCTTGCGGACCGGCTTGGCGAAGGCCCAGCCGTAGGCGGCGTTCATGAAGACACCGTCGATGGTGTCCATCAGGCACATGCCGGCCGCGAACAGGATCGGCAGCACCAGGATCGAGTAGAACGGCAGGTTGAACGCCGCCGCCCCGCCCGCCAGGACGAGCAGGCCGACCTCCGTCGCGGTGTCGAAGCCGAGGCCGAAGAGCACCCCGATCGGGTAGATGTGCCACGGCTTGCGGACGGACTTGGTCAGGCCGCCCAGGAAGCGGTTCATGAAGCCGCGCTTGTTCAGCTGCTCTTCCAGGGCTTCCTCGTCGTAGATGCCCTGTCTGAGGTCGCGGAAGACCTTGATGACGCCGATCAGGACGACCAGGTTGAGGATGCCGAGGATCCACAGGAAGACACCGGACACGCTGGCGCCGATGACGCCGGTGACCGAGTGCAGCTCGGAACTGTCGTTCTCGACCTGACCGGCCAGGGCCTTGACGCCGACGGAGAGCAGGAACGCCAGGCAGAACACGATCGTGGAGTGGCCGAGGGAGAACCAGAACCCGACCGACAGCGGTTTGCGGTCGGTGCCGTTGATCGTGTTGTCCTGCATGAGCTTGCGGGTCGTGTTGTCGACCGCCGCGATGTGGTCGGCGTCGAAGGCATGCCGCAGGCCGAAGGTGTAGGCGAGGACACCGACGCCCACGGTGAACACCGGGTGGTCGCCGCCCAGGTGGAAGTGTTTCGGGGCGACGAAGCCGAGCAGGGTGACGAACCCGACGACGTGCAGGACCACGATGAAGGCCGTCATGCCGGCCAGGGACCGCCAGTCGCGGACGGTCAGGCTGTGCCGGAAACGAGAGAAGCGGGAGACGTCCACAGCCGTGCGGGTGTCTGTCACGTCGATCTTCTTCCGCGAGAATGCTCGATACGGGGGACGCTAGCCCGCCACAATCTCTTGTTGCAAGGTTGTGGCAACAGCGTGATCCTGGCGACTGAACTCCCGCTGGTGAGGGCAGGTCAGTGGTGCCGGACGTTCGTCGCTCAGCCGGGCGGGGGCGGCGGTGTGGCGGCCACCAACAGGGTGAGTTCCCGGACCAGGTCGTCCAGGGACTGGCCGGTCTGCGCGCGGACCAGGCCGAGGGCGAGGTCGGCGAGCAGGTAGAAGCCGAGTGTGCGGGCCTGCTCGGTGTCGAACGAGGCCAGCAGCGCCTCCGCGCCGGCGAGGTCACCGCGGTGGCGGGCGGCGATGACCCCGGCGGCGCGTTGCACGAGGTCGGCGGCGACCGGGACCGGGCCGGTCACGCCGGTCAGAGCTTCGGCGCGCCGGCGCGGGCGGCGTCGAAGCGGGCGGTCACGTCCGACCAGTCGACGAGGTGCCACAGCCGGTCGACGTAGTCCGGGCGCACGTTGCGGTACTGCAGGTAGTAGGCGTGCTCCCACGCGTCGAACACCAGCAGCGGCGTGGAGCCCTGCCCGACGTTGCCGTGGTGGTCGTAGACCTGCTCCACGATCAACCGTTGCCCCAGCGGCTCCCACGCCAGGACACCCCAGCCGGAGCCCTGCACGCCCTTCGTCGCCGCCGAGAGCTGCCCGGCGAAGCCGTCGAAGGAACCGAAGTGCTCCTCGATCGCCGCGGCCAGTTCCCCGTCGGGACGGTCGCCGCCGTCCGGGGACAGGTTGTTCCAGAAGATCGAGTGCAGCACGTGCCCGGACAGGTTGAACGCGAGGGTCTTCTCCAACCCGACCAGCGCCGCGAAGTCACCCTTGTCGCGAGCCTCGGCGAGCTGCTCCAGGGTGTCGTTGCTGCCCTTGACGTACGCCGCGTGGTGCTTGCTGTGGTGCAGCTCCAGGATCTCGCCGGACATCGCCGGCTCCAGCGCGCCGTAGTCGTAGGGCATGTCGGGCAGAGAGTAGACGGCCACCAGCAAGCTCCTCACACCATCGTCGGCACCATGAGCTGGGCGGGAACCCCGGCGGTGGTTCAGATCATCGCGTTGCCGGAGCACCCGCCCACTGCTGCCAGCATTGCGTAGTTGCCAAACTTTGGCAATAAGCACGGTCCAGAGTGAGGCGTGGCCCGACGCCGGGCCGGGCACAGCGGGTCGCAAGAGACCGCTACGGCGGTCGATGGGAAAGCGGCACTGAACAGCACTTACGCACTTCGCTGGGCTTCCGCAGGCGGAGTCTCTACGCGAGTTCGCACAGCGCCGCCTCTGCTGATCTTGGTTGTTTGGGCTGGTAGGGGGCCTTGTCGCGGATGCAGGCCCAGAGGACGTTGAGGCGTTGTCTGGACAGGGCGGCAGTGGCTTGGCGGTGGGTCTTTCCCTCGGCTCTCTTCTTGTCGTAGTAGGCGCGTGACCGTGGACAATGGGTCAGAGCGCTGAAACTGGACATGCTGAACACCCGGCGTAGGCCGCGGTGGTAGCGGTGGGGTCGAACCTGGTGGCCCTGTCGGCGGCCGGAGTCGCGGGAGATCGGCGCGAGCCCCGCGTGAGCGGCGAGCGCTGCGGGGCTCGAGTAGGTGCTGAGCGTGCCGGCGTGGGCGAGGAATTCAGCGGCGAGGGTGGTGCCGATGCCGGGCAGGCTGGTGACGATCTCTCCCAGCTCGTGCTCGGCGACCATCGCGGCGAGGGTTTCCTCGATGGCGGTGATCCGGTCGTTGACCGCTTCCAGATCGGCGGCCATCTGCGCCACGATCGCGGCCGCGGTGGTCTCCCCCGCGACGGCGACGGTCTGCGTCCGCGCGGCGGTGAGGGCCTTGGCGGTGAGGGCCTTGGCGGTGAGCGCCTTGGCGGCCCGGACGCCGTGCTGGCGCAGGTAGGCCAGGATGCGGGCTTCACCGGCGCGGCGCAGCCCGGCGGGAGTCTGCCACTGCGCGAGGAGCCGAAGCGCACCCTTGCTGCGCAGGTTGAGTGTCTTCTCCAGGGCGGGGCTGATCATGGCCAGGAGGTCCTGGATGCGGGCGGCGATACGGACCCGGTCGGCGACCAGGTCCAAGCGGCGGGAGACGAGCAGCTTCAACTGCTGCTGCACCCCGTCCGCGAGGGTGAGGGTCGGCAAATCGGCGCGCATGCGCAGGGTCTGGGCGATGACGTACGCGTCGTGAGCGTCGGTCTTGCGTTCGCCGTGGAAGGCCTCGGCCATCCGCGAGGTGACCGTGCCGCTGACGTAGCGCACGTCCGCACCCCGATCGAACAGCACCGCCAGCAGCAGCGAGGCGGGGCCGCCGCGCAGGTCGACGGCCCAGCGGATCGCCTTACGACGCTTACCGAGCCGCCCGGCGATGCCGGAGATGGCCTGCTGGTCGTTGGGGATCTTCTCGGACAGAACGACGGTGCCGTCGTCGTCGACGACGCACACGTGGTGGTGGGTCTTGCCGACGTCAACGCCGGCCCACAGGCTGCCCACCGGGCATCACCCTCTTCGGTTGTTCGATCAAGGGGCGTGGACCCGCCGCGGTTCAGTAGTCACAACTTCAGAAAGGGCGATCGGTCGCAAGTCTCCATCCAGTGCTGATACAGCGGTCATCAGCGAGGGCCGGGGCGTCCTACTCCAAGCTGGCCATGACATCGGCAGCACACACCCAGACAGTCACCCGACCCTCCGGGTCCATCCCGCAAACGACACGGCTCGATGTCTGGTTGCGGGTCCCGACGGGACAACCGGAGCCACCGCCGCGGACGTCCGGGGCGTCGGGCCGGGGACGCCGAGGCAGTCCACGATCTTGTGCGCCTTGGTGTTGATGATCAAGCGGCGAGGGCCGCATGCGGAGTGGGTTGCTGATGTCGAGGAGCGGGAGAGCTCTTCAGCGAGATCTCAGGGTCGGCGTTTCATGCTCGCGTCAGTGTCCTCGACGATGGGAAGAGTTGTGTCTGTTGCCACTGACCGGCTGGTAGGTACGCGCGGGTGGTTGACGAAAGTCCCGGCGATCACTGCGACGTTCTGGGTCATCAAGGTGTTGTCGACGACGATCGGGGAGACGTTCGCCGATTATCTGGCCGTGAACGTCGGCCTGGGTCCTGCCGTCACCGACGCGGTCATGATCGCGGCGCTGGTGGTCGCGCTTGTCATCCAGTTCCGGACCCGCGCGTACACGCCGTGGATCTACTGGTTGTGCGTGGTGTTGGTGAGCATCGTCGGTACGCAGTTGACCGACCTGTTCACCGACACGCTGGGCGTGAGCCTGTATGTCAGCACCGCTGTGTTCGCGGTGGTCCTCGCGGTCGTGTTCGCCGTCTGGTATCGGCAGGAACGCACGCTCGCGATCACCTCCATCGACACCCCGCGCCGCGAGGCGTTCTACTGGGGCGCGATCCTCACCACGTTCGCGCTCGGCACCGCCGCTGGTGACCTCGCCACCGAGGCACTCAGCCTGGGTTTCCGCAACGGGGTGCTGATCTTCGGGGGCCTTATCGCCGCGACCTGGGTGGCCTACCGTCTGGGCGCCGGGCAGGTGCTGACGTTCTGGATCGCCTACGTGCTCACCCGTCCGCTCGGCGCCTCGCTCGGTGACCTGCTGACCCAGGACAAGGACTTCGGCGGTCTGGGACTGGGCGCGAGCGTGACCAGCCTGCTGTTCTTCGGCACGATTCTGGTCCTCGTCATCCGCGAACAGGTTCTGGTCAGTCGTCACGGGGTGGCGGTCAAGGGCGCGGGGCCGCTCGGCGGCTACCGGCAGGACTACCTGTGGGCCGGCGCGGCCGTCGTAGCTGTCGCGATGGCCGGGTGGGTGCTGCGCCCGGCTGCGGACACGACGCCGACCGCCGAGCCTGCGCCCGTGACGACCGCACAGGCCGGAGCCGAGCCCGGCGCCCCCGCGGCCCTCCCGCGGCAGGCTCATCCGACCACGAAGCTGGGCAACCTGGGCAAGTTCGCGGTGATCGTCACCGACGTGAAGGAGAAGGTCGCGCACAACGACCTGGCCGGCGGGAAGAGCCGGGCGAAGGATCTCGAGGTGGCCTGGGACGATGCCGAGGCGGGGCTGAAGCCGCGCGATTCGGCGAGGTGGCACCAGCTCGACGACCAGATCGATGCGGTCCTGACGGCCCTGCGGGCGCCGAGCCCGGTGCGGGGTGACTGCGCCTCCGCGTTGGACACCCTGCTGGCGACCCTGAGTCAGTTCGACGGCGTCAGCTGACCGCCTCGCGGACGGAGCCGCCCCCGGGCCATCACCTCGATGGTGAGGACTGTGGCGGCGGCTTCGACGGCGAGGAGGCCGACCAGGACGAACAGTTGGGTGATTCCCGCGGTGAGCGGGCTGGCGCCGCCGAGGAGGACGCCGACGAAGGCACCGGGGAGGGTGACCAGGCCGACGGTGCGGGTCTGGTCGAGAGCGGGCACAAGTGCCTGGCTCGCGGCGGGGCGGCAGACGAGCAGCCGAGCGTCGCGGGGCAGCATGCCCAGCGCGAGGGCGGCTTCGACCTCGCCGCGCCGGGCGCGCAGATCGTCGTTGAAGCGCCGCCCGGCGAGGCTGGTGGCGGTCATCGCACCGCCGGTCAGGATGCCGGCGATCGGGATGACCGCGATGCCGCGCAGCGGCACCAGGCCCGCAAGGAGCAGCGCGGCGACGACGGTCAGGCTGGCGGTGGCGATCGGGACTCCCGCCCACCAGCCGTACGGCCCACCGGTGATCCGCCGGCCGGAGGTGCCGGCGGCGACCACGCACATGAGCAGGACGAACGCCCCGGTGGCCCACAGCGAGCCGACGATCGCGGTGATCACCAGTGACACGGCGGCCAGTTGCAGCGCGGCGCGGACCGCGGCCACGGCGATCTGCCGGCCGTGCCCGAGCCGTCCGACGGTGGCGATGGCGGCCGCGGCGGCGGTCAGCAGCGCCAGCGCGACGGCGAGTTTCGGCCCGAGCACCAGCATCGTCGAGGTCATCCGGTCAGTGTCGTTTCAGCGCCGACGGGTCGTTCAGTCAGCGCGGGAGGCGTTTCCGGCCACCGTCTCCTCGGTGGCCGGGGTTGCCGAGCGGTGGCGGGAGCGCAGGAGCTGGATGCCGATCGGCACGACGGAGACGAGCACGATGGCGATCAGGATGAACTCGATGTTCGACTTGACGAAGCTGATCTGCCCGAGGAAGTAGCCGAGCACGGTGACGCCGGTTCCCCACAGGACGCCGCCGAGGATGTTGTAGGTGACGAAGGTGCGGTAGTGCATGCGGCTGACGCCGGCGATGACCGGGGTGAAGGTCCGCACGATCGGCACGAAACGGGCCAGCACGATCGAGCGGGCGCCGTAGCGGGCGAAGAAGGCGTTGGCCCGGTGCACGTTCTCCTGCTTGAACAGCCGGGAGTTGGGGCGACGGAATAGGCTCGGGCCGACGCGCTTGCCGAACAGGTAGCCGACCTGGTCGCCGGCGATGGCGGCGACGGCGACGAGCAGGCAGAGCAGCCAGAGCGGCTGGTGCAGGTAGCGGCCGTCGGCGACAAGCAGCCCGGCGGTGAACAGCAGCGAGTCGCCGGGCAGGAACAACCCGATCAGCACGCCGGATTCGGCGAAGATGATCGCGAGGATCCCGATCAGCCCGAAGGTGGAGATCAGCCATTCCGGGTCGATGAAGCTGGGGCCCACGGCGAGCAGCGCTTGAGGCGTGGACATGGCGGGGACCTCCGGAACGAGGGGCGGGGGCGGTGCTCAGGCGGTGGTGTCGAGGCGGCGGCTAGCACGGCGGTCGTAGGCGCGGCCGACGACGCCGATGGTGGTGACAGCTGCGGCGGCGATGAGCGCGCCGACGAGGATGTCACCGGGGTAGTGCACGCCGGTCCAGACTCGGGCGAAGCCGACGATGGTGGCGATCAGACTCAGCGCTACCCCCCATCGGCGGGACAGAAACGCCCCGACGGCGAACGCCACCGCGAACGCCGCGGTGGCGTGGTCGCTGGGCAGCGACGCTCCGGCGGCGTGCGGGATCAACTGGTGCACGGGGTGGGTCTGAAAGGGCCGTACCTCGGTGCTGAGCGCGGCGACGGCCTGCCCGACGGCGAAGGCCAGCCCGAGGGAGACGACAACGCGCACCAGGGCGGTGCGCCCGTGCCGCAGGTGAGTCAGCACGGGTACGGCGGCGGTGGCGGCGAGGACGTAGATCAGCCACCTCGCCGACCATTCGAAGACGTCGTCGACGGGGTCGCTGCGGCCGGCTGCGGCGTTGACGAGTTGGAAGAGGTGATAGTTCATGGTTCCCCCGTTGGTGGCTCCGGCCCGGACAGGCGCCTCTCGTCCAGGGTGCCGCCGGCCACCTGAGAGGAGCCTGAATTCGCCGAGGGCGGGGTTCAGTGATCTTCGGAATCGACGTGCCGGGGCAGCCGGATCCGGACGGTCATGCCCGGTCCGGGCAGCACCTGCACATCTCCGCCGTGCGCCGCGACGACCTGACGGGTGATGGCGAGGCCCAGGCCGGTGCCGCCCTCCGGCCGGGTCCGGCTGTCATCCAGACGGACGAACCGGTCGAAGATGCGCTCCCGGTCGGCGTCGGGGACGCCGGGTCCGTCGTCGGTGACCTCGACGCACCCCCAGCCCTCGCACACCGACACGCGCAGGGTCACCCGGGTACGGGCGTGGCGGGCGGCGTTGTCGGCCAGATTCCGCAGCGCCCGGCCCAGGTCGTGGGCGTCTCCCGTCACCCGTACCGGGGTCAGGTCGGCCCGGACGGTGAGGTCCGGGTGCTGCCCGGCGAGCCGGTCCCGCTCGGTGTAGGCGAGATCGTCGAGGTCGACGTCGTCGCGGCGCCCGGTGGCGCCGCGCTCGTCGATGCGCGCGAGCAGCAGCAGGTCCGCGACGAGATCGGCGAGCCGGCTGGTCTCGCGGCGCAGCAGCTCGACCAGCTCGCCGTGCCCCTGCGGTACGGGTGCCAGCGCCAGGCGGTCGAGGCCGGCGCGCAGGGTGGCCAGGGGGCTGCGCAGTTCGTGGCTGGCGTCGGCGACGAAGCGGCGCTGGCTCGCCGCGGCGGCTTCCAGGCGCTCGAGCATCAGGTTCATGGTGTCGGCGAGCGCCGCGACCTCATCTCGGGCGGCCGGCACGGGCACCCGGGCGTGCAGGTCCCGGGCGGTGATGCCGGCGACCCGGCGGCGGATCGCCTCGACCGGGCGCAGGGAACGTCCGACGAACCAGAACACCGCCGCGCCGACCACCAGCAGCATGGGCGCCAGCCCGGCGGCCAGGATCGCCGCGACCGCCTCGGTGCTCTCGTTGACCGGCCGCAGCGACTGCGCGACCAGCACCGTCCGGGTCCCGGATCCGGTGGCCACCCCAACGGCTGCGATCCGGAAGGGGTCCTCGTCGGCGAACGGCAGCAGCCGCTGCTCGCGGAGAAGTTGACCGGGCCGGGGCCGCAGCGGGGACAGCGGCGCGGCGTCGCCGAGCGCCGCCGAGGCCGCCTCGACCCGCCCCGACGGGCCGAGGACCTGCACCAACGTCTGCTCCCCCGGACTGGGCTTCAGCGTCTCGGCGAGTGCGTCCTGATTGCCGGCGGCCACCGCCGCGACCACCTCGGCCGCCCGCTGCCGCGCGGCGGCATCCACGTTGCCGGCGAGATCCGCGCGGGCGAGATAGACGAACGCCGCCGCGCCGACGGTGAAGGCCGCCGCCACGACAGCGGCGGCGGCCAGCGCCGAGCGCAGCCGTACCCCCAGGTGCCGGCGGATCCACCCGATGGCCATGCTCAGCCGCCGTCGGCTGCCAGGCGGTAGCCCATGCCCCGCTCGGTCTGGATGGCCCGGCGACCGAACGGCTGGTCGATCTTGCGACGCAGGTAGCTGACGTACACCTCGACGATGTTCGGGTCGCCGTCGAAGTGGGCGTCCCAGACGTTGTCGATGATCTGCCGTTTGGACACCACGTCACCACGGTGCCGCATCAGGAACTCCAGCAGCGCGAACTCCCGCGCGGTGACCCGAACGGCCTGGCCCGCCCGACTGACCTGCCGCCGGGCCGGGTCCACGGTCAGATCCCCGGCGGTCAGCACGACTGGCCGGGCGGGCGCGCCCCGGCGCACCAGAGCCCGCAGCCGGGCCACCAGCACCACGAACGAGAACGGCTTGACCAGGTAGTCGTCGGCCCCGAGGTCGAAGGCATCCGCCTGGTCGTACTCGCCGTCCTTCGCGGTCAGCATCAACACCGGCGTCCACACACCCCGCGACCGCAGCCGCCGGCACACCTCGTAACCGTTGAGGCCGGGCAGCATGATGTCCAGCACGATCACGTCGTACGGATTCTCGGTAGCCGCCCACAGCCCGTCGGTCCCGGTGTGCTGCACATCCACGGCGAAACCCTCGTCCGTCAGGCCGGCGCGCAGCACCTGCGCCAGGGCGGTCTCGTCCTCGACGACCAGCACCCGCACCCCGCCCACCCCCTTCCGGAACATCGACACCCGCACCCTGGCATCACCACGGGATACCTCGATCATCGCGCGGCGCGTGGGACAGGAGTGCCGCGTCACGGCCACCGCGACGGGGTTCGACCGCCACGAGGCCGACCCACTGCCGCAGCCAGCACAACCGCACGGTACGTGGTCGTGGTCGGATGGCTGACCACACGGCCGGAGTTCGTCACACGCCCTGGCAGGTGAGGCGAGCCTTACCTTATGGTGAGCTGGTGCTGCTGAGACGTCCTGCTGCCGCCAACACCGGGCCCTCGGTGCGGGCCGTCGAGGCGTCCGCCGGGTCAGCGGGTCGGCTGTCCGATCTGCCCCCAGGCGGTCGGGCCACGATCGTGGGGCTGGCCGACGGTGCACCGCCTGCGACGGCCCGCCGGCTGGCGGACCTCGGGTTCACCGCCGGGACGCCGGTGCAGGTCGTGCGACGCGCGCCCCTGCGGGATCCGGTGGTGTACCGGGTCAAGGACTACGACCTGTGCCTGCGCCGCGCGCAGGCCGCGCACGTGCTGATCCGGGACGCGCGGTGAGGGACTCGGGATGCCACGCTGAGGCCGGACGTGGCGCCGTTGACACGGCATTGCCGCGCTTGGCCCTGGCGGGCAGCCCGAACGCCGGTAAGACGAGCATCTTCAACGCTCTGACCGGTCTGCACGCCAAGACGGGCAACTACCCCGGTGTGACGGTGTCCCGATTCGTCGGCACCATGCAAGCGGGTGAACGGCGGTACCTGATCGAGGACCTGCCGGGCACCTACAGCCTCGACCCGATCAGCCCCGACGAGCAGATCATGGTCGACGTGCTCGACGGCCGTCTCGACGGTGAGGCACCACCGGACGCGCTGCTCGTCGTGGTGGACGCCACCACGCTGCGCCGCTCGCTGCGGTTCGTCGCCCAGGTGCTGCGCCGCGGCCTGCCCACCTGCCTGGTGGTGACCTTCACCGACGAGATGACCGTACGGCAGGGCCGGCTGGACCTGCCGGCGTTGCAGCAGGCGCTGGGCGTGCCGGTGGTGCGGGTGCTCGGCAACCGTGGGCAGGGCATCGGCCAGCTCCGCGACCAGATCGAGCGGTGGCCGACGTGGTCGGCACCGGCCATTCCGCCGCCGGACGACCCGGCCGAAGCGGACGCGTGGGCGGAGTCGGTGCTGAGCTACGCCGGCTACCGGGCCCCGGGCCGGCACCGCATCACCCAGCGCGTCGACGCGGTGTTGCTGCACCCGCTGTGGGGCACCATCGTGTTCCTCGCCGTGATGGTGCTGTTCTTCCAGACCGTGTTCACCCTGGCCGCACCCCTGCAGGGCTACGTGGAGTCGTTCTTCGGGTGGCTGTCCGGGCTGGTGGCCACCCACGTCGGCAACCCGTGGCTGGCCGGTCTGCTCGGCGACGCGGTCATCGGCGGCATCGGCGCGGTGCTCGTCTTCGTACCGCAGATCATGCTGCTGTTCCTGCTGATCTCCCTGCTCGAAGGCGTCGGCTACATGTCCCGCGCCGCCTTCCTGATGGACCGGGTGATGGCCCGCGCCGGCCTGGAAGGCCGCGCGTTCGTGGCCCTGCTGTCGTCCTTCGCCTGCGCAATCCCGGGCATCATGGCCACCCGCACCCTGCCGTCGGCCAAGGACCGCCTGGCCACCATGATGGCGGCGCCGCTGATGACCTGCTCCGCGCGGCTGCCGGTGTACGTGCTGCTGATCGGCCTGCTCGTCGACCCGGCCGCCCGGTGGGGGCCGTTCGGCGCGCAGGGCCTGGTCATGTTCGGCATGTACCTGCTCGGCGCGGTCTCGGCCATGACCGCCGCCTGGGTGTTCAAGAAACTCGGCGACCGCACCGGCCCGCTGCTGCCGTTCTACATGGAGATGCCCCCGTACCGGATCCCCTCGGCCCGCTCGGTGCTGATCGCGGTCGGTGACTCGGCGAAGTCGTTCCTGCGCAAGTGCACCACCATCATCGCGGTCACCACCGTCAGCCTGTGGCTGCTGCTGAACCTGCCCCTGCACTCGACCGCCGACCTGCGCGCCCACGGCGTCGACCCGGGCAACGACACTGCGGTTTCCGCCTACGTCGCCGACCACAGCTACGCCGCCGGCCTGGGCCATCTCGTCGCGCCGGTCTTCGACCCGCTCGGCTTCGACTGGCGGATCAACATCGGCGTGCTGTCGGCACAGTCGGCGCGGGAGACGTTCGTCGCCACCCTCGGCCAGGTCGTCGCCGCGGAGAACCCCGACGAACCGTCGAAGGCGCTCCAGGCGATGACCTACACCGACGGGCCGCACGCCGGGCAGCCGCTGTTCACCGCGCCGACCATCGCGGCGCTGCTGGTCTACTTCGCCTTCGCGTTGCAGTGCATGGCCACCGTCGGCATCATCCGCCGGGAAACCGGCGGCTGGAAGTGGCCCCTGATCGCGTTCGGCTACCTGACCGCGCTGGCCTGGATCATGGCCTACGCCGCCAGGACCATCACGGCGCTGCTGACGGGATGACGCCATGATTCCCATCCATCCCCAACCGGTCCCGGGTTATGCCGAGCAACTGCGCTGGATGACTCCGGCCGGGGTGCTGCCCTTCACCGGCGTCGCCGCCAACCTGCCCGCTTCGCTCGCCGCCCTGCGCGACGACGGCACCCTCGCCCAGGTCCGCGTCGAACCCGCCGCGATCGTCACCACGCTGCACCCGGGCCGGCAGTGGTCCCGCGACGGCGCCCGCGTCCGTACGGCTCTGCACGCCGCTCTCGCCGACCCGGCCGGCTGGGCCCCGGCGAACTCCTCCGGCGAGCCGGACGACGGGCCACTGCGGGACGCCGCCCAGCAGCTGCTCAACGGGCCCGTCGGCGACCTCGCCCGCTCCCACGGCGGGCACATCGAGCTCGTCGACGTCCGCGACGGCACCGTCACCGTCACGCTCGCCGGCGCCTGCCACGGCTGCCCCGCCGCCCGCACCACCCTCCGCCAGGGGTTGGAGGAACAGCTTCGCAGGCACCACCCGAATGTGCACGCCGTCACCGCTGCCCGCCGCTGACACGAGCCGCGTTTCCGGTGCTGGGCGACGGACGAACACGATCGGCTCAGGTCACCATGCATCGATCGCGACCAACCCGCTCAGCGCCTGGCGCGTGGGCCCTTGGTGTGACCTGATCCCGGTCACGCTGCCGGGTCACGACGCCACAGGATGACTCCGCAGCATGCGACGGACACGGCGATGGTGGCGAGCTGGTTGACTGTTCCGACGAACATGCCGGTGGCGCCGGCCGGGTCGAACAGGCCGACCCAGTTCTGCCAGTAGTGGGTCGGCAGAACCACGGCGAGCGGGTGCAGCACACGCTGACCGTTCAGGATGCTGGCGACCACGACGAGGGCGACCGCGCCGGCGAGGGCTTCCGCACCGCGGGGCAGCAGCAGCCCGAGGGTGAAGGCGAGGGCGGCCATGGCGAGCATGCACAGCGCCAGGTAGCCGACGGCGAGCAGCGTACGCCCGATCGCGGTGGCGGTGGTGAGGTCGGCGGCGCCGAGGATGTGGAACGGGTGCCAGCCGAAGATGACCAGCCCGGCGACGAGGCCCGTGGCTACCACGCACAGGACGGCGGCGAACGTCGCGACGGCAGTGGCCGCGAGCTTGGCCGCCAGCAGCCGGGCGCGGGTGACCGGGGCGACGTAGAGGTAGCGCCGGACGCCCCAGTCACGGTCGGCCGAGGCGATCGTGGTGGCCAGGAGCGCGACGACGATCGGCAGCAGCAGCGGGCCGATGAATTGGAGGCTGGCCATGGTGTGGTTGAGGGCGGAGTACGGGGAGGCCCCGAAGAGGCCGCTCTCGGCACCGTTACGGTGCCCAGCCGAGGGTGCCAGCGCCAGGCCGGCGGCGACGGGTGCGCCGGCCAGGCAAGCCAACGCGATGAGAGTGCGCAGTCGCATCAGTTGGGTGGTGAGCTCAAAACGCAGCACGGTCGGGTCCTTCGGTCATGTTGAGATAAGCGTCCTCCAGCGATGCGTGGGCGCCGAGCAGGTTCTCCAGCGAGCCGGACGAGACCAGTCGGCCGTGGTTCATCACCACGAGGTGGCTGGCCAACAGCTGCACCTCGGCCAGCTGGTGGCTGGAGATGAGGATCGTGACGCCCGACTCGGCGCGCGCGGCCAGATGGTGCCGCAGCGCCCGGACCTCCGCCGGATCGAGGCCGTTGGCGGGCTCGTCGAGGATCAGCACGTCGGGTCGGCGCATCACGGCGTGGGCGAGCATGAGCCGCTGGCGCATACCCATCGAGTAGCCCTTGACCTTACGGTCGACCGCGGGGCCGAGACCGGCGAGGTCGAGCGCGTCGGCCAGGCCCGGTGGGGGCCAGTCGCGCCGTGCGGCCGCCCACAGCAGGCGCAGGTTGGCCATGCCGGTCAGGTGCGGAACGAATGCGGGCCCGTCAATCAGGACTCCCACTCGGTGCAGGACTGGGGCGCCGAGGTGCACCGGCGTGTCGGCGATGCGCACGGTACCGCCGTCCGGCGCGGTAAGCCCAACCAGCATCCGCATGGTGGTGGTCTTGCCGGCACCGTTGGGCCCGAGCAGCGCGCAGGTCTGGCCCGGCTCCACGGCAAAGGTGAGCTGATCGACTGCGTGCTGGCGGCCGTAGCGTTTCGAGACGGCCTCGACCCGGATCGTAGCAGGATGCGCGGACATGTGGCATCGCCCTTTCTCGGTGGGTCACCGGAAGGTCAGATCAGTGGAGTTCAAGCAGTGGGCGGCGCGGGGTCAACGCCTGGCGGCCAGTTCCCGCCGGCTGGCGAGCACGGCCAACGCGGTCGCGGCGGCGAACGCCACTACGGCGACGACCCAACTGGGCGCGAACGGTGTGGCCACGAGTCCGTGGTGGCGGTTCCACCCGGCGGGTTCACTTGCGCGTACCTGCACCCCCCAGATCAGGGCTGCGACAGTAGTGATGCCCATCCCCGCCGCCGCACTCATCATCGCCACCGGCCGCAGCCGCGCGAAGCGCCCGATCGAAGCTGCAACCGGCGCGCGACGCAGGGCCGCGGCTACGGCCCAGGCGGTCGAGAACACCACCGCGATCCCGGTCGAGGCGATCAGCGCGAACGCGGTCACGTTCGCCACCGAATGCACCTCGTGGCCCGAGGAGAGGGCCATTGCCAAGCGGGCCATGCCGTACCAGACGACCGCACCGATCACCGGAACGGCTGCGTACTTGCCGGCACTCGTATCGCGACGGCGCAGCAGTGTGATCACGCTCGGGGTCGCCGCAGCCGTCGACGAGAGCAGGGTCGCCGCCGCTGCAGCCACGAGCAGTGCGTACCCGCCACCGGCTCGGTCGGTGACGTCCTCGGCGAGCTTGGCGAACCCGATGCCGGCCAGGGTGAACAGACCGGCCGCCCACACCAGCACGGTTATCGGTGATTGAGTGTCCATCAGCGCACCTCCATACGCGCGGACCGCGCCGCGCAACGAGTCGAGGACGAGCAGCGGACGACGGTGCACGCGCAGATCGCACAGCAGCTGTGCGTACTCCTCGCCGTAACGGCGGCGCCAGCGTGCCGGATAGCAGGCCACCAACGCCCGCACCAGCCGCGGGTCGGCGTTCACGCCAGCCCCAGCCGCAGACGGCCAAGGCTCAACGCAGCCAGTCGCTGCATCCGCGTCGCCTGCGCGGACAACTCGGCCACGCCGGCAGCGGTCAACCGGTACGGCCGACGACGCCCTTCGGCCGGCAGCCCCTCAATCAGGCCTCGCTCCTCCAGACGCGCGAGCGCCGCGTACAGCGTGCCTGGGCCCAGCGTCACGCCGACCTGCTCAGCGATGTCAGCCGTGATGGCATAGCCGTGCTTCACGCCATCAGCGAGGCTCGCCAGCACCAGCAGCCCCGGCTCCGCCCACCGACCAAGATCCTCAGCCACCCACTACTCCGCTCCTCGTTATAACGTCCAACGTACTACGCCAGACGACATAACGCCACCCGACCTGAGCCAGTCAGCAGACAGGCGGGCACGGTCAAGCCCGCTCCCTGGCTGACCAGGCGCTGAGGTCGACCAGCAGGTCACAAGGTCGATCATCATGGTCGGATCTTGGGTGTTGAGCAGAACCCCGCGAGCGTCGGCGCCGGCAATCGCTGATGACGGCGGCAACGTGGGCCTGGGTGGAGGCGTCGAGCTGAGTCGGGCCCAATCGCCACAGCCATCCCACCGGTCTTCGCCGCCTTCGCCACCACGCATCAGGCCGACGACGTCACCGCCGCCGCCTAGAAGCACGCCCTGATTGAGGACCTGGTCGCGCACGCCCCCGACCAGCCGTGGTGGCTGGCCTACCTCCACACCGGCGCCTCCGGCGTCGTCTTCCCCACCCCCGGGGATGTTCCTCTACTGGCGCTGCCCGTACGTGCTGGTCCAGGCCCGCCCCGAGCAAGCCCTCACCTGGCTCACCGATGTCACATCCGCCGTGCTACTCGCTCTGTCCTTTCCCGCCGACAGGGCATGGCTGGTCTCCGCTCTGGGACGCCACCTGGACCTGTATCGGTGGCCCGCCACCACTGACCCACACCCTCGAACGCGACACCCCCTGGCCAACGCCCGCCAGGTCCGACCTGACGAGGACGCGCTGCCGCCCGGGCTGACCCGCGAGTGACCGAAGCCCCCCTCATCGACAGGAGCTACGCCTACCGCATACCCCTATTCCGGCCCGGCCCGGATCGGACGGGCGACGAGGCGGGTGAGCTTGGCGGGCAGCCCTTGGTTTCCTCGACGAATTGCTGACTACGACGCCGTGGGCAGATGTACTTGGCGGGCGTCCGGTGCCGACGGCGAGGACTCACTGGTAAGCGGACTGGCGGTGACCTTGGTCACGCTCGCTGTCATGAGTCTGGCCAGGACCGCGGTGGAAGTGTCGGTCGGTGGGCAGAATCGCAGGTACCGCCGTGCCCACGGATCCTCAGGCAGTCACCTCTCGGAGCAAGATCCGGGTGAGCCGTGCGTACTCCCGGCTGCACGCCCCTTCGATGCCGGCGGCATCAGCACGCCGGCCGAGTTCGGCGAGGAAGTCGTCGACCGAGGCGAACCCGGGCGGCGGCTTCAGCAGCCACAGCCGGCCCCGAGGCCGGCCGGTGATGCCCGCGTCGGCCAGCAGGGCATCGTTGTCGTTCTCGACCTCGTTGCGGGACTCCCAGCTCGCCCGCACGGTCTGCTCCCGCAGCACCTCGTACGTCTTCGGGTGCAGCTCAGTCCAGGTCTCGTAGCGGGTTGCCCGGTCCGGCACCCACGTGCGCAGTCGCGGGGGCCATACCGCCGGGAGGAAGACCAGCATGGGAGCGTCGGGGGCCACCTGCCAGCCCTGCGCGGTCAGTTCGCGTACCTCCGGCAGTTGCTCCGGTGTCAGGCCATCCGCGTCCGTGTCGGCGGCCCTGGCCCCAACGGGATCAGGCGGTTGGTCGACCCCCCAGGCATATCCGGTGTCCATTTTCGCAGCGTACGGCCGTCCCGCGCCGCCAGGGCCGACATCCGATCAGGCCAGGTCCGCAACGGGGACAGGCTGCCTTCGTACGGCGGCGAGCACCCTGGTGGTCACGTCTTAGCGGCTCAGACTCCGTGCTGACGCAAGGCCGGGTTGACGGTCAGCGTCTCGGACGGTAGCGGCGGCCAGTCGAGGCACGGGACCCTCGGTGCAGGTATGCGGCGGCGCCGATGACGAAGATCGTGGCAACGGCGAGCCAGGACGTTGTGGAGGTTGAGGGCTGGATCGGCCAGGTCCACGCAGCAACGGCGGTGCCGGTCTGACGCGGAGCGGCGGCGTAGACGGCGCACACGTGGCCGAAGGCGGGCAGCCATGCCAGCCGCGCGCCGAGCAGCACCGCGCCGCCGGCGACCAGTCCGATACAACCGAGAGCATTACGCGCCAGCGCGTGCGCACCGTACGTGTCGGGTGCCCGCAGTCCGGCCACGCTGAGCGCCGTGGCGGTGACGAAGGCGGCGAGTAGGTGACCGGCTCGCCAGACTCGCCACGGCAGGGGTGTGCTGCGGTCGAGGTCCTCGTCGGCGCCGGCGAGGGTGGGGCCGAGCAGGAGTGCGGCCAGCAGCGGTGCGAGTGCGACCATGGGGACGCGGGCGGCGGGCCCGTCGAAGTAAGGCCGGCTGGCGAGCCATGTTCCGGCGGACCAGGCCACCAGCGTGATGACGCCGACACCGGCGAGGAACGTGGGAACGCCGCGTGCGCGCAGATGAAGCGTGAGCAGGCGGCTGGTCACGGCTGCTCGCCGAGGCGAATCAGCGCCGAGGTGTCGCATCGGTGGGCGGCGTCGAGGTAGGCGGCGAACCAGGAACGCTGCGCCGGCTCCGGCAGTGCGCGGAGCCTGGTGAGGGGCAGGTCGTCCGGGGTGGCTGCCTCGTCGAGCATCCAGTCGGTGGCCAGGGTGTCGGTCCGGTACACCCGCATGTCGATGCTGCGTACCCCGGATGGGTCCTCGCATCTGGTCCGGGTCACCTGCCGGAAGTCCGCCCGCAGGTTCTTGCGGCTGGCCAGGCCGCCCAGCGCGGTGGACTGGTAGTCGAGGTTGAGCCAGACCGTGCGGTCATCCCGTTCGATGGACTGGCCGGTCGGTTGGGCGGCCTGGTCGGCGGCCCGTCGGGGCGCTCCGGGTATCCCGTCGAGACGTCCCAGGATCGGCTGCACGACTGTGGTGACGTCGTCGATCAGGAACGCGTTGATCCGGGACAGGCACACCTGCGGGCCGCTGCTCGTGCACACCAACGTCACGGCGGCCGGGTCGGCCGGGAGGCGGTGGGTGCCCGGGCCGGTGGTGATCGGCACGGCGACGGCGACGGCGAGTCCGCCGGCCAGCAGGGACGCTCGCCGCTGCCGCGCGGCGGCGGCGAGCAGCAGGACCGTCAGAACCACCAGCCAGGCTGCCTGCAACGCGGTGACCCGGCCGGGGACGCGCGAGTACACCGCCCAGCCGCCGTAGACGGGCGATAGCCACGCGCCGGGCGTGCCATCCCAGTAGGTGACGATGGCCAGGCCCAGGTAGGTGGCGAGGCCGGCGATCGGGGCCGCCACCCGCAGCGGAACGAGCCGGCCCACGAGGACTCCGACCGCGGCAGCGGCGGCCAGGGCGATGACACCGACGGTCAGCGTCCACCACCAGCCTCCACCGGCGTACGTCGCCACCCGGGCGATCAGCACCGCCGCTCCGGCGAACGCGACCAGCAGCCCGGCGACTCCTGCCACGGTGACGGCGAGCCAGGCCACCGCCAGTGGTTGCCAGCCCGGGCGGGGGGTGGAGGCGATCAGCTCGTCGATGTCGCGCCGCCGTTCCCGCCCGGACTGCCACGCGCCAGCGGCGATCATGAGAGCGCACAGGATCAGCAGCGACATTCGCAGGTAGTTGGCGAGGCCCGCCCACCGGCCGGCCCAGTCGTCCGGATGCACGGCCAGCATCCACACCCCTGCGCCGAACATCGCCACCGCAGCAAGTGGTGCAGTACCCCGGCGTAGCTCCACCCTCAGCGCGCGCCTCACCGCGGTGCCGTCCGCGCGCCCCGCAGCACCGCCGTGTAACCCCGCTCAATCGGGGAGTCGCCGCTGTCGCCGTCCCCACCGGCGGCGATCAGCTCATCGGGGAAGCCGGTGAAGACCAGCCGCCCGCCGTCGAGCAGGTTGACCCGGGTGCACGCCGCGACGACGTCCTCGACCAAGTGCGTGCTGACCAGAACGACCGTATCGAGGCCCAGTTCCCGCAGCAGCGCCCGAAACTGCACCCGCTGCTCCGGGTCCAGACCGGCGGTCGGCTCGTCCAACAGCAGCAGCCGAGGGTCGTTCACGATGGCCTGAGCGATGCCGGCGCGGCGCAGCATCCCGCCGGAGAGGTGCTTCATCCGGTCGTCGGCGCGCTCCAGCAGACCGACCCGCTCGATCGCCCGGTCCACCGCCAGCGGGATCCGCGCCGGCGGCATCTCCTTCAGCCAGGCGAAGTACTCGACGAACTCGCGCACGGTGAAGCGCGGGTAGAACCCGAACGCCTGGGGCAGGTACCCCAACTGGCGGCGCGCCTGCCGCAACGCCGATGGGTCGCCGAGGTGGTGGCTCAGCAGCCGGACCTCACCCTGATCGGGGCGCAGCACCGTGGCCAGGACCCGCATCAGGGTGGTCTTGCCGGCGCCGTTCGGGCCGAGCAACCCGTGCACCCCCACCCCGAGCTCGAGGTCCAGGTCGTCGAAGACGATCCGCTTGCCGTAACTGACCCGCAGGCCGTCGACGCTCACCGTCGTCATGCCGGTTGCCTTCCCACCCGTTCCCGACGCACATACACCACCACCGCGGCCACCGCGGTGACGCCCAGCCAGCCCGGAGGGCTCGACACCAGGACCGCCACATCGCCGACCGGCGGCGCCAGCACCACCACCGCCCACGCCCCCGCCACCACCAGAGCGGCGTACGCGGGCTCGATCAACGAGCCGAGCGCCAACGTCAGGACCGTCAACGCGATACAGGGAAGCAGCCACAGCCCCGGCGTACCGATGCCCGTCACCGCGCCGGCCAGGACCGCTACTGGCGCCGCGACCGCGAGGACCGTCAGCGTGCGCCACAGCACGATCCGCAGGCCGCCCTGCGGTGTCCCCGCGATCAACTCGTGCAGTGGATCAGTTCGCGGCCCGTACGACAGGGCCGTACCGACAGCCGGCAGCGCCGGCGCAAAGAGCAGAAGCAGCCACGGCGGGACCACCGTCGGACTGACCGCCAACCCCGCGGTGAGCACCCCGGTGACCGCCACCGACAGCAACCACGCCGCCCGCGCCGCAGGCCCCGCACCCACCAACACCCTGACCCGCCGCCACCCGGTCGCCCGCCGCACCCGCCCCTGCCGCGGCAACCGGCCGCCCAGCGACACCGCGACCGCCTCCACCACCAAAGCCGTCGACACGTCCGATGCGATGCTCGTCCGGCAGGCCACACAGCGGTCGAGGTGCGCCTCCACCGACCACGCGTCAACGTCAGCGAGACGCCCGTCGCCGTACGCCGCCAACACCCCGGCGTCGACGTGGAACCCGGTCACGACAGGGCCTCCCTCAACTCGCGGCGCGCCCGCATCGCCCGGGTCTTCACCGTGCCCTCCGGCACACCCAGCAACACCGCCGCCTCCCGCACCGTCAGACCGTCCAGCACCGTCGCCTGCAACACCGCCCGCAACTCCGGAGCAAGCCGATGCAGCGCACTTTCCAACTCGGCGTCGTACGCACCGGCCAAGACCTCGTCCTCCGCCGACGGAGACCACGCCAACACGTCGTCGCCTGGCGCCCCCACACTCTGCGGACGGGCCAACGCGCGACGCCGCGCGTCGATCAACCGACCAGCGGCCACCGACCACAGCCAACCCACCGCCGCACCGTCCCCGCGGTAGCCGGCCGCAGCCCGCCACACCGTCAGGAACGTCTCCTGCACCACCTCCCGGACCAACTCCGGATCACGACACCGGCGGCGCAGACGCAGCACCAACCACGGCGCGTTACGCGCATACAGCACGTCGAACGCCCCGCGGTCACCCTTCCCGACGAGGCGCAACAGCTCCTCGTCGTCCACGTCCATCACGCAAGGTTAGGACGCAGCACTCGGCGAAACGGTTCTCTCCACCGCGCCACACGCCGGGCTGATCCGCAAGTTACGACCAACCCAGGCCCGAGCCGGTCCGAAGGTTCGCGCACCTCTGATCATTGGATTGGTAGCCGGACGGTGTGCGGGTCGACGAACGTGACGCCTGCGGCAGTGCGCACATGCAGCTTGCTGCCGGCGAACTCGCCACGCTCGCTGGGCCACCACACACCCCAGATGCCGTTCCTCAGCGTGGCGCTCACTCGAAGTCCATTCGCCAGTACCACGTCGACGCCAGTCACTGCGGCACCGCTCAGGCCGAACATCTGGAAGGCTTGAATGCCGCCCTCTGGCGGCTTCTCAAGAACGCCGCCGAGCACCAGCACGGCACTGTCTCGCGGCTTGGTGAATCGCTTGTCGGAGACGGTGGCCGCCATCAGGTTCAGCCCGTTGCGCCCGTCGGCCTTCAGACCGGACAGGGCGATCAAGGGATCCTTGGAGGTGCCGCTACCCATAGAGACATCGACGCAGAAGGTGAAACCGCCGCGTCGATCGACCAGCACCTCCCGTCGGTCCGCCGCCTCCCGGCGCGCCGGGACACCTCCGACGCCCACCCCGCCGACGCCAAGGTCGCTGCATTTCGACGCCCAGCCCTCGATGTCTTCATCCGAGGCGGTCAGTGGTGGAGCGGCCTGCGGGACGGGCGTCCAAGCGGCATAATTCTGCTGCGGTGGCTCAGGGTCGACCGCGAGCGCGATGAAGCCGACTGCCGCGGTCAGGACAGTGAGGCCACCGGCTACGGCTATACGGCGGTTCCGAATCGGCGCAGCCCCACGCGAGGCCTGAGCAACCAGCATTCGCCGAACGTCGGTCTGGCGCTGTGGATCCAGGCGGGATCGCAGCTCAGTCATGACATCTCCTGTCGCTGTGTGGGGGTGGCGACTGGGCAGGTCGCGGGATCGACAATTTCGAATGAGCTTGTCTCGGCGTCGAGCCGGGACCGGGCCCGCGACAACCGTGATCGGACGGTGCCCACCGGTACGCCGAGCGCTACTGCCGCCTCGGCATATGTCAGGCCCTGCCAGACACAGAGCAGCAACACATCGCGGTCGGGCGGCCTCAGTCGCTCGAGGGCCGCCCGTAATCGGGCCAGGTGTCGCTCGTCGTCGAGCCGGCCGGCGACCTCCTCGGCGTGGTCGGGCGTGGCCGAAGCGGGAGCCAGCCGTTCCAGCGCCCGTCGATGCCGCACCGCGGTCCGCCAGCGATGCTGAATCGTCCGGCGAGCGATCCCGTACAACCACGGGAGCGCATTGCCATCGACCAGCTCGACCTCACCCCGCCGACGCCACGCTTCCAGGAACACGATGGAGACCAGGTCATCGGCGGCGTCGATCGAGCCGGTCCGGCGGGCACAGAATTCCCGGACGGCCCCGCTGTGCCGGTCAAAGAGAACACCGAAGCACTCGGCCTCCCCCTGGCGCGCTCTCTGCCACAGCTCGCCGTCGTCGGCCCGGATCATGTCCGCCGTCTCGCTCACACCCTCCTATGACCGTTGCGCCCGTCAGGTTCCACTTCCGGTAGCACTACATCTGAACCAGCCCAATGCAGCATGCTCGCCACAGCCGGCTCAAGTTCATGACACCGACAACATTGGGTGCCGCGAGAGGCCAAGCATGCTTGGCCTAGCGTAGTAGACTGGCGGCATGGGCCGGTTCTCCGAGGATGAGCTACAGGCGGTTGTCTCCAGGTACGAGGCGACGCGGGCGCAGGCGTTGACCGAGCGGGACGAGCAGCTGCGGGCGTTTCACGCGGCCGGGTGGCGGCCGGTGGATCTGCAGCGGGTTACCGGGTACAGCCGGGAGACGATCCGTCAGGCGCTCCGACCGGAAGTCCGGCGGGCGACCAACATCAGCCGGCGCAGGACCTCGCCCCAGCCGCCTGCGGACTACCGGCCCTACGGAGACCGGAAGCCCTACGTGGTGGCCGAAACCCTGGCCGCACTGCACGGACCGACCGAAGGCACGGTGACGCTTCCGCGTCACCTCGACTGGTCCGGGCACGCCGAGTACGACCTGAACCGGCCCGCACGCCTGGCCAGCATGTACAAGGTGGTACTCACCGAAGCCAGCACCGTCGAGGATCTCAACACCTGGCTCGACGCCGACCTCCTCCGACGGCTCTGGCCCACCCTCTGGCTGCCACCCCAACTCCGCCAACGCTGGGAGCAAGCCTTCCCCGAACTCGCCGCCACCCGCAGCACCGCGGCATAGCGGTGGACCCCTTCCACGAACGACTCGCCCGCACCGGGCTCAGGGCCGCCGATAGATACGGCTTCGCGCTGGCCGGCGGCTACGCGGTCCAGGCCGCCGGACTCCTGGAGCGCCCCAGCGAGGACGTCGACCTGTTCACCGCCTGGGACCGCCGCGACGAATTCACCGCCGCAGTCGCCGCCGTCGTGCACGCCTACCGGGACGACGGCCTGACCGTCGAGACCGAGCGGCAGTACGACACCTTCGCCCGCCTGGCCGTCACCGATGGCGCGCGGGTTTCCAAGGTCGAACTCGGCGTGGACTGGCGTGCCAACGAACCGATCCTCATGGCGATCGGACCGGTACTTCACCCCGACGACGCGGTCGCGAACAAGATGAGCGCCCTCTACGGGCGGGCGTTCGCCCGGGACTTCATCGACATCGACGCCACCCTCCGATCCGGCCGCTACACCCGCGACGCCCTCCTCACCCTCGCGCAGCGCGCCGACCGCGGCTTCGACCCGCGCATCTTCGCCTTCCCCGAACTCGCCGCCACCCGCAGCACTGCGGCATAACGATGGACCCCTTCCACGAACGCCTCGCCCGCACCGGGCTGGCGGCGGCCGACCGATACGGCTTCGCTCTGGCCGGCGGTTACGCGGTCCAGGCCGCCGGGCTTCTGGAGCGGCCGAGCGAGGACGTCGACCTGTTCACCGCCTGGGACCGCCGCGACGAATTCACCGCCGCAGTCACCGCCGTCGTGCACGCCTACCGAGACGACGGCCTCACCGTCGAGACCGAGCGGCAGTACGACACCTTCGCCCGGCTCGCAGTCACCGACGGCGCGCGGGTTGCCAAGGTCGAACTCGGCGTGGACTGGCGCGCCAACGACCCAATCCTCATGGCGATCGGACCGGTACTCCACCCCGACGACGCGGTCGCGAACAAGATGAGCGCCCTCTACGGACGGGCGTTCGCCCGGGACTTCATCGACATCGACGCCACCCTCCGATCCAGCCGCTACACCCGCCACACCCTTCTCGCCCTCGCGCAGCGCGCCGACCGCGGCTTCGACCCGCGCATCTTCGCCGACGCCCTCGGACAAGCCGCCCAACTCGACTCCGACGATTTCGCCCAATACGGCGTCACCGGCCCAGCGCTGGACAATCTCCGCAGCCGATTCGCGGAGTGGCGCCACGAACTACTCGACGACCAGAAAGGGTGACTCGGCCCCGACTCGCGGCACCGTTGAGCTGCACACGCAACGCCCGAAACGTTCCAGCTGATCTTCGGCAAGCGATCGCAGCGAGCCCGCGAAGCGACCGGCACGAAACGGGGGACGGCAGGAAAGCGGCAGGTCATCGGCCTGTGGAGGCCAGCGGACCGTCGGGTTAGGAAACCGATGCTCTATCCCCTGAGCTACGAGGGCGCGAGGGCCTAGTCTAGCGACCTAGGGGTTCATCTGGGGTGGCAGGGAGTGGCCCACGTTCGCCCACGTCACCCGGACCGCCGTTCTCCCAACCCAGGACCACACCCGGAGCACACGAACCCCGATTTGCGACCGGCGGTCGGCCGCGGTGACCCGCGTTGGCACCGGTTGACCCGGATTGGCATCCGCTGGAGAGCACACGTCGAGCACATCACGCAAGATCATGACGTGACCGCCCGTTAGGCCAGTCGCCGCGACTTTCGCAGGAAGACGTGCAGTCCAGCGACTGAGCCAAGCTGGTCAAAGATCAGCGCAACGAACGGCAGCGCTGCCGGGGCCAACCCGCCGCCCGCGCAACCTGACCCCGACACAGAAAGTTCGAGGTCACAGCACGAGGGGTGGTCAGCTCACCCGACCGACACGCCTGGCCGTCGATCCACTCGCCGGCGCGCCTGTTCGAGACGCGGAGGTCCCGTCGGTACGGAATGCTCGACGGTATGCCGCTGGGGACGTACGCATGGCCCGGCTGAAGTGGTGACGGTAGGTGATCGGGGAGTCGAAGCCCACCGCTCTGCCGATCTGTTCGATCGACGCATCCATGGTCTCCAGCAGGGCGAGGCTGGCCTGCACCCGTTGGTTGATCAGCCAGCGGATCGGGCTGGTGCCGGTGGCGCGGGCGAAGTGCCGCAGGTAGGTGCGCGGAGACATCCGGGCGCAGTCGGCGAGAGTCTCGACGGTGATGGGTTGATCGAGGCGTGCCAACGCCCAGTCCAAACTGCGTGCCACCGCGTCATCGTCGGCGATGGTGTTCATTGGCGCCTCGATGAACTGGGCCTGGCCGCCGTCGCGATGCGGTTGGGTCACCAGCCGACGGGCGACGGCGTTGGCGATCGTCGCGCCGTGATCCTGCCGGATGACGTGCAGACACAGGTCGAGTCCGGCCGCGCTGCCTGCGCTGGTGAGGACGTCCCCGAGGTCGATGTACAGGACGTCGGGGTCGACTTCGACAGCAGGGAAACGGCGGCGCAGCAGGTCGGCGTAGCGCCAATGGGTGGTGGCACGGCGACCGTCCAGCAGTCCCGCAGCCGCCAGGGCGAACGCTCCTGAACAGATCGACATGACGCGGGCACCGCGCTGGTGCGCCAGCTGGAGCGCGGCGGCGACGTCGGGTGAGAGGCCGGCGGTGACGTCCGACACTCCGGGCACGATCACCGTGGAGGCTCGGGCGAAGGCGTCCAGGCCGTGCGGTGTGTGCAGGCTGGCCCCGCCGATCACGGGTACCGGGCCGGGCTGCTCGGCGCAGAGGGTGACGTCGTACCAGGCGCGGTCGAACTCGGGGCGGGGCAGCCCGAACACCTCGGTCACGATGCCGGTTTCGAAGACCGACATGCCGGGATAGGCCAGCACGGACACCGTGTGCCGAGCGGGGCGTGCGGTCGCCATGGCGAGATCTTAGCGGACAATGGCATTCCTGCCACTGTCCGCCGGTGCCGGCGGCGAGCATGCTCTCTGGCATGTCAAGGTCCTTCTCCGTCCCGCCGGCGTCGCCGGCAGCGGCCGCTGCCCACTTTGCCGCACGACTGTCCTTCGAGACCGACGTCAGCGACGTCCACGCCGACCTGACGGCCGGCGTGGACGTGCTGGCGGTCGATTCCCGCAACGAAGCGGCCTGGCAGCAGGGGCACCTTCCGGGTGCCACCCATCTACCGACAGCCGAGATCGCGGCGCGGGCGGAGGAACTCATCCCGCCCGGCACCCCGGTGGTGACCTACTGCTGGGGACCCGGCTGCAACGGTGCCACCCGGGCGGCATTGGAGTTCGCCCGGCTCGGCTACCCGGTCAAGGAGATGATCGGCGGCTACGAGTACTGGGTCCGTGAGGGCCTCCCGGTGCAGACCGCCGGAGCCGGGCTCATCCGACGTCCGGCCGACGACCTGACCGCCCCCGCGACCAACCTCTCGTGCGGCTGCTGAGATGACCACCGGCCAGATCACCGACCGGCCCGCCGAGCCGGACAGTCGACGAGGCTGGCGGGACTTCCGCCTGCTGTGGGGCGGGCAGAGCATCAGCCTGATGGGCGACCAGGTCTTCCTCCTCGCCCTGCCTCTCGCCGCGGTTGAGGAACTGCACGCCAGCACCTTCCAGGTCGCCGGGCTCGGCGCGGTTGCGAAACTGCCGTTCCTGCTGATCGGTCTGCCCGCCGGGGTCTGGGTGGCGCGACTGGGTATGCGTCGCGCCATGCTCAGCGCAGACCTGACGCGCGCGCTGGCAGTCCTCTCCCTACCGGTCGCCGTTTCGCTCGGCGTGCTGACCCTGCCGCACCTGCTGCTCGTCGCCATGGTCACCGGCGTCGCCATGGTCTTCTTCCAGGTGGCGTACCAGTCCTACACGCCGACGTTGATCTCCGACGACCAACAACTGCACGCCGCCAACACCCGACTGTCCTTCTCCGAGTCCACCGCGCTCCTGATCGGTCCGGGACTGGCTGGCGCCATCATCAGCCTCCTCGGCGCGGCACGGGCTCTGCTCGCCGACGCCGTCAGCTACCTGCTCAGCGTGGTGACCCTCGTCGCGATCCGACATCGGGAACCGGCACCAACCATTCGGGCGACCCAGCCCTCGTTGTGGCACGAGGTTCGCGAAGGGTTGCGGTTTGTCACTAACCACTCCCTTCTCCGACCGATCATGATGTGTGGCGCGCTCTACAACCTCGGCGTCGCGATGTATGACTCGCTGCTCGCGGTGTTCGCGGTCCGGCAGCTGGGCATGGACCCCTGGCTGCTCGGCGTCGCCCTCGCACTCGGCGGCGTGGGCTTTCCGATAGGGAGCATGGGCGCCCGATGGCTCGCCAACCGATTCGGCATCGGGCCGTCTCTGCTCATCGCCGGAGTGCCCTCGGTCCTGGGCCTGGCCATCGGCGCAGCCGCCCACGGTCGCCTGTCCGTCGCGCTACTTGCCGCCGGAACCCTGGTCAACGGCATCGGCCAAGGCACCTTCGCCGTCAACGCCCTCACCATCCGCCACCTCGTCACCCCGCCGGAACTGGCCACCCGGGCCACCGCGGTTCACCGCTTCGTGACCTGGGGAGCGCTGCCTATCGGGTCGGTCATCGCCGGCGGCGTCGGCACCGTGTTCGGTCTCCGCGCCGCGATGCTCACCGCCGCAGGCGCAGCCGCGCTCTGCATGATTCCTCTGCTCGACCGCTCTCTGCTCCAAGCCCGGCGATTGGCCCGGGTATCGTCGCCGATCCCTACCATGAATCAGCCGATATGATCATCCGACCGGCGGTCCTTGGCGATCTCGTCGAAGTGGCCCGACTGTGCGCCGCGCACGCCGCCTACGAACAGGCGCCTCCCGTGCCGGGCAACCTGACTGAACTGTTGGCCGAGGCGATCGCCGCACCTCACCCACGGCTCTGGTGCCTGGTCGCGACGCAACAGGACACCGTGATCGCATACCTCACGATGACCCTGGAATTCTCCACCTGGTGCGGACGGGAGTACGCCCACCTGGACTGCCTCTATGTCGACGAGGACCATCGAGGCCTCGGCGTGGGCCGGTCGCTGATGGGCGCCGCCGTCACACAGGCGCGTGACCTTGGGGTCAGCGAGATCCAGTGGCAGACACCAGCATGGAATGCAGACGCGATTCGCTTGTACGACAGGCTGGGCGCCACCTCATCAGCTAAGCGTCGCTATCTGCTGCAGACGGACCCACCGCTGACAGCCTGACGTTGCTGCGAAGGTGGACCGTCGATGGCCGCAAGACGCACAGCGGCTCGAATCAGGATCACCCAGCGCCCACACCCTGCCTGCTGATCTTCACCAAGCGAGCACAGCAACAGGCCGATGCGTCCAGTACACGAGACACGAGATAGGAAGGCCGCAGGTCAACTGCCTGCAGAAACAGGCAGAGCAGCGAGTTGGGAAACCGATTCCCTATCCCCTGAGCTACGAGGGCGCGAGGGCCCAGTCTAGCGACCTGGGCTCCGCCCCGGGTGGCAGGGAGTCGCCCACGTTCACCCATGCTCCCCGGGCTCCCGGCCCGGCGCGGAGAGTGTCCTCCGCGCCGGGCCGCGACACCCGGTGGGATCAGCCGGCCACGCAGGTGGCGGTCGCGCCAGGGCCGGTGCCGGTGCCCTGGAAGCCGAAGTTCGTCGTCTGCCCCGCGCCGACGTGTCCGTTGTAGCTGACGTTGGTGAACCGTACGGTCCCGCTGGCGCCGCTGGCCTGTGCGCTCCAGGTGCCGGTGATCGCGGCACCGCCGGGCAGCGTGAGGGTCACGGTCCAGGCGTTGATGTCCGCGGAGCCGGCGGTGACGTTGACGCTCGCGGTGAAGCCGCCGTTCCACTGGTTGACCGCCACCGACGCGGAGCAGCCGTTACCCGCCGGCGGCGGCGTGGTGGTGGGGGGAGCCGTGGTCGGCGGCGTGGTGGTCGGCGGGGTCGTGGTCGGGGGAGCGGTGGTGGGCGGGGCGGTGGTCGTCGGCGGCGTGGTGGGCGGGTTGGGCGCGCCGTTGGCCAGGCTGTAGGCCAGGTCCGGCTGGAACGAACCGGCGGTGTAGCGGCAGCCGTCCGCCTCCCCCGGCGGCTTCACCCAGAGGTACGCGTCGATGTTGCTGTCGCCGGTGTTCGTCGTCGGGTACAGCCCGATGCGCCGGTCGGTGTTGTCGTCGGCGCACCAGTCCCCGCTGGCGCCCCCGTTGCGGCTGGTGTCGATGACCTGGCGCTTGCCCGGGATGCCCATGCCGTTGAGGGCGGAGATGACCGCCCGGCCGAAGTTCGCCTCGCCGGAGGTGGCGTTGAAGTTGGACACGTCGGTGAAGAAGCCGTCGGCGTACTGCACCCCGGCCGCCCGGAGCCGGTTGGCCGTCTCGTTGGCGCTGTTCCAGGTGGAGTGGCCGCCGTCGAGATAGACCTTGGCGTTGGGGTTGGCCGACTTGATGGTCCGGGTGGCCGTCGCGATCGCCTGGTCGCGTGCGCTGATCTCACCGCTGCTCAGACAGGTCTGCAGGGCGAGCGCGTCGGTCTCCAGAATGATCATCACGGTCTGGTTGCCCAGTCCCCTGGCGAAGTTGGACACCCACGTCTGGTACTGGTTGAGGTCCGGAGCCCCACCGGCGCTGGCCCCGCCGCAGTCCCGGTTGGTGATCTCGTACACCGACAGGACCGGGATCTGCTGCGCCGCGTTGGCGGCGCCGATGTACCCGGAGACCTCGGACTGCACGGTGGACGGGTTGAAGTTGGCGAACCAGCGGGCCTGCGGCTGACTCGCGATCTTGTCCCGGATGACGGTGGTACGCGGGTCGCCGGGATTGGCGGCCACCCAGCGGACGACGGCCGAACTCGGGTCGCGGTAGAGCGAGCCGGAGACCGTACCGGCGGACGCGCTGCCGACGGCGAGGCTGACGCCGGCGGCGGTGGCGACCGCGACGGCGGCCGTACCGATGGCCGCCGATCGGCGGCGCAGCGAGGTGAGGGTAGCCACGACGTGTTGCCTCCTGATCACATAGATGTTTCTAATTTTGTGGGAGCGTTCCCAGACGGTAGCGGAGGCGCACGCCGCTGCCAAGAGCCGACGACTCATCCACGTCGCCAGCCGGCGGCTGGACCGGCCCGCCCACCTGAAGGTCCGGCCCGCTCCCGACCCGGTGGCAACAGTGGCGCATGACTGGCCGCGACGGCGGGTATGGTGCGGGGGCCGGTGTCGCCGGGCGGTCGACCGCCAAGCGGGACATCTCCGGGTGTCGTCACGAGCACGCCGGCTCGTGTTGCGCGGGTCCACCCGACCGCGCCCTGATCCACTCCTCCGCAGAACCCTAGGACTCCCGCATGACATCGAACGGTATTGATCGATCGGCGTTGTTCCTCGCCATGCCGACCACCGACGGGCCCGACGGCCCGGGCCTGACCTTCGACGGCGGCGAGGAGGCGATGCGGCGGCTGCGGCACCCCTTCGCGGTCGAGCCGGTCGGCCAGTCCCGCGGGCTGGCGGCGCACGACGACGCGGAGCAGCGCCACTGACCTGACACGCACCCGCACTTCCCACCGCCGGCCCGCTCTGCCCGGCCGGTCAGTCCTGGGCGTCCTCCGCGCCGCGGTGGTGCTCGTCGTGGCGGGACGCGGGGGGTGCGGAAGCGTCGCCATTGTCGACCGGCTCCAGGCACACGGTGACGGTGGCGGTGACTCCACTGAGGCGTCGGGTGAGGATGAGCCCTTCGGTCAGCTGGTGGGCCAGCCAGAGTCCGCGCCCGCCGGCGATGTCGACCGCAGGCAGTCGCACCGGCAGGCTGCCGCCGGCCGCACCCTCGTCGGTGATCTCACAGATCAGGACGTCGTCCTGGCGGCGCAGGTCGAGACGTCCCTGGCCGCCGCCGTGGCGTACCGCGTTGGTGACGAGTTCGTGCACGGCGAGGACGAAGTCGTAGCCCACGTCCCCCGTCAGTCCCACCGCCGTGACGCATGCGTGGAGGGCGTGGCGGAGGGCGGTGACCGTGGCGGCGGTGAACTCCTGTGACATGAGTGGCACCATGCCGGCGACATCTACCGGCGCCGGATGACCGGAGTCGGAGGTCGCAGCGTCATCGGTCACGCTCGCAGGTTACTCAGGTCCAGCCGGTCCGCGACCGTTGCGCAGTGACAACCATCCACGACACCGGCGGGAACGGCCGCCCGCGACGGGCGGCACCGGCCGGTAGCGGTCGACGACGGACCGGGTACGGCGAGCGCCCGAACCGCCACTCCGCCCGGACCCACCGCGGCGTCGCGTCGGGCAGTCTGCGGCCACTCCCCGCATCAGCCCCTTTCGGGAGTGCAATTCCTCGACGCCGTCACGCCAACCGGAAAACGCCACAAGATGCCGGGGAATGGTAATTGCACCCGCCCCGAAAAGGCGCGAGAAATGTGGTGCCGCCCCGTTTCCACACAGGGGGCGGCACCACATTCGTCGTGACCTCAGCGCACCTCGCGGCGGCCCTCGTCCGGCAGGTCGGCCTCGATGCGCTCCTTGCGGACCTCACCGCCGACGGTCTCGGTGTCGGTGACGGTCTCCTTGCCCAGCCGCACCCGCTCGACCGGGACGGCCTCCTTCTCGACCACGGGCCGCTCGGCGTGCAGCGTGACCTCGTGCTCCTCCTCGCTGATCGCCGGGCCGTCCATCGCCCTGCCGACGTTGGCGTCGGTGATCGGCTCGCGCTCCAGGCGTACCTCTTCGCGCTGGACCGGCACGGTGACCTGCTGCTGCTCGGTCACCACGTACTTGCGCAGCCGGGCCTTGCCGGCCTGCTCGCGCTCGGTGCCGACGTTCAGCCGCTCCTCGGAACGGGTCATCGCGTCGTCGGTGTTCGGGCCGGAGGTGTCGTGCCCGGCGCTCGACTCGTAGGAGGAGTCGGCGTAGGAGCCGGCGGTCCCCCCGGACCGGTCACCCCGGTACGACTCGTCCCAGCTCAGGCCGTAGTGCCGGTAGAGCTGGGCAACTTCCTCGCTGCTCAGCGGCTCGTCGTGGGAGACGTCGACGTTCGGGGCGTCCTTCACCCGGGCCTTGTCGAACGGCACGGTCAGCCGGTCGCCGTCAAGCTCGGCGGTCTCCAGCGGCACCAGGGACTCGTTCATCCCGAACAGTCCGGTGCGGACACTCGCCCACGCCGGCTGGCCGACGCCGTCGGCCCAGACCTGGCCCACGGTGCCGATCTTGTCGCCGTCGTTGTCGTACACGTCGCGTCCGATGACGGTGGTTGCGTGCTCCTGGCCAATCATGTCTTCGCTCTCCTTTCGTCGGTGACAATTCAGTACCCGTCGGGGGCGAGGAAAACCAACGCATCCGCAATTTTCTGGCTCCCTCCTGAAGGGAGGGAAGAGCGGATTGAACAAAAGCGGTCAGTGGACCGCAATGCCATGACGGACCTCCGCGAGTCCCATGAGCGGGACCGGACACCGCACGGAGACAGCCGCCCGAAAACTGACCCGGAACTCAGCCCGCCACCCGGGCCGGACCAGCTGCGTCGTCGACCGGAGTGCGCTCCTCACCGACGGTCGGCTCCCGCTTGAGCTCGCCACGCCGGGTGTCCCAGATGTCGCGGACGAGGATCTGGATGATGCCGGCGACCGGGATGGCCAGCAGGGCGCCCAGGATGCCGGCCAGCTCGACGGCGACCAGGATCGCGATCAAAACGGTCAGCGGATTCAGCCGGACCGTACGGGCGAAGATCACCGGCTGGAGGAGGTGGTTCTCCAACTGCTGGTAGACCAGGAAGAAGACGATCACCACGATGCCGGCCGTGGTCGACTCGGTGAAGGCGGCCAACGTGGCCACCACCGCCCCCAGCGTCGCGCCGACCAGCGGGATCAGGTCCGCGATGCCCACGAAGAGGGCGATCAGGCTGGCGTACGGGACGCCGAGGATCGCCAGCACCGCGTAGGTGAGCACGCCGCAGATCAGGCTGATCAGCAGGTTGCCGGTGAGGTAGCCGGTGACCGTCTTGGCGCAGTCGTGCCCGACCCGACGGATGTGCTCGGCGCGCCGGTCGTCGAAGAGGGCCAGCACGCCGTCGAGGATCTTCGGCGCCTCCAGCACCATCAGGTACGACAGCACGAAGATGGTCAGCACCCCGGCCACGGTGGTCGCGGCGGCCCGGAGCACCACCAGGCTCTGCGCGCCGAGGCCCGACGCGTAGGCCCGGATCCGGGTGGAGTTGTTCTGCGCGTACTCCAGCAGGTGGAAGCGTTCGATGAGGTGGCCGACCGGGCCACGCCCGGCGCGGGCGTCCTCGACGATCTTCGGGAAGTCGGTGACGACCTGGCCGCCCTCGCGGACCAGCGGCAGCACGAAGAGGGTGACCAGCCCGGCCAGCAGGCCGAAGACCAGCAGGAACACCAGCAGGGTGGCCAGCCACCGTTTGCACCAGGTGACCCGGCGCTGGGTCCAGGTCACCGCCGGGTGGAGGGCGACGGCGAAGAAGACCGAGATGACGATCCAGGTCAGCACCTGCCGGGTCTCGTACGCCAGGAACAGGAGCAGGAAGGTGGCGAGGACGAGACCGATGACCACGAGGGTGCGGCGCGCCACCACGCCGGTGTCGGGACTACTCATTCCCCGGTCCCTACCCCGGCCGGTACCGCTGAACCGGGGCGGCCGCCAGCGCCCGGTCCCGTCCCGGCCTACCGTGGCCGCGCGATCCGCCCTGGCCGCCCTGCTGGTCGCGGCGGCCAGTGGCTGCCGGCGGACGCGCGTCGGGCGGCAGCCACGGCGCGGGCGCCGATCAGGTGACTCACACAGGTTGTGGCTGGGCCTGCGCGACCTCACCGGTGCGGCGGAGCTTCTGCCACTTGAGGCGGCCACCGCTCAGCGCGGTGATCACCGAGTGCACCAGCACCAGGTACATCACCTGCCGGTAGAGGAACTGCTGGAGCGGGAGGGCCCAGAGCGGGCGCAGCGGTTCCCGGTCCAGGCGGAACGCCAGGATCGCGGTCACGATCTGCACCACCAGGACGGCCAGCCAGGCCAGCACCGTCTCGTAGCGGTCGAGGAAGAACAGCCCGTAGACGGCGAAGATGTCGACGACCGGGGCGAGCAGCGGCAGCAGCACCGAGAAGAGCGCGATGAACGGCAGCCCGCGCCGCCCGAACCGGCCGGACGGGCCCCGCTCGACCAGCGCCCGGCGGTGCCGCCACAGCGCCTGCATGGTGCCGTAGCTCCACCGGTAGCGCTGCCGCCACAGCTCCGGCAGCGTGCTCGGCGCCTCGGTGACGGCGACCGCGGACTCCTCGTAGACGACCCGCCAGCCGGCCCGGTGGATGCCGATGGTCAGGTCGGTGTCCTCGGCGAGGGTGGCGCGGCTGAGTCCGCCGGCGGCCAGCACCGCCTCGCGGCGGAACGCGCCCAGGGCGCCGGGGATGGTGGGCATGCAGTGCAGCGTGTCGTAGAGGCGCCGGTCGAGACTGAACCCGATGACGTACTCGATGTGCTGCCAGCGGCCGAGCAGCCGCCGCCGGTTGCCCACCTTGACGTTGCCGGCGACCGCGCCGACCCGGGGGTCCGCGAAGGGCTGCACCAGGCGGTGCACCGCGTCGGGGTCGACGACGGTGTCGGCGTCGACCATGACCAGCAGGTCGTTGCGGGCCAGCGCCACCCCGGCGTTGAGCGCGGCGGCCTTGCCGCCACCGGGGACCCGGGCGATCCGTACGTTGGGCAGCCCGAGGCGTTCCACCACGTCGGCGGTGCCGTCGTCGGACTCGTCGTCCACCACCAGCACCTCGATGCCGGGATGGGTGCCGGTGGCCAGCGAGCGCACGGCGGCGGCGATGGTGGTCCGCTCGTTGAAGGCCGGCACGATGATCGTCACGGGTTCGTTCACCTCGCCGCCCCAGGACCAGGTCGGGGCGCGACGACGACGGGCGTGCGCCACCGCGTACCCGAAGAGCAGCAGGGTGCGGGCCAGGGTGAGCAGGCCGACGACGATGAGCAGCAGCCACAGCGCGTACACGGTGCCGTCGGCGAGCCGGACGCCCCAGACGAGCAGCCCGCCGCGGACCTGGTCGGCGACGCCGGGACGGGCGGCGGTGGCGGCGTCCGCCCCGCCGAGCCCCTGCGAGACGGTGGTGAAGCGGTAGCCGCGGGCCTGCATCTCCGGGATGAACCGGTCCAGCGCGGCGATGGTCTGCGACCGGTCGCCGCCGCTGTCGTGCATCAGGACGACCGCGCCCCGGTCCCCCTTCGGGGTGGCGTTGCGGACGATCGCGTCCACGCCCGGGCGGGCCCAGTCCTGGCTGTCGGTGTCGTTGAAGACCGACACGTAGCCCCACCGGCCGGACTCCCGGACCACCGGCCAGCTCGCGTCGTCCAGCGAGTCCACCCCGCTGGAGTACGGCAGGCGGGCCAGCGCGGTGTCGACCCCGGTGGTGTACTCGATGGCGGCCCGGGTCTGCGAGTATTCCAGCTTGCGCCGCCAGGACGGCAGGTCCGCCAGCTGCGGGTGGGTGAAGGTGTGGATGCCCAGCTCGTGGCCCTCGCGGGTCATCCGCTTCGCCAGCTCGGTATGCCGGCTGACCTGGGAGCCCACCACGAAGAAGGTGGCCGGCGCGTGGTGCCGGCTCAGCACGTCGAGCACCCTCGGCGTCCACGTCGGATCGGGACCGTCGTCGAAGGTCAGGGCGATGGTCCGCGCCGGCATCCGCCGGGCGTCCAGCTTGCCGCCGCGCGGGTCGACCACCGTCCCGCCGTCCCGGACCACGGCCGGCACCGCGCCGGTGCCGACCGGACCGCCGCGCCGGTGGTCGGGGGTGAAGCGCGAGTTCGCGTACGCCCCGACGGCGAGCAGGTTCAGCAGGATGAACGTGGCCACCGCCGCCAGCACCCACCGACGGCGGTTACGTCGGCGCTGCCGCCGCTGCTGGGCCGAGGCGGGCGGTGGGGACGGCGGCACAATCTCGTCGGTGCCGTCCAGCCGTCGACCGCCACGCCAGACGGCCATCAGCTCGTCGGCCCGAACGCGTCGAGTCCCTGGACGATCCAGAAGGCGACGACGAGCAGCAGCGCGAGCGCGACCAGCGTCCAGACGGTGCGGCGCAGCAGCCGGCCCCGGCGTCCGGAGCCGTCCACGAAGATGGCCGCCGTCACGTCCGGGGGCTGGATCAGCGCGGTCGCCCCGTCGACCGGTCCGCTCCTGGTGGACGACGTCACCGGGGCGGGTCCACCGTGCCGCACGGGTGCCTCCGCCGCAGTGGCACGACCCGGCGCGCCGCTCGGCGCGGCCACGCCACGGGCGAAGGCCGGCGCGGGCGGGGAGGGCGGGGCGGCCACGACCGCCGGACCGGCCGGGGCGGCCACGACCGCCGGACCGGCCGGGGCGGCCACCCCTCGGGCGACCGCCGGACCGGTCGGAGCGACCCCGACGGCGGGCCCGACGGGAGCGGCGACGCCGCGAACGGCTCCGGCGGGCGGGGCCGGTGCCCGCACGGGCGCCACCGCGCGGTCGGCGACGGTCGGCCCGGTCGGCGGTACGCGCCCGACGTAACGCTCGTTGATGTTCTCCACGACGGGGAGAAGTACCCCCACCGGGCCGATCCACTAACCCTGAGCTGCGAAGATCACTGACTGTGCCGTCAGGCGGCGGTTCAGCCGTCCAGGCGGCGGACCATGTTCATCACGGTTTCCACCTGGGCGCCGCCCTTGATGGGATAGTTCGTCCCGCCGAGGTATCCCCACCAGTCCCAGCAGCCGTTCGGGTTCGCCGCCGAGGCGGTCGCCTGCGGATAGAGCACGATCAGTCGGTTGGTGTCCGCGTACTGGTTGAGGTTGGCGCGGTCGACGAAGGCGGTGCCGACCTTCGCGTACCCCTGGGCGCAGCCGTGCAGCGCGACCAGCAGCCGGCAGGTGGTGCCGGCGGCGCAGGCGGCCGGGACGTACGCGAAGCCGCTGGCGTCCATGCTGAGACCGGCCGCCCAGCCGTTCACCGCGTACGTGTCCTGACTGAACCGGACCAGCGTGCCGCCCAGCGGGCCGGTGTTCGGCGGCTGCACCGCGCCGAGGAGCCGGGTGAGGAAGCTGCCCTGCGGATCGGTGCCGCAGTCGTTGAGGAACGGCGAGGCGGTCGCCGTGCAGCCCACCGTCCCGTACGGGGTGACCCAGGCGTGACCGGCGGCGCTGCCGGCGTCGTACTGCACGGAGGCGCCGAAGTCGCGGTAGTAGCGGACCAGGTCGTCGGTCACGGACTTCTTCACCGTGCCGTCGCTGCCGCCGTGGTAGACGTACACGGGCTGGCCGGCCAGGTTGCCGACCCCGTCGATCCAGCCGTACGACGCCCAGGTGCGGGTGTAGGCCTCCAGGTTGGACAGATAGGTCGGGTAGAGGTTGTCGCCGCAGCCGTAGAGCGCCTGGGTGACGGTGTTCTGGGCGCAGTAGTAGGGGCCGGCGGCGAAGATCGCGGCACCCCGGATCCGCGCCGAGTAGGCGACCTGGAGCTGGGTGGCGAGGTAGCCGCCGGAGGAGACCCCGGCGACGTAGACGGCGGAGACCGGGTACGTGCCGAGTGTGCCGGCGACCGGGGTCTTCGTGTACGGCGTGCCGGCCGCGTGCGCCGGCGTGCCGGTCAGCGCCACCGTGAGCAGGGCGGCGACGGTGGCGGCGGCGGTCTTCCAGGGTGTCCTCATGGGGCCCTCCGTCCTCGGCTGCCGGCCGGTCGGGCCGACGTGCGGCGACGCTAACGTGACATGGACCACAGCCGATATCCGTACGGCCGACACCAACCGGCCGCCCGACATGTGGGCGAAAACCGGTTGGTGGCCCATCTTGAGCGGCTTAGCCTGGCCACTCCGTCACTCCGCGACGCCGAAGAGGGTGTTTTTGTGCCGCAGCCCGCTGTGCTGATCCACGCCGACCAGCGACAGACCGCCCGCACACCCTCTTCCACCGTCAGGAGTCACCGACATGGATCTGCCCCGTAGCTTCGTCATCCGCGAGGGCGACCTCCGCATCCTCAACCCGATCGACGCGCCGAAGCTGGCCACCCTCGGCCGGGCCGTCAAGCTCCGTCCCGGCTCGTCGCTGCTCGACCTGTGCAGCGGCAAGGGCGAACTGCTCTGCACCTGGGCCCGCGACCACGGTGTCGTCGGCACCGGCGTGGACCTCAGCACCGCCTTCACCGCCGCCGCCCGGGAACGCGCGGCCGAACTCGGCGTCGCCGACCAGGTCCGCTTCGTGCACGCCGACGCCGCCGCGTACGTCTGCGACGAACCGGTCGACGTGGCCGCCTGCGTCGGCGCCACCTGGATCGGCGGGGGTGTCCCCGGCACCCTGGAGATCCTGGAACGCAGCCTGCGCCCCGGCGGGATGCTGCTCGTCGGGGAGCCCTACTGGCGCATCGACCCGCCCGACCAGGAGACCGTCGAGGGGTGCCACGCCACGACCCGGGAGGACTTCCACGACCTGCCCGGCCTGGTCCGGCTCTTCCAGGACGAGGGCTGGGACCTGGTCGAGATGGTCCTCGCCGACCAGGACAGCTGGGACCGGTACGCGGCGGCGCACTGGCTCAACCTGCGCCGCTGGCTCGACACCAACCCGGACGACGAGCTGGCGCCGCAGCTGCGGCGGGAGTTGACCGAGGACCCGCTCCGACACGTCCGGCACCGACGGGAACACCTGGGTTGGGGAGTGTTCGCGCTGCTGCGCCGCTGACCCGGCACGGCGGCCCGGGCGGGTGGGTGGGGATCCGTACCCGCCTGTCCGGGCCGCCCGCTTCGCCGGAGACGCATGTGACAGCACCGGCCGCCCGGACGCTGCTTAACGGGCCGCTACACAGGGTAAAGCGGGATCATGGGACAGCTCCGCACCTCGCCGCCGCCGCCGCAGGCCGCCGAACTCCAGTCGTGGACGTTGGCCGACGCGGCGGACCTGCGTGGCCTGCGCGCGTCCCTGAGTGAGTCGCTGACCCGGCACGGCCTGGTGCAGGGCGAGGAACTGGACGAGGTCCCCGGCCTGGTCGCCCTGGTCGCCACCGAACTGGCCAGCAACGCGCTGCGGCACGGCCGGCCGCCCACCATCGTCACGCTGCTCGCCAGCGACGACTGCTTCATCCTCGACGTGGCCGACCACGACACGACCACGGTGCCCCGGACAGGTGACGCGGGTGCCCTCGACTCCGGCGGTCGCGGGCTGCAACTGGCCGAGTCCCTCTCCCTCGCCGTCGGCTGGTACGCCACCGACACCACCAAGAACATCTGGGCCTCCTTCGCACGCCGCCGGCCAGACTGACCCCGGGAGGTCCGGATGAGTGAACGGGAAGCCCTGCACGACCTGCTGCGCCACTCCCACCACGCGCGCCCGGAGGACCTGCCGGTGATGGCCCGGCGGGCCGCCGAGCGGCTGGGCGGGGCCGACATGATCATTTACCTGGTGGACCACGAGCAGCGGGAACTGCTGCCGATGCGCGGCCCGGACACCCCACCGCGCGAGGTGCTCACCGTGGACGGCACCCTCGCCGGGCGGACATTCGCCATGCTGCGCTCGTATCCGAGCGACGGCGGTGGGGAGGGCGCGTCGGCCAGCCGGCTCTGGGTGCCGCTGCTGGACGGCATGGAACGCCTCGGCGTGATCGAGGTGCTCGCGGCGGAGCCCGTGCCGGCGGAGCGGGTGGCGGCGTACGAGACGGCGGCGTCGCTGGTCGCCGAACTGCTGGTCACCCGCTCGCTCTACAGCGACACGGTGGAGCGGGTCCGGCGTCGGGCGCGGATGCGGCTGGCGGCCGAGATGCTCCGCGCCCAGTTGCCGCCGCTGACCTTCTCCACCGGCAGCATGGTCATCAGCGGCATCCTGGAGCCCAGCTACGACGTCGGCGGCGACGCCTTCGACTACGCGGTCAACGGCGACATCGCACATCTGGCGCTCTTCGACGCCGTCGGGCACGGCTCGGCCGGCGGGATGCGGGCGGTGATGCTCGCCAGCCTCGCCCTCGCCGCCTACCGCAACGCCCGCCGCAGCGGCATGGACCTGGTCGACACCTACCACCACATCGACGACGCCGTCCGGCAGCACGACCGGCGCGGCATGATCACCGGCGTGCTCGCCGAACTCGACCAGCGCACCGGCCGGCTCCGGGTGATCTCCGCCGGCCACCCCAGCGGGCTGGTGATCCGCCGGGGCAAGGTCGCCACCGTGCTGCCCACCCCCACCGCGCTGCCGGTCACCCTCGGCGACCAGCGCCCGCCCGTGGTGGTCGAGGAGTCCCTGGAGCCCGGCGACGACCTGGTCTTCTACACCGACGGGATCATCGAGGCGCGGTCGGACGACGGCGAGCCGTTCGGCATGGACCGGCTGGTCGACTTCACCGTCCGCGCCCTCGCCGACGAGTTGCCGCTGCCGGAGACCGGCCGGCGGCTGGTGCACGCCATCCTCGGCTACCAGGACGACAAGCTCGCCGACGACGCCACCGTGCTGCTGGTCCGCTGGCTGGGGCCGCCCGGACCCGGGCCGGAACCGCCCGCCGGGGTGCTCGCCTAGAAGCCGGCCACCGGGTGCGGGACGTACGGCGCCGAAAGCGCCGCCACCTCCTCGTCCGTCAGCTCCAGCTCCAACGCGGCCACCGCGTCGGTCAGGTGGTGCGGTTTCGTCGCGCCCACGATCGGCGCGGTCACCGCCGGGTTGCGGGCCACCCAGGCCAGCGCCACCTGCGCCCGCGGTACGCCCCGCTCCCGCGCCACCCGGGCCACCGCGTCGACCACCGCGCGGTCGGCCTCCTCGGTACGCGCGTAGAGGGTCCGGCCGAACTCGTCGGTCTCCGCCCGCTCGGTGCGCTCCCCCCAGTCCCGGGTGAGCCGTCCCCGGGCCAGCGGGCTCCACGGGATCACCGCGATCCCCTGGTCGGCGCAGAGCGGCAGCATCTCCCGCTCCTCCTCGCGGTAGAGCAGGTTGTAGTGGTTCTGCATGGAGACGAACCGGGTCCAGCCGTGCCGCTCGGCGGTCCAGAGCGCCTGGGCGAACTGCCACGCGTACATCGAGGAGGCGCCGAGGTAGCGGACCTTTCCGGCGCGGACCAGGTCGTGCAGCGCCTCCAGGGTCTCCTCGATCGGGGTACCCGGGTCGAGGCGGTGGATCTGGTAGAGGTCGACGTGATCGGTGCCCAGCCGGCGCAGGCTGGCGTCGATCTCGCTCATGATGTGCTTGCGGGACAGCCCGCCCCGGTTGGGTCCCTCCCCCATCCGGCCGTGCACCTTCGTCGCGATGACCACGTCGTCCCGGCGGGCGAAGTCCTTCAGCGCCCGGCCGACGATCTCCTCGCTGGTGCCGTCGGAGTAGACGTTGGCCGTGTCGAAGAAGTTGATCCCCAGCTCCAGCGCCTGCCTGATGAACGGCCGGCTCTCCTCCTCCGGCAGCGACCAGGGGTGCGGGCCACGGGCCGGGTCGCCGTAGCTCATGCAGCCCAGGCTGAGCCGGGACACCTCCAGGCCGGTGGACCCGAACTTCACGTACTCCATGTGGTCGTCCTCCTCAGCGCCAGCCGTGCTTCGGCGCGTAGCCGAGCACCCGCCGGGCCTTGTCGATGGAGAGCAGGGTCTCGGTGCCGGTCAGCTCCCGGCGCAGCGGCACCCCGGGGAAGACCTCGGCGGCCAGCTCGGCGCTCGGCCGGTCCATCACCGTGTCCGCGTTGGCGATGACGAAGACGTCCATCCCGGTCGCCTCGTGCGCCAGGGCCAGTCGCACCGCCTGCGCGCCGTCCCGGGCGTCGATGTAGCCCCAGGCGTTCCAGGAGCGCAGCCTCGGGTCGGCGTGGTAGCCGGGGAAGGCGGCGTAGTCGGCGGGCTCCATCACGTTGGAGAAGCGCAGGCCGATCGCCTTCAGCCGCGGCTCCCAGCGGCAGAACTGGGCGACCAGCTCCTCCTCCAGGTGCTTCGCCAGCGCGTACGACGTCTCCGGCCGGGCCGGGTACTCCTCGTCCACCGGCAGGTACGGCGGCGGGTTGTCGTCGAAGGGCAGGCCGAGCAGCGTCTCGCTGGACGCCCAGACCACGTTGGTGATGCCGACCGCCCGGGCGGCGGAGAAGACGTGGTAGCTGGCGGTGATGTTGTTCCGGAAGGTCACCGCGTTGCCCGCCACGCCGGGGCCCGGGATGGCGGCCAGGTGCACCACCGCGTCCACCCCCGAATAGCGCGCGTCGATGCCGGTGAACGCCTCCAGCACCTGCCCCTGGTCGGTCAGGTCGATCCGGGTGAACGGGCACCGCTGCTCGACCGGCGGGGCCTGGTCGAGGTTGACCACGTCGTACCCGTGGTCGACCAGCTCGGCCACGACGGCCCGCCCGAGTTTCCCGCTGCCCCCGGTGACCACTACCCGGCTCATCCGCCGCCCCTTCCTGTCGCCACGCGCCCGCCGTCCATCTCACCACCGGCGGGCGCGCGGCGCAGAGCGGGACGGGTCAGTCACTGTCGCCCTGGCCGGCGGTCGCGGCCGGCGTGTCACCCCAGACGGCCTTCGCCCCGGACTCACCGACCCGGTAGACCTGCACCAGGTTCGCCGCCGCCACCACCACGGCCAGCACCGCCACCACCATGCCCAGCGCTCCCGGGCGGGTCGACCGCGTCGGTTCGGTCGTGCCGTCGACCGGGCGGGCCGCCCGCCGGTGCAGCCAGACCAGGGCGACGGCCGCGACGAGCAGCGGCAGGGCGAACCAGATCAACTGGTCACCCAGCTCGGCGTGTTCGCCCGGGTCACCGACCCGGTGCTCCAGGCTCTCGCCGCTGGAGGTGGCCACCGGGATCGCGGCGCTGGCCAGCGCGGCGAGCACCACGACGAGCACGCCGAAGCGACCCCGCCACGACGGGCGGACGGCCATCCCGACCACGCCGAGCGCAGCCAGCGGCAGCAGGACGACGACGGCGTGCACCACGAGCGGGTGCAGGGGCAGTCCGTTGACGTTGTCGGGCACGATCTTCTCCTCGACGGTCCGGGTCTCTCACTGACGGCCCCACAGTGCCCACCGTTTCTTGCGAAGTTCTTGTGCCCGCCCGCCGCCCCACCCGGCGTCGGAGCGCCTGATACACGGAAAGTGTCGCCATCCGGCCCGGAATAGCCCCGCTTTCCGTGAAAGTCACGGCGCGGGTGCGGTGCGCGGCGGCGGTGCGGGAGCGGTGTGCGGTGGCGGTGCGGGAGCGGTGTGCGGTGGCGGTGGGGGAGCGGTGTGCGGTGGCGGTGGGGGGTCAGGTGGCGGGGAGGACGAGGGTGAAGGTGGCGCCGCGGCCCGGGGCGCCGGTCACCTCGACCGCGCCGCGGTGGGCGAGTGCCACGTGCTGGACGAGGGCCAGTCCCAGGCCGAAGCGGCGGCCCGCGCCGGAGTCGCCGTGGGCGAAGCGGTCGAAGAGCCGGTCGGCCTCGGTCGGGTCGAGTCCCACCCCGTCGTCGGCGACCGCCGCGCGGACCCGGCCGTCCCGCCGCAGCACGCCCACCCGCACCGTGCCGCCGGGCGGGACGTGTCCGATCGCGTTGTCGACCAGCGCGGTCAGCGCCCGGCGCAGCGCCGTCCGGGCGCCCCGCACCGGGGCCGGCTCCGCCGCGTCGACCAGCAGCTCCACCTCCCGGCTCTGCGCGTACGGGCCCATGCTGGCGACCACCTCGCGGGCCACCTCGGCCAGGTCGACGACCGTGTCGGGCAGCGGCTGGTGCTCGGCGGCGGCGGAGACGAGCAGGTCCTCGACCACCTCGCCGAGCGCCCGGGTGTCCGCCACGAGCTGGTCGAGCTGCTCGGTCAGCTGCTCCGCCGGCTGGGTGCGACCCCGCCGGGCCAGCAGCTGGGCCCGGGTGTGCAGCACGGTCAGCGGGGTGCGCAGCTCGTGCGAGGCGTCGGCGACGAACCGGCGTTGCAGGGTCAGCGCGGTGGCCAGCGGCGCGACCGCCCGGCGGGCCAGCAGGGCGGCGGCCACCAGCGCGCCGGCCAGGCCGGCCAGCTCGGCGACGAGCAGCGCGAGCGCCAACTGGCCGCGCTGGCGGCGCAGCGGGCGCAGGTCGGCGGCGACCGCCCACCGGCTGCCGTCCGACCGCCGGGCCACCAGCACCCGGACGGGCTGGTCGTCGCCCACGCTGGCGTCGAACCGGCCCGGTGGTCGCCGCACCGCCTGATCGAGTACGCGGACCAGCTCCGGCGACGCGCTCCCGGTCACCTCGACGTCCGCCGCGCCGGGCTTCTGCCGGGCCAGGTACTGCCCCGGCGGCGGGTCGTCCACGTCCTCCGCCATCGTCAGCACCCGGGTCAGCGTGCCGTTCAGCGCCCGGGACTCCTGCCGGGTGGTCAGCACGAACATCAGCGCACCGACCAGCAGCAGCACCACCCCGATCGCCCCGGCGGTCTGGGCGACACTGCGGCGGCGGGCACGGATCAGCCGGACCTCGTCCACGTCACTCCGCCCCGAGTCGGTAGCCCAGCCCGTGCACCGTCCGGATCGTGTCCCGGCCCAGCTTGCGCCGCAGGTGGTGGACGCAGGCGTCGACGGTGCCCGGCGCGTCGGCGTGGTCGAAGACGGCGCTGAGCAGCTCGGCCCGGGTGAAGACCTTGGTGGGGCGGCCGGCCAGGGCGTGCAGCACGGCGAACTCCCGCGGGGAGAGCGGGATCTCCGCCGGACCGTCGAGCACCCGGCGGTTGGCCACGTCGAGCCGGCGCCGGCCCAGCGGCAGCCAGCCGGCCGTCTCCGGGTGTCGGCGGCGCAGCGCGCGCAGCCGGGCCAGCAGCTCGGCCACCTCGAAGGGCTTGACCAGGTAGTCCTCCGCACCGGCGTCCAGCCCCGCCACCCGGTCGTGGACCGCGCCCCGGGCGGTGAGCAGCAGCACCGGGCAGGTGACGCCCCGGGCCCGGAGCCGGGCGACCAGCTCCAGCCCGTCCAGCACCGGCAGGCCCCGGTCGACCACCATCAGCTGGTAGTCGCGGCTCAGCGCGAGGTGCAGGCCGCTGTGCCCGTCGCCGGCCACGTCGACGGCGTAGCCCTCCTCGTCGAGCAGGTCGGCGAGGAGCCCGGTCAGCGCGCGGTCGTCCTCGACGAGCAGCAGGCGGGGCCGGGTGCTCTCCACCCGACCAGTATTCACCCGCCGCGCGGGGGCCCGTCCCGGGCGGCTCAGTCGGTGTCCGGGACCGGGTCGTCGTACTGGCCGGGCGGGCCGGCGAGCGGGACGCCGTCCGGGCGGGGCCAGGCGTTCGGGGTGCAGCCGTGCAGGCCGAGGGTCTGCTGCTGCATGACGGGGGCCGGGCCGCCGACGCGGGGGCAGAGTTCGTGGCCGTGGCCCAGCCGGTGGCCGACCTCGTGGTTGAGCAGGTACTGGCGGTAGCGGCCCAGGTCGCCGTCGAACTGCGGCACCCCGCGCGCCCAGCGGGCCACGTTGATCACCACCTGGTCGCCGTTGCGGCAGGAGGTGTAGCGGTCGGTGAGGTCCGCGCAGAGCCGTCCCCGGGTCTCCGGGGTGGTCAGCAGCACGGTGAAGTCGGCCGGGGTGTCGGGGCCGACCCGTTGCAGCCGCCACTGCCCGCCGCCGGTCCAGCCCCGCGGGTCCGCCAGCACCACCGCCACCTCCCGGCCGAAGCGCTCCACGTCCACGTCGTCGATGCCCTGCTCGACGGCCACCCGGTAGCGCAGGAGCTGCCCGGTCCGGCCGGCCACCGCGCCCTCGGCCGTGGCGGTGCGGAAGCGTCCCGTACCCCGGGCCGGATAGCTCAGGGTCGGCTCGGGCGTCCCGGCGGCCCGGCCGGGGACCGGGGTGGTGGACGCCGCCGGCAGCGGCCGGGCGGACGCCGGAACGGGTGCCGGGGCGCCGGCCGTGACCAGCAGGTCGGGGCGGGCGGCGTACGCGCCACCGGCGGCCAGGCCGACCACGACCAGCCCTGCCAGCAGGGTCGTCGGACCGGCCCGGGACGCGCGGCTCCGACGGTGGAGCCCGATCGTGGTACGCCCGCGCACATCGATCTCCGTCCGTCGCCCCGGCGGTGCTCGGGCAGGAGTACGGATGCCGGGCCCCGATGGTTGAACGACCGGCCGTACTCCACCGATGTGCCCGTGGTGGTGGTCACCCGTCGACGGAGGCGTTCCGCCGGTACCGTTCCTCCGAGGGTGGGCAGCTCGCCGGTCCCAGGTCGACCGCCGACCATCGAGGAGAGGACCCGCCCGTGCCGGACGCCGAGGAACTGGTCGCCGCCGCCCTGACGGCGGCGCGCGGCACCGACGTACGCGAGGCGGAGCGCGCGCTCGACCGGCTGGTGGTCGGCGCGCCGCCGGCGGTGGACGCGGCCCTGCTGGCCCGGCTGACCCGTGGCGTGGGCCGGGCATGGCCGCGCGGCTGGCAGCCGGTGGACCTGGACCGGCTCGCCTCCCGGCGGCTCGAACCGGCCGCCGCCCGACTGCTGCGGGACGTGGCCGTCGCGCACCGTCGCGGCCACCCCGGCCCGGTTCCGACCTGGTTCGACGACCAGCTCACCGAGCTGGGCGGGCGGTGGGACGACGACGCCGAGTGGCTGAACCGCCGGGCGGACGGCGACCGGATCACCGCGCTGCGGGACGCGGTGGACGCCCTCGTCCTGGTCGAGGGGCTGCCGCCGATCGCGGTGCTCCGCCCGCCGCCCGGTCGCCCGGACGCCACCCCGCGGGGCGACGCCGGCAAGTCCGGCTCGCGGATGCTGGACCGGGTCCGCGCGCTGCTGGCGAAGGCGGAGTCGACCACCTTCCCCGCCGAGGCGGAGGCGCTGACCGGCAAGGCGCAGGAGCTGATGGCCCGACACAGCATCGACGCGGCGCTGCTCGACGCGACCGCCGAACGCCCCGACCGCCCGAGCGGCATCCGGGTGGGCACCGACGCCCCGTACGCGGCGGCGAAGGCGCTGCTGGTGCAGGAGGTGGCCGGCGCGAACCGGTGCGAGTCGGTCTGGTCGGACGACCTCGGCTTCGCCACGGTGCTCGGCTTCCCGGCCGACCTGGCGGCGGTCGAGCTGCTGCACACGTCGCTGCTGGTGCAGGCCACCGCCGCGATGCTGCGCGGCCGGGGCGAGCGGCGGGCGAAGGGCGGCAGCCGGCGCACCAAGGCGTACGACGAGTCGTTCCTCAACGCGTTCGCGCTGCGGATCGGGGAGCGGCTGCGGGCGGCCACCGAGGCGGCCGGTCAGGAGGCGGTGGCGGCGCGGGGCGCGGACGCCCTGCTCCCGGTGCTGGCCGCCCGTTCCGACGCGGTCCGGGAGCGGCTCGACACGCTCTTTCCGGGGGTGACCCGGCACCGGCTGAGCGTCCGGGACGCGGAGGGCTGGACGTCCGGCACGTCGGCGGCCGACCGGGCCTCGCTCGACGCCGGCGCTCCGGTCCGTCAGCAGGTACGCGGGCGTCGCTGACCGACGGTCAGACCCGGCACTGCTCGCTGAGCCGGGCCGGGATGCCGACGAAGGTCGAACTCAGCCACTTCACCGGGGTGGTGGAGGTGGCGCCCGCGTCGATCTGCTTCGCGGTGGCGGCGATCAGCGACTTGATCTCCGGGTCCTGGGCGCGGGCGGCCTGCCCGCGTACGTCGTCGGCCAGGTCGGCCAGGTCGACCTTGACCTCGGCGTTGATCTGTTCGGGGGTGAGGTCCCGCCGGGTGGCCGACGCGGAGTCCGCGGCGATCTCCTTGCTCTTCGTGATGATCAGCTTGTCCACGGCGGCGCAGACCGCCACGGTGTTCGCCGCGTTCAGCGGCGACGCGGAGGGGGTGGCCGGCGGAGCGGCCTCGGTGACGGCGCTGGGGGTGGCGGCGGCGGTGCTGCCGGCCGGTGCGGCTGTCCCGTCCGACCCGGTCGACTCGCAACCGGCGGCGAGCGCGGTCATCGTCACCAGGGCGGCGGCACGGATCACGGTGGTTCCGGTCATCGTTCTCCCCGTACGTCGTCGGCCGGCGCAGCACGCCGGGCCGGCGATGGCCGGCCCGGCGGTGCGTGTGGTCGTACGTCAGCTCTTGAAAGCGTCCTTGATCTTCTCACCGGCCTGCTTGATGTTCGACTTGGCCTGGTCGTTACGGCCCTCGGCCTCGAGGCGCTCGTTGTCGGTGGCCCGACCGAGGCCCTCCTTGACCTTGCCGGCGGTGTTCTCGGACGCGTTGTCGATCTTGTCGTCGATACCCATTGCGAGCCTCCACTCCGCGGTTTCCGTTACGCCCGGAGATGTACCCCACCGCCCACCGGCTCAACCGTGCGTCGTCAACCGACCGGGCGGAAGCGCCGCAGCCGGAGGCTGTTGGCCACCACGAAGACCGACGAGAAGGCCATCGCGGCCCCGGCGATCATCGGGTTGAGCAGGCCGGTGGCGGCCAGCGGCAGGGCGGCCACGTTGTAGGCGAAGGCCCAGAACAGGTTGCCCTTGATGATCGCCAGGGTGCGCCGGGAGAGCCGGATCGCGTCCACGGCGGCCGTCAGGTCGCCCCGGACCAGGGTCAGGTCCGACGCCTCGATCGCCACGTCGGTGCCGGTACCCATGGCCAGGCCCAGGTCGGCCTGGGCGAGCGCGGCGGCGTCGTTGATGCCGTCGCCGACCATCGCCACGGTCCGCCCCTCCCCCTGGAGCCGCCGGACCACCTCCACCTTCTCGGCGGGCAGCACCTCCGCGGTCACCTGCTCGATGCCGACCTCGGCGGCCACCGCCCGGGCGACGGTGGCGTTGTCGCCGGTGAGCAGCACCGGGGTGAGCCCCAGCTCCCGCAGCCGGGCGATCGCCGCCCGGCTGGTCGGCTTGACCACGTCGGCCACCGCGAGGACCCCCCGGGCCCGGCCGTCCCAGCCGGCGAGGACCGCCGTCCGGCCCGCGGCCTCCGCCCCGGTCACCGCCCGCTCGACCTCCTCGGGTACGTCCAGACCCCGCTCCCGCAGCAGCCGCAGCCGCCCGACCACCAGGTCGCGGCCGTCGACCGCCCCGGTCACGCCGAGCCCTTCGAGGTTGGCGAAGCCGGTCACCGGCGGCAGGTCGCCGGCCTCGGCGGCACCGGCCGCGATCGCCTGGGCGATCGGGTGCTCGCTCGCCGCCTCCAGCGCGCCGGCCAGCCGGAGCAGCTCGTCGGCGTCCTGACCGGCGGCGGGGAGCACGTCGACCAGGGTCATCTTCCCGGTGGTGACGGTCCCGGTCTTGTCCAGCACCACGGTGTCGACCCGGCGGGTCGACTCCAGCACCTCGGGCCCCTTGATCAGGATGCCGAGCTGGGCACCCCGGCCGGTGCCGACCAGCAGCGCGGTCGGCGTGGCCAGGCCGAGGGCGCACGGGCAGGCGATGATCAGCACGGCCACCGCGGCGGTGAAGGCGGCGGTCGGCCCCGCGCCGGAGCCGAGCCACCAGCCCAGCGTGCCGACGGCCAGGGCGATCACGATCGGCACGAAGACCCCGGAGATCCGGTCGGCGAGCCGCTGCACGGCCGCCTTGCCGGTCTGCGCCGCCTCGACCAGCTTCGCCATCTGGGCGAGCTGGGTGTCCTGCCCGACCCGGGTGGCCCGGACGACCAGTCGTCCGCCCGCGTTCACGGTCGCGCCGACCACGGTGTCGCCGGGCCGGACCTCGACGGGTACCGACTCGCCGGTGAGCATGCTGGCGTCGACCGCGGAGGTGCCCTCGGCGACCACACCGTCGGTGGCGACCTTCTCGCCGGGCCGGACCACGAACCGGTCCCCCACCACGAGCTGGTCGACCGGGATGCGGGTCTCCTGCCCGCCGCGCAGCACCGCGACCTCCTTGGCGCCCAGTTCCAGCAGGGCGCGCAGGGCGGCACCGGCGGTCCGCTTGGAGCGGGCCTCGAAGTAACGGCCGGCGAGGATGAAGACGGTGACCCCGGCCGCCGCCTCCAGATAGATGTTGCCGGCACCGTCGGTGCGGGTGATGTCGAAGCGGAACGGGTGGGTCATCCCGGGCATCCCGGCGTCGCCGAGGAAGAGCGCCCAGAGCGACCAGCCGAACGCGGCGAGGGTGCCGAGCGACACCAGGGTGTCCATGGTCGCCGCGCCGTGCCGCAGGTTGATCAGCGCAGCCCGGTGGAACGGCAGGCCGCCGTAGACGACGACCGGGGCGGCCAGGGTCAGCGAGGCCCACTGCCAGTAGGTGAACTGCCAGGCCGGGACCATGGCGAGCAGGATCACCGGCACGGCCAGCGCCACCGACACCCAGAGCCGGGTACGCAGGCCGCGCAGCTCGTCCACCGGCTCGACGGTCTCCGTCCCCGCCGACGAGGGCGGTGGCGGTACGACGGCCGTGTACCCGGTCTTCTCCACGGTGGCGATCAGATCCGCCGGGGCGACCTCGTCGGCGTACCGGACGGTGGCCTTCTCGGTGGCGTAGTTGACGGTGGCCTCGACGCCGTCCATCCGGTTGAGCTTCTTCTCGATCCGGGCGGCGCAGGAGGCGCAGGTCATCCCCCCGATCGTCAGTTCGATCAGGTTCGGCGCGACCGGCAGGGACCTGGCGGTCGATGTCATCGCGGCACCTCCGTTCAGCTGTGTCCGTGACCCGGGGTGCCGTGGTCGGCCGCCGGGGTCGGGGCGGTGGTGGTGGTCGGCGCGGCCGGCTGCTCGCCGGCCACGACGGTGAACTCCGCGGTGTGCACGGCGTCGCCGTGCCGGAAGTCCAGGAAGAGGCGGTAGGTGCCCGCCGAGGGCACCTCGGCGGAGAAGGTGACCGCCGGCCCGGCCGGGGTACGCCCGTCGCCGGGTGTGCCCTCCGGGTGCACGTGCAGGTACGCCAGGTCCCCCTGCCGCAGCGCCACCAGGTGCCCGTACGCGCCGAGGTAGGGCGCCAGGTCGGTGACCGGTCGCCCGTCCCGGCTGACGGTGAGGGTGAGCCGGCTGGTGCGGCCGGGCTGCGGCGCGCCGGTCAGGGTGACCGTGTAGCCGTCGACGGTGGTGCGGGTGGCCGGCGCGGGGAGCGGCCGGTCGGCCAGCGCACCGGGGACGGTCACGTCCACCCCGAGGGTCAGCGGTTGGCCGCCGCTCGGCGTGAAGTCGGCGAAGGCCCGCCAGACGCCGGGCCCGGCGAGCGGCGAGGCGACCCGCCAGGTGCCGTCGGCGGCCAGCTCCGGGTGGACGTGCCGGAAGCCGGAGAGGTCCCGACGGGCGACGATCAGGTGCATCCGCTCGTCGTGCGCCACGTCGAAGCGGGTGACCGGTGCGCCGTCCGGGCCGGTGACCCGGAAGGCGAACTCCCCGGTGGGCGCGGTGACCGGTTGCAGGGTGTAGCCCCGGTCGGAGACGAGCAGGCCGCCGGGCAGGTGGGTGGGGGTGGCGCTGTCGGTCGCGTGGTCACCGTCGTGACCGGCGTCGGTGGCGTCGTGTCGGCTGGTGGCGACGGGGGCGCCGGGGCCGGCCACCTGACCGACCCCGTACGCCGCGCCGAACACCGCCGCGAGGCCGAGGGCGAAGCCGCTCAGCTTTGTCGCCGTGTTCATCGTGCTACCTCGGTTCTCCGGGTGCTCGGACCCGTCACGCCCCGACGAGGTCGTAGCCGGCCTCGTCCACGGCGGCGCGGACGGTGTCCGTGTCCAACGGGCTCGCACTGGTGACGGTGACCTGGCCGGAGGCCAGTTCCACCTGGACGTCCTCGACGCCCGGAATCGCGCTGATCTCGGTGCTGACCGCGTTGACGCAGTGCCCGCAGGTCATGCCCTGCACCTGGTATGTGGTGGTGGCCATCGCACTCTCCTTCCCTGAGATTCCCATGCTATCCCCGTTACCGGTACCCCCTTGGGGTATCAGCTCGTCCGGACCCTACCATACCCCCGAGGGGTACGCTATCCTCGACGTCATGACCGCACCGACCACCCCCACCCGGGGCTACACCGCCAGCAAGGACCAGCTGCTCGCGCGCCTCCGCCGGATCGAGGGCCAGGTCCGCGGCATCGAGAAGATGGTCGACGACGACCGCTACTGCATCGACGTGCTCACCCAGATCTCCGCCATCCAGGCCGCCCTCGACAAGGTGGGTCTCGGCCTGCTCGACGGGCACGCCCGGCACTGCATGCACACCGGTGCCGCCGAGGGGCGCGCCGACGAGATGGCCAGCGAGATGATGGCCGCCGTCGGCCGGCTGATGAAGCGCGGCTGACCAGGACCTTCGGCCCGTACGCCGGGGTCGACCGGCCCGGCTCCGACCGCCCGGACCGCCGTAGATTCGGTGGTGGCGACCGGTACCGGCGTCCCCGGCGCAGCGGACCGGCCGACCCGGCACGGACGGGAGGGCAGCCAGATGATGTGGAACGGCCCGATGATGGGCTGGATGTGGATCTGGTCCCTGCTGGGGCTGGCGGTCCTGGCGATCCTGGCGTGGCTCGTGGTCCGACTGACCACCGCCCACCCGGACGCGGCCGGCGCCTCCTCGGCCCGGCACATCCTCGACGACCGGTACGCCCGCGGCGAGATCGACGAGGAGGAGTACCGGCGCCGTCGCGCCGGTCTCAACTGACCCGACACCGCCGGGTGCCCGGACCGCGTACGGCCCCGGCACCCGGCGACCCGGCCTCAGAGCCGGTCGAGGATCTTCCGCATGGTGTCGATCTCGCCCCGCTGGGCGGTGGCGATCCGCTCCGCGAGCGCCTTCGCGTCGGTGTCGACGCCCTTCGCGATCTCCTCCTTCGCCATGGTGATCGCGCCCTCGTGATGGGCGATCATCATGGTCAGGAACTGCCGGTCGAAGTCCGCGCCCGAGGCGGCCTTCAGCCTGCCCAGGTCGGCGTCGGACATCATGCCGGGCATGCCGTGGTCCATCCCCGGCATCGAGGTGCCGTGGCCGGCGCTCGCCGCGGGAGCCGGTGCCCCCCAGGCGCCGAGCCAGCCCGTCATCGTGGCGATCTCCGGGGCCTGGGCCGCCCGGATCTCGCCGGCCAGCTTCTTCACCTCCGGGTCGGCGGCCCGGCCGGCGGCCAGGTCGGCCATCTCCACGGCCTGCTGGTGGTGCGGGATCATCATCTGGGCGAACATCACGTCGGCGGCGCCGAACGAGGCCGAGGCTCCCGCCGAGGCGGTGGCGCCGGCGCTGGCACCCATGCCCGGCATGCCGTGGCCCGAGCCGGCCGGCGAGTCGTCGGCACCGCCACAGGCGGCCAGGGCGAGCGCGGTGACGGTGGTCGCGCCGGCCAGGGCGGCACGACGCGCGATGGTACGAGTGAACACGGAACGACCTTTCGCTGTCGGAACGTACGCAACGGAACGGGACGCGGGCACCGGAGGTCCCCGCACCGGGCGTTCCTATCTGCGCAGCACCGACGCCGTCGCCAGGCGCAGCCCGACCGGCCGGGGCGGGGGCGCCCGGGGTCCCGACACCCCCGGTGACCCGGGAGCCGACGGCAGGCCGACCCCGCGCCGACGCAGCAGCACGACGACCAGCAGGACCAGCGCGAACCCGCCCAGCACGGCCAGGCAGACGCTCCACCCGACCGGGTCGCCTCCGGAGGGGGCGAGCGGAACGACTCCGGCGGCCAGGTCCACGACGTGACCGGAGAGCCCGTCGGCAGTCAGGTCCGCGGCCATCCCGGCGAGGTGCTCCACCGGACGCGCGCCGGAGGCGGGTGTGCGCGACGCGTGCATGCCCGTGGCGTGCGTGCCCGAGGCGTGGGCGCCATGGCCCAGGGTGTGCATCGCGGCCAACCCGACCAGCGTGCAGAAGAGCAGCACGAGCCGCATCCACCGCCCCGTGGTCACGCCCCCCTCGCTCCGCACGCCCACCACGGTAGCGGCCCGGCGGCCGCCCGCCCCGGCGAACCACCCGGTCACTCGGGGGTGAGCCGCACCCGGCGCAGCAACTGGGCGTTCACCGCCACCACGATGGTCGAGGCGGACATCAGCACCGCCGCCACCGCCGGGCTCAACGCCACCCCGGCCCAGGCCAGCACGCCGGCCGCGAGCGGCAGCGCGACCACGTTGTAGCCGGCCGCCCAGGCCAGGTTCTGCACCATCTTCCGGTACGACGCCCGGGAGAGCCGGACCACGCCGGGCACCCCGCGCGGGTCCGAGGAGGCGAGCACCACCCCGGCCGACTCGATCGCCACGTCGGTGCCCGCCCCGATCGCGATGCCCACGTCCGCCCGGGCCAGCGCGGGGGCGTCGTTCACCCCGTCCCCGACCATCGCCACGGTCAGGCCCCGCCGCTGGAGTTCGGTGACCTTGGCGTCCTTGTCGGCCGGGAGCACCTCGGCGAAGACCTCGTCGACGCCGGGCCGGAACCCCAGGTCAGCGGCGACCGCGTCGGCGACCGGCCGGGCGTCGCCGGTGATCATGGCGATGGTCCGGACACCCAGCGCCCGCAGCTCGGCGATCGCCTCCCGGGCCTCGGGGCGGACCTCGTCGGCGAGGGCGAGCGCACCCAGCACGGTGTCCGGCAGCCGGACCAAATGCAGCACGGCCGAGCCCCGACCGGCCCAGCGCGCGGCGGCCGGGGCGAGTTCCTCGGGCAGTCGTACGCCCAGCTCACGCAGGAGCGCCGGGCCGCCGACGGCGTACTCGGCGCCCTCGACGGTGGCCTGCACACCGCAGCCCGGCAGCGACCGGAAGCCACTCGCCCGGGCCGGGCCGCCGGCCGACTCGGCGGCGGCGACGATCGCCCGGGCGAGCGGATGTTCGCTGTCCGCCTCGACCCCGGCGGCCAACCGCAGCACCTCCGGCCCGGCCAGGCCCGCCGCCCCGGCCACGTCGGTGACCACGTGCCGGCCCCGGGTCAACGTGCCGGTCTTGTCGAAGAGCACCGCGTCGACCGTACGCATCCGTTCCAGGGCCAGCCGGTCGCGCACCAGGATGCCGGAGCGGGCCGCCAGGGCGGTGGAGAGGGCGATGACCAGCGGAATGGCCAGGCCGAGCGCGTGCGGGCAGGCGATCACCAGCACGCTCACCGTCCGCACCACCGCCTCGCCGACGTTGCCGAGCAGGCTCCAGACCAGCACGGTGGCCACGGCGGTGGCGACGGCGACATAGAACAGCCACGCCGCGAAGCGGTCGGCGAGCACCTGGGCCCGCCCGCTGGACTGCTGCGCCTGGGCGACCAGCCGCTGGATCCCGGCCAGGGTGGTCTCCTCGCCGAGCGCCTCCACCCGGACCCGGATCGCCGAGTCGGTGGCGACGGTGCCCGCCACCACCCGGTCACCGACCGCGCGGGCGACCGGGCGGGACTCCCCGGTGATCATTGATTCGTCCAGCTCGGCACCGCCGTCGGTGATCCGTCCGTCGGCCGGCACCCGGCCGCCGGGGCGGACCAGCACCACGTCGTCGAGGCGCAGCTGCCCGACCGGCACCCGCGCGACGGCCCCGTCCGGCCCGACCCGTTCCGCGTCGTCCGGCAGCAGCGCGGCCAACGCGGCCAACGCGCCCCGGGCCTGGCCGATCGCCTTCATCTCCTGCCAGTGGCCGAGCAGCATGATCGTTACCAGGGCCGCCAGCTCCCACCAGAAGTCCAGGTCGAACGCGCCCAGGCTGGTGGCCAGCGACGCGCCGTACGCGACGGTGATCGCCATCCCGATCAGCAGCATCATGCCCGGGGCGCGGTCCCGCACCTCCCGGACCGCGCCGACCAGGAACGGCCAGCCGCCCCACCAGAAGACCACCGAGCCGAGCACCGGCCCGACCAGCGCCCGGCCGGGAAACTCCAGCGAGTAGCCGAACCAGTCCATCACCATGTGGCTGGTCAGCACCACCGGCACGGTCAGCGCCAGGCAGAGCCAGAAGCGCCGCCGGAACATCTCCGGGTCGTGCCCGGCGTGCTTGTCGTGTCCGCCGTGCGCCTCGTGGCCGGCCGCCTGCCCGTGCTCCGCCATGCCTCCACCATGCCGTCCCGCCACCCCGGTCGCAGCCGGTCCGGCCGGCCCGCCGTGGGCCCTGGCTACCATGCCTCGGGCGACCTGACCGGGTCCGGCGCGACACCCGACCGGTCCGGACCCGGAACACCGGCCGAGACCGTGGGGAGAACCAGCATGGGCGCCGACCACACCCGCCCCGCTCCGTCCGCCCCGCCGCGGGTACGACGGATCCTCGTCGCGACCGTGGTCCCGCTCTTCGTCCTCACCGTGCTCGCCGCCCTGGTGCTCTGGCCCCGGCACACCCCGGAACCGGAGCGCGCCGCCGACGTGCCCCGGTACCACGGCTCGGTCACCCGGGTGGTGACCGAGCCCTGCCCGCCCACACCGGAGGAGACCCCGGGTGGCCCGGCCGGGCCGTGCGGGACCGTGACCGTACGGGTCGGCCAGGGGCCGGACGCCGGCCGGCAGGTGGAGACGCCGGTCCCGGCCGGGCCGGGAGCGCCCCGGGTCGAGGTCGGCGACGATATCGTCCTGGTGGAGCTGATCGACCCGGCCGATCCGGCGACGAAGACGTACAACATCGCCGAGCACCAGCGCGGCGGTCCGCTCGTCTGGGTGGCGGCGCTCTTCGCGCTCGCCATCGTCGCGTTCGGGCGCTGGCGGGGGCTGGCCGCGCTGGCCGGGCTCGCCGCCAGCTTCGCCATCCTGCTCGGTTTCGTGCTGCCCGGCATCGGCGCGGGGCAGTCGCCGCTGCTGGTGGCCATCGTCGGCTCGGCGTTGATCATGTTCGTGGTGCTCTACCTGACCCACGGGATCACCGCGCAGACCTCGGTGGCGGTGCTCGGCACCCTGGGCAGCCTGGTGCTGACCGGGCTGCTCGGCAGTCTCGCCACCGCCGCCACCCACCTCACCGGCTTCGGCAGCGAGGACGCCACCACGCTGTCGATGTTCCAGGGCGACGTGGACCTGCACGGGCTGCTGCTGGCCGGCATCATCATCGGTTCCCTCGGCGTGCTCGACGACGTGACGGTCACCCAGGCGGCCACCGTCACCGAACTCGCCCACGCCAACCCCGGCCTGTCCCGGGTGCAGCTCTACCGGGCGGCCACCCGGGTCGGCCGGGCCCACATCGCCTCGACGGTGAACACCATCGTGCTGGCGTACGCGGGGGCCTCCCTGCCGCTGCTGCTCCTGCTGGTCGCCGACTCCCGGCCGGTGGGCCAGATCCTCACCAGCGAGTTCATGGCGCAGGAGATCGTCCGCAGCGCGGTCGCCACGATCGGCCTGATCGCGGCCGTACCGCTGACCACCGGGCTGGCCGCGGTGGTGACCACCGCCGGCCGCCGAGACACCGCGACGAGCGACGGTCCGGGCGCGCCGGCCGCCCGACCGGCGGCCGACCCGGACACCGCGCTGGCGGCCCTCAGCACCCGGCGCGGCCGACCCTCCGGGTCCGTCCCCGACGGGTGGCCGGACACCCCGGGGAGTACGCAGGCCGGACGGTGACATCGCGGAGCGTGACGGCCGACGGTAAACGCGATGCTGCTCACGCAGGGTCGCAGCGAATTACCGCGTTTGGTCGGCTTCAGGACGTAGCTGCCCGGGAGGACTCTCGGGTAACCTCGCTGCCGGTCACCGCCGAAGGCGCGCACCGGCGCCTGCGGTGCCGCCGCCCAATCGCCCGACGGCGAACCGGGGACCCAGGTACATGGGGTGAATCCGCGCGAGCGGTAGGGGCCACTTCCGCCCCGAACCCGTCAGCTAACCCGGTCGGCGGTCGACGGAAGGGAACACTGTGACGGCACCCCTGCGCCGCTGGCTGACACCCGTGGTGGCCGTGCTCGCCGCCTTCGCGGTCGTGGCCGGTCCCACGCCGGCGACGGCCGCCCCCACCACACCCACCCCCTCGGGGCACGAGGAGGACGACGAGCCAGCTCTGATCACCGACGTGATCGACGCGGCCAACCGGGGCTACATCCAGGCGAAGGCGAAGCTGGCGAAGTCCCAGGAACGCCAGCGCCAGCTCGCCGCGGAGGAGATCCGGGCCGGGAAGGAGCTGGAGGCGCTGAAGCCCCAGGTGGCCCAGATCGCCGCCCAGTCCTACCGCACCGGCCGGATCGGCGCGGTGGCCATGCTGCTGGAGAGCAGCGCGCCGGACTCGTTCGTCAAGCGCGCCGCCGCGCTGGACGAGCTGAACATGGTCAACGAGCAGAAGCTCGCCGACGTCACCGCGGTCAAGAACCGCGCCGAGCAGGCCCGGCTCGGCGTCGACGCCGAGGTACGCGAGCAGTTGAAGCTGACCAACGAGATGGCCCGCAAGAAGAACGACGCGGAGAAGTCGCTCGCCCTGGTCGGCGGGCTCGGCTTCACCGGCGGTCTGGTCTCGGCCACCTCCCCGGTCGCCCGGGTCGGCCCCGGCCGCACCTCGGACGGGGACTGGCGCCCCGAGTCGTGCAGCGAGGACGACCCGACCACCTCCGGCTGCATCACCCCGCGCACCCTGCACGCGTACAAGGAGGTCCGGCGGGCCGGCTTCAACCGCTTCGCCGGCTGCTTCCGGCCGGGCGGGCCGTGGGAGCACCCGAAGGGTCGGGCCTGCGACTGGTCGTTGCAGAACAGCGGCTTCTCACCCTGGCACAACAACGACACCCGGCGGTACGGCAACAACCTCGCCGCCTTCCTGATCCGCAACGCCGACCGGCTCGGCATCTACTACGTGATCTGGAACCGGCAGATCTGGTTCCCGGCGACGGGGTGGAAGTCCTACAGCGGTCCGTCCAACCACACCGACCACGTGCACATGTCGCTGCTCTGAGCCGACGACGTACGACGAAGGGGCCGTCCCGCGATCACGCGGGACGGCCCCTTCGGTCTGCTTCGGGACCGCTCAGCCGGTGACGGCCGGGGTGGCGGACGCGGTCTGGCCCGGCACGGCCGGCTCGCCGGCCGGCACCGTGGTGACCGTCCGCACCTCACCCGCGCTCAGCCGGTACGACATGCCGACCACCGCGCAGCGCCCGGCGGTGACGTGGTCGGCCAGCACGGCGGAGTTGGCCAGCAGCGCCTCGACGGTGTGCGCGATGTGGATGTCGACGATCTCGTCGATGCTGGTCACGCCCTGCTCAGCCGCCCGCTGCAGGCTCGGTACGACGGCGTCCACCACCGCACCGAGGTGTCCGGGCGGCGGCGTGCCGGTGGTCGCCACGTCGCGGGCGGCCTGCACCGCGCCGCACGAGTCGTGGCCGAGGACCACGATCAGCGGGGTGCCGAGGACGGTGACGGCGTACTCGACGCTGCCGAGCACCTCGGGGCCGACCGTGTGGCCGGCCGTCCGGACCACGAAGAGGTCACCGAGGCCACGGTCGAAGATGATCTCGGCGGCGAGCCGGGAGTCGGAGCAGCCGACGATCACCGCGAAGGGGTGCTGCCCGTCGGCGACCGCCGTCCGGTGGTCGGCGTCCTGGTTGGGATGGCGGGGCGCCCCGCCGACGAACCGCCGGTTGCCCGCGTACAGCTCGGCGAGCGCCTGCTCCGGAGTGGTCGGGGTCATCCCCTCACCTCGTCCCTGGCACGAAAAGACCTGGTCGGACCGGCCGGCGACGGAGGCGGCCTCGGCACCACGTTCACACGCAGTCCAAGATACGTCAAGATATACGTGATACGTGTTTCATGCGTCGGGAACCCCTTGACCGCCGGACCGGGCGCGTGGACCGGAAGATTCCGCCAGGGCGAGGGCAGGGGCGGGCAATCGGGGAGGTGGGCCATACCATGTCGGACATGGCGACGACAGCAGGCGAGAACGGGACCAGCCGGAACTGGACGTTCCTCACCAACCACGGGCACGTGCTGCTCGCCATCGCGCGTAACCCCACCGCCCGGCTCCGCGACGTCGCGGACGAGGTCGGCGTGACCGAGCGGGCCGCCCAGGCGATCGTCGCCGACCTGGAGGCCGGGGGCTACCTGCACCGCACCCGGGTCGGCCGGCGCAACGAGTACACGGTCAACCCGAGCGGGCACTTCCGGCACCCCGCCGAGGCGGACCAGCAGGTCGGCGCCCTGCTCGCGCTCTTCACCGACGAGCCGGCGGACGACTCCGCCTGAGTCCGGTCCGACCGTCCACAGGAGTCGACGTGGGCCGGGTCACGTCGGTCGGGAAGATCGTCGAGCTGCACGAGGCGGACCTGACCGATAGGTTGATGCGGTGCTGCTCGAAGCGTTCGCCCCGACCCTCTGGGCGGCGACGCTGCGCACCCTGCGGGAACTGACCCGCCTGGCGGTCGCCGCCCTCGTGCTCGTCGTCGGCTCCGGCGGTGTCGCCGCCGCGTCCACCGTCGACGCGCTCCGACCTGTCGCCGTCCTGGAGTTCCGGTCGGTCGGTTCCCCGGTCGCCGCGGGCCAGGGCCGCCCCGCCGGCACCGGATCGGTCACCGCCGTCGCGGATGCCGCGTCGGCCGTCGACCGGGCGACCGACAGCGCCGGGGTGCCGGCACCCGGCACCCGCGCGGACCGGCACGAGGCCGTCCGCCCGACGACCCGCACCGTCGTCGCGCCCGCCGATCCGGGCCGGGACGCCGTCGCCCGACGCGGCCCCCCGCTCGTCTGATCCCGCCCGCCGCCGACGGCGCGGCCCGCGCATCCCCGCCGACCCTTTTGGGTACGGCCCCGTGCGGAGATCCCGCCCCCTCGCCCCGCCTGCGCGTGGCACTCCGACCGTCCCTTCCGAACGTTCCACCACGAGGTGCTGGTGATGCAGACCGTCTTCTCCTCCGTCCTGCCCGACGTGCCCCAGGCCGCCGGGATCTGGCTCGCCCTGCTCGCCGTGGCGGTGGTCGCCGTCGCCGGGCTGATCATCCGCCCGGACCTGTTCCGCTCCGTGTTCGGCGACCGGATCAGCGAGGCCGCCATGCCGAGCAGCCTGGAGCTGGCCGAGGAGGCCCGGGAGCGCGCCCGCTACGCGCAGGAGGTGGCGGTGGCGGCGGAGCGGGCGGCGGCCACGGCGGAGCGCCGCCGTACCGAGTGGCTGGCCGCCCAGGAGGCGGTCGAGGAGGCCTGGCAGGCGTACGAGCGGTTCGAGGCGGACGTCCGACGGCTGGCGGCGGCCGCCGCGCTGCCCCTGCCGCGCACCGTCCGGACCCCCGCCGAGTACGCCGACCGGGAGCGCTGGCTGCACCGGGCCGCGCTGGACGCCCAGTGGCGTGGCGAGATCACGGTGCAGCAGCTCAGCGACATCCTCGGCCACGTCGGCTGGGACCCCCGTCGGCACCCGGTGGAGCAGGAGCTGCTGCTGCGGCGGATGGTCCAGCAGAACCTGCTCACCCGGCAGCAGGCCGCCCGGGAGCGCGAGCAGGCCGCCTGGCGGGCCGCCGAGCTGGCCGCCGCCGCCGCCCGGAGCCTGCGCGACGAGGCGTACGCGGCAACCGGTCGCACCCCGGACGCACAGTCGCTGCTGGCCACCATGGACGTGGCGGGGGCGGCCGCCGAGGCGACCCGGGAGCCGGTCACCGCGCCCCGAGGCGGCACCGAGACCACCCGCGAGACCCCGACGGTCGCCCGCGGCCGGGCCGCCGTCCCGGCGTACTGAGGACCGGAAAACGTGCGGCGGTCGGGAGCGCGCCGGGTCGGGCTCGGCTAGCGTGACGGGATGTCCCGGGAAGCGTGGGTCCTGGTCGTTCTCGCCGGCGTCGTCGCGCTGGCGACCCTCGTCGGCGCCGTGCTGCTCGCGATCCGGGTGGTCCGCACCCGACGGCTGCTCGGCGCGCTCGGCGTGGGCGGCAAGGTCGCCTTCTACGGCGCGCTGATCTACACGATCCTCCCGGTTGACCTGCTGCCCGATCCGATCTACCTGGACGACATGGGCGTGCTGGCCGGGTCGCTGTTCTATCTGGGCCGGCTGGTGCAGAAGCACCGGGCGGCGCAGCGGCGACTGCCCGGCCAACCGGAGTCTCCGCCGGAGCCGGGCCGGCTGCACCGTCCCGTGTCATGATCGGGCTCGGACCGGCCGCCGGTCCGCGACGACGGACAGGGGACGGGACATGGCGGACCACCGGTTGGACCCGCACGACGCACGGGTCGCGGCGTTCTTCGGCGTACGGCACCTCGCCACGCTGACCACCCTGCGCCGGGACGGCACTCCGCACGTCGTACCGGTGGGGGTCACCTTCGACGCGGACACCGGACTGGCCCGGGTGATCACCTCGGGCACCTCGGCCAAGGCGCGGCACGTGGCGGCGGCCGGTCCGGAGGGCACCCCGGTGGCCGTCTGCCAGGTGGACGGGCGCTGGTGGCTGACCGTGGAGGGCCGGGCGGTGCTGCGCCGCGATCCCGAGTCGGTGGCCGAGGCCGAGCGCCGGTACGCCGTCCGCTACCGACAGCCCCGCCCCAACCCGCAGCGGGTGGTCATCGAGATCGCCGTCACCCGCCTCCTGGGCAGCCTCCCCGACCCCGCCACCGCCTGACCCTCACCACCGGCCGCGCGCCAGCCGGTCCGATCCACCGCCTGACCGTCACCCTGCGCGTCACCACGGCTCGCGGTGCTGCATACCGCCCACACGCTACGAACTTGATGGCATTGATGAATCACCCGCAGAGTCCGTTTCGTCACCGTTGTCGTCCGGCACGAGGTCTGATTACACCAATGCCATCAAGTTCGTAGCGTCCGCTCCGTCCACTCCCCCGCCGCCGGACCACCCGCTGTCCGGTCGGCGGCGGGACGACGGGCCGGGCCGGCCGGAATCCCCGCCCGCCCCTGGCCGTTACACCCTCCGTAAGACCGAGCAGGACGACGTGCGGTGAGCGGGCCACCCGCTCCGGCACTGCCGGTTCCGAGCGCCACTCCCGGTGCTTGCGTCTCCGCCCCCGGAGACGACAAACCCCCCGAATGGAGCTTCGTCATGAACCCGATCTTCCGTAGGAGCGTGCTCTCCGTCGCCGGTCTCGTCATGTCCGGCGGCGTCATCGCCGGCCCGGCCGTCGCGGCGCACGCCGCCCCGGCCCAGGGCAGGCCGGTCACCTCGGTGACCATGGACAAGGGCAACGGCAAGCCCGACAAGGGCGAGCGCCGCGCCGGCTACCAGTACGAGGCCCAGCCGAACTTCTTCTACTGCGGTCCGGCGTCGACCCGGATCGCCCTCTCGGCCGAGGGCAAGACGGTCAGCCAGGACGAGCTGGCCCGCAAGCTCGGTACGACCGAGAACGGCACCGACTCGGCCATCGACATCACCCGGGTGCTCAACGAGTACACGGGCGGCAAGTACAAGACCACCGAGATCCGCGACGACGTGGCCACCCGGGAGCAGGTGGAGCGGCTGCGGGCCGACATCAGGACCGCGGTGGACGCCGGTCGGCCGGTCGTCGCCAACATCCTCGGCGGCGCGGTGGACGTCGACGGTGTCGAGCACAGCTACCCGGGCCACTACCTGACGGTGGTGGAGTACAAGGACAACGGCAACACGGTGCTGATCGCCGACCCGGCAGACCCGGGCGAGCCGGAGTACTGGATGGACGTGACCGAGCTGGCCAACTGGATCGCCGGCCGCGGTTACAGCTCCTGACCCGACAGCGGCACGAGCACGAGCAGCACGGACAGCACGACCGACCAAGGGCCGGTCTCCCAGCGGGGAGGCCGGCCCTCGGCACGGTCAGGGCCGGTCGGCGCGGGCCACCTCGTCGATCAGCCCGGCGAGCAGCGCCACCCGGGGCACCACCGAGTCGAGGTCCAGCCACTCGGTGGGGCTGTGGTCGTCGCCGCCGACCGGGCCGAGGCCGTCGAGCACCGCCGCACCCGCCTCGGCGAGCAGGTTCGCGTCGGCGCAGCCACCGGTGGCAGTGTGCGACACCGGCAGCCCGATACCCGCGCCCACCTTCGCCGCCAGCTCGGTCAGCCAGCGGCCGGCGGGTCCGGGCTCCCACGGCGGGGTGGGCGCGTGCACGGCCAGTTCGGCGCGTACCCCGGAGACGGTCGGCTCGGCGACCAGCCGGCGGATCTCGGCGAGCGCCGCCTCGTACTCAGCGCTGTGCCAGGCACGCAGGTCGATCAGCATCCGGGCCCGGTCGGCGACCACGTTGGGCCGGCCGCCGGCCGTCAGCATCCCGACGTTCACCGTCACCCCGGGCCAGCGGCCGTTGAGCGCGTCCAGCGCGACGGTCAACCGGGCCGCGGCGAGCAGCGCGTTCGCGCCGCGTTCCGGCTCGATGCCGGCGTGCGCGGCCCGGCCCCGCACGGTCACCTCCAGGTCCGCGACGCCCTTGCGGGCCGACACCAGGTCACCGTTGTCGCGGGCGCATTCCAGGCAGAGCGCCACGTCGGCCTCCGCCCCGAGGGTACGCAGCAGCGGCCGACTCCCGGTCGAGCCGATCTCCTCGTCGGGCGTGCAGACCAGCACCAGTTCGCCGTACCCGTCGAGGCCCAGCGCGGCGAGCACCTCGACGGCGGCGAGCCCGGCCAGCAGGCCCCCCTTGTCGTCGCTCACCCCCGGCCCGTACGCCCGGCGGTCGTGCACCCGGAACGGCCGGGCGGCGGCCGTGCCGGGCGGGAAGACGGTGTCCAGGTGCCCGGCGAGCAGGATCCGGCGGCTGCCGCTCCCGCGTCGGCGGGCCACCAGCACGTCGCCGAGCGGGGTGCCGTCCGGGTCGGCGACCGGCTCCCGCTCGACCGCCATGCCCGCCGCCAGGCACCAGGTCTGCACCAGGTCGGCGGCGGCGCGCAGCCCCTCGACGTGACCGGAGCCGGAGTCCACCGCGACCAGCCGGGTGAGCCGGTCGTGGAAGTCGGCCAGCCGGTCGCCGGCGGCCGTGAGCAGCGGACCCATCAGAGCACCTTGTCCAGGAAGGCGCGGGTCCGGTCGTGCCGGGGGCTGCCGAGCACTTCGGCCGGGGTGCCGGCCTCGACCACGACGCCCCCGTCGAGGAAGGCGACGGAGTCGGCGACCTCACGGGCGAAGCCCATCTCGTGGGTCACCACCACCATGGTCATGCCGTCGGCGGCGAGCCCCTTCATCACGTCCAGCACCTCACCGACCAGTTCGGGGTCGAGCGCCGAGGTGGGCTCGTCGAAGAGCATCAGCTTCGGGTGCATGGCGAGCGCCCGGGCGATCGCCACCCGCTGCTGCTGCCCGCCGGAGAGCTGGCCGGGATAGTTGCCGGCCTTCTCGGCGAGGCCGACCCGGTCCAGCAGCCGCAGCGCCTCCGCCCGGGCCTTCTCCCGGGGCGTGCCGAGCACCCGGACCGGGGCCTCGATGACGTTGCCGAGGGCGGTGAGGTGCGGGAAGAGGTTGAACCGCTGGAACACCATGCCGATGTCCCGGCGGCGGCGGGCCACCTCCCGGGCCTTCAGCTCGTGGAGCTTGTCGCCCTGGCGGCGGTAGCCGACCAGCTCGCCGTCGACCGAGAGCTGGCCGCCGTCGATGCGTTCCAGGTGGTTGATGCAGCGCAGGAAGGTGGACTTGCCGGAGCCGGACGGGCCGAGCAGGCAGCTCACCTCGCCGGGGGCCACGGTCAGGTCGATGCCCTTGAGCACCTCCAGCGGGCCGAACCGCTTGGTGACGCCCTCGGCGTGCACCATCGGGACGCCTGTGGTCGTCATCGCACGCCTCCCCGGGCGAAGCCGCGCCCGAACCGCCGCTCGATCAGCCACTGGCCGACCGAGAGGAGGCTGACCAGCGCGAGATACCAGATCGCGGCGACCACCAGCAGCGGGATCACCTTGTAGTTGCCCTGGTAGACGGTCTGTACGGCGGTCATCAGGTCCCGACCGGCGATGATCGACACCAGCGCGGTGGACTTGAGCATGGTGATGGTCTCGTTGCCCATCGGCGGGATGATCACCCGCATCGCCTGCGGCAGGACCACCCGGCGCAGGGTCAGCATCGGGCTCATGCCGAGCGCGGCGGCGGCCTCGGTCTGCCCGGCGTCGACGGCGAGGATGCCGCCCCGGATCACCTCGGCGGCGTACGCCATCTCGTTGAGCGACAGGGCCAGTACGGCGGCGACCGTGCCGGTGACCACCACGCTGGTGGGCTTGTCGAACAGGACGGTGCCGGTGAACGGGACGGTCAGGGTGAGCCGGGGGAAGAGCGCCCCCAGGAACCCGAAGAAGATGATCTGGACCAGCAGCGGGGTGCCCCGGAAGATCCAGACGAAGACCCAGGAGACGCCGCGCAGCACCGGGTTCTCCGACAGCCGCATCACGGCGATCAGTACGCCGCCGATGGTGCCGAGGACCATCGCCAGCAGGGTCAGCCAGAGCGTGGTGACCACGCCGTCGAGGACGTAGTCCTTGAACAGGTAGTGGGCGATGGTGCCGGGTTCGAGGTTGGGGCTGGTCAGCAGCGCCCGAAGGAAGAGAGCGCTCAGTCCGACCACGAGCAGCGCGGTCAGCCATCGCCCGTAGTGGCGTACGGGGACGACCCGTACGGCCTGGGTTTCGGTGGTCATGTGCGGTGCCTCCTGCGGCGGGGGTGTCCGGCGAGCGCGACGAGTGCAGCGCAGCGGAGCCCCGCAGTCGCGAGCGGGAGAAGGTCTAGCGGTCGCCGGGCGCCTCTCCGGGCCCGCCCTCACGGAAGTGGAGAGGGCGCCCGGCGACCGCGGATCAGGGGTGGTGGTCCGCCGGGGTCAGTCGATGGCCTGGTCGATGGTGGCCTGCTTGACGGCGATCGGGGTCTGCTTCCACTGGCCGAGGATCTTGGCGTACGTGCCGTCGTCGATCAGCGACTGCACGGCGGCCCGGTACGCCTCGGCGAGCTCCTTGTTGGCCTTGAGGAAGCCGAAGCCGTTCGGGCTGGCCAGCCAGCCGTTCGGGGCGGACGCGTCCTCGACGAGTTCCGCCTTGCCGGTCAGCGACGCGGCGGTGTCGACCAGGTTGACCTTGGTGGCGGCGACCACGTCGACGTTGCCGGCGATCAGCGCCTGCACCGCCTGCGGGTTCTCCGGGTACTCCTTGACCTCGATCGCCTTGCCGTTGCAGCTCTCCTTGGAGTACGTGGCCAGGTTCTTCGACTGGTTGCTGGCCTTCTGCACGGCGACCTTGCGGCCGCAGAGGTCGGCCACGGTCTTGACCGCGAGCGGGTTGCCGGTCTTCACCAGGAAGCCGGTGCCGGAGGCGGAGTAGTCGACGAAGGTGGCGACCTGCTGGCGCTCCTTCTTGTCGGTGATGCCGCCGGCGATGGCGTCGTACTTGCCGGCCTGGAGGCCGGGGACGAGGCCGTCGAAGGGCTGCTGGGAGAAGGTGGCCTTGAGCCCGAGCCGGGCCGAGGCGGCCTGGAACAGGTCGTAGTCGAGGCCCTTGAACTCGTCGTTCTTGCCCTCGACCTTGAAGTCGATGAAGGGCTGGTAGGGGGCGTTGGTGGCGACGGTCAGGCTGCCCCGGCCGCGCACGTCGGCGGGGACCTTCTTCGCCAGGGCGGTGTCGGTGGTGACCGCGCCGACGCCGTCGATGGTGACGGAGACGGGCTTGACGTCGTCGCCGGAGGCGGCGGTGGAGGTGGAGCCGCCACAGGCGGCGGTGACGGCCAGCAGCGCGGTGGTCGCGCCGAGCAGGGCGAACTGACGGATGCGCATGGGGGTGTCCTTCCGGGGTGCCAGACGAACCAGCCCCCGGACTGTAACCCACGTTACGATTTCGATGGGGTTACAGTTTTCTGTAACGCGCTTCGGGGCCCGGTCAGGCGGCCCCGAACGCCTGCTGCGCCGCCTCCATCGCCTTCAGCCGGGCCCCGGCCACCGGACCGAGCCGGTCGATCAGCGCGGCCACCACCGTCTCCACCAGCGCCAACGCCGGCACGAAGCTGTCGTACGGGGACGGCGAGTCGACCCGGCCGGGGAGCACCACCTCGGCCAGCCCGGCCACCGGGGAGAGCCACCGGTCGGTGCAGAGCACCACCTTGGCGCCCCGCGAGGTGACCTCCCGGGCCAGCGCCAGGGTCGGCTCCTCGTAGCGGCGGAAGTCGAAGAGCACGAAGAGATCCCGCTTGCCGACGTCGACCAGCATGTCGGTGCGCTCCACCGGGCTGGACGGGAGCAGCCGGCTGCCGCCGCGTACCTGCATCAGGTGCAGCACCAGGTAGTGGGCGAGCAGCCCGGAGAACCGGCCGCCGGCCGCGGTGACCCGGAACTGCTGGTCGGCCAGGAGGCGTACGGCGGCGTCCAGCTCGCCCTGCGGCAGCTCGGCGAGGGTGCCGGCGACCGCCTCAGGGAGGGTGGCCACCGCCCGGGACAGGGCCCCCTCGGGCGGTGCGCCGCTCCGCTCGGTCGCCCGGTACGCGCTCAGCGGCGAGGTCTCCCGCTCGGCCAGCTCGTCGCGGAGTGCCCGCTGGAACTCCGGGTAGCCGCCGAAGCCGAGCCGGGCCAGGAAGCGCAGCACGGTCGGCGCGCTCACCTCGGCCCGCTCGGCGAGGGCGGCGACGGTGCCCAGCCCGGCGGCCGGATAGGAGGCGAGCAGCGCGCGGGCCACCCGGCGCTCGGCCGGGCTGCACTCGCCGAGCCGCTGCCGGATCAGCGCGGCGACACCCACCGCATGGGCCTCGCCCGGCTCGGACACAGGATCGGTCTTCGACACGCGCCGAGCCTAACCGCCCTCGCCTCCGCCCCCGACGACGGCGGATTCACGGAAAGAGTGGCCATCCGCCGGGGAATGGACACTCTTTCCGTGAACGTGCGGGGCGATCAGGACCTGGAGAGGGTGCAGGCGTAGTCGTCGGGGCCGGAGGCGGAGTACGCCTCCAGGTCGAGGTAGTAGGTGGCTGAGCCGGAGGCGGTGCGGGTCAGGGTGACCGACTCGTCGGCGCCGGCACCGTTGTTCACCGAGCGGGTCAGCGTGCTCCCGGTCGAGCTGAGCAGATAGAGGTCGGCGTCGTACGCGGCCGGGACGGCGCAGTTCGCGGTGAGCGTCTGTCCACTGCCGAGGGTGAGTGCGAAGTAGTCGCGGTCGGTGCTGCTCTTCATGTCCCCGGTCACCGTCGCCGGATAGGTCAGCCCGGAGATGTCGTTGGCGGCGGTCCGGGAGTCGTTCGGCTCCACCTCGGCATAGCTGGAGCCACCCGAGGGCGGCGGCGGGGGCGTCGTGCAGTCGGTCACCGGGGTGCCGCTGTAGAGGCTGCCGTCCGGCACGCCGGCCCGGACGCTCTTCAGGTAGTAGCCGCAGGTGGGGCGGTTGGCGAAGTCGTACGTCTGGCCGCTGGTGAGCTTCCAGATCTTGAAGTTCGAGTAGGTCAGCGGCTGGCCGGCGACGGCCACCTCGGGCTGGTGGTCACCGAGCACGACGTACGCGCTCGGCCCACTCAGGGTGCCCAGCCCGTTCCGGTCGATGTAGAACGAGGCGCCCTCCTCGATCCCCACGCCCCACGCCTTGCCCCCGGTGACCAGCCCGTCCTTGACCGCCCGGGCCACGAACGCCATCGTCCGGCCCATCCGGTCCCGGGTGACGAAGTGCGAGTCGTTGATCGTGTTGGCGTAGTTGGGCCAGCGGAACATGCCGGTGGTGAAGGTGACCGACCGGTCGTACGGGTCGGCCAGCGCGATCGCCGAGGTGGTGCTGGAAGTGCAGGCGTCGTACACGACGTCGCTGTTGACGTGCAGCCCGGCACTGCCGCCGCCGACGCCGCCGCCCTTGGCGACCACCGACTCCACCGACGCCTCCAGCGCGGTACCCTTCCAGGCCACGTAGTTGCACTGGTTGCCACCGGCGAAGTAGACGAACTCGGCGTTGCGGATGTCGGTGTTGACCTGGGCGTCGTTGCCGTCGCGGGCGGCGGTCAGGGTCAGTGTGGTGCAGGAGTTGACCCCGGTCAGGCCGGTGATCAGGTCGCACTCCGGGGTGGTGTTGCCGGAGCCGGCGACGACCACCACGTCGATCGACCCGGTGCCGCCGCGGATGGCGTTGATCGCCTGGGTCATGGTCGCGGCGATGATCCCGCCGGAGCCGTTCATCGTGTACGCCGGGCCGGACCAGGCGGTCCGGCTGACGTCGGCTGCGCTGCCCTGCCGGATGCGGGTGACCTGGGCGTGGGCGGCGGTCACCCCGATCGGGGCGACGGTGAGCAGGGCGGCGGCGGCCGCCACCAGGGACAGCCGGCGCGGGTTGCGGGAAGGGGACATGGGCACCTCCGAGGGGCCACGGATCGATGAAACAGAAGTTACATCGATTAACTTCCACGCTCAATACGTAATCCCTGTTACAGATCGGTGACGAACAGCGCGCAGCGGAAAGCGCCCTCCCGCCCCGGATACGGGCGGGAGGGCGCCACCGACCGGATCAGCGGGTGAGGATCCGGGCGAGCACCTCGTGAACGTGGGTGTTCGGGTGCTTGCCGGTGAACTGCTCGGCCAGCGGGCCGTAGGCGGTGACGGGCACGTCGACGCCGGTGTGGCCGCTGGTGGTCCAGTCCAGGTTGAAGCTCAGGTTGCTCCCCTTGATCGGGAACGGGCCGTCCTCGGCCGAGATGCCGTCGCCGGACTCGTCGGCGGTGCCGGTGTCCTCGACGGTCAGGCCGCCGCACTCGTGGTCACCGGTCACCACGACCAGCGTGTCCGGGTGGGTGGCCGCGTAGTTGCGGGCCACCGCGACGGCCTTCTCCAGCTCAGCGAGAGCCTGGAGCATCCGGGTGCCGTTGTTCTCGTGGGCGAACTCGTCCACCCCCTCCTCCTCGACGAAGAGAAAGAAGCCCTTCTTGTTCTTCGACAGCGTCGAGAGCGCCTTGGCGGTCATCGTCGCCAGGCTGGCCGGCGGGTTGTAGAGGTCGCCCTCACCCTCGCGGCGCTGCTGGAACAGCTCCTCGTTGGCGAAGAGGCCGAGCAGCTTGCCACCCTTGGCGGCGTCGAGCTGCTCGGCGGTGGAGACGTACTGGTAGCCCTTGGCCTTCGCCTCGGTGATCAGGTCTCCCCTGGTGCCCTTGCTCGCCTCGGCCGGGTCCTCGGCCGGCCGGTCCGGGTACGCCCCGGCGGTGCCCGCCGGCAGCCACCAGTCCTCGCCGCCACCCAGGATGACGTCCGGCCTGGTGACCTCCAGGTACTGCCGGGCGATCTCGTCCTGCGCCGAGCGGTTGGCCGTGTTGGCGAAGAACGCCGCCGGGCTGGCGTCGGTGACCTGGGCGGTGGTCACCAGGCCGGTGGCCTTGCCGGCCGCCTTCGCCTGCGCGCCGAGGGTGGGCAGCGGGTTGCCGTCGGTGTCGACGCTGATCGCGCCGTTGTACGTCTTCTCGCCGGTCGCCCACGCCGTGGCCGCGGCGGCGGAGTCGGTGACCGGGGTCTTCGGGTCGTGCGGGCTGGTGGTGAGCTGGCCGGAGACCGGCAGCTTGTCCATGGTGAGCTGGCCGTCGAGGCCGGCGAGATAAAGGCGGGCAGCCTCGCGCTGGGCGGCGGCCATCCCGTCACCGTTGATGAAGATGACGTTGCGGGCCCGCGCCTTGCCCGACCCGGCGGTGGCCTGGGTGACGGGGTTGACCAGGCTCAGCCCGGCGGCGGCGACCGCCCCGGCGATCACCGGGGCCAGGAGCCGGCTGCTGCGGAGATTCACGCGTTTCCTCCTGTGGATGGGACGCTTCGCGCACCAGGCAACAGGAGGCGGCGGCCCAACCGCTGACCGCGAGGTTAACCGGGGGCGACGGTTGTCGGGACGTTTGTCGCCCCGGGCAACCGCCCGCCGGGTGCCGGGCCCCCCGGGAACGGGGAGCCCGGCGTGCCGTCAGGCGGGGCCGATGCCGATCACCACGTCGGTGAACGTGGTCGACTCCCCCGCCCGGTACGCGGCGAAGCCGTACCCCCGGGTCAGCCGGGCCGCCCACTGCGGGTCCTTCTCGTACGACGTGCCGCCGACCGACGCGCAGCCGGCCTGCCCGGCCAGCCCCTCGGCGAGACCGACCAGCGCGTAGTTGTAGAACACGTCGTCCGACGCGGGCACCGTGCACGGTCCGTCCACGGCGGTCACCGGCGCCTTGCCGGCGGCGACGACCACCCGCCATCCGTTGGCCCGGTAGGCGTCCCCGGCGGTGAGCCGGCTCCACCGCACGCCCTCGATGCCCCAGACGCCGCCGGTGTCGGTCACCCGGGCCCGGCGCAGGTCGAGCACGCTGACCCCGCGCTGGCCGAGCACCCGCAGCGACTCGCTGCGACCGCCGACCCCGGTCACCTCCAGCGCGGTGTTCTCGTCCAGGCCGAAGACGCGCGGGTGGTGGGTGTCCGAGGCGAGCCGGATCGACCGGGCCTCCCGACCCCGGCGGGAGAAGTGGGTGTCCAGCAGACCGGCGGTGAAGAAGCCGAAGCCACCCTTGGGCAGATAGCCGAGCACGTCCGCGTCGTCGAAGTAGCCCGGCTTCGCGCCGTCGCGCAGACCCGGCTCGGTGGAACCACCGGTGATCATGTCCCGGCCGGCCATGATCTGGGCGCCCGCGCTGGTGCCCGCGACGACCGCGCCGCCGCGCAGCTTCCGCCGCACCGCGGCCAGCGCCGCCGAGTCCCGCTGGGCCGTACCCCGGGTCATCGTGGTGACGTACCGGTACTGGTCGCCGCCGCCGAAGAAGAAGCCGCTCATCGAGTTGATCTGCGCGACGACCTTCGGGTCCTCGGCGGCACCCGGGTGGTCCAGGTCGATCGGGATCCACTGCGCGTCCGCCACCCCGTAGGAGGCGAAGAGCTTCGCATAGAAGTCGCCGTTGCAGACGCTGTTGTTGCAGTCCGCGGTGCCGGCGTCCGGGTCCTCGGCGGGGACCGGGGCACCGGCGGTGAAGATGCCGATCCGGGCCTTTCCGGGCCCACCGGCGAGCCGGACGATGTCGTCGTAGACCTCGGCGTTGTCGTCGGCGAGGGCACCGCCGACCAGCACCAGGCTGCCACCGGCGCGGTGGTGGGAGGGGGTGGCCGAGGCCGGCGCGGCGGCGATCGGCACGCTCAGCGCGACCGCCGTACAGGCGCCGACCCCGAGGGTCAGCAGGCGGTTCAAGGGCATGACTGCTCCTCACTGGAGACCGTGAGGGCGGGCCGGGGAGAGCGTACGACACCGGGGCGGCGGCGACAACGGTCCGCGTGGTTCACCCGTCGACTGCGGGGTACTGCCCTCGATGAGCCGATCCGACCGCACCGGTAAGGGGCACAGATGAGCCACACGCAGAGCACGGGTCAGGACGTCGTCGACGTCCTGATGGCCGACCACCGAGAGGTCGAGTCGATCTTCGTCGAGCTGGAGAGCCGGCAGGGCACCTCCGAGCACCGCCGGCAGCTCGCCGACGTGGTGATCGCCGAGCTGGTCCGCCACTCGGTCGCCGAGGAGGCGTACGTCTATCCGACCGCCCGCAAGACGCTGCCGGACGGCGACCAGATCGCCGACCACGAGCTCACCGAGCACGCCGACGCCGAGCGGACCATGAAGGAGCTGGAGTCCCTCGACCCCTCCGAGCCCCGCTTCGACGAGCTGCTCAGCCACCTGACCGCCACCATCCGCCACCACGTCAAGGACGAGGAGAACGGCCTCTTCCCCCGGCTGCGCGCGGCGGTCGCCGCCGAGGAGCTGGTGGAGCTGGCCGGCAAGGTGCAGAAGGCCAAGAAGGCCGCACCGACCCGGCCGCACCCGGCCGCCCCGGACCACCCGCCGGCGAACAAGATGCTCGCCCCCGGCACCGGTCTGGTGGACCGGATGCGGGACGCCCTCAGCGGCCGACCCACCACGATGGAGGAGCTGCGCGCCAAGCAGTCCTGACCCGTACGACCTCCGCCGGCCACGCCCCCGCCCGGGGCGTGGCCGGCGTCGGATCAGGGGGTCGGCGGGTGCTGGTCGAGCGGGCGCGCGAAGAAGGTCTCCAGCACCACCCGGTCTGCGGCTGGTGCGCCTCACCCCTCCGGTGCGATGCGCAGACCCTCCACGTCGGAGACCACGACCGCCTCCATCGGGCAGGAGTCGGCGGCGTCGAGCACCGCGTCGGCCGGGGCGACCTGCTCCTCGACCGGCCGCGACAGGCCGTCCACCAGGACGAAGTGCCGTGGCGCGACACCCGCGCAGATCCCCGACCCGATGCACCGGGTCGGATCCACGTGCAGTCGCCACTGCGGGTCGATCGGCTCCACCGCGCTCACCACCCCACCGGCATGGCGACCAGACCCCGCACCAGCAGGCCGCTCTTCCAGGTCAGCTCCGACTCGGGCACGGCCAGGTGCAGCCCCGGCGTACGGGCGAGCAGGGTCTCCAGCACGACCCGCAGCTCCATCCGGGCCAACTGGGCACCCACGCAGTGGTGCACGCCGTGCCCGAAGCCGACGTGCGGGTTGACCTCCCGGCCCAGGTCGAGCCGGTCGGCGTCGGGGAAGACCTGCTCGTCCCGGTTGGCCGACGCGATGGAGACCACCACCGGCTCACCGGCGCGGACCAGCACCCCACCCAGCTCGACGTCCTCCAGCGCGTACCGGGGGAAGGCGGCGGACGCGCCGAGCGGGATGAAGCGCATCAGCTCCTCGACCGCGGTGGGCACCAGCTCCGGCTCGGCACGCAGCCGGTCCCAGGCGCCGGGGGTGGTCAGCAGGACGTACACCATGTTGGGGATCTGGGTGACGGTGGTCTCGTGGCCGGCGGCGAGCAGCCCGGCCGCGAGGGTCACCACCTCCTCCTCGGTGAGCCGGTCGGCGTCCTCGTCACGGGCCCGGACCATCGCGGTGAGCAGGTCGTCGGCCGGCTCCTCCCGCCGCCGCGCGATCAACCCCGCCATGTACGCCAGCAGGTTGTCGACGTACTGCTGGGCCAGCTCGGGCGCCAGCGAGGTGGTCGAGACGATCGCCTCGGACCAGGTGTGGAACCTGTCCTGATCGGACACCGGCACCCCGAGCAGGTCGCAGATCACCCGGATGGGCAGCGGGGTGGCCAGGTGCGCCACCAGGTCGGCCGGGGGGCCGGCGGCGAGCAGACCGTCGACCAGCTCGTCGGCCACCGCCCGGGTCCGGGGACGCAGCTCGTCGACCCGACGGGCGGTGAACGCCTTCGCCACCAGCCGGCGCAGCCGGGTGTGGTCCGGCGGGTCCATCGCCAGGATGCCGGTCTCCTGCTGCCGGGGCGTGTTGCGCGGCTCGTCCCGGCCCACCGCCGCGGCCCGACTGAACCGGGGGTCGCCGAGCACCGTGCGCACGTCGGCGTGGCGGGTGGCGAGCCAGGCCGGTTCGCCGTACGGCAGTTGGACCCGGGTGAGGGGCTGCTCCCGGCGCAGGCGCGCGTAACGCGGATCCAACTCCAGACGGTCGGGAGTGCTGAACGGATAACGCTGCGGGATGGTCGCCTGGGATGTGTCGGTCACCGGCTGGCTCGCTCTCGTCCACGGCACCGCCGCGCGGTGCGGGTCGACTCCGCACGACCCGACAGCGAGTCATGCCCCGAGTACGGATGGTAGCGAGAACGGTCGATGGAGGCCAGGGTCCATCCGGGTTCCGGTGCCCGGACACACCGCTCCCGGGCCACCCGTCGGGTGACCCGGGAGCGCGGTGCTGTCAGCGGGGGTCGGTGTCGCCCTGACCCGTCCGCTGCTGCGCCATGTCGACGCCCTTATCGATCTGCTTGTCGTACTTGCCGCCGGTGCGCTGGTCGGCCATGTCGCCGGCCTTGTCCAGCCCCTGGTCGACCTGCTTGTCGTGGTCGTCCGCGAAGTCCTTGGCCTTGTCCATGAAGTCACCCATGTCGCTTCTCCCTTCGTTACCTTTCTGCCTTCCCCCAGCCGGAAGGGACAAACGTTCCGGCGGGCACGACAGGGGGTGTCGGACTCCGGCCGGACGGGTACCGAGCGGCCACGATCGAGGAGGTCGACGTGGGCGAGGACGGTGGCGGGCGGACGCCCGTGGTGGCGACGGGACGGACCGCGACGGCGGGACCCCGGCAGACGTGGGCCGGCCTGCCCTGGCTGGTCCGGACGGCCGTGACGTGGAGCGCCTGCCTGGTGGTCGTGGTCATCGGACTGTGGCTGCTGGGAAAGGTCGCGGTGCTGCTCGCGCCGCTGGCCATCGCGCTGGCCGGCACGCTCTTCCTCACCGCCCTGCTCGACCCGGTGCTGCTCCTGCTGCGCCGACTCCGGGTGCCGGCCGCGCCGGCCGCCCTGCTCACCATCCTGCTGCTGCTCGGCGTGCTGGTCGGGCTGGGTGTGCTGGTGTGGAACCTCACCGCGAGCCAGTTCGGGGAACTGAGCCAGCAACTCGACCAGGGACTGGCCCGCAGCCGCGACTTCGTCACCTCCACGCTGCCGGTGTCGGACGCCCAACTGGACCGGTTGGTCCAGCAGACCCGCGACGGGCTCAGCGGCAGCGCACCCGACCCGGTCGGCGGGGCCCGCACCGCCGCCGAGGTGGCCGGATCGGTGCTGCTCGCGCTGGTGCTGCTCTTCTTCCTGCTCAAGGACGGCCGGTCGATGTGGCGCTGGGTGCTGGGGCGGACCACCGGTCCGAACCGGACGGTCGCCGCCGAGGCGGGCCGGGTGGGCTGGCGGACGCTCGGCTCGTACAGCCGGGGCACGATGCTCATCGCGGCGATCGACGCCATCGGCATCGGCCTGGCGCTGGTGCTGCTCGGGGTGCCGCTGGCCCTCCCGCTGGCGCTGATCACCTTCCTCGGCGGGTTCGTGCCGATCATCGGCGCGACGGTCGCCGGGGCGGTCGCGGTGCTGGTCGCGCTCGCCGCGAACGGTCCCACCACCGCGCTGCTGACGCTGGGCGCGGTGATCGCCGTCCAGCAGATCGAGGGCAACCTCCTGGAGCCCCTGATCATGAAGCGTCAGGTGCAGCTCCACCCGGCGGTCATCCTGGTCGTGGTCACCGCCGGCACCCTGATCGCCGGCATCGCCGGCGCCTTCGTCTCGGTCCCGATCGCCGCCGTCACCTGGCGCGTGATCGACACCGTCCAGCGCCACCGCGAGGACCCCGCCCCCACCGTGTGATCCCGGGGTCGGCGGCGACGTGGACCTCCTCCACCGCCGCCAATCTCATGATCAGCGTCGGAGGGCGGGGACGGGAAGGCGGGCGGCGAACCAGGCGGCGGCGTGGTCGGCGACCTGGTCGAGGGTGCCGGGTTCCTCGAAGAGGTGGGTCGCGCCGGGGACGATCCGCAGCTCGGCGACCTCGCCCAGCTCGGCCTGCGCCTGCTCGTTGAGCACGATCACCTCCTCGTCGAGGCCACCGACCAGCAGCAGCGTCGGCGCGCGTACCTCGGTGAGGGCCCGGCCGGCCAGGTCGGGCCGGCCACTCCGGGAGACCACCGCGCGCACCCGGTCGGGCCGGGCGGCGGCGGCGACCAGGGCGGCGGCGGCACCGGTGCTGGCGCCGAAGAGGCCCACCGGCAGCGGGCCGAGGTCCGGGTCGCCGGCCATCCAGTCGACGGTCGCGGCCAGCCGCTCGGCCAGCATCCCGATGTCGAACCGCAGCTCGGCGGTGCGCGCGTCCACCGCGTCCTCCGCCGGGGTGAGCAGGTCGACCAGCACGGTGGCCAGTGACCGGTCGTTGAGCACGTGGGCCACGGCCACGTTGCGCGGGCTGTGCCGGGAGCTGCCGCTGCCGTGGGCGAAGAGCACCACCCCGGCCGGCCGCTCCGGCAGGAACAGGTCCGCCGGCAGGCCGTCCGGGACCACCGGGATCGTCACCGCACGCGTACGCATCATCGAAACCTCCAGCGCGCGCTTACCCGCCCGGCGGCCCGGTTCACCTGTTGCCTTGACGCCGACGGCAAGGTTTAGCGTGGCCGCAGAGGCGGGCGAGGGAGGTCGGATGCGGATCGGTGAGCTGGCGGAACGTGCCGGCACGAGCACCCGGACGCTGCGCTACTACGAGACCCGCGGGCTGGTCCGGCCGGGCCGCTCCGCCAACGGCTACCGCGTCTATGACGAGGCGGAGCTGCGGGTGGTGCACGAGATCCGGGCCCTGCTGGCGGTGGGTTTCGACCTGGACGACATCCGGCCCTTCGTGGCCTGCCTGCGCGCCGGCAACAGCTCCGGCGACGTCTGCCCCGACTCGGTGGCCGTGCTGCGCCGCAAGCTCGCCGAGGTGGACGACTATCTCGACCGGCTCGGCACGGTCCGGCACCAGCTGCACGACCAACTCGCCCGCGCGATCGCCCACCGGGAGGAAACATGCCTCAGGACACGCACCAGAGCCGACTGACCGCGGTCACCGACGAGACCTTCGCCGCCACGGTGCTGGCCAGCCCGGTCCCGGTGGTGGTCGACTTCTGGGCCGAGTGGTGCCCGCCCTGCCGCGCCGTCTCGATCCACCTGGCCGAGCTGGCCGAGGAGTTCGGGGACGCCCTGCGCTTCGTCACCCTCGACTCCGACGAGAACCCGCGGAGCACCCGGGCGTACCAGGTGATGTCGATGCCGACGCTGTTGGTGTTCTCCGACGGGGAGGTGGTCGGCTCGATCGTCGGTTCCCGGCCGAAGAACCACCTGCGGCTGAGCTTCGCCCGACACCTGGAGGGGTGAGGCGGAGCCGTTTGCCCCCGGACCGATCGGGAAGCCGCAGGGTGACCCCACGGCGCGGCAGCGCCCCGACGGATCGCGAGGATCGCCATGGCCAAGCGGGACAGGTCGCAGCAGCAGACCGCCGAGCGGGAACGGCACGAGGAGGACACCGAGCGCGGACGGGACTGGGCGGACGAGGCGGCCCAGGCCCGTACCTCCGACGACCCGCGCACCACGTCGCCGCGGGACGCGGCCGGCCGGCCGTCCAACGGCCGCCAGTTCTGACGTACGCCAGCCGTCCCGGCCCGGTGCGGACCGGGCCGGGACGGCTCAGGTGGCGTTCTCGGGCAGGTGCAGCAGGGGTGCCCGGCCGGGCGGCTGCTCCGGCGGCGGGCCGGACGGGCGGGCCGGCGGCACCGGCACGGTGACCGGCTGCGCGGAGGTGACCCGGATCGGCTCACCGTGGTGACGCAGCTCCAGCACGGTCTCCGGACCGCCGTTGCGCAGCGTGTACGTGGTCTGGTGCGGCCGGACGTCCACCTTGAGCCGCATCCCCCGCCACTGGAGGGAGAACTCCAGCCGGCTGAGTCGGCTGGAGAGCCGGGGCGAGAAGGAGAGCGTGCCGTCGTGGTCGCGGAGGCCGCCGAAGCCGCTCACCAGGGCGATCCACGCGCCGGCCAGGGACGCCATGTGCACGCCGTCCCGGGTGTTCTCGTTGAGGTCGTGCAGGTCCATCAGCGCGGCCTCGCGCAGATAGCGGTGCGCCAGTTCGAGGTGGCCCACCTCGGCCGCCACCACCGCCTGGGTGCAGGCGGACAGGGACGAGTCGCGGACGGTGCGCCGCTCGTAGTAGAGGAAGTTGCGCTCCTTCTCCTTGTCGGTGAAGGCGTCGCCCCGCCAGTGCATGGCGAGCACCAGGTCGGCCTGCTTGACCACCTGCTTGCGATACAGGTCGAAGTACGGGTAGTGCAGCAGCAGCGGGTACTTCTCCGGCGGGGTGTGCTCGAAGTCCCACTCCTGGAGCCGGGTGAACCCCTCCACCTGTCCGTGCACGTGCAGCCCCTCGTCGTAGGGGACGTGCATGGCGTGCGCCGCGTCCCGCCACTCGGCGGCCTCCTCCTCGGTCACCCCGAGGTCGATCGCCTCGTCCCGGAAGCGCATCGCGCAGTCGGCGGCGGTGAGCAGGTTCCGCTGCGCCATCAGGTTGGTGTAGACGTTGTCGTTCTTGACCGCGGTGTACTCGTCGGGGCCGGTCACCCCGTCGATGTGGAAGCGACCGCGCCGGTCGTGGTGCCCGAGCGAACGCCACAGCCGGGCGGTCTCCACCAGCAGCTCCAGCCCGATGTCCCGTTCCAGCTGGTCGTCGCCGGTGGCCAGGACGTAGCGGCGCAGGGCGTCGGCGATGTCGGCGGCGATGTGGAACGCGGCGGTCCCCGCCGGCCAGTACGCCGACGACTCCGGCCCCTCGATGGTCCGCCACGGGAAGGCGGCGCCCTTGAGGTTGAGGGTGCGGGCCCGCTCCTGGGCCTGGGGCAGGGTGGAGTGCCGCCAGTGCAGCGCGTCCCGCACCGCCGTCGGCTGGGTGTAGGTGAGCACCGGCAGCACGAACATCTCGGTGTCCCAGAACGCGTGTCCGTCGTAGCCGGGCCCGGTGAGTCCCTTCGCCGAGATGGGTCGCCGCTCGGCCCGGGCACCGGCCTGGAGCACGTGGAACAGGCCGAACCGGACGGCCTGCTGCACCTCCGGGTCGCCCTCCACCTTCACGTCGGCGGCGTCCCAGAACTCGTCGAGGTATTCCCGCTGCTCGCGGCGGAGCCCGTCCCAGCCGTCGAGGCGGGCGGCGGCCAGCGCCGCGCCGACCTGGTCGCGCAGGGCCGGCAGCGACCGCCGGCTCGACCAGCCGTACGTCAGGTACTTCACCACCCGCAGCGTCTGGCCGGGCTTGAGCACGCAGCCGACGGTGGTGCGGACCCAGTCCTCGTATCCCTCGGACTCGGTGGTGGTGCGTTGCGGGCCGTACACGTCGTGCGCCATGGCGGCGGCGACCCGCAGGCCGCTGACCTTGGTCCGGTGGATGAGCAGACCGCCGTCGTCGGTGGTGAGTTCCTCCTCGGCCTGCAACGGGGACTCCAGCACGGCGGCCACCCGGGGGTCGCGGCTCTGTGCGGGCAGGTTCTCGTTGGCCACCAGCTCCGACTGGAGGATCACCCGGATCTCCTGGTCGACCGCCTCCACCTCGTAGTGGATCACGGCGACCGAGCGCTGGGTGAACGACACCAGCCGGGTGCTGCGGACCTTGACCTCCCGGCCGGCCGGGGAGCGCCAGTGCATCTCCCGGTGCAGGGTGCCGGCGCGCAGGTCGAGGACCCGCTCGTGGGAGAGGAGTTCGCCGTACCGGACGTCGAGCGGTTCGTCGTCGACGAGCAGCCGGACCAGCTTGCCGTTGGTGACGTTGACGATGGTCTGGCCCGACTCGGGGAAGCCGAACCCGGCCTCCGCGTACGGCAGCGGCCGCAGCTCGTAGAAGGAGTTGAGGTAGGTGCCGGGGAGGCCGTGCGGCTCGCCCTCGTCGAGGTTGCCGCGCAGCCCGATGTGCCCGTTGGAGAGGGCGAACACCGACTCGGACTGGGCCAGCACGTCCATGTCGAGGCGGACCTCCCGGACGTGCCACGGCTCGACCGGATAGGCCCGTTCACGGATCATGCCGGGTGCTCCTTCAGCAGGTCGGCGAGGTCGGTGACCACCACGTCGGCGCCGTGCGCGCGCAGTTCGTCGGCCTGGCCGACCCGGTCCACCCCGATCACGTACCCGAAGCCGCCGGCCTTCCCGGCGGCCACCCCGGCGAGGGCGTCCTCGAAGACGGCGGCGTTGCGCGGCGCGACCCCGAGCAGGTCGGCACCGGCCAGGAAGGTGTCCGGGTGCGGCTTGCCGCGCAGGTTCCGCTCCCTCGCGACCACCCCGTCGACCCGGGCCTCCAACAGCCGGTCCAGCCCGGCCGAGGCGACCACGTCCCGGCAGTTCGCGCTGGCCGAGACGACGGCCCGGCGCAGCCCGGCGGCGACGGCCGCTTCCAGGTAGGCCACCGAGCCAGGGTAGACGTCCACCCCGTCGGTGTGGATCCGCTTCAGCAGGATGACGTTCTTCCGGTTGCCCACCCCGTTGACGGTCTCCGCCTCCGGCGGGTCGTCGGGCGTGCCCTCGGGGAGGGTGATGCCGCGCGAGGCGAGGAACGAGCGCACCCCGTCGGCGCGCGGCTTGCCGTCCACGTACCGGTTGTAGTCCGGTCCCGGGTCGAACGGCCGGTACGGCTCGCCGGTGGCCTCGGCGCGGGCCTTCAGGAACGCGTCGAAGGTCTCGGTCCAGGCGGCGTTGTGCACCTTGGCGGTCTGCGTCAGCACACCGTCCAGATCGAAGAGACAGGCGGTCACGTGAGCAGGTAGACCCAGCACGCTTGGAATCTATCCAGCCGGGCGGTCGGGCAAACCCGCTTTCGTGGCGGGGATCAGCGGTTCGGGCGCAGCGTCCAGACGACGGTCAGCAGGGAGGTGACGGTCCCGTCCTCGGTGCTCACCTCGACGTGCACCGGGAACTCGGGCCGGGTGCCGGCGTCCAGCTCGGCGATCACCTCGGCCGGCGGGCGGCCGAGCCGGGCCGTGGCGAGCACCGGACCCATGGCGATCTTCTTGTACGCCATCTCGACGCGCACGGCCAGCGGCACCGACCGGTCGAGGACCGGCCCGAACGCGGCGAGCACCACCGCGCCGGAGGCGGTCTCGCCGAGGGTGAACATCGCCCCGGCGTGCGGGCCGCCGACGTGGTTGTGGGTGGCCGGCGAGTCGGGGAGCCGGACGACCGCGCGGACGCCGCCCTCCGCCTCGGGCGCGACCTCGACGAATTCGATTCCGAGCGTACGGGCGAACGGCACGGCCTCGAGCAGACCGGCCGCCACCTGGCGAGAGTCGATGGTCATGCCCAGACGCTACTCGCCGGTAACTTTCCGGGCAAGCCCCCGGAGGGGCCCCCGCCGTCCGGCGGGAACCCCTCCCGGCACGCTCAGCGCCAGCCGACGTCGATCCGGTCGCCGCGCTCGTCGAAGAAGTGCAGGGCGTCCATCCGGACCTGGATGGCCAGCGGGTGGCCGGCCGAGACCGCCGGATACGGGGCGAGGCGGACGGCCAGCTCCGCCGGGCGGCGGTGGTGCCGGCCCGGGTCGTTGAGCACGCTGGTGCGGTTGCCGCCGCCGGTCGGCGCCGAGACCGGCGCGTCGCTGGTCCGACCGGTCAGCCGCTGCATGACCTGGCCGAACCGGCGCAGGCCGCGCTGGCCGTTCTCCGGGGTCTCGGCGGGGGCGCCCATCTCGTCCACCATGATCGCCGTGGCGCCGATGTCGAGGAAGGCGAGCGACTCGTGCCCGTGGTGTTCGAGATAGCGGATCCGCCCCTGGAGCACGTCACCCACGGTGTCCGGGGCGACCGGGGTGAGCGCCTCGGCCCGCATGCCGACCACGATCCGCTCACCGTGGTAGTGCGCCACCGCCCGGCTCCGGATGTCGTCCCACGGCAGATAGAGCGACTGCTCGCCGAGGTTCAGCGCCACGTACCGGTCGAGGTGGACGTAGACCGACGCCTCCAGCAGGTTCATCCGGGGGCTGCCGAGGAACGCCGCGACATAGAGGGTGGCCGGACGGCCGTACACCTGGGTGGGCGTGCCCACGTCCTGGAGCACGCCCTTGCGCATGATGGCCACCCGGTCGGCCATGGTCAGCGCCTCGGCCTGGTCGTGGGTGACGTAGATGGTGGTGACGCCCAGCTCCCGGGTCAGGCCGGAGATCTCGGCCCGCAGCTCGGCGCGGAGCCCGCTGTCCAGGTTGGAGAGGGGTTCGTCCATCAGGAACAGGCCGGGCCGGCGGACGATGGCCCGACCCATCGCCACCCGCTGCCGCTGGCCGCCGGAGAGCTGGCTCGGCTTGCGGCCGAGGACGTCCCCGATGCCCAGCGCGCTCGCCACGTCCTGGATCCGCTCGCCGCGCGGGGTCGGCTCGACCCCGGCCAGGCGCAGCGGAAAGCCGATGTTGTCCCCCACGGTCATGTGCGGATAGAGCGCGAAGTCCTGGAAGACCATGGCGATCTTCCGCTCCCGGGGTGGCAGGTCGTTGGCCAGCTCGCCGTCGAGCATCACCGCACCGGTGGTCGGGTCCTCCAGACCGGCCACCATGCGCAGCACGGTGGACTTCCCGCAGCCCGACGGGCCGAGCAGCACCAGGAACTCGCCGTCGTTGACGTCCAGATTTATGGTGTCGACCGCGACTGTCCCGTCCTGGAACACCTTGGTCACATCCTTGAGCGCGACGGTGGTCACCGTCTCCTCCCCCAGCTCGTCGGCCGAACCCGGCAATGACTGTGACCAGGATCATCCGATCAGCACATCGGGTAAACGTGCCATGTTCGGCTCGTGACAGGCCTATTACACCGGATCGGCGGGTACCGATCAGTAAGGTGACCGTAGAGTGACCGGGTCACGCCGGATCGTCGAGGAAGACCCGGCGGACCACCCGCTCGGCGGCGTGCCCGTCGTCCAGCGCACAGAACCGGGCCCGGAACGCCTGCCGGGCCTCCTGCGCCGCCGCCGACCGGTACGCGCCCGAGCGGAACAGCTCCAGCAGCGCCGGGAAGTCGAACGCTACCGCACCGGGCGGCTCGGCCGTCACGTCGAAGTAGACCCCCCGCGCCACCCGGTACGCCTCCCAGTCGGGCGCGTGCACGACGATCGGCCGGTCCAGCACGGCATAGTCGAACATCGCCGACGAATAGTCGGTGACCAGCACGTCCGCCGCCAGATAGAGGTCCTCGACCTGGTCGTGGGCGCTGACGTCGAGCAGCCGTCCCGCGCCGGTCGGCCGGGGCCGCCGCTGCCGGTCGTGGAAGTAGTGGCTGCGCATCAGCAGGCGACCGGTCGGGCCGAGCGCGTCGAGGAACCGGTCCGGGTCGAACGGTGGCCGCCACCCGGGCAGGTGCTCCCGGTGGGTGGGCGCGTAGAGCACCACGAGGTCGTCGGCGTCGAGGCCCAGTTCCGCCCGGACCCGGCGCACCTCCGCCGGGGTGGCCGTGGCCAGCCGGTCGTTACGCGGATAGCCCACCTCCAACGTGGTGTACGCGGCCGGATAGGCCCGCTCCCACATCTGGGTGGAGAAGCTGTTCGAGGTGACGCTGAAGTCCCAGCGGTCCACCCGGCGCAGCAGCCGGCCGAAGTCCATCCCGAGCGCGCCGATCGGATACCGCTGCTGGTCCAGCCCCATCACCTTGACCGGGGTGCCGTGGTGGGTCTGGACGTGCACCGAGCCGGGTCGCTTCCGGACGAAGTCCGGGAAGTTGACGTTGTTGACCAGCCAGCGGGCCCGGGCCAGGGTGCGGTAGTAGTCCGGGGTGCCGGCGACGACGTACTCGACGCCGGGCGGGAGCGTGTCGATCCGGTCGCGCCGGACGATCCACACGCCGCGTACCTGGGGGGCGAGGCGGCGGGCGGCGGCGTAGATCGCGGCCGGGTTGCAGGCGTACCCGCGGTACCAGTAGGCGGCGTAGACGGCGAGGGTCGGATCCATCGGTCGGCGCAGCTCGGCCCGGTAGTACTCCCGCAGCACCGCCTCGCGGGCCCGCCCCGCGGCGCGCCGGGCCACCGGCAGCACCCGTCGCCGCAGCGTCCGCGCCGAGCGCAGGGCCACCTCGCCGGCCTGGTTGACGTCGCGCAGCGCGCTGAACGTCCGCCACCGTCCCGCCGCCACCAGCCGGTGCTTGAGCCCGTCCACCCCGGGTGGCACGGCACAGCCGCCCGGCGGAAGGAAGCGGACGAAGTCGGCGTGCACCTGCGCGAAGAAGGCGGGCCGCAGCTCCGGGGCGATCCGCTCACCGTTGCCGAGCACGGTCAGGTAGTGCCAGATCATCCGCTCGAAGACGGCCGGCCGCAGCTCGGTCACGTCCCACCGGTCCATCAGGCGGAACACCTTGTGCCACTGGGCGAACACCTCGAAGTGCCGGTCGCCCCGGGTCCGGGTGATCGCCCCGGTGCGCCGCTGCCGGTAGTTCAGGCAGATCCGGTCCAGCACGCCGATCCGGTCGGCGGCCATCAGCACCGGATAGCTGAACGGGACGTCCTCGTACCAGCCGGGTTCGAAGCGGAGCCCGAGATCGACCAGGAACTGCCGGCGGACCAGCCGGTTCCAGGCGGTGTGCAGCAGTCGCATCGTCTCCGGCCGGTCCCGCAGCCGGAACGTCGTCCCGCCGGGCGGCTCCGGGAAGACGTCGGCCATCGCGCTGCGGGTGCCGGTGTTGTTCCAGTGCGCCCGGACGTGGTCGACGATCAGCACGTCGGGGCGGGTGGCGACCAGTCGGTCGGCGACGTGCGGCAGGCAGCCGGGGACCAGCCAGTCGTCGCCGTCGACGAACCAGACGTACTCGCCGACGGCCCGGTCCAGCCCGACGTTGCGGGCCGGACCGAGGCCGACGTTCTCGTCCAGGCGGACCGGGCGGACCCGGGGGTCGCGGGCGGCGTACTCGGCCAGGATCTCGCCGCTGCCGTCCGGCGAGGCGTCGTCGACCCCGACGACCTCCAGGTCACCGAACGGCTGGCCGAGGATCGAGTCGAGGCATTCCCGCAGGTAGCCCTGCACCCGGAAGGCCGGAACGACGAAGCTGATCAGTGTCATCCCGGCCTCCGTCAGCCCGGCGAGCGGTCACCCCCGCCCCACGGCGGCCGGCGTCCGTCGGGCGCGGGCCGGCAGGACCACCCAGGCGAGGACCACGCTCGCGACGAAAACCACGAGAAGGTACGTACCGAGTGTAGCCAGAGCAATACTCGTGATTCCGGCAATTGACCCGACGGCCAGCAGCCCCGACCGTCCCTCCCAGCCGAGCGTGGCGGCGTGCAGCGGCGGGGCCGACTGCCGCTTCTCCAGCCGGGCGGTCAGGTCGTAGTGGTGCAGGGTGAGCACGAAGACGTACCCGAAGATCAGCCAGGCCGGCGCGCGGCCCGCCACCCCGACGGCGATCGCGAAGAGGAACTCCCCGGCCCGCAGCGCGGCCGGCACCAGCCAGTCCAACGCCCCGGCGTGCGCCGCCCGCGCTCCGAACGCGCCGGCCAGCAGCACCAGCAGGCCCACCGGCACCGCCCAGCCCGGCAGCCGGTCCCCCGCGTGCACCGTGCGCAGCGCCGCGACCAGCAGCCCCGCCGCGCCGAGCGCGCCGAGCACCGCCAGCGGCAGCGGCCCCCGCCCGGCCGGCAGGGTCCGGGCCAGCGGGCCGTCGTCCCGGTACAGGCCGGTGTCGACGGTGGTCAGCACCGGGACCCGCATCCAGCGGGCCCGCAACGTGCGCAACGCCCCGGTGTACGCGAACGCCAGCGTCCCCCAGACCAGCACCGCGACCAGCGCCACCAGCGGACCGAAGAGCGCGGCGGCCAGCGCCATCAGCGCCCACCGCTCCCCGATCGGGAAGACCACCGTCCGCTTCAGCCAGTACGACACCGAACCGGTGTCCGCCTGCACCTTCGTCGAGGCGGCGTTCAGCTTCCCGCCGATCCCACCGGCGTCCCCGGCCGCCGGGCGGGGGCGCCGGGCGGCCTCGTCGTGCAGCACGCCGTACCAGGTGTCGGTCATGTGCCGGACGGTCTGCAGCGTGATCGCGGCGATCGCGAGGGCCCAGCCGTAGCGGAACCCGGCGTGCGTGGCGCCGTAGCCGAGACCGGCGTAGACCACGTACTCCTTCGCCCGGTCCGCCATCGTGTCCAGCCAGCCGCCCCAGGCGCTGAAGTGCCGGGTGTAGCGGGCCAACTGGCCGTCCACGCAGTCCAGCACGAAACCCAGGTAGAGCAGCACGGCACCGGCCACCAGCGCGGGACGCCCGCCGACGCCGAAGAGCACCGCCGCCGCCACGGCGAAGACCACCGAGATCATGGTGACCGCCGTCGGACCCAGCCCGATCCGGGCCGCGGCCTTCGTCACGTACGGGGACCAGGTGCTGACGAAGAAGGTGGTGAAGAAGTCGTCCCGCTCCTTCACCGACAGCCGCAGCTCCGCCCTGTCCTCGTCGACCGCCGCCACGGCGGCCTCGGCGGCGGCCCGGTCGGCCGGGTCGGTGGCCCGGTGCGCGACGAGCAGGCGTACCCGGTGGGCGAAGGTCAGCGGGCCGCGCGCCGTGAGATCCGCGAAGAGCCGGTCCACGGCGGACGCCGCCGTCGTGGCCTCTCCCCGGCCGGGGACGGTCGCCGCGGCGCGGGCGGCGGCGGCCAGGGCCGGCAGGTCGTCCGGGCCGACGCGGAACGCGCCGCCGAAGACGCCGGTCGCCTCGGGCAGCCCGCCGGGCGCGCCCACCGCGACCACCTGGCCGCGCTCCTCGCGGACCGCCACCTGACCGGCAGCCGGCGGATCGGTGAGCACCAGCGCCACCGTCGGGCCGACCGGACTGGTCGCCAGGTGCCTGAGCACTGCGGTGTGCGCCACCAGGTCGGTGCCGCTGACCAGCACCGCGGCGTTCCCGGCGCGCACCAGCTCGGCCAGCTCGCCCAGGTCGGCGGCGACCCGCACGTCGGTCGCCCCGGCCCGCCGCCACTGCTCCGCCAGCCGCTGCGCGGCGTCACCCGTCCCGCCCGCCGCGTCCGCGGCGAGCACGATCGCGAGCGTCACCGCTGCGCCGCGCCGGCGTAGGCGGCCAGTGCCTCGTCGATCGTCCCGTCGACCGTCAGCCGGCCCGCGTCGAGATAGAGCCCCCGACGACAGAACCGGGTGAGGTCCTTTTCGTTGTGTGACACCAGCACCAGCGTGCGCCCTTCCGCGAGAAGTCGCTCGATGGTCGCATAGCACTTGGCGCGGAACTCGGCGTCCCCGACCGCGGTCACCTCGTCCACCAGCAGGATGGGGTGCGGCAGGTGCGCGATCACCGCGAAACCCAACCGGACCTTCATCCCCGACGAGTAGTGCCGGACCGTGGTGTCGATGGAGCGTTCGATCTGCTCACCGGCGAACGCGACGATCTCGTCGAAGTGCCGGCGCAGGTAGCCGGTGGAGAGCCCGTGCAGGCCGCCGACCAGATAGAGGTTCTCCCGGCCGGTCAGGTCGTTCGAGAAACCCGCCGAGAGTTCCAGCAGCGGGGCCACGTCACCCCGGACCCGGATCCGCCCCTCGTCGGGGATCAGCACCCCGGCGATCAGCCGCAACAGGGTGCTCTTGCCGGTGCCGTTGCGCCCCACCACCCCGACCGTCTCGCCCGGCTCGATCCCGAACGACACGTCCCGCAGCGGCCAGAACTGACCGGCGGCGGCGTTCCGGCCACCCCGGTGGATCAGCAGCTCCCGCAGGCGCAACTGGCGGCGCCGGTTACGGACGAAGCGGATGCCGAGACCGTCGGCCTCGATGATCGGCGGCATCACAGTTCCTTGAGCACGGCCGGTTCGAGGCGCCGGAACGCCCACCAGCCGGCCGCCAGCACCAGCAGGCTGCCCAGCACCGTGCTGACGAGCAGTCGGGCGTCGGGGAACTCGTCCGGATACCAGATCGAGTGGTGCAGCTGGAAGATCCCGACCAGCGGGTTCAGCTCGTACGCCACCTTCACCCAGGTCGGCATGCCCGACTCCCGCACCAGGCTGAGCGGATAGATGATCGGGGTGGCGTAGAAGAGCAGCCGGATGATCAGCCGCATGAACCGCTCGATGTCCCGCATCAGCACGTTGAACGCCGACAGCAGCAGCGAGATCCCCACCAGCAGGACCAGCTGCACCGCCACGGCCAGCGGCAGGGCGAGCAGGGACCAGCCGGGGTGGATCCTGCCGTGCCAGGCGTAGATCGCGGCGATGCCGAGCAGGATGGGCAGGCCGGCGGCGTACTCGGCGAAGCGGCCGGTGACCCGGCCGATCGGGAAGACCTGCCGGGGCACGTTCATCGTGGTGATCAGCCGGGCCTGGCCGGTCAACGCGTTGGTCGCCTCGTTGATCGCCGAGCTGGCCCACATCCAGGCGAAGATGCCGGTGATCAGGAAGAGCGGGTACGACCCCGCCGCGTCGCCCAGGTGCCGGCGGGTCGCCCCGGAATAGAGCACCCCGAAGACGAACCAGTAGATCAGCCCCATGCCCAGCGGTTCGATCAGCGACCAGAGATAGCCCAGCACGGACTGCTGATACTTCACCGCGAGGTCCCGCTTCACCAGGATGCGCAGCGAGTTGCGGGCCGACCAGAGCGCCGCGACGCCTGTCGTCACCGCCCCATCCTCGCCCCCACCGCCGTTCCCCGGCGGCGCTGACCGGCCGGGTCACCCCATCGGGGTCAGCACCGACGACGTCGGCGGCGAGGCGGCTGGTGCCGGTCAACACCCGACGACGTCCGCGGCGAGGCCGCCGGTGCCGGTCAGCACTCGATGACGTTGACGGCGAGGCCGCCGCGGGCCGTCTCCTTGTACTTGACCTTCATGTCGGCGCCGGTCTCCCGCATGGTCTTGATGACCTTGTCGAGCGAGACGTGGTGCACGCCGTCGCCGCGCAGCGCCAACCGGGCCGCCGTGATCGCCTTGATGCTGGCCACCGCGTTCCGCTCGATGCACGGGATCTGCACCAGCCCACCCACCGGGTCACAGGTCAACCCGAGGTTGTGCTCCATGCCGATCTCGGCCGCGTTCTCCACCTGCTCCGGGCTGCCGCCCAGCGCCTCGGCCAGCCCGGCCGCCGCCATCGAGCAGGCCGACCCGACCTCACCCTGGCAGCCCACCTCGGCACCGGAGATCGAGGCGTTCTCCTTGAACAGCACGCCGATCGCCCCGGCCGCCAGCAGGAACCGGACCACCCCGTCGTCGGACGCGCCCGGCACGAACCGCGTGTAGTAGTGCAGCACCGCCGGGATGATGCCCGCCGCGCCGTTCGTCGGCGCGGTCACCACCCGGCCGCCGGCCGCGTTCTCCTCGTTGACCGCCAGCGCGAAGAGCGTCACCCAGTCCATCACCCGCAGCGGGTCGGTGGAGAAGACGTCCGCCTCCAGGCCACGCCGCAGCTCCGCCGCCCGACGGCGTACCTTCAGGCCGCCCGGCAGGGTGCCGTCCCGGCGGCAGCCGCTCTCGACGCACTCGCGCATCACCCGCCAGATCTCCAGCAGCCCCGCCCGCACCTCCCCCTCGGTACGCCAGGACAGCTCGTTGGCGAGCATCACCTCGCTGATCGACAGCCCGTTGCCGGTGGTCACCGCCAGCAGCTCGGCACCGGTGAGGAACGGGTACCGCACCCGGGTGGTGTCCGGCACGATCTTGTCCGCCCCGGCCGCCGCCTCGTCGACCACGAAGCCGCCGCCCACCGAGTAGTACGTCCGGGCCCGCAGCTGCCCGCCCGCCGCGTCGTACGCCACGAAGGTCATCCCGTTCGGGTGGTACGGCAACGACCGCCGGCGGTGCAGCACCAGGTCCCGGTCCGGGTCGAAGTCGATCTCCTGCGCGCCCAGCAGGTGCAGCCGCCGCCCGGCGCGGATCTCCGCCACCCGGGGACCGACCCGGTCCGTGTCGACCGTCTCCGGGGCCTCCCCCTCCAGCCCGAGCAGCACCGCCCGGTCGCTGCCGTGGCCGTGCCCGGTCGCGCCCAGCGAGCCGAAGAGCTCCGCCTGCACCCGTACCGTGTCGGCGAGCAGCCCGTCGGCCTTGAGCCCGGTGACGAAGGTCCGGGCGGCGCGCATCGGCCCGACGGTGTGCGAGCTGGACGGCCCGATGCCGACGCTGAAGAGGTCGAAAACACTGATCATGGCTGCACTTTCCTCGCCGTCGTACCCGTTGTGCGGAGTCCGGCCCGGTCATGCCGCCCCGGTCCGGGACGGCTGGCGGGCACCCGGGGTGTGGGCGCCCGACCGGCGAGCCTACCCGCCCAGCTCACGCCCCGTCCCCACGCACACCCGCCCCTCCCCGACCCCGCCAAGTTCCAGCCGCCAGAAGCAGTCAGAACTTACTGTCGTAGATCTGCCGCCGGCGGGGCTTCCCTCATCCCGGTAGGTCACCGTGACAGCTGGACGAAGTGACGTTGACGCATGGCTGACGATCGAACCGAACACCGTCGGCGGTCACCGTTCCACCGCTCCGGGGCCCCTATCAGCTCAGAAGATCAGGTATCTTCGGCACACCCGTTACTCAGGGGTCGCAGCAGCATTGGCGTGGTGGAGCGGAGGTGACCGATGATGCCGGAAATCTGGCCGTCCGGGCTTGTCGTGGCCTGTCAGGCCGCCATGGCAATAATCTTTGCGGTCGCCGCGGGCAGCAAGGTATGGAAACCAAGCGCTTTCCGCCAGTTCTGCAACTCCCTGTCGAGGACACTTCCCATTCGGGGACGCCTTACGTCAGCGCTGGCCGCCACCGTGTTGCTGACCGAGGCGGTAGTCGCGCTCTCCGTCACCGTGCCCGCACTTGCGACCGGGGCGTTTGTCCTCGCAGGTGTCCTGCTTGTTTCCTTCACCGGCTCCACTCTATACACGCTCCGACAGGGCTCGCGTGAGCCCTGCTTCTGCTTCGGGATGTCCGCCAAGCCGGCCGGCCGCCTGGAGGTTCTCAGGAATCTCATCCTCCTGGCCATTACGACCGTGGGCTTCGCGGGGGCAAGGGATTCCGGGTCCCTTACCTACCCCTCGCTGGGGGTGACCGCCCTGATGGTCTCGGTAGGGTGCGTGTTCGCACTACTGGTGATCAACGCCCGAGAGATCGTCGATCTCGTGAAGCCTTAGCTCGCCCTGACCTCACTGCCACCCCTTGATTGGAGAGCAATGACCGTGCTCGCGATTGCCGTCGTGTTCGTAGGGCTATTGTGTCTGCTCAACCTGCTATTCACTCTAGGTGTGATCCGCCGCCTCCGGCAGCACACTGAACAACTTGCCAAGCTACCCCGAGTGGACGAGCCGATGGAGCCCATCAAGTTGCCGACGGGAGCCGAGATCGGGGAGTTCTCCGCGACGGCGACGGACGGTACGGAAGTAACCGACGGCACGCTGCGGAACGGCGGCCTGGTTGCCTTCCTCTCGGCGACCTGCCCGGCCTGCGCCGAACAGCTTCCGGTCTTCGTCGAACGGCTCAAGAGCAGCAGGCTCAAGCGAGACGAAACGTATGTCTTCCTCATCGGAGATGAAGCAAAGCTCGAGACGATGAAGGCGCAGCTGACGCCGCTGGCGCGAGTGGTGCTACAGCCGCACGGGGGGCCGGTCACGAAGGCCTTCCAGGTCGCCGCGTTTCCGAGCTTCGTAATGCTGGACAAGGGAGCGCGAGTTGCCGCGTCAACGGTCTTCCCGGACGAGTTGCCGATCGCTGCGGCGGCCACCGCGTGAGACGCCAGCTACTCTGGACGGCCGCCGCAGCAGCGGCCCCGGTCCTAGCGGCAACGGCTCTGACCTGGGCTCGACGCCATTTTTCAGTCGTCACGATCGCCGGCGGTTCCATGGCACCCACCTATCAGGACGGCGACCGGGTTCTCGTCAGGAGAACGGACGTACGATCCCTGCGCGCCGGAGACGTCGTGGTGATAGAAGAGCCGCGAAGCGGTGATCAAGGTGGTGAGGTGGCACGGTCGGACGTACACCAACCAGCAACGCGAGAATGGATGATCAAGCGGATACTCGCCCTTCCCGGCGAGCCCGTACCACGGGCGGACGTTCCGGCTCTGGCGACAGCTCCTGGCGAAGTGGTGCCACGGGGCTGCGTCGTGGTGGTCGGGGATGCCGGGCGTCGCAGCTACGACTCAAAGCAAGCAGGGTACTTCTCGCTCGATCGGGTGCTCGGAGTCGCAGTACGTCCGATGCGGGCCAACTGAACACAGATGGCCCCTACCGACTGCCGTCACGGCCCCGGTCACACGGGCAGAGAGGGCTCCCCCTCCGATGGAAATTCGCTGTTCTCGACATAGCCACTCGCTTGGATGCTGAACAAGCGGGCATACATGCCGCAGCGGTTCATCAACTCGCCATGCCGACCCTGCTCCGACACTTTTCCGTCAGCGATCACCACAATGTTGTCCGCATCACGGATGGTACTGAGTCGATGGGCGATCAAGATACTGGTGTGGCCTTCCCGGTAATCACGGAGCAGCCGATGGAGCTTGTACTCAGCTTCAGCGTCGAGACCGGCACTGGGCTCGTCCAGAATGAGCAGATCACTGCGCTGGCGCATCAGGGCGCGAGCAATCGCAAGCCTCTGCCACTGTCCGCCCGAAAGGACCACCCCGGTCGAGACATCCTGCTTGTCGGCGAAGCCGAAGAACAACCGGGAGAGCATGGTGTCGTAGTTGTTCGGTAGCCTGGCGACGAACTCGTGACACCCGGACGATCGCGCGACTTCCGCGATCCGCTCTTGATTTTCCAGCTCCACCACATCCCCGACACCGATGTTTTCGGAAACCGTCAGGTCATACTGCATGAAGTCCTGAAAGACTGCGCGGATTCTCCGGCGCAATTCAGCCACAGGCACCTGGGCGATGTCGATTCCGTCCCAATAGATGGCACCTCGGCTCGGGTCATAGAATCGGCAGAGCAACTTGACGATCGTGCTCTTACCCGCGCCGTTCAGGCCAACGAGAGCTGTGGCCCGACCGGCAGGAATCTTCAGGTTTACCCCACGAAGAATCCAGGGGAGGTCGTCCCCGTAACGGAACCAGACGTCCCTTAGCTCAATCCCCTCACGCAGTGGCGCGGCGGGAAGCTGCTTCGGGTCCGTTGCGGGCGGTAGATCGGGTGACTGCTTGACGATATAACAATAATGATCGAACATCAACGATGCTTCGTACGCACCAGCGATGCTCTGTATCAGCCGACCCAGCCCGCTCTGCACCCCAGCGACCGAGGCAATGAAGACCGACACGTCGCCGATGCTCAGCGCACCTGTCCGAGTGGCGTTCACCGCCCACACGAGCCCACCACCGGCAACCAGCGCACCCATCAGTCCGAGCCCTCCCTGGACCAGAATCTCCCGCCGGTCCATCCGTTCATGCTGGGAGTTCACCTCACGCAACTCGGAGACCATCCTGCTGCGGAACAGGTCACCAAGCCCGTAGAGCCGGATTTCCTTGGCCGCGACAACATTCGTCAGCAGATCCGCATAGAACATCTCGCGCCGCTGCGAGCGACCCACGTCCGTCATCATTTGGGCGCGCCTACGATTGAGTAGTAGCTCGGCGCGGAGGGTGGGGATCGCGGCGATGAGCACGACCACGACAGTCCACGGGCTGAGCAGTAGCAGCGTTCCGACAAAACCGCCTACCACCAGTGCACCCTGCCCGAAAGCCAGCACCTGCTCGATGAGTTGGGTCGGGCCTGTACCCGAAGCGGCGCCGGCCATCTGCAAGCGATCATGAAAGTGCGGATTTTCGAAACGTGAAAGACCCGGAAGGCCGACGACAGCTTGGTAGAGCCTCTCCCGGGCGACGACCTCGACCGCCCGTCCCATTCGCCGTTGCACGTATCCGCTGATCTGGGCCACGACGATACCGACCACGCCAACGACGGCGAGGGCCATGGCCGGCCCGAGGAAATACCGTGCCTGCATCGTGTGCGTCGAGGCGAGCCGGTCCAGCATGACCTTGGTCAACCATGCGGCCACCACCGGCACGAGGCCACTGACGGCCGTCAGGATGATCCTGATCAGAATCAGGTAGCGCGAGGAGGCCCAGGCGAGGCGGGCGGCTTCCGCGAGACGCGCGGCAAGTCGTTGAGTGGCGACCCCGTCTGGAGCCGGTTCGGCGGTACTCACGATCAAGTCGCACCCTTCGCTCGGACACGGACGACCCTGCTGACCGGTGACGACGCATCCCGAGCAGAGCGGCTCGGCGCGCGGCAGCGGTGTTCGCCCGGTCAAGCGAGCCTGAGGAGGCTGCACCGCAAACGCTCGCGAGCATACAACCGGAGCTTGCGGCGTTCTGACCGGCGCGACACCGGCGGGATCACAAGGGACAGTGGTGAACCACTATCTCTGCTAGGGTCGGTCTGACCGACAAGGGGCGGGGGCCTGGAGGGAAGTGCATGGATATAGATCTATGCCGCAGTAAACTTGAGTCGACGGCGACAAGCCGGCTCGAGACGGTCGGGACACTGGACTGATTTCGCCGATCGGTCATTGAGGTGCGAACACCTCGTCGCTTCCGCCATGTGAGGTTTCACAGCAGAAAGCTGGCAACTGCCGGTGCGGTTCACATAATTTGTCGCAGCTTTTGGTTGCGCCCTTCTACCGGCCCTCTCGTAACCCAGAGCGATTTGCCGGCGGTGAATGGTCACTTCATGAAGAAGGTGGTTATGTTCAAACTCGTAGAGCGCTTGAGCGACCGGGTGCTGTCGATGGTCGTACCTCAGGTGGAGGCGCGCGCCGCCCTGTGTTCCTGCGACCCCGGCACGCAATGGTGGGGGGCTGGTTGCGGCTGCTACGTCGAGATCCTCTCCTCGGGGATCACGATCTCCTGCTACCAGCGTCGGCGGTACACCTGCCGAAGCGACTGCCAGACCACGTCAAGTGTCTGCAAGTGCTACAGCTCGACCTGTTGAGGCACTGACCGCGAGCGTTGTGCGCAACCTGGCGTTCTGAACTCCGGGGTCTTCGGTGGCGCGTGGGCATGTGTCGTCCGCCCACCCCACCGGAGGCATCGATCTGGCGCATCAGTAGACAGTTCGGCCAGAGATCAGTCAGACCGGGCGGCGGATCACATCTGCCGCCCCGTGACAGACAGCTCATTTCAACCACAGCTGCACTGCCCCGGCCCGCCGAGCATCAAGGGCCGGTGCGACGCGTCGGCGACAGGCGCCCCGGGTAAGCACCTACGGGTGCCCGGGCCGCCGATCCTCCTCGCGGCCGAGGGCACGGTGGGTGCCCCTGCCTACCGTGGAATGCAGCGCGGCGGATCGCCGCAGAGTGGGAGTACGACGATGAGTCGCAAACTGGTCCGACCCCGTCAGGGGCGCATGCTCGCCGGTGTCTGCGCCGGCCTGGCGCAGCGGTTCGGCATGTCGGCCGGCATGATCCGGCTGCTGTTCCTGCTGTCGCTGCTGCTGCCCGGCACTCAGGTGATCGTCTACCTGGTGCTGTGGATCCTCATGCCCAACGAGGACGCCTACGCCCGCTACTGACCTGCACCGGCCGACGCCCGCTCCGGCAGGACCGGAGCGGGCGTCGCCATGTCCGCGTCAGGGGGCGGCGTAGGTGACGGTGACCTTCTCGTAGCCGAGGGAGCGGAGCAGGCCCTCCAGCATCTTGCGGGTGTTCTCCTGGGCGCGGGCGGTCAGCCCGCTGTCCCGGGCCGCAGCGGTGATCTTGTCCTCGGCCAGCTGGTAGACCTGCTGCTGCTTGTTGGGGTCACCGGCGACGAGGTCGTTGATCCGGTTGATCAGGCCGCGCTGCTCGGCGAAGACGTAGCTCTTCTCCAGATCGAGGTTGGTCTCGCCGAGCTGCGGCGCGGGGAGCTTGATCTCCACCGACTTGCCGTCGGCGGACTCCACCACCGCCCCGTCGGCGATCTTCGCGAAGTCGACGTACGCCTCGACGCTGCCCGCCCCGACGAAGAGGGTCCGCTCGTTGAGCAGGAACGCCGGCACGTTGTTCCGGTCCTTCTGCAGGTCGACGACGACCTGGAAGTTGCCCTCGGCGGCGACGTAACGGCTGAGGTCGCGGATCGACTTGAGCAGCGGCGGCTGGCTGCGGTCGGTCTGCTCCTTGGCGAACGGGTTGCGGAAGTCCGGCAGGATCCCGGTCGCCTGCACGCCGAGCAGCACCACCACCGCGAGCGCCGCCGCGCCGAGCACCGCCAGCAGCCCCCGGGTCGCCCCGCCCCCGGTCCGCCCCGGTGTCGCATCGGCGGGGACGTCGGACCGCTCCCGCAGCGACTCACCGGTCGGATAACCCGGGAACTCCCTGGTGGGCTCGTTGATGTCACCGTCGCGGGCCATCGCCCTCACCGTCCTCGTCAGAAACATCGACTGGTGATGACGTTACGGGCACGGTGCGACACCCGCGCGGCGAGCAACCCGAACGGGTGAACGACGCAGGTCAGGCGAAGGCGGAGAGCCCGGTGAGGCGCTGCCCGATGACCAGCTGGTGGATCTCCGAGGTGCCCTCGTAGGTCAGCACGCTCTCCAGGTTGTTGGCGTGCCGCATCACCGGATATTCGCCGGAGACGCCGTTGGCGCCGAGGATCGTGCGGCACTCCCGGGCGATCGCGATGGCCTCCCGGACGTTGTTCAGCTTGCCCACGCTGACCTGCTCCGGCCGCAGCTTCCCGGCGTCCGCGAGTCGGCCCAGGTGCAGCGCCAGCAGCAGACCCTTGTTCCACTCGACCGCCATGTCGGCGAGCTTGGCCTGGGTGAGCTGGAAGCCGGCCAGCGGTCGGCCGAACTGGGTGCGGGTGGTCGCGTACGACAGGGCCGTCTCCAGGCAGTCGCGGGCCGCGCCGAGCGCACCCCAGACGATGCCGTGCCGGGCCTCGGTCAGGCAGCTCAGCGGCGCCTTCAGCCCGATCGCCTCGGGCAGCCGGGCGTCCGCCGGGAGGCGTACGTCGTCGAGGGCGATCTCGCCGGTCAGCGACGCCCGCAGCGACATCTTGTGCCGGATCTCCCGCGCCGTCACCCCGGGGGTGTCCATGGGTACGGCGAAACCCCGCACGCCCTCGTCGGTGCGGGCCCAGATCACCCCGACGTCGGCGATCGGCGCGTTGGTGATCCACATCTTGGCGCCGTTAAGGATCCAGTCGTCCCCGTCGCGGCGGGCCCGGGTGGCCATCGACGCCGGGTCGGAGCCGTGGTCCGGCTCGGTCAGCCCGAAGCAGCCGATCGCCTCACCGGCCGCCATCGCGGGCAGCCAGCGCTGCTTCTGCTCCTCGCTGCCGAAGCGCCAGATGGCGTACATGGCGAGCGAGCCCTGCACCGAGACCAGCGAGCGGACGCCGGAGTCACCGGCCTCCAGCTCCAGGCAGGCCAGCCCGTACGCGACGGCGGAGGCACCGGCGCAGCCGTACCCGCTCAGGTGCATGCCCAGCAGGCCGAGCTTGCCGAACTCACGGGCCAGCTCGCGGGCCGGCACCTGGCCGTCCTCGTACCAGCCGGCGACGTGCGGGCGTACCCGGTCGTCGACGAGCTGGCGCACGACGGACCGGATCTGCCGCTCCTCCTCGCTCAGCGACGCGTCGATGTCGAGCAGGTCGAGAGGGCTCATGGCCGCCACCTTAACGAGTCTTCAGGCCGCCGTCACGCGGCCGCCGGCCGCCGACCGCCGGCGTCACTCGGGCTGGCCGCTGAGCACCAGCACCCGGGCGTGGATCTGGTTGCGCTGCTGGAGTGCCGCGCGCAGCGCCCGGTGCAGACCGTCCTCCAGATAGAGGCCGCCGTTCCACTGCACCACGTGCGGGAAGAGGTCGCCATAGAAGGTCGAGTCCTCGGCGAGGAGCTTGTCCAGCGCGAGTTCCCGCTTGGTGGTGATGAGCTGGTCCAGCCGCAGCGGTCGCGGCGGGATCTCCGCCCACTGCTTGAGCGTGAGGTTGTGCTCCGGGTAGGGACGTCCGTCCCGGACCGCTCTGAAGATCACGGCACGCTCCCTCCCCGTCGTCCGGCCGCACCGCGGCGTCCGGCCGGTGCCCGGCGGGGGGCCGCGCGGTGCGGCTGATGATGTCCGTGCCAGCCTAGCCGCCCCCGCCACACCGCGTTTTACTCCCTCATGTCGGTTTCGCTACCGCCCGTACCCGTAGCGGGCGGGACGAACCGCATCAACTCCAGCGACCACGGCGGACCACCTCACCGACCGGTCGACGACCCCGGCGCAGCGACGGTGACCGGTGGTCGGGGGATCGGTAACCCACCGTCACGGCGCCGATCGGCTGGTACTCCTCGGGCACCCCGAACGCCTCCCGGTACGCGTCGAGCCGCTGCGGCGGGATGCCGAAGAAGCACGCGCCCAGCCCCTCGTCCACGGCGGTGAGCAGCATCAGCAGGGCGGCGAACCCGGTGTCGACGAACCAGTACGGCACCGGCCAGCGCTCCGTCGCGCGGTCCGCCCACCCCTTGTCCGGCTCGGCGTACCGCTCCAGGTAGGCGGAGCGGTTGGCGTGCGGCACGACGATCAGCGGCGCCCGGCGCATGCCGGCCAGCCAGCGCTCCCGGCCGCCGCCGGCCGGGGTGGCCGCCGTCCAGAAGAGTTCCCGGTCGGCCGGCGTCTCCAGCACCAGGAACCCCCAGCCCTGCGCGAAGCCCGCCGAGGGCGCCCGGATGGCGTGCTCCAGCAGCCGCTCCACCACGTCGGGCGGGACCGGGCGGTCCGGGTCGTAGTTGCGCACCATCCGGCGCCGCCGGACCACCTCGGCGAACTCCACTGCCGCTCCCCCGCCGCCTCAGACCCCGGGCCGGATGCCCCAGGCACCCCGCCAGGTCCGCCCCGGCTCCAGGGTGATCACGTCCCGACCGGAGCGGAACGCGTCGGCCGGGCAGGTCATCGGCTCGACGGCCACCGACCGCCGGTGCCGCTCGCCGCTCAGGGTGTCCCCGGTGAAGACCTGCCACCAGCCGAACCCGCCGTCCGCCCAGACGTGCACGGCGGCGGAGTCGTCCGGCGCGGCGAGGGTCACCGTGGAGGTGCCGTCGGCGTCCGGCGTCACGTCGCCGAAGGCCACGTCGAGCACCGCGTCACCGATCGGGCGGGGCTCGGTGTAGTCGTACTCGGTGCCGGCGACGCCGGTGACGCCGACCGGCAGCAGCCGGCCGTCCAGCAGCACCCGGGACCGCCCCGGCACCCGCAGCGACACCTCGTCGACCGGGACGCCCGGCAGTTGCAGGTACGGGTGCACGGAGTAGCCGTACGGGCAGGGCTCGGCGCCGAGGTTGGTCACCTCGTGGGCGACCCGCAGCCCGTCGCGGCCCACGCTCCAGCGCGTCCGCAGCCGCAGCGGCCAGGGGTAGCCGGGGGTCGGCGGCAGTTCGTACCCGACGGTGACCGCGTCGTCCGTCTGCTCGACCAGGTGCCACCGCACCCAGTTGACCAGGCCGTGGATGGCGTTGCCCCGGGCCGGCTCGGTCAGGTCGAGCTGGTACGACCGCCCGCCGAAGGCGTACTGCCCGTCCCGGATCCGGTTCGGCCAGGGCGACAGCACGTGGCCGGCCGAGCCCGGGGAGAGTTCGTCCGCCCCGTACCCGTCGACGTAGTCCACCCCGTCGTGCCGGTACGACCGCAGCCCCCCGCCCACCTCGACGATGACGGCCTCGTGGCCGTCGGCGGCAATGGTCCACTGTGTCCCCGACGGGGGACGGGTTGCACCGTTCTCCATGCCGGGGACCTTAGTCCGTTCCGGGGCGGTCGGCGGGGGGCGTGGCGGCGGCGCGGTAGCGCAGCAGGGCCGGGAAGGCGACCACCAGCAGCACGGCCAGCGCGGCGGAGACGAGGCCACCGCCGACCCACGCCACGCCGGTGCCGAGGCCGGCCGCAGCCGCGCCGGCCCGCAGGTCACCCAGGCGCGGCCCGCCGGCGACCACGACCGTGTTGACCCCCTGGAGCCGGCCGCGCATCCGGTCCGGGGCGTAGACCAGCAGCATGGACTGCCGCAGCACGGCGCTGACCAGGTCGGCGGCCCCGGCGACGGCGAGCAGCGCGACCATCAGCCAGAGCCGGTGGGCCAGCCCGGCCGCGGCGATCGCCAACCCCCAGCAGACCACCGCCACCACCAGGGCGAGGCCCTGCCGGCGCAGCCGGCCGATCCAGCCGGAGGTGAGGCCGCCGACCATCGCGCCGATCGCGATCGCGCTGTAGAGCCAGCCCACCGCCGCGCCGCCACCGAACCGGCTCGCGGCGACCTCCGGGAAGAGCGCCCGCGGCATCGCCAGGATCATCGCGATGAGGTCGATGGCGAACGACGAGAGCAGCACCGGGGTGGTGGCCAGGTAGCGGAACCCGTCGACCACGCCGCCGAGCCCGCCCCGGCGGACCTCACCCTCGGCGGGTGGCTCCGGGGGCATCGCGGGCAGCCGGAGGGTGGCCACCACCAGGCCGGTGAAGAGCAGCGCGTCCAACGCGTACGCGATCGGCAGGCCGGGACCGGTGCCGAAGGCCGCGAAGATCAGGCCGGCGGCCAGCGGCCCGACCACGGAGGCGGCGGTGTAGGTGGTGTAGTTCAGCGTGCTCCCGGCCGGCACCAGCTCGGCCGGCAGCAGCCGGGGCAGGATCGCGGTGCGGGCCGGCGAGCTGATCGCGAAGGCGATCGAGTGCACCGTGACCAGCGCCAGCAGCAGCACCGGGCTGCCGCCGCCGATCAGCGCGTGCACCAGCAGCCCGGCCATCGAGGCCCAGAGCAGCGCCGAGCCGGCGAGCAGCACCCGCCGCCGGTCGCGGGCGTCGGCCACCGCGCCGCCCCACAACCCGAAGACCAGCAGGGGTACGAAGCCCGCCACCCCGAGCAGCCCGACCCAGAACGAGTCCCGCGTGAGGGCGTACATCTCCACCGGCACCGCCACGGCGGTGAACTGGAAGCCGAGCATGGCGATGGTGTTGCCGAGCCACATCCGCCGGAACGCGGGCACCCGGAGCGGGCGCAGGTCGATCGCCCAGCGCCGCGCGTCGCGCGACCGGGCCTCGGTGAGCTTCGTCACGGCGCGAGCCGCTCGGTGACCCAGTCGCCCCCGTCGGTACGCCGGAACCGCAGCCGGTCGTGCAGCCGGCTCGCCCGCCCCTGCCAGAACTCCACCGTCTCGGGGCGCACCCGCAGCCCGCCCCAGTGCGGCGGCGCGGGCGGCTGCGCCACGTCGGCGAAGCGCTCCGTCACCGCCCGGTACGCCTCGTCGAGCACCGTCCGGTCCGGGATCACCCGAGACTGGTCGCTGGCCCACGCGCCGAGCTGGGAGCCGCGCGGCCGGCTGGCGAAGTACGCCTCGGTCTCCGCCCGGTCGACGCGCTCCACCCGCCCGGTGACCACCACCTGACGCTGCATGGCGAACCAGGGGAAGACCAGGCTGGCCCACGGGTTGGCGGTCACGTCCGCGCCCTTGCGGGAGCCGTAGTTGGTGAAGAAGACGAAGCCGTCCGGGTCGTACCCCTTGAGCAGGACGGTCCGGCCGCTGGGGCGACCGGCGGCGTCGGCGGTGCCGACGATCATGGCGTTCGGCTCGGGGAGGGGGTGGGCCACCGCGTCGGCGAACCAGCGGTCGAACTGGGTGTGCCAGTCGGCCGCCAGCTCGGCTTCCGAAAGGCCCAGGTCGGGGGCGTACTCGTTACGCATCCCCGCCGGGCGCACTGTGTCGCCGGTCACGTTCCGCTCTCCCCTCATCGGGCCTGGTACGTCCCCCGACGCTGGCCAGCCCCCACCGACCAGTCTGGCCGACCCGGCGGACGCGTCCAGCGGCGGGGATGTCGCGTGCAGCACAGTCGCACTGGGTCGCGCACTCGGTTACCCAGCAGGCAAGATGGCACGAACACATCCCTGAGGGTCGCCTAAGGTGTCGGGCCGGACGAGCCCGCTCGGGCGCACCGAGCCGGAAGCCAGGAGACGACATGTCCGACTTCAAACCGGGCCTGGAGGGCGTCGTAGCCTTCGAGACCGAGATCGCCGAACCGGACCGCGCGGGTGGCGCGCTGCGCTATCGCGGTGTCGACATCGAGGATCTGATCGGTCAGGTCTCCTTCGGCAACGTCTGGGCGCTGCTGGTCGACGGGCGGTTCGGCCCGGGCCTGCCGCCGGCCGAGCCGTTCCCGGTGCCGGTGCACTCCGGTGACATCCGGGTCGACGTGCAGTCCGCCGTCGCCATGCTGGCCCCGTACTGGGGGCTCAGCCAGCTGCTCGACATCTCCGACGAGCAGGCCCGCGAGGACCTGGCCCGGGTGTCGGTCACCGCGCTCTCCTTCGTCGCCCAGTCCGCCCGCGGCCTCGGCCTGCCGGCGGTGCCGCAGAAGGAGATCGACAAGGCGGAGACGATCGTCGAGCGCTTCATGAAGCGCTGGCGGGGCGAGCCCGACCCGCGGCACGTCAAGGCCGTCGACGCGTACTTCATCTCGGCCGCCGAGCACGGCCTGAACGCCTCCACCTTCACCGCCCGGATCGTCGCCTCCACCGGCGCCGACGCCGCGGCCTGCATCTCGTCGGGCATCGGCGCCCTCTCCGGCCCGCTGCACGGCGGCGCCCCCTCCCGGGTGCTCACCATGCTGGAGGCCGTCGAGCGCAGCGGCGACGCCGAGGGGTACGTCAAGGGCGTCCTCGACCGCGGTGAGCGGCTGATGGGCTTCGGGCACCGGGTCTACCGGGCCGAGGACCCGCGCGCCCGCGTGCTGCGCCGCACCGCCAAGGAGCTGGGCGCGCCCCGCTTCGAGATCGCCGAGGCGCTGGAGAAGGCCGCCCTGGCCGAGCTCCAGGCCCGCCGCCCGGACCGGGTGCTCGCCACCAACGTCGAGTTCTGGTCGGCCGTGGTGCTGGACTTCGCCGAGGTGCCGGCGCACATGTTCACCTCGATGTTCACCTGTGCCCGGATGGGCGGCTGGTCCGCGCACATCCTGGAGCAGAAGAAGCTCCAGCGGCTGGTCCGCCCGTCGGCCCGCTACGTCGGCCCGGGCACCCGCAAGCCGCAGCAGGTCGAGGGCTGGAACGCCATCCCGCACGGCGTCTGATCCCGTACGACCCGCCGAGGGCCCCGTCCGCGCGGACGGGGCCCTTCGCTGTGGCGCACGACTCAGCGCCGGAGGTGGGACCACCGGCCCGGCCGGGGTGTCCGGGTGCGAGGATGAAGGCCGGCAGTGTCGCCGGACCGGGCTCGGATCCCGGCCGCGCCGTGTGCCTCGCGCACGCGTCCGCCGTCGGTCCGCGCCCGCTGAAGGGCCCGCCCTCACCCATGCGGAAGGATCTCGACCACCGTGGCTGACGCACCGACCATCCGGATTCCCGACGACATCAAGCCCGCCGACGGGCGGTTCGGCTGCGGGCCGTCCAAGATCCGTCCGGCGGCTGTCTCCGCTCTCGCCGACGTGGCCACCAGCTTTCTGGGCACCTCGCACCGGCAGAAGACCGTCCGCGACGAGGTGGCCCGGCTGCGCCGGGGCATCGCCGAGTTCTTCTCCCTCCCCGAGGGCTACGAGGTGATCCTCAGCAACGGCGGGACCACCGCGTTCTGGGACGCCGCCACCTTCGGCCTGGTCCGCGACCGGGCCCAGTTCGCCAGCTTCGGCGAGTTCGGTGCCAAGTTCGCCAAGGCGGTCAAGGACGCACCGTTCCTCGGTGAGCCGACCGTCCGCAAGGCCGAGCCGGGCACCGCGGCGACGCTGGTCGCCGAGGCGGGCGTGGACGTCTACGGCATCCCGCAGAACGAGACCTCCACCGGCGTGGCCGCGCCCGTCCGCCGGGTGGCGGGCGCCGACGAGGGCTCGCTGCTGCTGGTCGACGCCACCTCCGCCGCCGGCGGGCTGGACGTGGATGTCGCCGAGACCGACGTCTACTACTTCGCCCCGCAGAAGTGCTTCGCCTCCGACGGTGGCCTCTGGCTGGCCCTGATGTCGCCGGCCGCGCTGGAGCGGGCCGCCGAGATCAAGGCGTCCGGCCGGTACATCCCGGCCTTCCTCGACCTGGTCACCGCGATCGACAACTCGCGGCTGGAGCAGACCTACAACACGCCCGCGCTGGCCACCATCTTCCTGGCCGCCGAGCAGACCGACTGGATGAACGCGCAGGGCGGCCTGACCTGGGCGGCCAAGCGGACCGCCGAGAGCGCCGGCATCGTGTACGGCTGGGCCGAGCGCTCGTCCTTCGCCACCCCGTTCGTGACCGACCCGGCGGTGCGCTCCAACGTGGTCGCCACGATCGACTTCGCCGACGGGGTGGACGCCGGGGCGATCGCGAAGGCGTTGCGCGCCAACGGCATCGTCGACACCGAGCCCTACCGGAAGCTGGGCCGCAACCAGCTCCGGATCGCCCTCTACCCGGCGGTCGAACCGGCCGACGTGGAGGCGCTCACCGCCTCGATCGACCACGTGGTCGAGCGGCTCTGACCGTCCGTCACGGTGGGTGGCCGGCGACCCTTCGTCGGCCACCCACCGTGATCATCGCCGCAGCTCAGTCACGACATGCGGGGTGTCGCATCCCCCACCTTCGGGTAGATGAGCGTACGGTGGTCCGAGACGCCCGGGTGGCCGGCTCGTGGCGTGACGGCCAGCGAAGCGGGACGGAGGCAACGCCATGCGCCCAGTACGCTTCGTCGCCCTCTCCGAGGACGGCCAGGCTCTGGTGCTCGCCGACGAGGTCGGGCGCCTGCTCGCCCTCCCCATCGACGAACGGATCGCCTCGGCCCTGCACGCCGAGCCGGGCGCGCCGCCGCTCGCGGTGGTGCCGAGTGCCGCCGACCTGACGCCGTCGCTCTCCCCCCGGGACATCCAGGCCCGGATCCGTTCCGGCGAGTCCGCCGAGGACGTCGCCCGGATCGCCGGCGTGCCGGTCGACCGGGTGCTGCGCTACGCGGGCCCGGTGCTCCAGGAGCGGGCCATGCTCGCCCAGCACGCACGGCGCACCCGGCTCAAGGGCGCGGAGAAGCCGACCCCGCTGGCCGAGGTGGTCAACGGCCGGCTGGCCCAGCACGGGATCGACACCGAGAAGATCTCCTGGGACGCCTACCGCCGCGACGACGGCACCTGGCGGATCGTCGCGACCTGGCCGTCCGGCAAGGCCACCGCGCAGGCGGTCTGGGACCTCGACAAGCTCCGGCAGAACGTCACCCCGCACGACGACATGGCGCAATACCTCTGCGCCGAGCGGCCCACGCCGATCCTCGGCCAGGAGCCGGCACCCGAGCGGGGCGGCCACGCGCTGCCCGGCCCGTCGCGCGGCGAGCCGAGCCGGGGCGGGCACGGCCTGCCCTCGGCGGGCGAGCACGCGCGACCCGGGCGGGACCCGATCCGGGCCGGCCGGGACGCCCTGCTCGCCTCGCTGGACCGGCCGCTGGGCTCCTCCTCCGGCCGTGGGCTCGACCCGCGTTCCCCGGCCGCGCAGGACGCGCCCCGCCAGCGGGCGGTCGGCGGTGGCGCGGCGGCACTGCTCGGCGGCGGTCAGGGCTCGGCCTTCGACGACGACTCGGACGCACCGAAGGAGGTCCCCGCCGTGCCGTCGCTCGCCGTGCTCCGGCCGCGCCGGACGGGCCAGGCGGCGGCCGCAGCCGGCGGCAGCGAGGCGACCGACGCGGCGGGCAAGCCCCGCAAGCGGCTGCCGAGCTGGGACGACGTCCTCTTCGGCAGCGGCCCGGCGGCCCGCGAGTCCTCCTGACCCAGCGGTCCACCCTGGTCGACACAAGGCACTCGAAGTGCCCGCGTGCCAGGGTGGAGCCATGGAGTACACGAACCTGGGACGCACCGGTCTGTCGGTGAGCCGGCTCTGCCTCGGCACCATGAACTTCGGTCCGCAGGCGAACGAGTCGGACAGCTTCGCCATCATGGACCGGGCGCTGGAACACGGGATCAACTTCTTCGACACCGCGAACGTCTACGGCTGGCAGCTCGGTGAGGGCGTCACCGAGCAGATCATCGGCCGCTGGCTCGCCCAGGGCGGCGGTCGCCGCGACAAGGTCGTCCTGGCCACGAAGGTCTACGGCAAGATGGGCGACTGGCCCAACGACCAGGGCCTGAGCGCCCGGCACATCATCCGGGCCTGCGAGGAGTCGCTGCGTCGCCTCCAGACCGACACCATCGACCTCTACCAGATGCACCACATCTCCCGGGCCACCCCGTGGGAGGAGATCTGGCAGGCGATGGAGACCCTGGTCGCCCAGGGCAAGGTCCTCTATGTCGGGTCGTCCAACTTCGCCGGTTGGCACATCGCGCAGGCGCAGGCGGCGGCGGGCCGGCGCAACTTCCTCGGGCTCGTCTCCGAGCAGTGCATCTACAACCTGATGACCCGGCACGTCGAGCTGGAGGTGGTCCCGGCCGCCCAGCACTTCGGCGTGGGCATCATCCCCTGGTCGCCGTTGCACGGCGGGCTGCTCGCCGGGGTGCTGCGCAAGATGGCCGAGGGCGGCGCGGCGCGCGGCACCACCGGCCGCGCCGCCGACTCGCTCGCCGAGCACCGGCCCACCATCGAGGCGTACGAGAAGCTCTGCGCGGACCTCGGCCACGACCCGGCCGATCTGGCGTTGGGCTGGCTGCTCTCCCGGCCCGGGGTGACCGCCCCGATCGTCGGCCCGCGCACCGTCGACCAGCTCGACCGTAACCTGGGCGCGCTGGAGGTGGAGCTGGACGAGGCGACGCTGAAGCGGCTGGACGAGCTCTTCCCGCCGGTCGGCAGGGGCGGCCCGGGCCCGGAGGCCTGGGCCTGGTGACGCCCCGCTCCGGCCCGGGTCCCCGCCCGGGCCGGCCGGCGGGTCGGGGTCAGATCGGCCAGGCCGCGAGGCGGTCGTAGGTGGGACGGGGGCCCTGGTGGCTGCGGACCAGCACCAGCTCGTTCGCCGGCCACTCCGGCCCGAGGTAGCCGTGCAGGGCCTCCCGGTCGGCGAGCACGTCGGCCCGGTCGATCCGGTCACCGGGCCGGGCGATGGTCAGGTGCGCCCGGAACGGTTTCTCGTCGTGCGGCAGCCGCCCCCGGCGCAGCCCGAACCGGACCAGCCGGGCCAGCACCGCCAGCGCCTCGACGTCACCCCGGACGTCCACCCAGAGCACGGTGAACCGGCCCCGGCCGAAGCTCCCCCCGCCGCCCAGGCGCAGTCGCGGTGAGCTGGCCCGACCCTCCCGGAAGGTCTGAGCGGCCAGGCCGAGCGCACTCTCCACGTCGACCAGCCGGCTCTCCTCGACCTCGCCGAGAAAGGCGAGGGTGAGGTGGGCGTTGACGGGATCGGCGAGCCGGACGTTGGTGCCGGCGTCGGCCGCCGCGCCGACCCGGAGCCGGGCCACCTCGGCGGTCAGGTCGTCGACCGCGGCCGACGGCGGATACACGGCGACGAAGAGGCGCACGCGTACATCGTCTCAGTGGTGGCGTTGCCGGTGGCCGGCGCGGGCGGCGGGCAGGGTGAGCCCGGCGGTGTGCAGCAGCCCCTCGACCCGGAGCCGTTCGATCTCCCGGTCCACCCCGGTCAGTTCGGAGAGATGCTCGGGGATGCCCAGTGCCCGGCAGGCGGCCTGGAGGCGCTCGTCGTACGCGTCGATGACCGCGCCGTGCCAGACCACCGACCGGTCGGACGCGGCGAGCCGGTGGCCGCCGAGGCGGCGCAGGTCCGTGGCGAGCTGCTCCAGCGGGCGCCGGTCGGGCCGGTCGAAGGCGGTGAGGTCGACGTCGCGGGTGAGGGCGTCGGCCTCGATCGCCCGGTCGAGGCGGGCGATGGTCCGTCGTTCCTGGCGTTGTTCCCGCCATTCGGCCCACCGGCAGGCGACCCGGTCGATGATCTCGTCGGCACAGAAGAGCAGCGCGAAGGCGGCGGGCAGGCAGCAGACGGCGAGGATCGCCAACATCAGCAGCAGACCTCGTCCGACTCCCACGTATCGACGCTAAGGGTCCGCGTGACCGCCCGCCACCCGATTGCCGACATCCGCACACGGGAAGACCGGTCCCCCGAGCGGGAAACCGGTCTCCGTGACGCTGTCGAGGGCCCTGCGCTCACTCCGGCGAGGTGACATAGAACCGGGGCATGGGCAGGAACCGGAGGCGGAGGCGGGCCCCCGAGTGGCGTAGCTGCCAGGTGAGCGCGACCAGCGCGGCGGCCAGCGAGATCAGTCCGCCGATCCAGATGCTCGCGCCGGCGCCGAAGGTCTCCGCCACCCAGCCGACGATGGGCGCGCCGACCGGGTTGGTGCCGAGGAAGACCAGCACCCAGAGGGCCATCACCCGCCCCCGGAAGGCGGCGTCGACACCGAGCTGCACCCGCTGGTTGGCGGCCTGGGCGAAGAAGACCATGAAGAACCCGGTCGGCAGCAGCAGCGCCACCACCAGCCAGTACGCCGGGGCCAGCCCGACCAGGGTGCCGAAGGTGGCGGCGCCGACGGCGGCACCGAGCACCAGCCAGACCGAGGGGCGGCTGCGTCGACCGGTACCGGCGAGGGCGCCGGTCAGCGCACCCGCCGCGAGCGCGGTGCTGAACAGGCCGAACGAGGCGGCACCGGTGTGGAAGACGGTCTTGGCCAGCGCCGCGAGGGTGAGCTGGAAGTTGAACAGGGTCATGCCGACCACCGACATCAGCGCCATCGGCAGCAGCAGGTCGGCGCGTCGCCACACGTAGCGCAGCCCGTCGATCACCTTCGCCTGGTCACGTTCGCCGACCGGCGGGAGGTCCTTGCGGTGCAGCTCGGCGGTGCGCATCCGGACCACGTTGACCAGCGGGGCGATCGAGCTGAGCGCGGTGAAGAGGAAGACCGGGCCGACGTCGAAGGCGGCGATGGCGAGGCCGGCGACCGCCGGGCCGACGATCCGGGCGGAGTTGAAGACCGCCGCGTTGAGCGACAGCGCGTTCGGCAGCAGCGACATGCCGACCAGCTCGGAGACGAACGCCTGCCGGACCGGGGTCTCCACCGCGTTGGCGACGCCGAGCAGGGCCGCGAAGGCGAAGACGTGCCAGAGCTGCACCAGCCCGGTGAGCACCAGGAGGCTCATCACCAGCGCCAGCACCGTCCAGAAGGCGTTGGCGAGGAAGAGCAGCAGGCGCTTGTCGTACCGGTCGGCGAGGCGGCCGGAGAGCAGGGTGAGCAGGAGTACGGGGGTGAACTGCAACGCGGTGACCACGCCGAGCGCGGTGGCGGAGTTGTCGGAGAGCTCGAGGACGAGCCAGTCCTGGGCGATGAACATCATCCAGACGCCGATCAGTTTGATCAGCTGCCCGGTGGCGAAGAGTCGGTAGTTGCGGACTCGTAGGGACTGGAACATCGTGCTCAGCTTCGCCTGCACTCTTGGTGCGCCTCCTCGCGGTCGTACGCGTCATCGTCAGCGGACGGCGCGGACCCGGTGGCGCGGGCGCGGTCAGGCGCGGGCGAGCTCCTCGAGGATCTCGGCGGCCCGCCGCAGCGTGTCGCGGTCACCCTCGTCGAGCGCGGCCAGGCGGCTGGCCAGCCACGAGTTGCGGGCCCGCTCGAACTGCTCGAGCACGGCCCGACCCCCCTCGGTCGGCGCCAGGATGACCTGCCGGCCGTCGGTCGGGTGGGGGGTGCGCTGCACGAGGCCGCGCTCCTCCAACTTCGCGACGATCTTGGTCATCGTCGGCGGCTGCACCCGTTCGACGTCGGCCAGTTCCCGGGGCGTCAGCGCGCCCGCCAGCTTGAGGCTGGTGAGCGCGGAGAGCTGGGTGACCGTCAGGTCGCCGACCGGGCGGGCCTGTCGGACCCGCCGGTTCAGCCGGTGGATCGCATCTCGCAGCTGAGGGGCCAGCTGCGCCGGTGGCACGCGGTTCGCCGTCACCGTCCGCTCCGTCACAATCGTTAGCTTAACTAATGAGCCTGGCTAACGACATGCGATATGAGCATGCTCACCAGGAGGTTTGTCCGAATCAACGCCGGGTAGCGCGGCGACCGTCCGGCGCATCGTCCCAGATCACCGGCGACCGGGAAAGGCCGATCGCGTACCCTTTCCCCGTGCCACAGGAGCAGCCGCCGAGGCCCGAGCCACTCGACCCGCCGATGGTCCCGTTCGCCGTCGCCGGGCTGGTCGTCTGGGCGGTGGTGGGGCTGGTGCTGTTGCTCTTCTTCCGCGGCTGGCTCACCGAGCACGGGCACCAGAACTGGCTCTGGACCTGCCTGGCCGGTTTCCTGTGGGGCTTCCCCGGGCTCGCGACGATGCTGCGACACGACGCCAACCGCCGTCGTCGGCGGGCGGCGGCCAACCGGCCCTGAGCCCGCCGCGCCACCGCACGGTCAGGGGTGGCCGTACGGCTCCGCCGGCTCGGCGGCCTCCACCGAACCGGGTACCCGGCTGACCGACATGGCCTCGACCGCGCTGTCGTCGTAGACGGTGGGCAGCTCGTCGACCGGGGTCTCGGCCGCCTCCACCAGCGTCTCCGAGTGTGCGCCGCACCCGTGGTCGGCGCTCACCACCCGGCCGTCGTCCGGCGCGTAGAAGTTGCCGCAGGCGCCGAAGGAGAGCCGCAGCGCACCAGCCAGCGGCAGATAGAAACCGCAGGTGCCGCAACGGGCGGCGGCCGGCGCGGCCACCGAGATCGCCGCGGAGGGGCCGTGGTCGCCGTCGTACCAGCGCTGGGCGGCCTCGGCGCGCCCCTCGCGGGACAGCACCCGGGGTCGGCCCAGACCGAGCTCCCACGCGGTCTCCTCGACCGCCGGGTCGTCGGAGAGCAGGTAGCCGGGGGCGAGCCGCTCGTCGTCGGCGGGCGTCGGCAGCAGGTCACCGGGGCCGAGGTCGCCCGGCTTGAGCCGCTCCTGCCAGGGCAGCCAGCCCGGCGCGAGCAGTGCGTCCGGGCCGGGGAGCAGGACCGTCTCGCAGAGCGTCACGGCGCGGCTGCGCGGCACCCGGGTGACGGTGACGGCCCAGCGCCAGCCCCGGTAACCGGCCATCAGACATTCGAAGTAGTGGGTGACGAGTCGCTCGCCCTCAGCGACGGCCTGCAGGTGGTCGCCGACGTCGGCGGGGTCCACCTCGGTGATGCCGGCGCGCGCCACCTCGACGGCGGCGGCGCAGACCTGGTCGAGACGGGCGGCACGGGCGGAGACGGGCCTGGTCACCCGACCATTGTTCCCCATGCCGGCCGCGCGTCGACAGGCACTCCCCGGAGTCGTTCTCGACAGGTGCGGGAGCGCGTCTGGATCGGATGGGCGAGGATGGTGCACATGCCGCTGTCCTCCCGCTCCGGGCGGTCCGTCCTCGGGCGGACCGTCGGCACGGGCATCCGCGCCACCCGCCTGCTGCTCCGCGGCTCGCTGAGCGGCGGACGCTGGATGACCAGACGCGCCGGGATGGCCCGGGCCCGCAGCGCCGGCAACGAGGTCGGCATGGTCCGCCTCTTCGACCTGCACGCGCTCTCCTGCGCCGGGGACACCCTGATCGCCATCGGCCTGGCGGGGACGATCTTCTTCGACGTACCGCTGGGCGAGGCGCGGAACAAGGTCGCGCTCTATCTGCTGGTGACGATGGTGCCGTTCGCCATGCTCGCCCCGGTGGTCGGGCCGCTGCTCGACCACTTCCGGCACGGCCGCCGGTACGCGCTGGCGGCCACCATGCTCGGTCGGGCGTTCCTCGCCTGGTTGATCTCCGACTACATCGGCAGCTTCGGCCTCTATCCCGCCGCGTTCGGCGTGCTCGCGCTCTCCCGGGCGTACGGGGTGGCCCGCTCGGCGGCGGTGCCCAGACTGCTGCCCGAGGGGGTCGGGCTGTCCCAGGTCGGCGCCCGGGCCAGCGTCTACGGCACGGTGGCCGGGGCGCTCGTCGCCCCGATCGGGCTCGCCGCCTTCTGGCTGGGTCCGCAGTGGCCGCTCCGGGTGGCCTCGGTGATCTTCCTGGTCGGCATGGTGATCTCCCTGCGGTTGCCGCCGCGCGCCGACTCCGAGCCGCCGGAGCGGGTGCCCCACCCGCTGCGCGCGCTGCGTCGCCGGGACGGGGAACGTCCGCTGGGCCGGGGCCGCCCGGCCGGCCGGGTGGTGATCGCCACCCTGATCGGCGCGGCGGCGCTGCGCGGCGTGTACGGCTTCCTCCTGCTCTTCCTCGCCTTCGCCGTCAAGGCCGGCGACCTCACCACCGACTTCTTCGGTCGGAGCCTGAGCGCCCAGGGTGCGCTGGGCCTGATCGGCGGCGCCCTGGCGGTGGGCAGTTTCCTGGCCACCGCGGTCGGCACCCGGCTGCGGATCCACCGCCCGACGGCGATCCAGTCCAGCGGCATGATCGTGGTGGCCGGGGTGGCGATCCTCGCCGCGCTGAAGTTCTCGCTGCCGCTGGTGGCGCTGCTCTGCCTGGTGACATCGCTGATCAGCGGAATCGCCAAGCTGGCCGTCGACGCCTCGATCCAGGAGCGGATCCCGGAGCGGTTGCGGGCCAGCTCCTTCGCGCACTCGGAGACCGCGCTGATGCTCGCCTTCGTGGCCGGCGGCGGGCTGGGACTCGTACCGTTCGACGGCCGGGTGGGCATCGCGGTCGCGGCCTGCGTGGCGGCGCTCATCGCGGCGCGCGGCGTGCTGGTCGCGGGGCGGCTGCGCGACGAACGGCTGGTGGGCCGCCCCCTCGGCGACGAGGAACTGGCCGCCGAGCAGACCGAGCGGTTCGCCGCCGGGCCGTCGGAGGCGACCGAGGAGTACGCCAACCCGGCCCCGACCTCGCCGGCCCCGCCCGGCAGCGGGACGAATGCTCCCGCGGACGACGCGGGTCTCGCCCCGCCCGGCTACCACATCTACCGACCCTCGTCGGCGGTCGGTGGGCCGGGCGGCGCGGAGGAGGAGAACCACCGGGAATCGAGAGGACCGCTCGCGTGACGGGACTGTTGGTGGTGACGGCGGTATCCGCCGAGGCGGAGGCCGTCCGGGCCGGGCTCGACGACCAGGCGGTCACCGTGCTGCCGGTCGGCGTCGGCCCCGCCGCCGCCGGCGCGGCGACCGCCCGGCTGCTCGCGCTCGCCGAGGCTGCCGGCCGCCCCTACCGGGGGGTGGTCAGCGCCGGCATCGGCGGCGGCTTCGTCGGCCGGGTGGCGGTCGGCGACACCGTGCTGGCGACCCGCAGCGTGGCCGCCGACCTGGGCGCCGAGTCACCGGAGGGCTTCATCCCGGTCGACGAGCTGGGCATGCCGCCGGAGCTGCTCGGCGTCGGCAACGCCGTACCCGCCGACCCCGGGCTGCTGGCCGCGCTGCGTACCGCGTTGCCGGGCGCGTCGGTCGGTGCGGTGCTGACGGTCAGCACGGTGACCGGCACGGCCGCCGGCACCGACGCGTTGGCGCAGCGGCACCCGGACGCCGTGGTCGAGGCCATGGAGGGGTACGGCGTGGCCGTCGCCGCCGCCCAGGCGGGCGTGCCCTTCGCCGAGCTGCGCACCGTGTCGAACCCGATCGGACCCCGTGACCGGGGAGCGTGGCGGATGAAGGAGGCCTTCGCCGCGCTCACCGAGGCGGCTCACGCCCTCCGCTGAGCGGTCGTTCCCACCGCAGCGCCGTCGGCCGGCCCCACTCCACCGCGAAACCGCAGGCGACGAGGAACCCGACGCCACCGAACTCGGCAATCGCGTGGACGGTGTCGACACCGACGCGCACCATCTCCGCGCGGAGCGCCTCGACCAGCCGGCGCCCGATGCCCAGCAGCCGGTGCTCCGCGCCCACCAGCACCCCGTCGAGCACGAGCTCCCGCCGGCCACCCAGCTCGTACCCGAGCAGCAGGTCGACGCTCCGCTCGTGCGCCCGCAGCTCCCCGACCAGCTCACCGTCGGGCAACTCGGCGACGAACCGCCACGACGTCGCCGGAAGCCCGCCGAAGTACCGCCGCAGCCGGACCTCGTGTCCGACCCGTTCGCCCCGCCGGCGCCGGTCCCGCTCGGCCCGGTCCAGGGTGTAGGTCACCGCCGGCAACGGCCTGGGCCACCTGGCGGGCGGCAGGTCGTACCAGCGCGACCACCAGGCACCGGGCCAGTCCCGTGGCTCGCGGACCGCGCGGCCGTCGAGGTGCGCGGGACAGTGCCGACCCGCCGCGTCGCGGACCGTCTCGTGCGGCACGGGCGCGAGGGGCGGCGCGGGCGGCAGAGCCCCGGTCCGGTCGGTGCTGCTGGTGTTGGTGTTGGTGTTGGTGATCGTGAGGCTTCCTCCTGCGGCTCTGAGGAGCCGTTCGAGGGTGCGGAAGCGAGGGTCCGGCGTCAAACCCGACTCCACCCGGGCGATAGTGGTCTGCGGCACCCCCGAGCGCTCAGCAAGCTCCCGTTGGCTCAGGTCGGCGTCCCGCCGCAGGGCTCGCAGCGTCGCACCCAGGTCGACCTGCGGCGAGGACTCCGTCGGCTCGGTCGGCTCGGTCGGCTCCCTCGGCTCGGTCGGCTCGGTCGGCTCGGTCGGCTCCGTCATGCCCACCATGCTCGGTGCCGCCTCGACCGCGCTCAACACCCACAGCCAGGCTGTGGAAAACCCTGTGGAAATCGACTGCGGCTGGGGACGGAACGGGTCGTCTGCCCGCTACGAACTTGATTACATCAATGGGTCAGACCCCTCTGGTGATCGGCTACTGGGAGGCGACCGCGCGGACCGGAAGCGTTTTGCCGGTCCGGTGGACGCTACTGGGAGGCGACCGCGCGGACCCGAAGCGTTCCGCCGGTCCGGTGGCCGAAGCTGGCCTCCTGGGACCCGTCGCTCCACCGCCCGCGTGACCTCCGCCGCGCGGCGCGGCACCGTGATTCATCTTTGTAATCAAGTTCGTAGCGTCGGACACGCCTGCCCCGGCCGGGCCGCAGCAGCAGGTCCACCGAGGAACGGCGACGCAGCAGAGGAGGCGATGGGGGGTCGGTGGGGTGGGATGGAGGTGGGGTTAACGTGGGGGTGTGGCGCTCTCCCTGGCGATCTCGCCCTGCCCCAACGACACGTTCGTCTTCGACGCCCTGGTGCACGGGCGGGTCCCCGGCGCGCCGCCGGTGGAGGTGACCTACGCCGACGTGGACGTCACCAACACGGCCGCCGAGCGGGGGGCGTTCGACCTGGTCAAGGTGAGTTACGCGGCGCTGCCGTGGCTGCTCGACGACTACCACCTGCTGCCCTGCGGCGGTGCGCTCGGGCGGGGCTGCGGCCCGCTGGTGCTCACCCGGGGCGACCGGGCCGACCTGGCGGGGGCGACGGTGGCGGTGCCGGGCGAGCGGACCACGGCGTACCTGCTGTTCCGGCTCTGGGCGGCGGAGCAGCCACCCGCGCGGATCGTGGTCGTGCCGTTCCACGAGATCATGCCGGGCGTCGCCGCCGGCACGTACGACGCGGGGCTGGTGATCCACGAGGCACGGTTCACCTATCCGCGGCACGGCTTGACCGCCCTGGTCGACCTCGGCGAGTGGTGGGAGGCGGACACCGGGCTGCCCATCCCGCTCGGCGCGATCCTCGCCCGCAAGGGTGCGGTGGACCCGGTCGAGGCGGCCGGCTGGATCCGCGAGTCGGTACGCCAGGCGTGGGCCGACCCGGAGGCCAGCCGGGAGTACGTGCTCACGCACGCGCAGGAGATGGAGCCCGACGTGGTGGACCGGCACATCGGCCTCTACGTCAACGAGTTCACCGCCGACCTGGGTGAGGCCGGCTTCGCCGCCGTGGAAGCGCTGCTGGGCCGGGCCGCCGACGCCGGGCTCGTCCCTCAGACCTCCAGCTCGCGGGCGACCGCGTGGACCAGCTGAGCGATCTTCTGCGCGGTCTTCTTCTCCGGGAACCGGCCCCGGCGCAGGTCCGGCTGGACCTTCGCCTCCAGCACCTTGATCATGTCCTCGACCAGGCCGTGCAGCTCCTCGGCCGGTCGGCGGCGCAGCTCCGCCACGGACGGCGGCGCCTCCAGCAGCTTGACCCCCATCGCCTGGGCGCCCCGCCGGCTGTCGACCACGCTGAAGTCGACCCGCTGACCACCCTTCAGGTCGCTGACGCCCGCCGGTAGCGCACCCTTGGGCAGGAACACGTCGCCACCCTCGTCACTGGTGACGAACCCGTAACCCTTGGCCGCGTCATACCACTTCACTCGACCCGTCGGCACCTGAAACCCCTGCTTCGCTCGACACCTCTACCGCTCCAAGGCTAGCCCGATGATCCGGTCGAGCGCCTTCGGGAATCCACCGAGATCGTCGAGCACCAGCCGCGCCCCGGCGGCCCCCAGCTCGTCTGCCGAACACGGCCCGGTCGCCACTCCCAGCCCTGGGATTCCCGCCGCCTCGGCCGCGGCCATGTCCGCCACGTGATCCCCGACGTAGAGGGTCGCGTCGTGCGCCCGCAGCGCGGTCGCCTTCTCCTCGGCGAACAGGTCCCCGGCCAGCTCGTCCACCGCCAGCCCCAGATGGTCCAGGTGCAGCTTCGCCAGCCGGCCCAGCTTCGAGGTCACCACCATCACCCGGCCGCCGCGGGCGTGCACCGCCTCGATCGCCGCCGCCGCGCCGGGCATCGGCACGGTCGGGGTGATCGCGTACGCCGGGTAGAGCTCCCGGAAGATGGTGACGGCCTCCTCCACCCGCTCAGGCGGGAACCAGTGTCCGATCTCGGTGCGCAGCGGCGGCCCCAACCGCGACACCACCAGTTCGGCGTCCACCGGCACCCCGGTTCGTGCCGTCAGCGCCCGATAGCAGGCGGCGATGCCGGGACGCGAGTCGACCAGGGTCATGTCGAGGTCGAAGCCGACCATCAGTGCGGGCATGCCGAGAACGTACCCGCACATCCCCGGCCCAGCCGGACGTCCGAGGGGCGGGACCTGCCCTCGTCGGGCTAGCGTGGAACGACGATGACCACCTCACTCGCCGACCATCTGCGGACCCTGCCCGACGAGTCCCTGGCCGCCCTGCTCCAACTGCGGCCCGACCTCGTCGTGCCGGTGCCGGCCGACGTCTCCGCCCTCGCCATCCGCGCCCAGTCCCGGGTCTCCGTGGCCCGCGCCCTCGACGGGCTGGACCAGTTCACCCTGCTGATCCTGGACGCCGCCCGGCTCACCCGTGATCCGCAGGCGGGCAGCACCGCCACCGAGGCGATCCTGGCCATGGCCACCGCCGGTCCGCACCCGCCCGCCCCGACCGACGTCCGGGGCGCGGTGAACAAGCTTCGCGCGCTCTTCCTGCTGTACGGCCCCGAGCACGAGCTGCGCGTGGTGGGCGGCGTCGACGAGGTCGCCCCGTACCCGGCGGGTCTGGGCCGACCGGCGGCGGAGCTGGACTCACGCACGGCGGCCCTCTGCGCGGACCCGGCGAAGCTGCGGCGGACGCTGCTGGCCGCTCCCCCGTCGGCGCGGGCGATCCTGGACCGGCTCGCGGCCGGACCTCCGGTCGGCAGCGTGCCCCAGGGCGCGCTCCAGGCCCCCGCCGTCGGCGCGGAGGACAGCCTCCCCCCGGACGACACCAACGGGGGCGCGCCGACCGGCTCGCCGATCCGCTGGCTGGTCGACAACCGGCTGCTCGTCCCGGTCTCGGCGGGGCGCGGCAGCGGCACCGTCGAGCTGCCCCGCGAGGTCGGCCTGCTGCTGCGCCGCGACAGCGGCCCGCTCGGCCCGCTGCGGACCAGCCCGCCCGTGGTGGCGAGCCCGACGCGCGAGCCGAAGGCCGTCGACTCGGCCGGCGCGGGGCAGACCATGGAGGTGGTACGCCACACCGAGGCGCTGCTGGAGAGCCTCGCCGCCGAACCGGCCCCGGTGCTCCGCTCCGGCGGAGTGGGCGTCCGTGACCTGCGCCGACTCGCCCGGGCCCTCGGGCTGGACGACCCGACGACCGCGCTGCTGTTCGAGGTGGCGTACGCGGCGGGGCTGGTCGGCGAGCTGGAGCTGACCGGGAGCGCCAGCGCCCGCTACGGCGGCGACCAGCAGATCCTCCCCACCGGCGGGTACGAGGTGTGGCGCGCGGGCTCGCTCGCCCAGCGCTGGGAGCACCTGGCCCGGGCCTGGCTGGGGATGACCCGGCAGGTGGGGTTGGTCGGTCAACGGGACGAGCGGGACCGGCCGATCTCGGTCCTCTCCGCCGAGGCGGAACGGGCCGGCGCGCCGGCCGCCCGACGGGCCGTACTGGGGGTGCTGGCCGACCTGGAGCCGGCCACCGCGCCCACCCCGGACGAGGTGCTGGAGCTGCTGGACTGGCGGGCGCCCCGGCGCGCCCGGGGGCGGGAGACCGCGCACCGGGAGGTGCTGGCCGAGGCGGCCCAGCTCGGCGTGACCGGGCTCGGCGCGCTGACGTCGTACGGGCGGCTGCTGCTGGCCGACGTGGCCGAGGCCGACGAGCGGGGCGGGGACGACCCGCTCGGACTGCGCTCCGAGGCGGAGTCGGGTGACCCGTCGACGGCCGTCCGGGCACTGGACGGGCTGCTGCCCGCCCCGGTGGACCACTTCCTGGTGCAGGCCGACCTGACCGTGGTGGTGCCCGGCCCGCCCGATCCGGCGCTCGCCGGTGAGCTGGAGGTGGTGGCCGAGCACGAGTCGGCCGGTGGGGCGAGCGTGCACCGGGTCACCACGGCCAGTGTGCGGCGCGCCCTGGACGCCGGTTACACCGCCGACGACCTGCACGCCCTGTTCCGCCGCCGGTCGCGTACGCCGATCCCGCAGGGGTTGACCTATCTGGTGGACGACGTGGCCCGCAAGCACGGCGGCCTGCGGGTCGGCTCCGCCGGTGGGTACGTCCGCAGCGACGACGAGGCGCTGCTCACCGAGGTGCTGGCGGACCGGCGGTTGGAGCCGCTGGCGTTCCGGCGGCTCGCGCCGACGGTGCTGGCCACCCCGTACCAGGTGCAGCGGATGCTGCTCGCGCTCCGCGACGCCGGGTACGCGCCGGTGCCGGAGGACGCCAGCGGCGCGGCGGTGCTGGCCCGGCCGAAGACCCGGCGGGCGCCCGCCCGGGTGCCGGTGACCACCCGCAGCCTCGACCCGCTGGCCACCCCGAAGCTGCCGCTGCCCCGACTGCTGGGCGTGGTGGAGCAGATCCGGCGCGGCGAGGCGGCGGCGCGGGCGGCCCGGCGGGCCCCGGCGGTGGTCCGGGGCGGCGCGGCGCGTACCGGTCCGGCGCCCGCGCACGGGCACAACGAGGCGCTCGCGGTGCTCCAGCAGGCGGTCCGGGACAAGGCGCTGGTCTGGGTCGGGTACGTCGACGCGCACGGGGCGACCGCGTCCCGGCTGCTGCGGCCGGTGTCGATCGGCGCGGGTTACCTGCGCGCGGAGGACGAGCGGACGGAGATGCTGCACACCTTCGCCCTGCACCGGATCACCGCCGCCGTGCTGGAGGACTGAGCCGCCCGGCCGGCGGACCGGGCCGGCCGGATCAGGTGCCCGGGCGGCGGCCCATCACGACGACCCGGGTGCCGACGGAGCCCAGCTCCCAGAGCCGGACCGCGTCGGCGTGCAGCAGGTTGACGCAGCCGTGCGACCCGATCGCCGAGTTGTGCAGGTACGTCGTGGTCTCGTGGAAGCCGATCCCGCCGTTGAACTGCTGCCAGTACGGCAGCCACACCTCGTACGGGTTGGACCACTCCTTCAGGTTCCGCCCGCCGACGGAGTACGTGCCGGCCGGGGTGGCGTACCCGGCCATGCCGGTGCGGGTGACGGTCGGGCCGAGCACGACCGTGCCGCCCCGCATCGCCCAGACGGTCTGCCGGGTCAGGTCGACGCAGAAGGTCAGCCCCGACCCGCCCTTGCACCGGTGTACGTCGGTGTCGGCGAGCCGCTTCGCCACGTCGTACGTGGTGGCGCCGGCGCGACCGGCGGCGGGGCTGATGCCGTACCGGCGCTGGAACTTCTTGATCGCGGCGCAGTCGGCGGCGGACTGCTTCCCGTCGACGGTCAGCTTCCCGAACCCGCCCAACCGCGTCAGGTACGTCTCCACGGCCCGCTGGTGCTCACCCTCCGGGCAGCCGGTGAACCCCGTCGGCTTCGGCTTGGCGCTCGGCGTACGGCTGGGGGTCGGGGTGGCGGTGCGGCTCGGCACCGGGGTCGGGGACGCGGTGGGTCGCCGGCTCGGCGCGGGCGGCGCGCTCGCCCCCGATGCCTGTTCCGTCACGCCGACGGGTGCCGGCGCGGCGGCACCGGACCCGTCGCCCTGCGGATCGAGCGCGCACGCTCCGACGCCGGCCAACACGACAACTGCCAGGGCGACGACCCGAGCGACGAAACGGACACGCGGCATGGGTCCTCCATTGACAGTCGTCCCGCTTCCTAGACGTACGGGATGACCATCACGTTGCCTGTCGCGCGCAACTTTTTCCGGACCCCGCGCGGCGTGCAACACTGGATGGTCGGCCTTCGGCAGGTCAGCCGGGATCGGGCGACGCTTTCGGCAAGGGAGAGGACACTGTCTTGAGCGGTGGACCACTGATCGTGCAGTCGGACAAGACCCTGCTGCTGGAGATCGACCACCCCGACGCGCAGGCCTGCCGGATGGCGATCGCGCCCTTCGCCGAGTTGGAGCGCTCCCCCGAGCACGTGCACACCTACCGGCTCACTCCGCTGGGGCTGTGGAACGCGCGGGCCGCCGGGCACGACGCGGAGAGCGTGGTCGACTCGCTGCTCAAGTACTCCCGCTATCCGGTGCCGCACGCGCTGCTGGTCGACGTGGCCGACACGATGGACCGGTACGGCCGGCTCCAGCTCGCCAACGACCCGGCGCACGGCCTGGTGCTGCGCGCCCTGGACCGTCTCGTGCTGATCGAGGTGGCGAAGAGCAAGAAGCTCGCCGGCATGCTCGGCAACAAGATCGACGACGACACCATCCAGGTGCACCCGTCGGAGCGGGGCCGGCTCAAGCAGGCGCTGCTCAAGCTCGGCTGGCCCGCCGAGGACCTGGCCGGTTACGTGGACGGCGAGGCGCACCCGATCGAGCTGGCGGAGGACGGCGGCGACGGCGGCAGGCCGTTCACGCTGCGGTCGTACCAGCGGGAGGCCGTCGAGGCGTTCTGGGCCGGCGGGTCGGGTGTCGTGGTGCTGCCCTGCGGTGCCGGCAAGACGCTGGTCGGGGCGGCCGCGATGGCCGAGGCGAAGGCGACCACGCTGATCCTGGTCACCAACACGGTCGCCGGCCGGCAGTGGAAGCGCGAGCTGATCGCCCGCACCTCGCTCACCGAGGACGAGATCGGCGAGTACTCGGGCGAGCGCAAGGAGATCCGCCCGGTCACCATCGCCACGTACCAGGTGCTCACCTCGCGGCGCGGCGGCGCGTTCACCCACCTGGACCTCTTCGGGGCCCGCGACTGGGGCCTGGTCGTCTACGACGAGGTCCACCTGCTGCCCGCGCCGATCTTCCGCTTCACCGCGGACCTCCAGGCCCGCCGCCGGCTGGGCTTGACGGCGACTCTGGTACGCGAGGACGGCCGCGAAGGCGACGTGTTCAGCCTGATCGGCCCCAAGCGCTACGACGCGCCGTGGAAGGACATCGAGTCCCAGGGCTGGATCGCCCCCGCCGAGTGCACCGAGGTACGGGTGACGCTGACCGACGCCGAGCGGATGGCGTACGCGACGGCCGAGGCCGAGGAGCGCTACCGGATGGCGGCGACGGCCCGCACGAAGCTGCCGGTGGTCAAGGCGCTCGTGGACCGGCACCCGGAGGACCAGGTGCTGGTGATCGGCGGGTACATCGACCAGTTGCACCAGCTCGGGGAATACCTGGACGCGCCGATCATCCAGGGGTCCACCACCAACAAGGAGCGGGAGCGGCTCTTCGACGCGTTCCGCTCGGGTGAGGTGCGGACGCTGGTGATCTCCAAGGTCGGGAACTTCTCCATCGACCTGCCGGAGGCGGCGGTGGCGATCCAGGTGTCCGGGACGTTCGGGTCGCGGCAGGAGGAGGCGCAGCGGTTGGGCCGGGTGCTCCGCCCGAAGGCCGACAAGCGCCAGGCCCACTTCTACACGGTCGTCTCCCGCGACACCATCGACACCGAGTACGCGGCCCACCGCCAGCGCTTCCTCGCCGAGCAGGGGTACGCGTACACCATCGTGGACGCCGACGACGTCCTCGGCCCGTCCCTGCCCTCGTTCGACTGACCCGCCGAACCGCGCCGGGTGCCCTTCGTGGGCGCTACAGCTTTGATGACGTAGCTGAATCAGCCGGCCGCGAGCGCCCGGTCGGGGAGCCGGGCACCGTCGCTGGCTGACGCAGAGGGTCAGCGGCGGAGCGTCGTCTCACGGTCCATGCGGGACAGCTTCTCCGGGTTGCGGACGGCGTAGATGCCGGTGATCAGGCCGTCGTCGATCCGCAGGGCCAGCACGCTGTCGAGTTCGCCGTCGAGCTGGACGACCAGCGCCGGATGCCCGTTGACCTGCGTCGACCGCCACGACGTGTGGTCGGCGATCCGGCCCCAGCCGCCGGCCAGCAGCCGGGCCACCTTGTCCACCCCGACGATCGGCCGGGGCACAGCCTGCTTGACGCCACCGCCGTCGCCGAGCAGCACCACGTCCGGCGCGAGGATGTCGAGCAGTCCTTGCAGGTCGCCGGTGTCCAGGGCGCGCCGAAACGCGTCGAGCGCGTGCCGGGTCTCGGCGGCCGACACGGCCTGGCGGGGGCGGCGGGCGGCGACGTGCGCCCGGGCGCGGTGGGCGATCTGCCGGACCGCGGCGGGGCTCTTGTCGACGGCCTCGGCGATCTCGTCGTACCCGAGGTCGAAGACCTCGCGCAGCACGAACACCGCGCGTTCGGTCGGCGCGAGGGTCTCCAGCACCAGCAGCATCGCCATCGAGACGCTCTCGGCCAGCGCCACGTCCTCGGCCACGTCGGGGGTGGTGAGCAGCGGCTCGGGCAGCCACGGGCCGACGTACGACTCCTTGCGGCGCCCCAGCGTGCGCAGCCGGGTGAGCGCCTGGCGGGTGGTGATCCGCACCAGGTAGGCGCGCTGCTCGCGGACCGTGCCCAGGTCGACGCCCGCCCACCGCAGCCAGGTCTCCTGGAGTACGTCCTCCGCGTCCGCCGCCGAGCCCAACATCTCGTAGGCGACGGTGAAGAGCAGGTTGCGGTGCGCGAGGAACACCTCGGTGGCCGGGTCCGTCGGGGGCGTGTCCGTCATCGGTGACTCCTCTTCACTCGCACTGCGTCCCCCACGAGATGCCGGACCGCGCCGCCGTGTGACACCGGAAGGCTGTGGCGGTCGCCACCCGGTCGCGCCGTCACAGCGTGCCGACCGTCGGCATCTCATGGTCGTCCCATCGGAACAGAGCGAAGGACGGAAGCCATGGACGCCCGATTCAACCTCTTCGAGAACGAGCTGGCCATGAGGTTCGCCAAGCGGTTCGCCAACGCCGGCCTGGTGATCCAGCAGTCGCCGCTGCCGAAGGCCACGCAGGAACTGGTGTCGCTGCGGGCCAGCCAGATCAACGGCTGCGGCTGGTGCATCGACATGCACACCAAAGACGCCCTGGCCGACGGGGAGAGCGCAATCCGCCTCAACCTCGTCGCCGCATGGCGCGAGTCGACCGTTTTCACCGAGGCGGAGCAGGCCGCGCTGGCGCTCGCCGAGGAGGGCACCCGGCTCGCCGACGCCCACCAGGGTGTCTCCGACGAGACGTGGGCGCAGGTCCGCAAGCACTACGACGACGACCAGGTCGCCGCGTTGGTCTCCCTGGTCGCCCTGATCAACGCGGCCAACCGGTTCGCGGTGATCGTGCACCAGCGTGGCGGCTCCTACCAGCCCGGCATGTTCGCCGACGCCTTCAACTGACCCAACCGGCTCCCGCCCGGGGCCGGGCGGAAAGGGCTCCATGATCGCCTGCACGCGACGGCACTGTCGATCGGCGTGTCGGTGCGCTGAGGTGCAAGCGATCATGGAGCCCGAGCCGTCGTCAGGGAGTGCGGGGTGGGACGGTGATGACGACCTTGCCGAAGGGGTCGGCCGACTCGTAGTACCGGAACGCGGCGACCGCCTCGTCGAAGGGGAAGACGCGGTCGATCACCGGGCGGAGCCCGTTCGCCTCGATCGCGCGGTTCATCGCCACGAACTGGGCACGGCTGCCGATCGCGACCGGGCGGACGGTGGCGCCGGCGGCGAAGAGCAGCCCGGAGTCGACCGCGGGCCGTTCACCGGCGCGGAACCCGACGCAGGCCACCTGCCCCGCCAGCGCCACCGACCGCAGCGACCGTTCCAGGTCCCCGACCACGTCCACCACCCGGTCCACCCCGCGACCGCCGGTCAGCCCCCGCACCCGAAGCTGCCATTCCGGGTACGTCCGCCGGTCCACCACCTCACCCGCGCCGAGCCCCGCCAGCCGGGCCGCCTTGCCGGGGTCACCCGTCGTGGCGATTACCCGGGCACCCAGCAGCCGGGCGAACTGCACGGCGAACAGCGACACCCCGCCCGACCCGAGGGTGAGCACCACGTCGCCGGGCCGTACCCCTTCCAGCGCGTTCCAGGCGGTGACCGCCGCACAGGGCAGCGTCGCCGCCTCCTCGTCCGACAGGTGCGCCGGGACGGGCACGAGCGCCGACGCCGGCAGGACGGCATACTCGGTGAGCATGCCGTCGAGCGAGCCGCCCAACTGCTCCAGGTACGCCGGCTCCAACGGCCCGTCCCGCCAGTACGGGAAGACCGCCGCCGCCACCCGCTCCCCGTCGACCGGCCAGTCGACGCCCGGCCCGCGCGCCACCACCACACCCACCCCGTCGGAGACCGGCACCACGTCGGGCCGGACCGGGAGGACGTAGTTCCCGCGCAGAATCATCAGTTCCCGGAAACTCAGCGAGACCGCGCGGACCGCCACCAGCACCTCGCCAGGCCCCGGCGTGGGCCGCTCGTGCTCGCGTACCGCCAGGCCGGCGATGCCCGCCCTCGAATCGACGTGGAAGCTGCGCATGGGTCGAGTCCTCTCCGTCGGGCATCGCCGGTCGAGTCGACCTTTCCGCCGCGGGTGCCGCCGGACAATTCCCCGGAGGGAATGGCGGCGGGGCAGCGGTGGGAGTAGACACGGTCCGGTGACCGTCCTGTCCGAACCCGACGAATACGCGACGGTGCTGCGCCGGTGGCGGACCCGTCGCCGGGTCAGCCAGCTCGAACTGGCGCTGCGCGCCGGCACCACCCAGCGGCACGTCAGCTTCATCGAGAGCGGGCGGTCCCGCCCCGGGCGGGCCATGCTGATCCGGCTGGCCGAGTCGTTGGAGGTGCCGCTGCGGGACCGCAACGCGCTGCTGCTGGCCGCCGGCTACGCGCCCGCGTACCCGGAGAACCGGTTCGACGGTCCCGGCCTCGCCGCCGTCCGCACGGCCCTGGAGCGGGTGCTGGCCGGGCATCTGCCCTTTCCGGCGGTGGTGGTCGACCGGGCCGGCACGCTGCTGCTGGCGAACGCCGCCTTCACCGCGCTGACCGCGCCGGCCGCGCCGGAACTGCTGGTGCCGCCGGTGAGCGTGCCCCGGGTGCTGCTGCACCCCGACGGGCTCGCGCCGCTGATCGTCAACCTCGACGAGTGGGCCTGGCACGTGATCGACCGGCTGCGCGCCGAGTCGGTCCGCAACCCGGACCCTCGCCTGGTCGCGCTGGTCACCGAACTCGCCGCGCTCGCCCCGGACCGGCCCCGGGAGCCGGGCCCGGACTACGTCGGCTTCGCCGTACCGTTGCGGTTGCGGCACCGCGACGGCGAGCTGCGGCTGCTGACCACGCTGACCCATTTCGGTACGGCGGTGGACGTCTCCCTGGCCGAGCTGCGGATGGAGGCGTTCCTCCCCGCCGACGGGCACACCGCCGCCGCCCTGACCGCCCTGACCTAGAGGGTGTGGGTGACGCCCTCGGCGGCGATCCGGGCGTCGCGGATGGCCGGGTCGAGGTGCGCGCAGAGCACCACCGAGGCGCCGACCGACAGGGGCGCCAGCAGCCACTTCAGCGGCTGCTCGTGCTCGGCGGCGTCGACCAGCAGCCGGTCCCCGGCGCGCAGGTCGAGCCGCCCGGCGACCTCCGCCGCCAGCCGGCCCCACGCGCCGTAGCTGGTGCCGTCCGGGCTGGCCGGATCCGCCGGGTGGATGGTGGTGTACGCCGGCGTGGTGGCCGGGTGCCGCAGCACCTCCGCCGACCAGTCCAGCCATCCGACCGGCACCTCGGTCAGCGGGGCGGGACCGGTGCCGACCAGATAGCGGTGGGTCCCCTCGGGCACGTCCTCCAGCCAGTCGTCGAGCCGCTCGGGAGTCACGAGGACCGCGTCGTACGGTCGGTCGCCGCCCGGTTCGAGCACCGGCAGCCCGGCGGTCGCCCGGGGCCGGAACGACACCGTCAGCCCGACCGACCACGCCCCCAGCAGCACCGCCGCGGTACGCCAGTGCGGCGGAAGCAGCACCGCGACCCGGCTGCCCGGGCCCAGTCCGCAGCCGTCCCGCAGCAGCCCCGCGCTCCGCGCCGCCCACTCACCGAGTCGGGCTGCGCTCAGCTCCGTCCGCTCTCCCGTGGCGTCGTCCAGGTAGGTCAGCAGCGGCGGCAGGGCGTCGCCCGGCAGCTCGACCGGGGCGGATACGGGCGGGTGAACGGCCATGACGAGCACCCTAGCCACTGCCGGGGTGGCGACTCCAGACGCCGGGACGGCCCGACCCGCCGGTCAGCGGGTGGGGAGTTCGGGGCCGCCGTCGAGCAGCGGGGCGAGCAGGTCGCCGGACTTCTCGACCCGCTTCAGCACCTCCGTCGCCGTGTACGGCTTCGCCGACGGCCGCTTCCCCGCCGCTCCCGCCTCCACCTCGTCCCAGGTCAGCGGCGTCGACACCGACGGCACCGACTGGGCGCGCAGCGAGTACGGCGCCACCGTCGTCTTCGCCGCGTTGTTCTGGCTCCAGTCGATGAAGACCTTCCCGGGCCGCAGGTTCTTCGCCATCTTCGACACGATCAGCTTCGGGTGCGCCTGCTCCAGCTCCTGCGCGATGCGGCGGGCGTAGGCCGACACGTCGTCGGCGTCCTGGGTGCCGGCGATCGGGCAGCAGAGCTGCATCCCCTTCTTGCCCGACGTCTTCGGATACGCCTCCACCCCGTCGCGGGCGAGCCGGTCGCGCATCAGCAGCGCCACCTGGCAGCACTGCTTCAGTGCGGCGGGCGCGCCCGGGTCCAGGTCGACGACCATCATGTCCGGGTGTGCGCCGATCCTCCACTGTGGGGTGTGCAGCTCCAGGGCGGCGAGGTTGGCCAGCCAGACCAGGGTGGGCAGGTCGTCGGCGACCACGTAGTCGATGGTCTCCCGGCCCTTGCTGGAGCCGGGGGCGGGGAGGTTCTCGGTGCGTACCCAGGCGGGGGTGGCGGCGGGGGCGTTCTTCTCGAAGAAGGAGCCACCGGTCACGCCGTTGGGGAAGCGGATCCGGGTCAGCGCCCGGTCGGTCAGGTGCGGCAGCAGCACCGGGGCGATCCGGGTGTAGTAGTCGATCACCTCGCCCTTGGTGAACGCCGCCTCCGGATAGAGCACCTTGTCCAGGTTCGACAGTTCCAGCGAGCGTCCCTCGACGTCCACCTTCAACCGGTCAGCCGGCATCATCGACCTCCTCGGGGGGCTTGTCGGGGCGCAGCCGCAGGATCCGGGGGAAGCGCAGCCGGCCGTCGGGGGTGCGCTGGCCGTACTTCACCTCCACCACGACCTGCGGTGTCACCCAGATCGCCCCCCGGGCATCCTCGCGCGGCACGTCCCCGGCGAACGGCGACGCGCCGGTGCGCAGCGGTTCCAGCTCGCGCAGCAGTTCCCGCTCGATGGCCGCGCCGATGCCGCCGCCGACCCGTCCCCGATAGATCAGCCGCCCGTCGGGGCCGGGCACGCCGACCAGCAGGCCGCCGATCTTCCGCGCGCCGGGCCGCCAGCCGCCCACCACGAAGTCGGCGGTGACCTCCAGCTTGACCTTCACCCAGTCCGGCGAGCGCACCCCGGGCCGGTAGGCCGAGTCGACCCGCTTGGCCATCACCCCTTCGAGGCCGTGCTCGCCGGCCGCCTCGTAGGTGGCCGGGCCGTCGCCGAAGCGGGGCGGCACCGCCCACCGGGCCGCGCCGAGCCCGAGCGCCTCCAGCGCCGCCCGCCGCTCCTCGTAGGGCCGGCCGGTCAGGTCCTCACCGCGCAACCGGAGCAGGTCGAAGATCATGTACGTGACGGGGACGCTGGCCGCCAGCCGGGCCGCCTTGGCCGCGTTACGGACGTGCATCCGCTCGGCGAGCGCGGTGAACGAGGGCTGGCCGTCGGTGAAGAGCACCACCTCGCCGTCGAGCAGCGCGTCGTCGACCTGCTCGGCGAGGGGGATCAGCTCCGGATAGGCGACGGTGACGTCCACGCCCGAACGGGCGTACAGGTGCTGCCGGCCGCCGACGATGTCGGCGAGCGCCCGGACCCCGTCCCACTTGAACTCGTACGCCCAGCCGGCAGCGGCCGGGAGCTGCCCGGTCATCGCGAGCATCGGCTTCAACGGCGCGCCGGACACCTCCTGACTGTAGTTGCGCACGGAAGCGCGTGCGTCCCCTTCGATCATTTGCGATCCTGATCAGAACCGGGGAGAGGAGCGCGGTATGCGGGCGATCTGGAAGGGAGCGGTGTCCTTCGGGCTGGTGTCGATCGGGGTGAAGGTCTATTCGGCCACCGAGGAGAAGGACATCCGGTTCCATCAGGTGCACCGCGAGGACGGCGGCCGCATCCGGTACAAGCGCACCTGCTCGGTCTGCGGCGAGGAGGTCACCTACGACGACATCGCCAAGGGGTACGACATCGGCGGCGGCGAGATGGTGATCCTGACCGACGAGGACTTCGCCGAGCTGCCGCTGACCACCTCGCACGCGATCGACGTGCTGGAGTTCGTACCGGCCGAGCAGGTCGACCCGATCCTCTACAACAAGGCGTACTTCCTGGAGCCGGAGGGGACGGCGGCGAAGCCGTACGTGCTGCTGCGGGACGCGCTGGCCGACTCGGAGCGGGTGGCGATCGTCAAGGTGGCGCTGCGCCAGCGGGAACAGCTCGCCACCCTGCGGGTCCGCGAGGGGGTGCTGCTGCTCAACACGATGCTCTGGCCGGACGAGGTGCGTACCCCCGATTTCGGTTTCCTGGACGAGGACCTGAAGGTCCGGCCCCCGGAGCTGGCGATGGCCAGCTCCCTGATCGACTCGATGGCCGGCGAGTTCGAGCCGGACGCCTTCACCGACGACTACCGGGCGGCGTTGCAGGAGGTCATCGACGCGAAGGTCGAGGGGCGTGAGGTGGTCCAGCCGGAGGAGGAAGAGGCCGCCCCGGCCGCCGCGGCGGACCTGATGGCGGCGCTGAAGGCGTCGGTGGAGCGGGCCCGGCAGGCCCGGGGCGAGCAGCCCGAGGGCGGGGCCGGCGAACCGACCCCGATCTCGGCCGCGCGGTCGGCCCAGAAGGCGGCGAAGGCGCAGAAGGCGCCGGCCAGGAAGGCGCCCGCGAAGAAGGCCGCGGCGAAGAAGACGGCCGCCAAGAAGGCGGAACCGGCCAAGAAGACCGCCGCGAAGAAGACCACCGAGAAGAAGGCCCCCGCCAAGAAGGCCGCCCCCCGCAAGACCGCCTGAGGCTCAGCCGCGGCCGAGCTTGGCGGTGGGGGTGATCCGGACGATGACGCGCTCCTCGCCGGGCCGGCGGAACGGGTAGGTCTCCTGCCCGAGGTACTTCTGCGCCATCCGGTCGATGTGCTCGTCGGCGCCCTCGGTGACGAACTCGGCGGTGCCCTTCACCCAGAGGGTGCGGAAGTCGTCCGCCCGGTCGACGACGGAGACCCCGACCACCGGGTCCCGCTCGATGTTCAGGTACTTCTGCCGGCCCTTCGCCGTGTTGAACAGGATGTGCTCGCCGTCGGTGTCCACCCAGACCGGGGTGACGTGCGGGCTGCCGTCGGGATCGATGGTGGCCACGTGGGCGAGCTGCGGCTCGGCGAGCAGGGCCAGGTCTTCGTCGGTGAGGATCGCCATGGTCGAGAAACTACTACCGCGGCGTCCCGCTGTCGGCCGGGAAGTCCGATCCCGACCGGGCGAAGGAGCACGCGGGGCGTCCGGGCGGGTACCGTGTGCGCTGGTCTCGGCGGCGGCCGCCGGGCCGCACCCACCACCCAGCAGGGAGTCGACGTGAGCGAGCGCGTGCAGAACCGGTCGGCGGGCCAGGGCCCGGGCAGCAAGGCGGAACGGCGGCTCGCCGCCCAGCTGGCGGCGAAGAAGGCCGCCGAGGCGAAGCGCCGCCGGCAGTCGATCCTGGGTGCGGCCGCCGGTGTCCTCGCGGTGGTGGCGCTGGTGGGCGGCCTGGTCTGGATGAACAGCGGCGACGACGACAAGAAGTCGACGGCCGCCGCCCCGTCGGCGGAGGCCACCGCGCCGGCCCAGGAGCAGCCCACCGCCCCCGCTCCGCAGCAGCTCCCGCCGGGGGCCGACCCGGCGCTGGCGAAGGAGCCGAAGGTCGGCCCCGGCAAGGGTGAGCTGACCAAGCTGACGGTGACCACCCTGATCAAGGGGAAGGGCCCGGCGGTGAAGGCCGGCCAGCAGATCACCACCAACTACGTGGGCGTGCTCTACAAGGACGGGAAGCAGTTCGACTCGTCGTGGAGCCGGGGCGAGCCGGCCACCTTCGGCATCGGCGTCGGCCAGGTCATCCCGGGCTGGGACAAGGGCCTCGTCGGGGTGCCGGTGGGCAGCCGGGTGCAGCTCGACATCCCAGCCGAGCTGGCATACGGCAAGACCCCGCCGCAGGGTGCCCCGGTCGGCCCGCTGCGCTTCGTCGTCGACGTGCTCGCCGCCCAGTAGGTCACAACAGTCTTCCGTCCGGTCACCTACCGGCAGTAGGTTCACAGTCACCGTGGGCGGTTCGCTGCGCCCACGGTGACTCTGTCACCCGACGCGGAGGTGCACGTGGCGGCGCTGGACGACGACCTCGGGCTGGCCCGGGTGATGTGGACGCAGTTCGAGTCCGTCCACTCGGTGACCTACTTCCATCCGCGCGCCCGCGCCGCGTACGAGGCGGTCGGGTTGCGCGGGTACTGGCGGGGCTACTTCGCCGGCCGGACCGCGCCGCTCGGGGCCGTCGAGGCACCGCCGGTGATCGCCGTCTTCTTCAACTTCGCCCCGCGCATGGTGGAGCGGGCGTTGCCGTCGGTGTGGCGGCTGGCCACCCCGGCGGAGGCGCTGCGCGCCCGGCTCACCGGGGCGGTGCAGGCGCTCGCCGAGTTCACCTACGAGCTGCCCGAGTCGCACCTGGTCGAGGCGGCCGAGCTGCTGGAGGCCGCAGCCGGCGAGGTGGAGGTCGCCGGCCGGGTGCTCGGCGCCGCGAACGCGGCCCTGCCGGCCGGGGAATATCCGCTGGCCCGGCTCTGGCAGGCCGCGACGACGCTGCGCGAGCACCGCGGTGACGGGCACGTCGGCGCGCTGGTGTCGACCGGGCTGGACCCGGTGGAGGTGCTGGCCTGGCGGTGCCGGGTGGACCAGTCCCGCGAGTTCCACCGGATGGCCCGTGGCTGGACCGACGAGGAGTGGGCGGCGGCCGAGGACCGGCTGGTCGACAGGGGCTGGCTGACCGCCGACCGGGCACCGACCCCGCACGGCACGGACGCCTTCCGGGCCGTCGAGGAGGCCACCGACCGGGCGGCGGCCGGGCCCTGGCGGGCGCTGGGCGCGGAGCGTACGGAGCGGCTGCGTGAGCTGCTCGACCCGATCGTGCGCCGCTGCCGGACGATCATCCCGAGGCAGAGCCCGATGGGCCGGCCGGCCGCCGAGGAGACCCCGGCACCCGCGCGCTGATCCGGCCCGTCCGGCAGGATGGGACCCGTGGTGGATGCGGTGATCTTCGACCTGGACGGCGTGCTCGTCGACTCCGAGCCGGTCTGGGAGGAGGTCCGGCGGGCGTACGTCGCCGCGCGCGGCGGCACGTGGCAGCCGGACACCCAGCGTCGGCTGATGGGCATGAGCACCGGCGAGTGGGCCGCCTACCTGAGCGGCGAGCTGGGCGTCGACCGGGGCCCCGAGCAGGTCGCCGCCGAGGTGGTCGCGGAGATGACCCGGCGGTACGCGCAGCGCGTACCGCTGATCGACGACGCCGACGCGGTGGTGCGCCGGCTGGCCGCGCGGTGGCCGCTGGGGCTGGCCAGCTCCTCCCCCACCCGGCTGATCGCGGCGGCGCTGGCCGCCGCCGGCCTGACCGACGCCTTCGGGGCGACCCTGTCGACCGAGGAGACGGCGCGCGGCAAGCCGGCCCCGGACGTGTGGCTGGCGGTGGCGGACCGGCTCGGCGTCGACCCGGCGCGTTGCGTGGCGGTCGAGGACTCCTCCAACGGGGTGCGCTCGGCGGCGGCGGCCGGCATGCGGGTGGTGGCGATTCCGCACGGGTCCTACCCGCTGGATCCGGACGCGCAGGAACTGGCGGCGGCGCTGCTGCCGTCGGTCGACGCGCTCACTCCCGACGTGGTGGAACGCGCGGCTTGCTCCTGACGCGACGTCAGGTCCTAGCGTCGGTTCCGGTCGCCGCAGGGTGCGGTGACCACGCGAGAGGGAGTGGGACGTGGCGTCCACCTGGCGGATCGGCGAGCTGTGCCGGCGTACCGGACTGACCGTCCGGACGCTGCACCACTGGGACCACGTGGGGCTGCTGCGGCCGTCCGCGCGGAGCTCGGCGGGGCACCGGCTCTATGACGAGGGGGACGTGGACCGGCTGTACCGGATCGTCGCGCTGCGCGAGCTGGGCCTGCCGCTGGAGACCATCGGCGGCCTGCTGGGCGACCGTACGCCGGGCGGGCCGGAGCTGGCCGAGCTGCTCGGGGACCATCTGGCGCACGTGGAGCGACAGCTCGCCGCGCTGGGTGGCCTGCGGGACCGGCTGGCCACGCTGGTGCCGCTGGTCCGGTCCGCCGGGGGCGCCACGCCCGTCGACCTGCTCGCGGTGATCGAGGAGGTGAGCAGGGTGGACGACACGGTCCGCAACTACTTCACGCCGGAGCAGCTCGCGGCGCTCGACGAGCGTCGGGCGCGGCTCGGTGAGGAGACCGTCCGGGGTGTGCAGGACGAGTGGCCGACGCTGATCGCGCAGGTGCAGGCGGAGCTGGACGCGGGCACCGACCCGGCCGACCCGCGGGTGCGGGCGCTGGCCGGGCGCTGGATGGAGCTGCTGGAGGCGTTCCACGGCGGTGACCCGGGGCTGCGGGACTCGCTCTACCGGATGCAGGCGGAGAACAGCGAGCAGATCAGCCAGCAGTACGGCGGCCCGTCGCCGGCGCTGATCGACTACGTCAAGCGCTCCGTCGCGGCGGGCTGACCGCCGCTCGCCGGCCGGTCGGGACCCCGGCCGGCGTCAGATCGCCCGGCTCCGGCTCGACCTCGGCAGGTACCGCCGGGGCGCCGGGCCGGGCGGTCGGGCGTCGGACGCTCGCACGTCGGCGGACCGTGGCGGTCCGGCCGCCTCCACGCCGGGTGGCGGCGCCGGTTCGTCCCGCATCCCACCCCCTCCTGCCGTCGGCTACCCGGTTGTACGGTTCCCGGGGCGGTCCGGTTCGGCATGACCGCGAACCGGCCGGGTAGGGCAGCGCAAGGGGCGGGCCAGGATCCGGGAACGGCAGCGGGGGCGGCGACATCGTCATCTCGAGCGATATGCCTCTCCGGCATATTTATGACTCTGAGGCATACCGCTCCATCGAGTTGGCGACGGTGAGGAGACGGCGATGAAGGCGATCGTGTACGAGCGGACCGGCGACCCGTCGGTGCTCCAGTTGGTCGACCGGCCGGTGCCGGAGCCGGGGCCGGGTGAGGTGCTGGTGCGGGTGGCCGTCTCCGGGGTGAACCCGACCGACTGGAAGGCACGGCGGCAGTGGCCGCTGCCGGCGGGCTGGCAGACGCCGGGGCAGGACGGCGCCGGCGTGGTGGAGGCGGTCGGCGCGGGCGTGGACCAGCAGTGGATCGGCGAGCGGGTGTGGCTCTGGGAGGCCGCCTGGCAGCGCCCCTGGGGCACCGCCGCCGAATACACGGTGATCCCGGTCCGCCAGGTGGTACGCCTCGGCGACGCCCCCTTCGACCTGGGCGCCTGCCTGGGCATCCCGTTCCTGACCGCGCACCGCTGCCTGACGGCGGGCGAGTTCATGCCGGAGAAGCTGCACGCCGGGGCGTTGAGCGATCACGTGGTGCTGGTGCAGGGCGGGGCGGGCGCGGTGGGCAACGCGGCGATCCAGCTGGCCCGCTGGGCGGACGCCTGTGTGGTGGCGACGGTCAGCAGCCCGGAGAAGGCGCAGCTCGCGGCGGCGGCCGGTGCCTCGTTCGTGGTCAACTACCGCGAGCAGGACGTGGTCGAGGAGGTCCGCAAGATCGCTCCCGACGGAGTGCACACGATCGTCGAGGTCTCGGCGGCGCGGAACGCGGCGGCGGACGTGCAACTGCTCCGGACGGGCGGCGCGGTCTGTGTCTACGCCGACGACGGCGGTGACGAGGTGAGGCTGCCGATCCGCCCGCTGATGATGCCGAACGCCCGCTGGCAGTTCGTGCTGGTCTACACCGAGCCGAAGGCGGCCAAGGCGCAGGCGGTGGCGGACGTGTCGGCGGCGGTCGCGCAGGGCGCGGTACGGGTCGGCGAGGCGGCCGGGCTGCCGCTGCACCACCACTCGATGGACGCGGCGGAGGCGGCGCACGAGGCGGTGGAGAACTCGGTGGTCGGCAAGGTGCTGATCACGACGAGTGCGACGGAATAACGCGAAACGGATTTCTCAGACATCAGGACAGAGGCGAACAAGTTTCGCGAGAATGACGTTGCGGGTCGCCCCGCATGGACGGGCGGCCCCGGCGCGGTGCGAACGCCGGGGCCGCCCTCTGGGGAGGGATGTCAGTGAAGACGTCTTCCCTACCCGTTAGGCGACGGTACGCCGGAAAGTGTTACGGCGCGGTCAGTTCCCGTACCTCGAGCCCGCCGTCGGCGTATCGCGAGCGGACCACCTTCTTGTCGAACTTGCCCACGCTGGTCTTCGGCACCGCGTCGATGAACGCCCACCGCTCCGGCAACTGCCAGCGCGCCACCGACCGGCCCAGGAACTCGCGCAGCTCCTCGGCGGTCACCGTGGCGCCCTCGCGGACCACCACCGTCGCCAGCGGACGCTCGTCCCAGCGCTCGTCCGGGACACCCACCACGCAGGCCTCCAGCACCGCTGGGTGGGCCATCAGGGCGTTCTCCAGCTCGACCGAGGAGATCCACTCCCCGCCCGACTTGATCACGTCCTTGGCCCGGTCGGTGAGGGTCAGGTAGCCGTCCGGCGAGAGCGTGCCGACGTCACCCGTCCGCAGCCAGCCGTCGCGGAACTTCTCCTCGTCCGGGGTGTCGTCACCGACGTACGTCGCGGTCACCCACGGGCCGCGGACCTCCAGCTCGCCCACGGCCGTGCCGTCGGCGGGCAGCGGCTCGCCGAGCGGTCCCACGATCCGGGCCGCGACCCCGGCCGGCACCCGGCCCTGCGTGTAGCGGTAGCGCCAGGCGTCGTCGCCGGTCGCGCCGGCCGGCGGCCGGGAGACCGAGCCCAGCGGGGACATCTCGGTCATCCCCCAGGCGTGGATCACGTCGATGCCGTGCCGGTCGTGGAACGCGTGCATCAGCGCCGGCGGGCAGGCCGACCCACCGACGATCACCTCCTTCAGCGAGGAGGTGTCCACGTCGTGGCTGTCCAGGTGGGCCAGCAGGTCGTTCCAGATGGTCGGCACCGCGCCGGCCAGGGTCGGCCGCTCGGCGGCGATCATCTCGGCGATCGGCGCGGCCTGGAGGAACCGGTCCGGCATGATCAGCGACGCGCCGGAGAGGAACGCCGCGTAGGGCAGCCCCCAGGACATCGCGTGGAACATCGGCACGATGGCCAGCTCCCGGTCGGTCGGCCCGAGGCCGAACCCCTCCGGCATGCAGACCTGCAGCGAGTGCAGATAGATCGAGCGGTGCGAGTAGGCCACCCCCTTGGGGTTGCCGGTGGTCCCGGAGGTGTAGCAGAGCGCGGCGGCGTCGCGCTCGTCCACCTCCGGCCAGTCGTACACCTCCGGCCGGTCGGCCAGCAGGGCGTCCCAGTGGTGTACGACGATCCGGTCGCCGGCTGCGGCCACCAGCGGGGCCGGATCACCGCCGCCGACCACCACCACGTGCCGCACGGTGGTCATCTCGCCGAGCACCCGGGCCAGCAGCGGGATCAGCGTCGAGTCGACCAGCACCACCCGGTCCTCGGCGTGGTTGGCGATGTAGGCCACCTGGTCCGGGAAGAGCCGGATGTTCAGGGTGTGCAGCACCGCGCCCATGCTCGGCACCGCGAAGTAGGCCACCAGGTGCTCGTTGTTGTTCCACATGAAGGTGGCGACGCGCTCGTCGCCGGTCACCCCGCACTCGGCGCGCAGCGCGTGGGCCAGCCGGGCGGCGGTCCGGCCCACCTCGGCGTACGACATCCGGCGCGGTTCGCCGCCGGTCCAGGTCACCACCTCGGCCGCGCCGTGCACGGTGGCGCCGTGTTCGAGGATCCGGGAGATCTGCAGGGGGGCGTCCATCATCGTGCTACGCATGGGTAACAAGCTAGTGTCGCCGGTCACAGGTTGGGAAGTGCGGAATCCCGGTCGACCTCGCCGAACGCCCGTAAATTGTCGCAGGTGAGCATCTCCTGGGCAGATTCGTACGTGGGCCAGCTGCGTGCCCTCGCCGGTGACCGCACCCTGATGTTCGTCGGCGCCCGCGCCGTGGTCCGCGACAACGCCGCCCGGGTGCTGCTGATCCGCCGCTCCGACAACGGCCAGTGGGCCCTGCCGGCCGGCGCGATGGAGCTGGGCGAGTCGATCGCCGACTGCGCGGTGCGCGAGGTGTACGAGGAGACCGGGCTGCGCGCCCTGCGGGTGAGCGCGTTCGCCCTCTACACCGGCCCCGACCGCACCCACACCAACATGTACGGCCACACGTACCAGATCTTCACGACCGCGTTCCGGATCGACGAGTGGGACGGCGAGCTGGCCCGGGTCACCGACGAGACCACCGACGCCGGGTTCTTCCACCCGGTGGAGTTCCCCGCGCCGCTGTCGGCGAGCGTTCCGGAGACCCTCGCCGACCTGGACGTCTTCGAGCAGACCAACCGGCTGATCCTCAAGTAGCCCCGAGGACCAGCCGGTCGTCAGGTCAGGCCACCGGCGTCACGTAGAGGTAGGACAGGGTCACCTCGTTGCTGCTGTTCACCTCCCACTCCGGGCTGGAGGTGGTGACCTTGGCGTGCACGGTGACCACCTCGTCTGCGGTCCCGGCCGGCAGCTGGATCGGCAGGGACAGCGAAGCCGTGTCCTTCGGGTAGAACGGGCCGGACACGCAGACCACCGGGGCCGCCGCCAGGTCGCACTGCCAGGCGGTGGGGCCCGACGGCTGGGCGACCGCGGTCGCGCCGGCCGGCAGGTCGATGGCCACCCGCAGGTCGTCGGCCGTCGCGCTGCCCCAGTTCTCGATGGAGAAGGTGGGCATGACCTGTCCACCCGTGGTCTGGACCTTCATCTCGGACGAACCGCCGCCGGCGTCGCCGAACATCCCCAGGTCGGGGAAGGAGCCGTACACGGCCTGGGCCTGCGCGGTGTTGTTGGTGCGGGTCACCTCCCGACTGGTGGTCGAGACGGTGGCTCCGATGGTGAGAGGGTTTCCGGTCGGCCCGTCCGGGATGTTGAGGTAGAGGCTCAGCGGACCGGTCGAGCCACCCGCCGGCACCGACCCGTAGGGATAGGTGCAGACCAGCTGGGCGTCGCAGCTCCAGGCCGCCTCGCCGCTGCCGAGAGTGGTGCCGGCCGGGATCTGGAAGGCGACGGTGGCGTCCTGTGCGGCGGCGGTGCCGATGTTGTCGACCGTCGCCACGACGTGCACCTCGGCCCGGTTGTTGCCCCGGGTGATGGCGTCCGTCGTCGTCAGGTGGACGGTGAGGTCGGCCCGGGGGGCCGCGGCGGCGGCCGGGGCGGCCGGCAGCAGCGCTGCCGAGGCGGCCAGGGAGAGCAGGGTGAGACCGGTACGCCGGATGCGCTGAGAGGTCATGACGTCCCTTGTTCGAAGGGGCCACGCCGGTGGCCGTCGGCCGGCCGGCACGGCGCGGCCGGCGCCCCCGTGGCGCCGGCCGGAAGCACGCCCGAGGGCGGCTCCTCCTCAATGGACGTCGAGACCCGTGATTGCGTTACATGATCGACTCAGGCCGTCAGAGCATCGTCTGGGACTTCGCCTCCATCTCGGCGGCGGCCTCGGACTTCGACTCCTTCGACAGCGGCTTGCCGCCCGGGGCGGCGGCCTTCCCGCCGAGCGGGTCGGCACCGCCGGTGGCGCCCTGCGGGCCGGCCCCGCGCAGCTCCCGGTTCGGCATGGCCAGGGTGACCAGCACGGCCACGATGGCGACCAGCCCGGTGGTCAGGAAGACCAGGTGCAGCGACTCGACGAACGCGGCCTGGATGGCGGCGCGGACCGGCCCGGGCAGGGCGAGGATGGTCGCCGGATCGTTGATCGAGATGTTGGCCCCGCCCCGGGCCGCCACGGCGGCCCGCTGCTCCGGCGGGAGCTGCGCGATGGCGGCCGGCAGCCGGTCGGCAAGCTGCGCGGTGAGCTGCGACGACAGCACCGCGCCGAGGATCGCCACGCCGAACGAGCCGCCCAGCGACCGGAAGAACGTCGCCGAGGAGGTGCCCGCCCCCAGGTCACGCGGGTCCACGGCGTTCTGTACGCCGAGGATCAGCGACTGCATGCACAGGCCCAGACCGACCCCGATCACCACCATGTAGCCGAAGGCCAGCCAGAGCGAGGTGTCGACCTGGAGCTGCCGGAAGAGCAGCATGCCGACCACCAGCACGGCCGAGCCGGCCACCGGGAACCACTTGTACCGGCCGATCCGGCTCATCGCGCGACCGGTCAGCACCGAGGTGACGATGATGCCGGCCATCATCGGCAGCATCAGCAGACCGCTGCGGGTCGGCGAGGCGCCCTTGACGATCTGGAGATAGAGCGGAATGAAGATGATCGAGCCGAACATCACCAGACCGAGCACGAAACCCGCCGAGTTCGCCAGCGCGAAGGTGGGGCTGCGGAACAGCCGCAGCGGCAGGATCGGCTCGGCGACCCGGGCCTCCTGGAGCACGAAGAGCGTGCCCAGCACCGCGCCGGCCACGAACAGCCCGATGATCACCCCGGAGCCCCAGGCGTACTCGTTGCCGCCCCAGCTCAGCGCCAGCAGCAGGCAGCTCACCCCGGCGACCAGCAGGCCCGCGCCGAGCCAGTCGATGGCGTGTTCGCGCCGCTCGAAGGGGATCAGCCGCATGACGTGGTAGCAGACCACGATCGCCAGGATCGCCAGCGGCACGTTGATATAGAAGATCCACCGCCAGTTGGTCTCCGCGAAGTAGCCGCCGACCAGCGGCCCGGCCACCGACGACAGCCCGAAGACCGCACCGAAGAGGCCCTGGTAGCGGCCGCGCTCCCGGGGCGAGACGACGTCCGAGATGATGGTGAACGCCAGCGTCATCAGGCCACCCGCGCCGAGGCCCTGCACCCCCCGGGTGAGGATCAGCTGGGTCATGTTCTGCGACAGCCCGGCCAGCAGCGAGCCCAGCAGGAACGTGCCGATCGAGAAGAGGAAGACCGGCCGACGCCCGTACAGGTCGGCCATCTTGCCGTAGAGCGGGGTCGACGCGGTGGAGGCGAGCAGATAGGCGGTCACCACCCACGAGTAGTGGTTGATCCCGCCCAACTCACCGACGATGGTGGGCAACGCCGTGCCGACGATGGTCTGGTCCAGCGCGGCCAGCAGCATCCCGGTCATCAGGCCGAACATCAGCAGGCGGATCTGCCGAGGGTGCAGCACCGCCCGGCCGTGGGCATCCGTGGTCATCCCGCCTTCTTTCCCCTGCCGGCCGAAACATGCCGGCAGGGGAAGAAAACATGAAACCGTCGCCGGGTTGCGGCCGGCGACGGCGTCACGACGGTTACGCCAGGCGGGTCAGTGCCGACCCTCGGCGAACTCCTCGACGATCTTGGCGCAGAACGCCGGCAGGTCGTCCGGCTTGCGGCTGCTGACCAGGCCGTTGTCGGTGACGACCTGCTCGTCGACCCAGTTCGCGCCGGCGTTGGTCAGGTCGGTGCGCAGGCTCGGCCAGGAGGTCATCCGGCGGCCCCGCACCACGTCCGCCTCGATCAACGTCCACGGGCCGTGGCAGATCACCCCGACCGGCTTGCCGGCGTCGAAGAAGGACTTCACGAACCGGACCGCCTCCGGGTCCGTGCGCAGGAAGTCCGGGTTCGCGACCCCGCCGGGCAGCACCAGCGCGTCGTACGCCCCGGCGTCCGCCTCGGCGGTGGTCACGTCCACGTCGTACGTCTTGCCGTGGTCCAGGTGGTTGAAGGACTGGATCGAGCCGGGCTTGAGCGAGACCAGCTCGACCCGCGCGCCGGCCTGCTCGACCGCCTCGCGGGGCTGGACGTACTCGACCTCCTCGACGCCGTCGGCGGCCAGGAAGGCGATCCGCTTGCCCTGCAGGTTCGCTGCCATGTCGGTTCTCCTCTCGGGGTACCAGGAATCCCTTCCCGAGGCGGGATGCCCGAAACGTCCTGCCCGACGTGCCCTGCTGCCCACGGTCGCGCCGGTCGGGAGGTCAGGTTTGACCGGCACCGGGCGGGGGACCCCGAAGGGCATGGCAGGAGCAGCAGCGGAAGAGCGCCGGCTCGCCACCGTCGTGGAGAGCTGGCGGGGACGTCCCGTGCTGGTCGTCGGTGACGCCATGCTGGACGAGTGGCGCTTCGCCGAGTCGGAGCGGCTCTGCCGGGAGGCACCCGCCCCCGTCCTCACCCTGCGCCGGCGGATCTCGGCGGCCGGTGGGGCCGCGAACACGGCGGTCAACATCTCCGCCCTCGGCGGCCGGGCCGTCCTGGTGGCCCCGGTCGGCGCCGACGTGGCCGGGGACGAACTGCACGACTGCCTGGACCGCGCGGGCGTCTGGGACCGGACGGTCAGCCAGGAGGGCCGCCCCACCCCGGTCAAGCGCCGGATGCTCGCCGGCAACCAGATCCTGCTGCGGGAGGACTCCGGCGACCCGGAGGAGACCCTCGACGACGACGGTGTCGCCCGGCTGCTCACCGCGCTGCACTGCGCCACCGAGGAACTCGCCGCCGCCGCGCCGGACGCGCCGCTCACGCTGGTGGTCTGCGACTACGGCCTCGGCGCACTCCCCTCGGCGGTGCGCGCCTGGCTGGTCGCCAACCGGGACCGCTACGCCACCGTGGCCCTCGACGCGCACGACCTGGCGGACTGGCGGGGGCTGGCCCCGACCGTGGTGACCCCGAGCTTCGCCGAGGCGACCCGGCTGCTGGCCCGCGCGGCGGTCGGCTTCAACGCCGCCGGCCGTACCATCGGGGCCGCCACCTCCGCCCTGCACCTCGACCACCCGACCGACCCGGCCGACGGCCCCTCCGAGCTGGTGGTCGGCGCGGCCCCCGGCGGCGCCGGCGAGCCCGTGCCCCACGCCGACCCGGCGGACCGCGACGGCGGCGAGCTGGCGATGGGTACGGCACCCGGCGGGCGACGCTCCGGCGCCCCCCACCCGACGTCCGGCGCGCCGGCCACCGGCGGGACGCCCGCGTCCACCGGTCCGACCGGTGAACCGACCCCCGGCGAGGAGCGGGTCGCGCTGACCGGCGACGGGCTCAGCGTCACCGGCACCGGCGTGACCGTCAACGCGGCGGCCGGCGAGGGCGTCGACCGGGCGGAACTCGCCGAGGCCCGCCTGCCCGAGCTGCGCGCGCACACCGGCGCCGACGTGGTGGCGGTGACCCTGGACACCGAGGGCGCGGTGGTCGGCGGCGTCGACGGCGAGCCCCGGCGCAGCCACAGCACCCCCGTCCCGGCCAGTCACGCCGTGGGCGCCGGGGACGCGTACCTGGCGGCGATGACGCTGGCCCTGGCCGCCGCGGCGACGCTGCCGACCGCCGCCCAGCTCGCGCAGCTCGCCGCGACGATCACGGTCTCCGACACCGGCACCTGCGTGTGCCGCCGGGAGGACCTGCTGGCCGCCCTCGGCAGCGGACCGGACGAGGCCGGCCACCCGACCGTGGTGGACGCGGCGGAGCTGACCGCCCTGGTCGCGGAGCACCGCCGGTCCGGGCGCTCGGTGGTCTTCACCAACGGCTGCTTCGACGTGCTGCACCCGGGGCACGTCCGCTACCTCACCCAGGCCCGGGCCCTGGGTGACCTGCTGATCGTGGCGGTCAACTCCGACGACAGCGTGCGCCGGCTGAAGGGCCCGGACCGACCGGTGAACCCGGTGGAGGACCGGACCACGCTGCTGGCGGCGCTGGCCTGCGTGGACCACGTGGTGGTCTTCGAGGAGGACTCCCCGGCCCACCTGATCGAGGCGGTCCAGCCGGACGTCTACGTCAAGGGCGGCGACTACCCGCCGGAGATGGTCCCCGAGGCGCCCCTGGTCCGCCGGCTGGGCGGGCAGGTCCGCACCCTCGGGTACGTGCCGGACCGCTCCACCTCGGCGATCATCGACCGGATCCGGGCGCACGCCGCCGACGTCACCGACGTACGGCAGCCCCCGGTCCGGGACGGCGTACCGGGTGGGCCGGCGTGAACCGACCGCTGGACCTGGGCACGCCCGAGCAGTTCCGCCGGCACCGGCCGCTCGACGTGCTGATCCCCACCCGCAACCGTCCCGCCGAGCTGGCGGTCACCCTCTCCGGGCTGGCCGCCCAGGAGGGCGTACCCGACTTCGGGGTGGTGGTGAGCGACCAGTCCGACGGCGAGCCCGCGTACGCGCACCCGGCGGCGGCCACCATGGTCCGGGCGCTGCGCCACCGGGGTCGCCCGGTGCTGCTGACCCGGCGGCTGCCCCGGCGCGGCCTGGCCGAACACCGCGCCTACCTGCTGGACAACTCCGTCGCCCGGTACGTCCTCTGCCTCGACGACGACGTCTGGCTGGAGCCGGGGACGGTCAGTCGGCTGGTCACCGCGATCCGGGAGCTGGGCTGCGGATTCGTCGGCAACGCCGTGCACGGCCTGTCGTACGCCGACGACGTGCGACCCGAGACGCACGGCCACTACGAGGAGTGGGACGGTCCGCCGACCCCCGAGCGGGTCCGCCCCGACACCCCCGCCTGGGAGCGGGCGCGGATCCACCCGGCGGCGAACCTGCTGCACGTCACCGAGAAACTGCGGCTGCCGGCGGGGGCCTGGCGGGCGTACAAGATCTCCTGGATCGGCGGCTGCGTGCTCTATGACCGGGCCAAGCTGGTCGACGCCGGCGGCTTCGAGTTCTGGCGCCGGGTGCAGGAGAAGCACCAGGGCGAGGACGTCGCCGCGCAGCTCGCGGTGATGGACCGGCACGGCGGCGCGGGGGTGCTGCCCAGCGGCGCCTACCACCTGGAGTCGCCGACCACCGTCACCGAGCGGGACGTGGAGGCGTGGCAGGTGGTCCTCACCGACTCGGACACCCCGCAGCCGGCCTGAGCCGCCGGCCGACTCCCGCTGCCGGGACATCCGGCGTCACCCCGCGAGCAGCTCCCGGGCGGCCTCGACGACCTCGACGACGGGGACGTCGGTGACGAAGGAGTCGCGGTGCGGGCAGTCGCCGTCGCCGGGGCGGTGCGGATAGATGCCGGGGGTGCAGTCGACGCCGCAGACCGGGCAGTGGGTGGTCCAGGAGGCGATCGGCCGGTGCCGGGCGCGCAACGGCGTCGCCCCGTTGATCATGTTGCCGATCCAGTAGACGCCGACGGTCGGTGCCCCGACCGCACCGGCCAGGTGCAGCGGTCCGGAGTCGTTGGAGACGACCAGTGCGCAGTCGGCATAGCAGGCGGCCAGCGCGCCCAGGCTGAGCGTGCCGACCTGGGGACGGACCGGTACGCCGGCCGCCGCCACCACCTCGTCCACCACCTCCTGCTCCACCGGGGTGCCGGTGACCAGCACCTCGTACCCGTCGTCGGCCAGGGCCCGGGCCACCGCGCCGAACCGCTCGGCCGGCCAGCGCCGCCGGCTGTCGGTGGCGCCCGGGTGCAGCGCCACCCGGGGGCGCTCCGCCGGACCGAGCACCGCGCGGGCCTCGGCGCGGTCGGCGTCGGTGGGGTCGAGCCTCGGGGTGATCGTGGTGGCCGCCGCGCCGACCAGCGCGACCGCCTCCAGATAGCGGATCACCTCGTGCTGGTAGTAGACGTAGCGGAGCCAGCGGTCCAGCGGTGGCGCGTCCTCGGCCCGCAGCCCGGCGGTGACCCGGGCGCCCAGCCGGGCGACGATCGGGTTGGAGTTGGCGCCGCCGCCGTGCAGTTGCAGGGCCAGGTCGAAACGTTCCGCGCGGGCCGCGGCGAGGAAGTCGTCCAGGGACGACTCCGGCTCGTCCGGGCCGGGCACCCGGATGCCGGGGGCCGGCGGCACGACCAGCACCCGGTCCACCGGGCCGGGCCGGTCGCGCCAGAACGCCGCGTGCCACGGCGCGCCGAGCAGCACGATCTCCGCCCCCGGGTACGCGGCCCGCAGCGCCTCCAGCGCGGGCAGGATGAAGATGAAGTCACCCAGCGCGTTGGCCCGCAGCACCGCGATCCGCTCGACGTCGGGCACGCGCTCGCCCACCGGGCCGAGCAGGGACGGGGCGGCCACGCGTCAGGGCCGGTCGATCTCGTCGACGGTGGTGTCGGGGTGGTGCATCTCCCGGTCGGCGGCCGGGTCGGCGAGGGTGGACGTACCCGTCGTGGTGCCGGTGGGGCGCGGGCCGGTGCGGCCGACGGTGATGGTGCGCGGCGCGGGCCGGGACGCCCGGGGCAGCCGTACCCGCAGCAAGCCGTGGTCCATCACCGCGTCGATCGCCTCGAGGTCCACCCGGGACGGCAGGTCGACCCGGTATTCGAAGCCGCGGGTCTCGAAGCCGCCCGGGATGCCCTGGTCGGCGTTGACCTCGGCCTCCGAGCGGGCCCGGACGCAGAGTTCCCGGTCGTCCAGCTCGACGGCCACCTCCTCGGGCGCCACCCCGGGCAGCCGGACGGTGACCTCCCAGCCGTCGTTGGTCTCGGTCAGCTCGACGTCGGGCGGCCCGGACCGGCCGCCGACCAGCCGACTCAGCTCCGAACGCAGCGACTGGAGTTCGCCCATCGGGTCCCAGCCCTGCTGCCGACCGCGCCAGCCCCGGGCGAACCCACCGCTCTGTTCCGTCATCGCACGTCTCCGATCCGCTGGTGCCTCGAGGGGGAGCGCAGCGAACTCGGCGCGTTCAGGTCGGCCGCCGGGTCGACCCCGACGCCGAGCCGGTCGACCAGCTCGCCGCCGAGCCAGGCACTGATGCCGAGGATGGCCACCGCGACCACCTCGATCGCGATCAGCGCGCCACCGGCGGCCCGGGAGTCGGCGTTGAGCCGGACCACCCAGACCGCGGCGAAGAGCAGGATCACCGCCAGGTTGGCGGCGGCGTGGGTGAGCCCCACCCGCTTCGCCCGGGTGCCGGCGGGGATGGCGAGCAGGTCGACGCTGCCGGCCGCGGCGGCCAGCAGGCCGCCGACCAGGCCGACGGTGATGTTCCAGTACGCCACCTCGCCGAGCAGCCGCGGCCCGCCGACGGTGTCGATCACGTCGAAGAGGACTGCGGTGACCAGCAGGGCGACCGGGAACATCACCAGCATCGGGTGTACGGGGTGGCCGAGCACCTTGAGTCGGCTCTCCACTGACACCTCCGTCCGGTCGCGTCCGGTGTGCTGCGAGTCAGGCGGTACCCGACCCGACGGGGGGCAAACGCACTCGACGCGCTCTCTAGGCTGAACGGTGGCAGAGCCCCGTCGGTCACGGGTACGGAACGCCGGCGGGTCCCACCGACGGGGGAGGTCCGCGTGGAGATCACGTCGTACGAGGAGCTGCGCGAGCTGCTGGGGGATCCGATGCCCCGGGCGGTCACCAAGGAGCGCACCGTGCTGCACGAGCGGGACCGGGAGTGGCTGGCCGCCTCGCCGTTCTGCCTGATCGCCACGGCCGGCGCGGACGGCAGTTGTGACGTCTCGCCGAAGGGCGACCCGCCCGGCTTCACGCTGGTGCTGGACGACACGACGATCGCCATCCCGGAGCGGCCCGGCAACCGGCGGGCGGACGGCTACCGCAACATCCTCGACAACCCGCACGTCGGGCTGATCCATTTCATCCCCGGTCGGACGGACACGCTGCGGATCAACGGGCGGGCCCGACTGGTCCGCGACGCGCCGTACTTCGACGACATGGTGGTCAAGGGGCACCGGCCGGTGCTGGCGGTCGAGGTGGCGGTCGAGCAGATCTTCTATCACTGCGCGAAGGCGTTCCTCCGCTCCGACCTGTGGCGACCGGAGACCTGGCGCCCGGACGCGCTGCCGTCCCGGCCCCGGCTGATCAAGGAGGTGGAGGCCCCGGCGGCGAGCCTCGCCGAGCTGGAACGGCACTACGGCCCGGATTACCTCAGGACGATGTACGGCTGATCCTCTCCGGTCACGGTCCGACGGTCCGCGTTTCAGCGGGCGGCTGAGGGTACAGATCAAGGGACGGTCGACCGCGTCCCGCGGTGCGACAACCCCCTCAGGACACGGGTCGAGAAAGGAAGATGTGCGATGCCGACGACGAAGCACTCCGGGCGCGGCAGTGGCTCGACCACGAACCCGCCGGGTAACCAGACTCCGAACACCCCCGACATCAACGAGAGCGACATCGCCCGGATGAAGGTGGACGACCTGCGGGACCGGCTGCGCCGGCGCGGCGTCACCGGCACCGCCGACATGCAGAAGGACGACCTGGTCAAGGCCCTGATCAAGAGCATGAAGGACGGGCCGAAGAAGAGCACCTCCGCGGGCGGCTCCGGCTCGGGCGGCGGCTCGTCCTCGGCGAAGGCGTCGAACCCGCCGGGCAACCAGACGCCGAACACGCCGGACATCAACGAGAGCGACATCGCCCGGATGAAGGTGGACGACCTGCGGGACCGGCTGCGCCGGCGCGGCGTCACGGACACTGCCGACATGCAGAAGGACGACCTGGTCAAGGCCCTGATCAAGAGCCTCAAGGACGACTCCGGGTCCGGCTCGTCCGGCGGCTCGCGCTCCGGCTCTGGCTCTGGCTCGTCCGGCGGCTCGGGCTCGTCCGGCGGTGGCATCCGGACCGGCGCGCACACCTCGCGGTCGATCCGGTACTCGCAGGAGATCACCTCCGTCGACGACGAGCCGGAGCGGGCCGGGCGCAGCCTGGTCACCACCGACCACGACGTGATCCGGCGTTGGGCGGAGGCGCGCAAGGGCGTACCGACCACGGTGGACGGCAGTGAGCACGACGGGCACGCCGGCGTGCTGCGGATCGACTTCCTGGCCAACGGCCGCGAGGAGCGACTGCGGGAGATCAGCTGGGAGGAGTGGTTCCGCGCGTTCGACGAGCGGCGGCTCAACTTCATCTTCCAGGAGGAGCGCTCCGACGGTCGGCAGAGCAACTTCTTCCGGCTGGAGAGCCCGGACCGCGAGGACGGCTGAGGCTTTCGTCCATCCAGTCCCGGAGGCCCAGGTCGGCGCGTCGACCTGGGCCTTCGCACTGTCCATCGCATGTGTACCGACCGTTCAGGTTTAGCCCGGACGCGGTGGGTACCAATTCCTGTAACGCGAGGTAAGCCCCTCCTGAGAACACTCAACGACGAAGGAGTGCTCATGACCACCAAGGTCGAGAAGTCCATCGAAGTCAATGTTCCGGTCAGCACCGCGTACAACCAGTGGACGCAGTTCGAGGAGTTCCCCCGGTTCATGGGGGGCGTCCGCGAGGTGCGCCAGCTCGACGACAAGCGGATGCACTGGGTCGCCGAGATCGCGGGCGTGAAGCGCGAGTGGGACGCCAAGGTGCTGGAGCAGGTGCCGGACCGCAAGGTCGCCTGGGCCGCCACCGACGGTGCCACCAACGCCGGCGCCGTCTACTTCCAGCCGGTCGGCACCGACCGCACCCAGGTCCGGCTCTCCCTCGAGTACGAGCCCGAGGGCCTGGTCGAGAAGGCCGGCGACAAGCTGAACATCGTCGAGAAGCAGGCCGAGTCCGACCTGGAGAAGTTCAAGTCGTACATCGAGAGCCGGGGCGTCGAGACGGGCGCCTGGCGCGGCAGCGTCGACGAGGGCCGCAACCTGGGCACCCCCGGCGTGGAGCACGCCGCCTCCTCGATGGGTGACGACGGCAAGGCCGGCGTATCCGGCAAGGCTGTGGCCGCGGGCGCGGTAGCTGCCACCGCGGCGGCGGCGGGTGCCGCGGCGCTCGCCAAGCACCGCTCGGGCGACGACACCCCCACCACGACCACCACCCCGGAGACCGAGACCGAGTACGTGGTGACCGACGTCGAGGTGGTTCCGGAGCCCGGCACGACCGCCTACCCGACGGACCCGCGCCGCACCATCTGACGTACGTCCTTCCCTGCCGGCGACGCCCGGCGGACCGCTCCCGGTCCGCCGGGCGTCGTCGTGTCGGCGTGGTTCAGTCCGCGCGGTCGGCGGGCGTCGGGCTCGCCTTCGACGCCCGCCGCGCCGCTTCGATGACCTCGGTCGGGGCGCCGTGCAACCGCTTGAGATCCACGACGGGCATGCCCAGAGGTTCGACGATGGCCGGCGGGATCCGCTGGGCCTCGGCACGGAGTGCGCGACCTCCCTCGGCGAGCGTGACGGTGGGGCTCCGCGCGTCGTGATGAGTCAGAGCGGCAGTCGAGACGGTGCAACTTTGTGACCCGGCTCGGCGTGTAGTCAGTCGATGTCGCCTCACACCACGGGGAAACCATGACGAATTCCATCAGCTCCCGTCGCCTGCTCACCTGGACCGCACCCGCGGTGCTCGCGCTGAGCGCGTTCGCCCCGGCCCTGCCGGCCCAGGCCGCGCCGAAGCCCGCACCCACCGTCACCACCAGCCCGGTCGACAAGGACCTCAACGGTGACGCGGTCGCCGACCTGGTCACCGTCGGTGGTCCGGGCACCGGTCTCGCCTCCGGCGTCTGGTCCGCGCTCGGTGTCACGTCCCGCAGGACCGGCGTCGGCACCGGCCAGGTGCAGACACCAGCCACCAACATCGGCCTGCGCGGCAACGGCTTCGGCGGCACCTGGTCCGCCAGCGAGTTCGACGGCGGACAGGCCATCACCGGCCGCTTCTTCGGCGGCACCGAGGAAGACTTCCTCGTCTACTACCCGGCCGGCGTCTACGCTGGCGACGCCGCCTTCATCAAGGGCGCCGGCGACGGCACGATGCTCGACCCGGTCAGCGGGAACACGGCGTACGTCAGCCCGGACTATCTCCTCGACGCCAACGGCAACATCCCGCTGACGCTGGCGAACGCATTCCAGGCCGACGGCGTCGACAACGGCATCCCGGACCTGCTCGGGATCTCCGGTGACGCCACCAACGGCTACCGCCTCGGCTACCACCCCAGCTTCGGCGCGCCGGGCCTCTACTTCGGCACCACCACGCTGACCAACCCCACCCCGGCCGGCGGCACCGACTGGCAGAACTGGAGCATCGCAAGCACCCAGACGGGCTCCGGCGTCGCGCTCTTCCTGCGCAACGCCACCACCGGCGACCTCTACCTGTGGACCGGCGTCACCATGGTCGACAACGGTGACGGCACCGGCTCCCTGACCCACACCCAGTACCACGTGGCGGCGAACTGGAACACCGGCGTCACGATCAGCACCCTCCAGGCCGCCGACGTCAACCTCGACGGCACCCCGGACCTGTGGACCGTGCTGCCCGACGGGACCTACCGGGCGTACCTGATCTCCGGCCTGTCCACCAGTGGCACCGCGAACGTGACCGCCACCCGCGCACGTCGCCTGGCCTGACCTGGGCGGGGCGCGCCACCGACCGTCGGCGCGCCCCGGCCAGCCAGCCGAGCGACCTACTGTTGCAGCCGGCGCAGGGACCTCGACCAGGGGTGGACTGTCGATCCGTCGACGTGGAGGGGTGGGTGTTGTGAGCCGGACATGTGACATCGACCTGACGTTCGAAGAGCTTCCTCCACTCTCCGTGATTGTCGACTCGCTGGCGAGAAGCAGCTGTGAACTGTCCAGCGGGAGCCTTTTGTCGTACATGGATAATTCAAACGGTCTATTCGAATGGAAGTATGGTCGACTGACGGACCGGGAGCAGATCCTGGAAGACCTCTCGCGATCTCTTCGGGCCGGAAATTCAGTCGGCTTCCATGTTTCTTGGCCAGATGTCGAGCGAGCAGGATCGGTGACGATCCTTCCCGAGCACAAGCTGCTCTCCTTCAGTCCGGATGCGGAGACGTCAGAGGCTTCCAGCGGTTTGGTCGTTCCTCGGATCGGCTGGTATTGGGATGCCCTGGTGGATTCCCTTGGCTCGCTCGGTCTCACCGCCATGGCCGCCCGGGCCTGCCCATAACCTCCGGTGATAACCGTGGATCCGGCGGTCTCACAGGCAGACCAGGTTCATCCCGTGTGGATGATGGACGCCGCCTGAGCGAGATCCGCACTAGTCGGCGGGTCGTCGCAGCGCGTCCATGACGAGGTCGAGCAGGTGGCTGCTGCGGGTCTCGAAGTTCTCGTCCGGGCTGATGCGCCAGAGGAAGCCGACCAGCAGCAGGAGGTCGTCGGCGGTCACGTCGGCGCGCACCTCGCCAGCCTGCTGGCAGGCGCGCAGCAACGTGCCCATGGCGTCGACGACCGGGTCGTACCCCTCGGTGGCGAGCTGTTCTCTGGTGGAGCTGTTCAGGGCACCGGCCAGGCCGTGCTTGATCCTGCCGTAGCTGCCCAGTTCATCCAGCCACCGCCGTAGCGCTTCGAGCGGAGGACTGCCTGCGGCCAGTCGGGGTGCGGCGTCGATGAGGTCCTGGACGTCGCGACGGTGCACTGCCAGGACGAGCGCCTTGCGGTGGGGAAAGTTGCGGTACAGGGTGCCCTGACCGATGCCGGCTAGCTTGGCGATCGACTGCATCGAGGCGTCGGGGTCCTGCTCCAGGGCGGCGCGCGCGGTGTCGAGGATTCGGGTCCTGTTGCGTTCGGCATCGGTCCGCCGGATCGGGCCCCGCCGCGCACCGGGTGGCGACTGGTCACCGGTGCTGCGATCCATGTCACTCCTGTTCGCTGGCCAAGCGGACAGGTGTCCGCTAACGTCGAAGGCATGCGGACACCTGTCCGCTTACTCTTCCATCCTAGCCACCGTCAGCTCCCCCGGAGAGGTGGGCGGCGCGTGTGCGCGAGAGGAGACACAACGTGCAGGACAAACAGGACGAGGTGGCCGTCGTCACCGGCAGCCCGATCGGACGTATCGCCGCCCCACGCGAGATCGCCATGGTCGCGGCATTCCTCGCCAGCGACGACGCCGGTTTCATTCGCGGCGTCGAGCTGTTCGTCGACGGCGGCATGGCCCAGGTCTGACCCACGGGGCAGGTCCGAGTCCGACAAGTAGGCCCTGAACCCACTCCCCATCCAGAACCGCGCAGGGCCGGCCGTGCGGCCGGCACAGCAACCCCCGAGGAGAAGCACCACCATGACAAGCGCAGAGAAGACAGATATCCGGCACAAGGTCATCGCCATCACCGGCGCCAGCAGCGGAATCGGCCGGGCCACCGCGCTGGCCGTCGCCGCTCGCGGGGCGACGGTCGTCCTCGGCGCCCGGCGGAGCGACCGCGTCGAGCAACTCGCCGGTGACATCCGCGGACGCGGCGGCCGCGCCGTCGCCCTGGCGACCGACGTACGGCGCCGCGACGACCTCATCCGCATGGTCGACACGGCGGTCGCCGAATTCGGCCAGCTGGACGTCCTGGTCAACAACGCCGGCGTCGGCCCGATCTCCCCGCTGGACGACCTACGCGTCGACGAGTGGGACGACATGATCGACGTCAACCTGCGCGGTGTCCTGCACGGCATCGCCGCAGCGCTGCCGGTCTTCCGCCGCCAGGGATTCGGACACCTGGTGACGGTGGCCTCCACCGCCGCGTACCGCACCGTCCCCGGGCAGGCGGTGTACTCCGCGACGAAGACGGCCGTGCGTACGGTCTGTGAAGGGCTGCGGCAGGAGGTCGGCGACGCGATGCGCGTCACCGTCGTCTCCCCTGGATTCGTACACACCGACTTCGTCAACGCGGTCGCCGACCCCGACGCACGCGCCACGCTGTTGGCCAGCCGCGACGCCATGGCGCTGGATCCCGCGGCGATCGCGGACGCCATCGCGTACGCGATCACCCAGCCGGATCAGGTCGACATCAACGAGATCGTCGTCCGGCCCACCGCACAGCGGTGACGGGCATAATTCTCGCAGCACGGGACATGGACCAGAGAGTCAACACCCTGCGTCGGTGCGGACAGCGGACGACTCTCCATTGTGTTCTACACGGTCGTACGACAGCGGCCGGCGTGTGCGACCATCGGGTTCGTGACCCCTTCCGTCGTGGGTGTGGTCCGCCCCACCCCTGCCTACTACTTCCCTCTGGTGTTCTTCACCAGCGCGATGGTGGTCAATCTGTACGTGATCTCGCTGCGGTCGGCCCCGACGTCCTACGTCAGCGTCTTGGGCGCCCTGCTGGCCGGCGCTCTGCTGTGGACATACCTGCGGTACGCCCGGACCGCGGAGCTCACCGCCACGACTTTGAGCTGGCGTGGACCACTCGGCAGCGCGGAGGTGCCAATCAGCCTTCTCACTGGCGTACGCAGCTCGAGGCTCAAGCAGCTGGTCGTGATCGAGTGCGGCGACACGCACCTGCGCCTGCCGCAGGGTCCGGCCGCCAAGGGTCTGGTCGAAGCGCTGCAGCAGCTGCGTCCGGATCTGACCGTCGAGGGCCGCATGGGAATGCAGTTCTGGGTGAACTCTCCGATCCAGGTATTCCGCCAGCGCTGAGCGGCCGTCAGCGGCACCGCCCTAGCCCAGGCCGACGACTGATGCGCGACCCCGTCCGCCGACTGAACTGCGACGCCTCCGCGCGCTGGTAGCGGTGGAGGACAGAGCATCCATCGATCAGTAGAGCCACCGGTCGAGCACTCCGGGCCAGAAGTAGCTTCTATGGTCACCGTCCCCGAACGCCGGCGGGTCAAGATCCCGGATGCGTTCCAACAGGTCGGCCATCTCCGCGAGCGCCTGCTCTTCGGCCTGCTCTTCCTCGTCCCAGCGGTCTATGACAGTTGAGCTGGTCAGCCAGCTACCAACCATGTGCAGCGAGCACAGCCAGTGGATGATCGTTGAGTTGACGAAACCGGCGCTGCCGTCCGACGACCATATCTGCACCTCACCGGTCCCCGGTGCGGCACCGTACACCCAGCGCGGGTCGTCGGAGTTCGCCAACCGGTACATCGTCGGCTCTGCTTGAAATGACACCGCACCCACGAGGTCATCGATCAGCGGTACGCCAGTGGAGACCAGCGCCGTTTTCTGCGGCTCGGGAAGCCGCCACATCGCCACGTCCAGCTCGGTGGCACGCACCACTCGCCCGGTACCGGCCCAGGCCGTGACCACTTCGAACGCGGGAGGCAACGGAAGATCATCAACGGACACGCCAACGAGGCTAGTCCGGGTGAGCAGGCCCCGAGGGCGCACCGATGTGCCCGTGGATTCAATCGTCGTGGTGATCGACGAGCTGGCGAACCTGACAGGCCGGAAGTTGACGGACCGGATCAAGGCCGCGCTCAACGATCCTGCTCAGCCAGGGTCGGGCGGTCGGGGTGCACGTCCTGGCCGCGATTCAGGACCCGCGCAAGGAAGTCCTGCCGTTCCGACCTGTTCCCCACCCGCATCGGCCTATGCCTGGCCGAAACCGCGCAGGTGGACCTGGTTCTTGGCGACGGGATGCGGGACATGGCCCGCACCTACGGCCGACTCCGGGTGATCGACGGTCAGTTCAGCGGGGGCGGTGTCGCGTGATCGTCTTTGCTGCTCACCCCCGGATCGCGCCCGGTCGTCTTGGACCTCACCGCCTCACAGCGCTCCTCGAACAGCCGGTAAGCCTCCGGCAGGGCGCATCCGCGATTCTCAAGAATCTTGCGCACTGCCTGCACTTCTCGGCCGTCAACGATCAGTACGTCAATCTCGTCCCATTCCCCCACGCCGCTCATCGTGACAGGCTGCGCACCTCGCCGGGAAACGCCGGGACGCTCTGGTGTTCACGGCTCCGAACGGTGGGCCGCTGCGCAACCCCAACTTCCGTTCTCGGGTCTTCGCGTCGGCCGCTGCCTCGGCGGGCCTGACTCCGCACGACCTGCGGCACACGGCGGCGAGTCTGGCCGTGGCGGCGGGCGCCAACGTCAAGGCGGTGCAGCGGATGCTCGAGCACCCCTCGGCGTCGATGACGCTGGACGTGTACGCCGGCCTCTTCGGTGACGACCTGGACGCGGTCGCCAACCGGCTGGATGAGGCGGTCGCCGCGCGGGATGCGGACTATTTGCGGACTGGCACCGCTGGAGGCGCTGTTGTCGACCTCGGGAAACGGCGAAGCCCAGGTCGATGACCTGGGCTTCTGTACCGAGCCGCCTGACGGAATCGAACCGTCGACCTACGCATTACGAGTGCGTCGCTCTAGCCGACTGAGCTAAGGCGGCAACGATCGTCAAGTGTACGGCACACCCGCACCGCCGGCCGAACGGGATCCCCCCACACCCCGGACCCGGACACCACGGCATCTTCGGTACGTTCACCGGACACCGCTCGCAGTCGGTCAGGACTACCCTGCGGCGGGTGAGCGACGATCGCGTACCGGAACAGCAGCCGATCCCCGAGGCGCACCCGGGCGAGCGGGCCGCCCGCCGGCCGCTGAGCCTCGATCCGTTGGAGCTGGGCTTCACCCCGCGCAAGCCGGTGCCGTGGCTGGCACCGTTCCTGCTGATCAGCACCGGCATCCGGACGCTGCTGGCGATGCTGTTCGGGGCGTACCTGGACAAGCGGGAGTTGCAGAACGCGTTCGGGGACGGGATCTTCCACCAGGTGGGGCCGGACGGCGGGCTCTGGCTGGACTACGTGGCGGACCTGGGCGACGGCTTCGACGCCACCTACTCGGTGGCGTACCTGCTGGCGCAGGCGGAGCTGGAGGTGGCGGGGCATCGGCTGCCCCGGGCGCAGACCCTGGTGATGGGGGGCGACCAGGTCTACCCGTCGGCGTCCTACGAGGCGTACGAGGACCGGGCGAAGGGGCCGTACCAGGCGGCGCTGCCGGCCTCGCCGCCCGAGCGGCCGACCCTCTTCGCGGTCCCCGGCAACCACGACTGGTACGACGGTCTGACCGCCTTCCTGCGGCTCTTCGTCCGGTCAAGGGACCGGCACTTCGGCGGCTGGGGCACCGGGCAGTCCCGCTCGTACTTCGCGGTGGAGCTGCCGGGGGGCTGGTGGCTGCTGGGCCTGGACGACCAGTCCGGGTCGTACCTGGACGATCCGCAGCTCACCTACTTCGACGAGGTCGCCCGGAAGCTCACCCCGCGCTGCAAGGTGATCCTGGCCGTGCCGGAACCGACCTGGGTCAAGGCCGTCGACCACCCCACGGCGTACGACTCGGTCGACTACTTCATCCGTACGATCATCGCCCCGACGGGTGCGCAGGTCCGCCTGCTGCTCTCCGGCGATCTGCACCACTACGCCCGCTACACCGGCCCGGACCGGCAGCTCATCACCTGTGGCGGTGGCGGCGCCTACCTCTACCCCACCCACAAGTTGCCGGAGCGGATCGAGGTGCCGCCGCGGGACACCCCGTCCCGCCGGGCCAGCCGCACCCGCCCGTACGACCTGGTGGCCCGCTTTCCCGACGCGGCCCGCTCCCGGCGCTACGGCTGGGGCATCTTCGCCCGGCTGCCGTTCCGCAACCCGGGCTTCACGACCCTGCTCGGCACGCTGCACACGTTGCTGATGCTGGCGATGGCCGGGGTGGCCGCGCACCGGGCGGGTCCCACCGAGCAGCGGCTGTTCAGCGTGCCGCTGGTGATCATGTTCGTGGTGACCATGCTGAGTGCGGCGTTCTTCGCCAAGCCGCCCAGCGCCGGCGGGAAACGGCACGTCCGGCACTGGATCCTCGGCGTCGGGCACGGCCTGGCCCATGTGGCGCTGGCCGCCCTGGGCACCTGGGCCTGGCTGTCGCTGCCCCTCTACTACTGGCCTTGGCCGCTGCCGGCGGTCGCCGCCGTCGTCGTGTACGGCCCGGTGATCGGCCTGGTCTCCAGCCAGCTGGTCGCGTTGTACCTGCTGGTGGCGGGGGCGTTCGGGGTGAACGTCAACGAGCTCTTCGCCGGCCAGGGCATCGAGGACTCGAAGTCCTTCCTCCGGATGCGGATCGACCCGGACGGCACCCTCACGATCTATCCGATCGCCGTGGACAAGGTCTCCCACGCCTGGCAGCTCAACCCCGACCAGTCCCCCACCGCCTCCTGGCTCACCCCCCAGCACCCCCTCACCCCCCACCTCGCCGAACCTCCCATCACCCTCACCTGACCCACTCCCCTCCCCACCGCCTCCGCCCACGCCCGCGTTGATCAAGAAGTTTGCGTCAGGAAAAGGCCCTCCCGGTGACGCAAACTTCTTGATCAACGCGGTGAGCGGCAGCGCGGTGAGCGGGGGCCGGGGGTGGGGGGGTCAGGCGGGGTAGTGCTGGTCGTGGGCTTGGCGGGGGGCGCAGACGGAGGCTCGGCTGCAGGAGCAGCGGGAGCCGTCGGCGTCCAGGCGGACGGTCACCGCGTCGCGCGGGACGCTGTGGCCGACCACGCGACCGTCGCCCTCGGGGGTGGTCACCCGGCTGCCGACGGGCGGGGCGGACTCCTGGAACTTCTGGTACAGCGGGTGCTCGTACTTGAGGCAGCACATCAGCCGGCCGCACGCGCCGGAGATGCGCAGCGGGTTCAACGGCAGGTCCTGATCCTTCGCCATCCGGATGGTGACCGGCTCGAAGTCGTTGAGGAAGGTGGCGCAGCAGAGGTCACGGCCGCAGGAGCCGATCCCGCCCTGGACCCGCGCCGAGTCCCGCGCGGAGAGCTGCCGCAGCTCGACCCGGCAGTGCAGGGTGGCCCCGAGGTCACGGACCAGCGACCGGAAGTCCACCCGGTGCGGCGCGGTGAAATAGACGGTGGTCCGGTCGCTGCCGGTCTCCGGAGGGCCGAACACGTGGTCCACGGCCACCACCTTCATCGGCAGGCCGTGCTCCCGGATCAGCCGCTTCGCGGCCACCTTCGCCTCCGCCTTGCGCCGCCGCAGCAACTCGTCGCGGCGCAGGTCCTCCTCGCCGGCCAGCCCGGCCAGCCGGGGGAAGCCGTCGGTCTCCTCGGAGACCCACTGGGCGGCCCAGACGCACTCGGCCACCTCGGGCCCGTCGTCGGTGGGCACCAGCACCCGGTCGCCGACCTGGGGGCGGAACTCACCGGGGTCGAGGTAGTAGAGGCGCCCGTACCGGTTGAAGCTGACCGCGCAGAGCATGCCCATGCCCCTCACCCTACGACGGCGGACCGGCACCGGCCCGTCCGGGCGTCGTCACCCGGTCACACCGCGCAGCGATCAACGATTGTCGACTCGACCGACCGGCACCCGACCCGTCGTGTCGTTGACCCTCGCCCGGACGGCTGATTCCTGGCCGACACGGGGGACAAACGCCGGCCGACAGCGTTGAGTGAACACAGACCTGCGGGGGGTGCAGGGGAAGCCACGGCGTCGTCGCCGCAGCCGGTTCACGCCGGCCTGCAGCGCGACGCCGTGGCCGTTTCCGGCGTACCGGCACCGGGACGGGTCAGCGACCGATCCGGGTGGTGCCGCCATAGCGGGGGGCGTTCACCGGGCGGTCCCGCCAGGTCGTCTCGGCGAGGCTGGGCCCCCACTGCCGCAGCAGGGTCTCCGCGCCGTCGTAGGCCACCCCGAGCACGGAGAGCACCCGTACCGCGATCTCGGCCGCCGCCAGCACCCCGGCGGGGTCGGCGTCGACCCCGGGCCGGGTCGCGGCGAGCACGGTGACCGCCTCGGCGGAACGCAGCACGTCGGCCAACGCCCGGGCCAGGGCGAGCCGGCTGCCCTCCACCCAGTCGGCCAGCGCGTCGGCGTAACCCGCCGTCGACTCCAGCCGCCCCACCAGGCTCTCCGGACCCTCGTCGAGGTGTCGCAGCAGCGCGCCGCGGGCCTCGTCGTACGCGGAGGCGGCCGGGCCGGACCAGGCCACCGGGTCGGCGAGGGTGGCGCCGGCGTCGTCGTACCCCCGGACGAGCCGGCGCACGGCGTGGCCGGCGGTCGCCAGCGGCGCGGGATGCAGTTCGAGGAAGCCACGCACCGCGTCGCCGGGGAGCACCTGCATGCGGCGCAGCAGCGGCCAGAGCCGGTGCGTCTCGGGCACCCCCGAGGCGAGCAGCGTGTCGACCCGGCCCAGCAGGTCGAGGCCGGGCTCGGCGAGCCGGTCCAGCGCGTCCATCACGCCTCCCGGGCCAGCCGGCGCCGGACGGCGTCGTCGGTGTCGGAGTACCGGTCGGCGGCGCTGCGCAGGGCGGCCGCGGCGGCGGCCAGCCGGGCGGCGGCGGCGCTGGCCTCCCGGGCCCGGTCGCCCGTGGCGGTGGTCCACTGCCGGTGCAGGGCCCGCCCGATCTCGCCGGGGCGCCCCGGGGCGTGCGCGCCGAAGGCGGGGTGCGGCGGGTCGCTCGCGGTGACCGTGTGGGCGAGGGTGGCCAGGACGGCGCTCGCCTCGTCGAGGCGGGCGGCCAGGGTGCGCAGGCTCTCCACCTCAGGCTCCCGCGAGGGGACGGTAGGTCGCGAAGGTCTCGTTGTGCAGCTTCTCCCGCGCCCACTGGGCGGCGTCGGCCGCGGCGGTGACCGCGGCCTGCACCGACCCGGCCACGTCCCGGGGGTTGCGCTGGTGCAGCGGGCCGAGGAAGCGCACGTCGGTGATCCGCCCCCCGGCCGTCACCACCACCTCGACCAGCCCGTCGGGCGAGCGGACGGTGACCTCGACCGTCGCCACCGCCTGGTCGAACTCGGCCTGCAGGGACTCGATGCGCCGGTAGCGCCGCACCGCCTCCTCGATCCAGGCCTCGTCGATCTCCCCCCGCGGCATCGGCGGACTCCTCCCCGGCAGACGGCCGTCACTCACTCAGCGTGCCGCCACCGTCACCACGGCACACCGGACCGTACCGCACGTCAATTGCGACTGTCGATGCCCTGTGGATGACGGTTGGACGACGGTCAGCCGCGCCACAGGGCGAGCATCATCGCCTCGACCGCGATCCGCGGCTTGACGTTCGCCTCGATCGCCGCCCGGCACTCCAGGACGGCCTCCAGCCGGCGCAGCGCCCCCTCGGCGTCCCACTTCTGCGCGCCCGCCCGGGCCACCTCGGCGGTGTCGGTGTGCACCGGCTCGACCGGCGCCCGCAGCGCCATGGTCAGCGCGTCCCGATAGAAGCCGGCCAGGTCGACCAGGGCCCGGTCCAGGGCGTCCCGCTGGGCTCGGGTGGCCCGGGACTTCTGCCGCTTCTCCAGCTCCTTGAGCTGACCGGCGGCGCCGCGCATCGCACCGGCCGCGCCGCGCCCGGTGCCGCCCGCGCCGAGCGCGGTCTGCAACGCCGCCCGTTCGGACTCGTCGGCCTCGGCCACCGACGCCGCGGCCTCCGCCTCGGCCGCCTCGATCAGCGCCGAGGCGGCGTCGAAGGCCGCACCCACCCCGGTCAGCCGGCGCGGCACCGCGAGCACCGCGTCGCGCCGCTGCCGGGCCTCCGGGTCGCGGGCCAGCCGCCGGGCCCGGCCCACGTGCCCCTGCGCCGCCGCCGCGGCCCACTGCGCCACGTCGGGCGCGATCCCGTCCCGGCGTACGAGCACGTCGGCCACCGCCGCCGCCGACGGCTGCCCCAGCGGTACGACCCGACAGCGCGACCGGATGGTCACCGAGATGTCGTCCGGGTGGACGGACGGGGCGCAGAGCAGGAAGACCGTCCGGGGCGGCGGCTCCTCGATCGCCTTGAGCAGGGCGTTGCCGGCCGCCTCGGTGAGCCGGTCGGCGTCCTCGATGATGACGACCTGCCAGCGTCCGCCGGAGGGGGTGCTCGCCGCGCGGAGCACCAGCGCGCGCATCTCGTTGACGCCGATGGAGAGCCCCTCCGGCACCACCAGCCGGACGTCGGCGTGGGTGCCGGCCAGCGTGGTGTGGCAGCCGGGGCACTCGCCGCAGCCGGTGCCGTGCACGCACTGGAGGGCGGCGGCGAAGGCGCGGGCCGCCACCGACCGGCCGGAGCCCGGCGGCCCGGTGAAGATCCACGCGTGGGTCATCCCCGCCCCCGGGTCGGGACCGGCCGGCTCGACGCCCGCCGGAGCCACCCCGGCGGCGCGCAGTCCGGCGGCGGCCGAGGTGGCGGCCCGGCGCAGCGTGGTGACCGCCTCGTCCTGACCGACCAGGTCGGCGAAGACGTCCGGCATCAGGTGTGGCGCTCCATGCTCACCAGCTCCGTGTCGGATAACTCGGGCTGGACCGAGGTGTCCGGGCCCTGGGCCGGTCGGGGGTGCACGATGCCGGCCGGGTCCACCAGGAACTCGTCCACCCGGCGGGCGACCGCCGCGGCGATCTCCTCGGCCGGGCGGGCGGCGTCCAGCACCAGGTAGCGCTTCGGGTCGGCGGCGGCGAGGTCGAGGAAGGCGTACCGGACCCGCTCGTGGAAGGCGATCGACTCGGCTTCGAGGCGGTCGGTGCCGGCGTTGCGGGACTCGACCCGGGACAGCCCGGTGTGCGGGTCGACGTCGAGGAGCACCACCAGGTCGGGCTTGAGCCCGCCGGTGGCCCACGAGGAGAGCCAGGAGACCTCCTGCACCGGCAGCGTACGACCGGCACCCTGGTACGCCAGGGACGAGTCGACGTACCGGTCGCTGATCACCACGGCACCCCGGATCAGCGCCGGCCGGACCACCGTGGCGACGTGGTGCGCCCGGTCGGCGGCGTAGAGCAGGGCCTCGGCGCGGGGCGACGGGGCGGCCTCGCCGGTCGGGTCGAGCACCAGCGCGCGGATCCGCTCGCCGACGGCGGTGGCCCCCGGCTCCCGGGTGACCACCACGTCGCGCCCCTCGGCGCGCAGCCGCTCGGCGAGCGCGGCGAGCTGGGTCGACTTGCCGGCGCCCTCGCCCCCCTCGAAGACCACGAAGAGGCCGCTGGAGACGAAGTGCTCGGCCGGCATCAGCGGCCGGCCCCGGATCGAGCCCCAGAGGTCGGCCAGGACCGGCACGCCCTTCTTGTCGTCCATCTGGCCGAAGGCGCTGATCCCGGCAAAGATGCCGGCGGCACCGGCGGCGAGCAGCAGCAGCCGGGTGGAGGAGACCGAGATGCCCAGGTCGGCGATGGTCAGCCGGCGGGAGCCGCCGACGCCGACCAGGAGGCTGCTGAGCGTGATGGCCAGGATCAGCACCAGCCGGGTGCCGATCTGCACCACGGCGAAGACCCGGCCGCGTACCTCGTCGGCGATCTCGCCGCCGAGCAGGGTGGTGCCGGCGAGGAAGGCCATGCCGGCGCCCGCGCCGACCAGGATCGCGCCGAGGATCGCCATCGACAGGTGGATGGCGAAGGCGAGGACCAGGACCGAGGCGCTGGCCAGCACGATGCTCATGCCGAACCAGCGCCGCCGGGACATGTCCCGCACGATCATCGGGCCCAGCCCGATGCCGACCGCCAGGCCGACGAAGATCGCGCCGAAGAGCAGGTAGAACGCGGCGTCGCCGGCGCCGAGCGAGGCGGCGAAGAACTTCGCCATGCCGATCACGATGCCGCCGCCGGCGAACGCCCCGAAGATGCCCAGCACCAGGCCGCGGACCAGCGGGGTCTGGCTGATGTATTTCCAGCCCTCGACGAACTGGCGGAACATGCTCTGCTCGGTCTGCTCGCGCTCGCCACCCCGGGACTGGCTGATCTCCTTGATCCCGAAGGCGACGACCAGCGCGGTGGCCAGTCGCGAGAACGAGTTGACCCAGAGCGCCAGCTGCGCCGGCTCGGCCCAGCTCGGCAGCTCGCCGCCGACCAGTCCCCGCACCGTGCGGTCGAGCACGGCCGCGACGATGGCCGCGGCGATCGGGGTCAGGCCGTACGTGGTGATCAGGGTGAGCTGGTTGGCCGCCTCAAGCCGGGCGCGCGGGATCAGGTTGGGGACCGCGGCCTCCTTGGCCGGGATCCACAGCAGGGTGACCGACTCGATCAGGAAGGTGGCGATCAGCGCCCAGCCGACCACCAGGCCACCTCCGGCGCCGGTCAGCGCGTAGAGCGGGATGGAGGCGAAGAGCACGAAGCGCAGCAGGTCGCAGATGACCATGGTCCAGCGCCGGTCGAACCGGTCCGCGAAGACGCCGGCCACCGGCCCGAGCAGCAGCGCCGGCAGCAGCCGGATCGCGATCAGGCTGCCGAACGCGGCGCCCTTGGCGGTGCTGCCCTGCACCTGGGAGGCGGCGAAGACGGAGGTGGCGAGCAGGCCGAGCCAGTCACCGAACGACGCCGCGCCGAGCACGATCCAGAGTCGGCGGAAGGGCCGGATGCGCAGCACCGAGCGGATCGCGGCGGCCCCGGACGGGTCGCCCTGGGCGCCGGGCGACGACACGCCGGGCGACTCGCCGTTCTTCTGGCTTTCGATGGCCGTACCTCCACGTGCCGGCCCAGAGCTGGGCATCTCCGGTGGAACACTCTAGTCCCGGCGGGGAGCGTCCCCGCCCGCGACATTGCTGCTCGCCGAGCCTAGGCCGCCGGAGCCACCCGAGACAGCCCGGACAGACGCGAGGGTATTTCGCATTGACGCCCAGACAGTTAGCGTGCAGACGTGGCCACCGGTAGTGACAAGCTTCGTGATCGCCTCGACCGGGCGACCGCGCACCTCGACCCGCCGTACGCGGTGGTCGACCTCGCCGCCTTCGACGCCAACGCGACCGCGCTGGCCCACCGCGCCGCCGGCAAGCCCGTCCGGGTGGCGAGCAAGTCCGTCCGCGTCCGTGACCTGCTGACCCGCGCCCTGGACCGGCCCGGCTGGCGGGGCGTGATGGCCTTCACCCTGCCGGAGGCGATCTGGCTGGCCCGGGCCGGCGTGTCGACCGACGTGCTGGTGGCCTACCCGACCGCCGACCGGGCGGCGCTGGCCGAGCTGGCCGCCGACCCGGCCCTCGCCGGCACGGTCACCCTGATGGTCGACAGCACCGAACACCTCGACCTGATCGACGCCGTCCGCGCCCCCGGGCACCGCGCCGAGCTGCGGGTCTGCCTCGACCTGGACGCCTCCTGGCGACCCCTGCGCGGCCGGGTGCACGTCGGCGTGCGCCGCTCACCGCTGCACAGCGCCCGGGCCGCCGGCGCGTTCGCCGCCGCCGTCGCCGGCCGGCCGGGCTTCCGGCTGGTCGGCCTGATGGCGTACGAGGCACAGATCGCCGGCCTCGGCGACGCACCCCCCGGGCAGGCGCTGCTCGGGCGGGCGATCCGGGTGGCCCAGCGTGGGTCGTACCGGGAACTGCTGGCCCGCCGGGGTGCCGCGGTCACCGCCGTCCGCCAGCACGCCGACCTGGAGTTCGTCAACGGCGGCGGCACCGGCAGCGTGGCCGCCACCAGCGCCGATCCCGCGGTCACCGAGGTCACCGCGGGATCGGGCCTGTACGGGCCGACGCTCTTCGACGCGTACCGTGCCTGGCGCCCCACCCCGGCGGCCTTCTTCGCCTGCGCGGTGGTCCGCCGGCCGGCACCCGGCCTGGCCACCGTGCTCGGTGGCGGCTGGATCGCCTCCGGCCCGGCCGCCGACAGCCGGCTGCCGCTGCCCTGGCTGCCGACGGGCCTGAAGCTGCTCGGCGCGGAGGGGGCCGGCGAGGTGCAGACCCCGCTGACCGGTGCCGCGGCGACCACCCTGCGGGTCGGTGACCGGGTCTGGTTCCGGCACGCCAAGGCCGGTGAGCTCTGCGAGCACGTCAACGAGGTGCACCTGGTGGAGGGGGACGCCGTGGTGACGACCGTCCCCACCTACCGGGGCGAGGGCCGGGCCTTCCTGTAGCGGCCCGGCGGCGCCGCCGTTCAGCCGGTCTGGGTGACCCCGCTGCGGGCGTCGACCTGCCGGTGCAGGTATTCCCGGATCAGCGCCTTCGCCTCGACGAGCACCCGCTCGTCGCCCTCCGGCTGCCGGCGGAACGCCAGCTTGATCAGGGCGTCGGCGGCCTCCACCGCGACCTCCAGGTGGAACCGCAGGTCGGGCACGTCAGAGAGCCCGAACCGCTCGGTCAGCACCCGGGCCAGCTGGTCGGCGATCACGCCGTTGTTGTCGCGCTGCTCGTCGAGCAGGTGCAGGTCGACCACGTCGCCGAAGTGCAGGGTACGGAAGCCCGGGACGGTGCGGTGCATCGTGATGTATTCGTCGATCCCCGCGTCGACCCCGTCCCACCAGTGGGTCATGTCGTCCGAGGCGAACCGCTCGTCGAGCCGCTGGAGGTAGGACTCCATGGTGCGCAGCGTCAACGCCTGGACGATGGCCCGCTTGTCCGGGAAGAACTGATAGACCGACCCGATCGCCACCTCGGCACGCTCGGCGAGCAGGGTCGTGGTCAAGCCCTCGTACCCCACCTCGTCGACGAGCTCGGCGCAGGCGTCCAGCATCCGCTGGACCCGCGCGACACTTCGACCCTGCACCGGTACGCGGCGCAGCGGCCCGGTCGTGGCGGCTGGTGTGGACACTCGGCGCCACCCCCCTTCGACGGATGAACATATCTGCACGTCACGAGTCTGTGACTACCGGTACAACGAGCGGACCCCGAATGCGGTATTTACCAGGTACAACGTTCCTGATATGAAGTCAGTTCATATTCATGTCGAGGAGCGTCCATGCCCGGTACCGCAGTCGAGTGGTCCAACTGGGCCGGCAACCAGCGCAGCACGGCCACCGCCATCCTGCGCCCCCGTACGACCGGGGACGTCGTCGCGGCCGTCCGCGCCGCCGCGGCGGCCGGTCGGACGCTGCGGGCGGTGGGCAGCGGCCACTCGTTCACCGACACCGCGGTCACCGACGGACACCGGCTGGAACTCGCCGACCTGCACACCGACGTCACGGTCGACACCGCCCGACGGCTGGTCACCGTGCCCGCCGGGCTGCCCCTGCACGCCCTCAACGACCTGCTCGCGCGGCACGGCCTCGCCCTGCCCAACCTCGGCGACATCGACGCGCAGACCATCGCCGGGGCGATCTCCACCGGCACCCACGGCACCGGGGCGAAACTCGGCTGCCTCTCCACCTTCGTGGTCGGGCTGACCCTGGTCACCGGCACCGGCGAGGTGCTGCACTGCTCCGCCGACGCGCACCCGGACGTCTTCGCCGCCGCCCGGGTCGGCCTCGGCGCGGTCGGCGTCCTGGTCGAGGTGACCCTGCGCTGCGTCGACGCCTTCGTGCTCCGCGCCCACGAACGCCCGGCGCCGCTGGACACGGTGCTCGGCGACCTCCCGGCGCTGGTCGCCGGGCACGACCACGTCGAGTTCTACTGGTTCCCCTACACCTCCCGGGTGCAGGTGAAGACCAACGACCGGGTGCCCGCCGACGACCGGCCGCTGCCCCGGTGGCGGGGCTGGCTGGACGACGAGTTCCTCGCCAACACCGTCTTCGCCGGAGCCTGCCGGCTCGGCCGCGCCGTACCGGCGCTGGCCCCCGGCATCAGCGCCGTCTCCGCCCGCGCGCTCACCGAACGCAGCTACACCGGCCGGTCCGACCGGGTCTTCTGCACCCCGCGCCGGGTCCGCTTCGTGGAGATGGAGTACGCCCTCCCGCGCGCCGTCCTCCCCACCGCGCTGGAGGAGCTGCGCCGCATCGTCGACGGGCTGCCGTTCAAGGTGCTCTTCCCGGTCGAGGTGCGATTCACCGCCGCCGACGACATCTGGCTGTCGCACGGCTACGGCCGCGACTCGGCGTACGTGGCCATCCACCAGTACGTGGGGATGCCGTACGAGCCGTACTTCCGGGCGTTCGAGGAGGCGGCGACGGAACTCGGCGGCCGGCCCCACTGGGGGAAGCTGCACTACCGGGACGCGGCGTCGCTCGCGCCCGCGTACCCGAGGTTCGCCGACTTCCGGGCCGTGCGCGACCGCCTCGACCCCGACCGCCTCTTCACCAACCCCTACCTGCGCCGCGTCGTCGGGGACTGACTCCGGCACCCGCGCAGCCGCCGCACCCCGGTACCCTCCGGGCGATGTCCCGGAACCGCCCGCGCCGTGCCGTGACGGCCGCCAGCTGTCTCTTCGCCGCCCTGCTCGTGCTGGGCGGCTGCTCGGTGCCGACGTCCGCCCCCGCGGTCCAGCCGAGCGGTACGGGCCCGCGGGACCCGGGCCCCTCCGTCGAGGACTTCGTCCGGCAGCTCAAGCCCACCGCGCCGTACCGCGATCCGGGCGAGCGGGAACGGCAGGACACGGAGGAGGCGGTGTCGCTGCTGCTGCGCGGGCGCGACGGGCTCGACCGGGCCACCGCCCTGCTCAACGGCGTGGGCTACCAGTCGGCCGTGGACGACGACCCGGAGACCGGCCGCA